>NZ_VBTN01000003.1:0-345428 GCF_013277805.1 Pseudomonas sp. MS15a(2019)
AACACCCAAACAATCTGACCGCGTGTCAGAGCGTGAGGAAGACGACGCCGAAAACGGCGCGTGGGTTCGCAAGACCCCAAAGACGACACGTCTACTTCGATCACCGACCCAATTGGGCCAGCCAGGCATGCTCTACGCCTGGCCAGCCAACCGAATTGCTTGACGAACATAGAGCATTGGAACCACCTGATCCCTTCCCGAACTCAGAAGTGAAACGATGCATCGCCGATGGTAGTGTGGGGCTTCCCCATGTGAGAGTAGGTCATCGTCAAGCGCCTAACACCCAGCACCCCCGCTCAGTTCATTCTGGCGGGGGTGTTGTCTTTGGGGCGGGAAAAGTTTGGCGGGGCAGGATGCCTAGGCGCTGGGGCAGATGATCGGGAAGCGAAAGCCTGAGGCTAGGTCGCTGAGGTTGCCCTCACCCTAGCCCTCTCCCGGGGGGAGAGGGGACTAGAAGCGGAGCGTCGGAGAGCTTGGCGCAGGGCCTGCTAGACGGGCGCTGCTGGCATTCTGCAAAGAGCAAAAGAGCCACAACAGCCCGGCTGCGCCGGGCTGTTGCGGCCATGGTGGTCCGCCGATGCGGCCGCTCCTGCTAGAAGGCATGCAGTAGGAGCGGCCCATGGCCGCGATCGGATGGCTGGATGTTGGGCTTCGCTGCGCTCAACCCAACCTACCGCAGCGTTACAAGAGCAAGAAAAAGCCCGGCAGATGCCGGGCTTTTTGGGTTCAGGGTTTGCGGGCTATCAGGGTGGCGCGCAGGGGAGCGGGGAGGCCTTCGACGGTCAGGCCTGGATCTTGCGGATTGAGCCAACACCTCGGCGAACCATTGGTAACCTGACCGGGAATGATTCCGATCTGCTTCATTTCTCCAGCTCTTTTCGGTATACAATGCCCAATGGCCTAAGGCCGGCAGGCAAGGGGTGCGAAGCGTCGTACCCCTTTTTCTTTGCATGACCAATCAAATTTATAGCGTAGCCTAGGATCCTATTCCTTAACGGGTAGGGCCAGCGGATAGTTGTTTAGGTGACGCAAGCGATGAAAGCGCAAGCGAAGGGGATTCGATTTTGATCAAGGTGCTAGTTGTCGACGATCATGATCTTGTTCGTACCGGCATCGTACGGATGTTGGCGGATGTGGCAGGAATCCAGGTCGTCGGCCAGGCAGACAGTGGCGAAAATGCACTGATGCTGGCCCGTGAGCTCGAGCCGGATGTAGTCCTGATGGACGTCCGGATGCCCGGTATCGGTGGGCTGGAAGCTACCCGCAAGCTCCTGCGCAGCCGACCCGACCTGAAGGTGGTGGTCGTCACGGCCTGCGAGGAAGATCCTTTTCCGACGCGTCTGCTCCAGGCGGGTGCTGCAGGGTATCTGACCAAGGGTGCCGACATCGAAGAGATGATCACCGCCATCAAGCAGGCCTTCGCCGGTCGGCGTTACATCAGTGCGCAGATCGCCCAGCAGCTGGCCTTGAAACCCTTTCAGTCCAAGGCCGAAGCGTCGCCCTTCGATCAGCTGTCCGAGCGAGAGATTCAGATCGCGCTGATGATCGCAGGTTGCCAGAAAGTCCAGGTCATTTCCGACAAGCTCTGTTTGTCGCCGAAGACCGTCAACACCTATCGCTATCGGATCTTCGAGAAATTATCGATTACCAGCGATGTCGAACTAGCCATGTTGGCTGTTCGCCACGGCATGGTAGATGCAACGAGTTGATATGAGTCAATCTTTCGATGCTGCAGCCTTTCTATCCGGTTGCAGTGGACGTCCGGGTGTATATCGGATGTTCGATGAGGGCGGCAAGCTCCTCTATGTTGGTAAGGCCAAGAATCTCAAGAACCGACTTTCCAGCTATTTCAGAAAGACCGGCTTGGCACCCAAGACGGCTTCCATGGTGTCCAAGATCGCTCAGATCGAGACCACCATCACCGGCAACGAGACCGAAGCGCTCCTGCTGGAACAGAATCTCATCAAGCAGTGGCGCCCGCCCTACAACATCCTGTTGAGGGATGATAAGTCCTACCCCTATGTCTATCTCTCGACTGAGGATCAGTATCCGCGACTGACCATTCACCGTGGAGAGAAGAGAGGGAAGGGGCGCTACTTCGGTCCTTATCCCAGCGCCGGTGCCATCCGCGAAAGTCTCAATCTGCTGCAGAAAGCCTTTCAGGTACGGCAATGCGATGACAACTACTTTCGCAATCGTACGCGGCCGTGCCTGCAGTATCAGATCAAGAGATGCAAGGGTCCCTGTGTCGCGCTCGTCAGCGAGCAAGAATATGGCGAGGACGTCCGTCATTCGGCCATGTTTCTGGAAGGGCGCAGCAATGCCCTGGCTGAAGAACTGCAAGCCAAGATGGAAAGCGCCTCGGTCAATCTGCAGTTCGAGCGGGCAGCGGAGTTGCGTGATCAGGTGGCCCTGGTGCGACGGGTTCAGGATCAGCAGAGCATCGAGGGTGGCACCGGTGATGTCGATGTCATCGCGGCTCTCGTCAATCCGGGCGGTGCCTGCGTGCACCTGGTCAGTGTCCGCGGCGGACGAGTGCTGGGCAGCAAGAATTTCTTCCCGGAGGTAGGGATCGAGGAGGACTCCAGCGAAGTGCTGGCGGCCTTCCTGGAGCAATACTACCTCGCCTACCTGGAGCGGGATCTGCCGGACGAGGTCATCGTGAATTCCGTCCATGAGGACTTCGCTACCCTGATCGATGCCTTTGCCGAGGTCCACAAGCGGCAGCTGGTCATCGCTCATCGCGTCCGGGGGACCCGAGCCCGCTGGCAGCAGTTGGCGGTGACCAATGCGGAGCAGGCGCTGAATACGCGACTGGCCAATCGGCAGCACATGGGCGTGCGTTTCGATGCCCTGGTGCAGGCGCTGGATCTCCCGGAACCGCCTCAGCGGCTGGAGTGTTTCGATATCAGTCATTCCAGCGGCGAGGCGACCGTGGCGTCCTGTGTGGTCTTCGGGCCGGAAGGACCGCTCAAATCGGATTATCGTCGTTACAACATCGAGGGTGTAACCGCTGGCGATGACTACGCGGCGATGCATCAGGCGCTGACCCGCCGCTTCAGTCGGCTCAAGGCGGGCGAGGGCAAGCTGCCTGACATCCTGCTGGTGGATGGTGGCAAGGGCCAGTTGGCCATGGCCCGTGAGGTGCTCCGGGAGCTGGCGGTGCCGGACCTGGTTCTGCTGGGCGTCGCCAAGGGCGTTACCCGCAAACCGGGTCTCGAAGTCCTCTATCTGGACGATCCGTCCAACGAATTCACCCTGCCGGCTCATTCGCCCGCGCTGCACCTCATTCAGCAGATTCGCGACGAGGCGCACCGATTCGCCATCACCGGGCACCGCGCACGCCGTGGCAAGGCGCGCCGGACGTCATCGCTGGAGGAGGTTGCCGGGATCGGGCCCAAGCGCCGGCAGGAGCTTCTCAAGCACTTTGGCGGACTCCGTGAGCTGCAGCGTGCGAGCATCGAAGAGATCGCCAAAGCGCCAAGCATTAGCAAAAAGCTGGCCGAGCAGATTTATGCGGCCTTGCACAGCGAGTAGAATCGCCTCACGTTCACCAACAGCCGCGCCAATGAATATTCCAAATCTGCTTACCGTACTGCGCGTCTTCCTCATTCCGCTCTTTGTCATCCTGTTCTACCTGCCAGTCCACTGGAGTTATTGGACCGCCAGCACCATCTTCGCCATCGCCTGTGCGACCGACTGGCTGGACGGTTATCTGGCGCGGCGCCTGGGGCAGAGCACGCCCTTCGGTGCCTTTCTGGATCCGGTAGCGGACAAGCTCATCGTCGCCGTGGCCCTGGTGTTGCTGGTGCAGGAGCATGCCAATGCCTGGCTGACGCTGCCTGCCGTCATCATCGTCGGTCGCGAGATCGTGGTATCGGCGCTGCGGGAGTGGATGGCCGAGTTGGGCGCCCGGGCCCAGGTCGCGGTATCCAATCTGGGCAAGTGGAAGACGGCGGCGCAGATGCTGGCGCTGGTCATCCTGTTGGCCAACCCGCCGCAGATGACCTTCTGGGTCATCAGTGGTTACGCGTTGCTCATCGTCGCAGCAGCCCTGACCCTGTGGTCGATGTGCACCTATCTGATGGCGGCCTGGCCGCATCTGATGAGCGCCGAGAAAAAGAAATAAGTTTTTTGAATCAATGGCTTGACATAAAGGGTGGCTCAGATAAAATGGCGCCCGTCACCAAGCGGGAATAGCTCAGTTGGTAGAGCACGACCTTGCCAAGGTCGGGGTCGCGAGTTCGAGTCTCGTTTCCCGCTCCATGTTTTACATGAGTGTCGCAAGACATTCAGGTTTGAGGCCGGGTGGCAGAGTGGTCATGCAGCGGATTGCAAATCCGTGTACGCCGGTTCGATTCCGACCTCGGCCTCCACTATTGAGAGCCCCGTAGATCCCAGGTCTACGGGGCTTTTCATCATCCAGGGATGTGTGAATACTGGATCAGGTTCTACGAATCCGCTTGTCTGAGGGTTCGGTTCTGCCCGAGTGGTGAAACTGGTAGACACAAGGGACTTAAAATCCCTCGACTTAACCGTCGTGCCGGTTCGATTCCGGCCTCGGGCACCATTCAAATGAAAAGGCCACTCCTGTTCGAGTGGCCTTTTTCGTTTACGAGGGAATCGTCCAGTAGGGCGTTTCGTCCGCATCGCGTTCGATACGAGAGCGGCTGTCGAGGATGAAGGCTTCGAGCATGGCCGCGTCGAGCAATTCGGTGCGGGCGATAGGGCGATTCAGTACCGACTGACCGCTGCGGGAAAAGACCTCGACATCGTAGGCGCGCTGGTCACGCGTGGAGATCACGCAGCGCAGGGGCTCGAATCCGCCTTTGAGGGTGTTGAAGGCGCTGGCGAGTTCGACATAGAGGGTCATCCGGAAGAGCTTCCTGTTCAAAGGTGGCACTGTGACAGCATTGGCTGCTACAGGGTTTCACCTTTGCAGAAAAGTGCCGTCATATCGCGATGCTAGTCGCAAAATCCCGGCCCTGCTTTCGGAGTTTCATTGCCAGCCTTGCAGCCAGCATTCTGCATCCTGCAACTCGTGCCAGTCCAGCGTCCAGGTACGACGAGTGAGAACGGCTTGCAGATCTATCTGCGAGATGGGGTCGCTCTCGACTTCCGGGGTATGAACCCGGGTGACGATGAAGTGCTTTTGCCGTTCGCGTGGCTGGACAGCCGTCCATTTGCTGAGCAGTAGCTTGTGGGGGTCGATCTGACGTTGCCTCATCCCTGCATGGCCTCCAGCAGCGGAGCGCTGCGATAGCGCTGCAGCAGGGCTTCCAGGTTGCGATCGGGCATGGCGTGGGCCCTGAGCGCCGTGATGGTGCGCTCGACGTATTCCAGGGTGGTGCCGAAATGGCCGCAGGCTTCGGTCAGGACGCGGTTGAGGATGTCATCGGGCAGGCTGCCGGCGTAGCAGGGCAGATTGCGCTTCAGCACGAAGCCGAGCGCCTGCACCTTGCTGCCGTCTTCCAGGTGGCATTGCAGCCAGCGGGGGCGGTAGGACCCATCCGGCATCTCCCGTTTCCAGAGCGCCAGCAGATGATCGTCCAGCTGATCATCGGGCAACTGGTAGGCGAAGCCCGAGCAGGAGCCGCCGCGATCCAGGCCCAGTACCAGGCCAGGCTGCTCGGGGGTGCCGCGGTGTAGCTGGGACCAGAGATAGAGGCCACGGTGATAGCCATGTACCCGAGCCCGGCGCACGGCGACGGCGGGGCACTCGGGGCGCCAGATCAGCGAGCCGTAGGCGAACAGCCACACCGGGCCGGGTTGGCGTTGGGCCAGGGTGGCCTCCAGAGAGGCTACGAGTTCAGGATGGGTGAGCGGGGTGGCGGGCGCCAGCTTGGGGGGATAGGAATCGTGGGTGCTGGAAGAAATCTGTCTATGCATATGTCGCCTGGTCCTCAACCGCTGGAGCTGCCAGGTCTAGGAACCCGGCACTAAGATCCTAACGAAAGTCCGGGAAGAACTCCTAGACCGTTCGTGCCCATCTTTATGACGCCTGGTTAGGTTGCAGCGAGAAACATGCCAGGGCGCAGCGGAAAAGCGCCAGACGAAAAAAAGCCCGGCGGTTGCCGGGCTGAGAAAAGAGCACGAGACCAATCAGACGCTGGTGCGGATCAGGTGATCGAAGGCGGCCAGGGACGCCTTGGCGCCTTCGCCCAGAGCAATGACGATCTGCTTGTAGGGCACGGTGGTGACGTCGCCTGCGGCGAAGACGCCGGGCAGGGAGGTCTGGCAACGGGCGTCCACTTCGATCTCGCCACGCGGCGACAGCTCGACGGTGCCCTTGAGCCAATCGGTATTGGGCACCAGGCCGATCTGTACGAAAACGCCTTCCAAGTCGATGTGATGGAATTCGCTGGAGTTGCGATCCTTGTAGACCAGGCCGTTGACCTTCTGGCCGTCACCCTTGACTTCACTGGTGAGGGCGCTGGTGATGACGGTCACGTTGGGCAGGCTGAACAGCTTGCGCTGCAGCACGGCGTCGGCACGCAACTGGCCGTCGTACTCGATCAGAGTCACCTGGGCGACGATGCCGGCGAGGTCGATGGCGGCCTCGACACCCGAGTTGCCGCCACCGATCACGGCGACGCGCTTGCCCTTGAACAGGGGGCCGTCGCAGTGCGGGCAGTAGGCCACGCCGCGGTTGCGGTATTCCTGCTCGCCCGGGACGTTCATTTCGCGCCAGCGGGCACCGGTGGCGAGGATCAGCGTCTTGGCCTTGAGCGAGCCGCCATCGGTGAAGCGAACCTCATGCAGGCCGCCGGCTTCGTGGGCCGGGATCAGCTGCTCGGCGCGCTGCAGGTTCATGATGTCGACTTCGTACTGCTTGACGTGCTCTTCCAGCGCCATGGCCAGTTTCGGACCTTCGGTCTCCTTGATGGAAATGAAGTTCTCGATAGCCAGAGTGTCCAGTACCTGACCGCCGAAACGCTCGGCGGCGACGCCGGTACGAATGCCCTTGCGTGCGGCGTAGACGGCTGCGGCGGCACCGGCAGGGCCACCACCGATGACCAGAACGTCGAAGGCGTCCTTGGCGTTGAGCTTGTCGGCGGAGCGGGCAGCGGCGCCGGTGTCGAGCTTGGCGACGATTTCTTCCAGGCCCATGCGGCCCTGGCCGAAGGGTTCGCCGTTCAGGTAGACGCTGGGCACGGCCATGATCTGGCGACGCTCGACCTCGTCCTGGAACAGGGCGCCGTCGACGGCAACGTGCTTGACCCGGGGATTGAGCACGGCCATGAGGTTCAGGGCCTGCACCACGTCCGGGCAGTTCTGGCAGGAGAGGGAGAAATAGGTTTCGAACTGGTAGTCGCCGTCGAGGGCCTTGACCTGCTCGATGACGTCCTGGCTGGCCTTGGAGGGATGACCGCCCACCTGCAGCAGGGCCAGGACCAGGGAAGTGAATTCGTGGCCCATGGGCAGGCCGGCGAAGCGCAGGTCGATGTTCTGACCTGGGGTCAGCAGGGCGAAGGAGGGACGACGCGCATCGCTGCCGTCAGTGCTTAGGCTGACCTGATCGGACAGGCTGGCGATGTCCTGCAGCAGGCTGTGCATTTCACGGGACTTCGCGCCATCGTCGAGGGACGCGACGATCTCGATGGGGCGCGTGACGCGTTCGAGGTAGGTCTTGAGCTGGGCTTTCAGATTGGCGTCCAACATGGCGACGTGGCTTCCGTAAAAAATGGGCAAAAAAAGAGCGCGCGGGCAAGGCGCCCGGGCGCTCGGGCTAGATCAGGCGGGCGTTAGATCTTGCCGACCAGGTCCAGCGAGGGGGTCAGGGTCGCTTCGCCTTCTTTCCACTTGGCGGGGCAGACTTCGCCCGGGTGGTTGGCGACGTACTGGGCAGCGCGGACCTTGCGCAGCAGTTCGCTGGCGTCACGGCCGATGCCGTTGTCGTGGATTTCGCACAGCTTGATCTGGCCTTCCGGGTTGATCAGGAAGGTGCCACGCAGGGCCAGGCCTTCTTCTTCGATCAGGACTTCGAAGTTGCGTGCCAAGCGAGCGGTGGGATCGCCTACCAGCGGGTAGTTCACCTTCTTGATGGCTTCCGAGGTGTCGTGCCAAGCCTTGTGCGCGAAATGGGTGTCGCAGGACACGCCGTAGATCTCGACGCCCAGCTTCTGGAACTCGGGGTACAGGTCAGCAAGGTCTTCCAGTTCGGTGGGGCACACGAAGGTGAAGTCGGCCGGGTAGAAGACGATGGCGGACCACTTGCCCTTCAGATCGGCCTCGGTCACCTGGACGAATTTGCCGTTGTGGTAGGCGGTCGCGGTGAAAGGCTTCACTTCGGTGTTGATCAGGGACATTGATGACTCCTTGATGGGTTTAAGTCAGGGTTGAAATCGATAGGACGCATACTAATCGCATTTTGACGATTCACCTCATTGTTAAAGGCGATGCCAACGATTGGGCGTCTCTATCGGATACTACAGGTATTGAGGCAAATCAGTGACTTAGCCTGCCTCAGGCCGGGCCCAGCGCCTTAGTCGTAGCAGGATGCTGACCCCATTCGCTCCAGGAGCCGTCGTAGAGTCGACCATCCGGCAGGCCGGCGACGCTGAGGGCGAGCAGCAGTACCGCGGCGGTGACGCCACTGCCGCAGCTGGTGATCACCGGATGCAGGCCATCTATACCCAGTGCCTGGAAGCGCTGGCGCAGCTCCTGGGGTGGCAGCAGGGTACCGGCCGCGGTCAGCAGGCTGTCGTAGGGCAGATTCTGGCTGCCGGGCATATGACCAGAGGCCACGCCTGGGCGTGGTTCGGGAGTTTCGCCAGTGAAGCGCTTGGCGCCGCGGGCATCGAGGACCTGGGTCTGGCCCAGGCTGAGCGCGGTCTGCACATCGCCCAGGCCACACAGCAGGCGATTGTTGAAGATGACCGGGTAGGGCGGCTGCGGGCTGGGCTGGTTTTCACCGGCCTCCAGCGGCAGGCCCTGTTCCCGCCAGAGTGGCAGGCCGCCATCGAGCACCATCACCTGGTCGTGGCCGAACAGGCGGAACAGCCACCAGGCCCGGGCAGCAGAGAAAAGGCCCTTCTGGTCGTAGACCACCAGGGTCGTCTCGGGGGTGACGCCCAATTCGCCCGCGAGGCGGGCGAAACGGCCCGCGCTGGGGACCATGTGCGGCAGCGGGGTGTCCGGATCGGAGAAGTGTTCGATATCGAAGCGCAGGGCACCCGGGATGTGCTGCTGTCGATAGGTCTCGTCGGCGATCTGGGGTTCGTTGGGCAGGTAGAGACTGGCATCGAGGATCAGCAGATCCGGGCGACCGAGTTGCTCCTGCAGCCAGGTGGCGGTGACCAGCGGGGAGGCGATCATGGGCGGCGTTCCTTGATGAACAAAGGGCGACAGCTTAGCGCGCCTGGCGCGACGTGGGCTGTCAGGGATCAGCGGATACTTTATCCTCGTCAGCCTGGCAACTGGATAGATGACTTATGAGCGAACTTAACGGGCAATCCACGGGCGGCAATGACTGGCAACTAGGACGGATCGTCGGTGAACTGCATGAGGCGCGCAGCCAATGGCGCGAGACCCATGGACGCTTCCGCGAATTCAGCGGCCGCGAATTGCCGTCGCGTAGCGTCATGGCCAGCGTGATCGAATCCCTGAGCGGTGCGCTCTTTCCGCTGCGCCTCGGTCCGGATCAGTTGCGCCAGGAAAGCGAGGACTTCTATGTCGGCTTCGAGCTGGAGCGCGCGCTCAATGCGTTGATGATCCAGGCGAAGCTGGAGCTGGACTATTTCGCCAAGCAGCGTGGCGAGAATGGCGTCAATCGCGCCGACGAGGCGCGCCGGCTGGTGCAGGCCTTCGCCCTGGCGTTGCCGGACCTGCGCCGTCTGCTGGATACCGACGTGATCGCCGCCTACCAGGGCGATCCCGCGGCGCGCAGCGTGGACGAGGTGCTGCTCTGCTATCCGGGCATCCATGCGATGATCCATCACCGCATCGCCCATCACTTCTATCGCAGCGGTTTGCCGTTGCTGGCGCGCATGGTCAGTGAGCGGGCGCATTCGGCGACCGGGATCGATATCCATCCGGGCGCCCAGATCGGCGAAGGCTTCTTCATCGACCATGGCACGGGCGTGGTGATTGGCGAGACTTGCATCATCGGTGACCGGGTACGCATCTATCAGGCCGTGACCCTGGGCGCCAAGCGCTTCCCGGCCGATGCCGAGGGCAACCTCAAGAAGGGGCACCCGCGCCATCCCATCGTCGAGGACGACGTGGTGATCTATGCCGGGGCCACCATCCTCGGGCGCATCACCATCGGCCAGGGCTCGACCATCGGCGGCAACGTCTGGCTGACCCATGGCGTGCCGGCCAACAGCAACGTCAGCCAGGCCAGCCTGCAGGGCTGCGCCGGTCTGGCTCAGGAGTAGTCGGCGGCGTTGTCACGAGCGAACTTGGCGAGAAAGCGCCGGGTTCGTTCCTCGCGTGGGTGATTGAACAACTCGGCCGCCGGGCCCTGCTCGACGATGCGTCCACCGTCCATGAACAGCACCCGGTGGGCGACGTCGCGGGCGAAAGCCATCTCGTGGGTGACGATGAGCAGGGTGCGACCCTCCTGGGCCAGCCCACGGATCGTTTCCAGCACCTCGCCGACCCGTTCGGGATCCAGCGCCGAGGTGGGTTCGTCGAAGAGGATGGCCTGGGGGCGCATGGCCAGCGCCCGGGCGATGGCGACCCGCTGCTGCTGGCCACCCGATAGCTGCCCTGGATAGCTGTCGACCTTGTCGGCCAACCCGACCTTGGCCAGCAGCTCGCGACCGCGGACGAGGGCGGTATCGCGCGGCTCGCCCTGGACGATGAGGGGACCCTCGATCACGTTCTCCAGCGCGGTGCGATGGGGAAACAGATTGAAGTTCTGGAAGACGAAGCCCATGCGCTGGCGCAACGTGCGAATGCTGCCCTGCTGGGCCTTCAGCGGCCGGTTGGCATCGATGCGCAGGTCCCCCAGGCGGATGCTGCCGGCCTCTGGGGTCTCCAGCAGATTCAGGCAACGCAGCAGGGTGGTCTTGCCCGAACCGCTGGGACCGATGATGGCCACCACCTCGCCTTGAGCCACCTGGAGGTCGATGGCCTGGAGCACGGTCTGCTGCCGGAAGGACTTGGACAGCCCCTGCACCTCGATCATGACGGGCCTCGTTCGTTGATGTGGCGTCCGTAGTGCCGTTCCAGGCGGTTCTGCAGGGTCGACAGCAGGCTCGCCAGCACCCAGTAGAGCAGCGCTGCCGCCAGGTAGAGACTGAAGATCTCGAAGGTGCGGGCAGTGATCAGCTGGGCCTGGCGGAACAGCTCAGGCACCTGGATGGTGGCGGCCAGCGAGGTGTCCTTCACCAGCGAGATGAAGCTGTTGCCCAGTGGCGGCAGGGCGATGCGCAGGGCCTGGGGCAGGATGGCCCGCCTCAGGGTCTGCAACGGCGTCATGCCGATACTGGCAGCGGCTTCCCATTGGCCGCGGTCGATGGCGCCGATGGCCGAGCGGATGATTTCCGCGGTGTAGGCGGCCATGTTCAGCGAGAAGCCGATCAGCGCCGCCGGCAGCGGATCGAGCTGCAGACCCAGCTCGGGCAGGCCGTAGTAGATGACGAACAGCTGCACCAGCAGCGGCGTACCCCGGAAGAACGAGATGTACAGCCGCGCCAGGCTGCGTAGCGGCAGACTCTGGGAGCGACGCAACAGGGCCAGGCCGAAGCCCAGCAGCAGGCCGAAGAACATGCCGCCGAGGCTGAGGACCACGGTCCAGATCGCGCCCTTCAGGAGGAAGGGCAGCGAATCGAGCAGGAGCTGTAGCGTGTCGCTCATTGGGTGACGTCGGCCTTGAACCACTTCTCGGAGATCTTGGCCAGGGTGCCGTCGGCGCGCAGCTTGGCGATGGCCTGGTCGACCGCGGCATGGAATTCCGGATCACCCTTGCGTTCGGCGATGCCCGACTCCTGGCGGCTGAAAGGTTCGCCGGCCAGGGCCAGACGATCCTTGGTCTTGGACAGCAATTCTAGGGCGGCGAGGCGGTCGACGAGGATGGCGTCGATGCGGCCGACGCGCAGGTCCTGGTACTTGGTGGGATCGTCTTCGTAGGTGCGCACGTCCGCCTTGGGTACGTTCTGGCGCAGCCACTGCTCGTAGTTGGTTCCCAGGCCGACACCGACCTTCTTGCCGGCGAGATCGGCGGCGGTCTTGATGCTGTCGACGTCGTCCTTGCGCACCAGGGCCTGGATGCCGGAGACGGTGTAGGGGGTGGAGAAATCGTATTTCTTCTTGCGCTCGTCGCTAATGGTGACCTGGTTGATCACCACGTCCAGGCGACGGGATTCCAGGGCGGCCAGCAGGCCATCCCACTTGCCGGGCTGAATCTTGGCATCGACGCCCAGCTCCTTGGCCAGGGCCTTGGCGAAGTCCACTTCGAACCCGGTCAGTTGGCCCTGTTCGTTCTGGAAGCTGAAGGGTGGGTAGGTGCCTTCCAGGCCGACGACGAGTTCGCCGCGCTGCTTGACGGTCTGCAGGAGGTCTTCCGCCTGGGCGGTGGCCTGGTGGGCCAGGCCCAGGGCCAACAGCAGGGCGGCGCTACGGAGCAGACGCTGGGGGAGAGGCTTGCGCATGAAGGAAATCCTTGAGGTTGTGAGGGTGCGCCACTATGGGGGTGTCTGATCTGACATCCCAAGTCCGAAAACTGCTGACGTTATGCCATCGTCCAGTTCGTTGGCTAGCCGATCACGCCAACCAGTCGCCATAGGCGAAGGTGCCCGGCGCGCCGCCGGTGTGCAGGAAGACCAGCGGGCCGGGTGGCAGGGCGCCGCTCGCCACCAGGTCCAGCAGGCCGGCCATGGCCTTGCCAGTGTAGACCGGGTCGAGCACCAGGCCTTCCAGCTGGCCCAGCCGGCGAATGGCCGCCAGGGTCCCGGCATTGGGTTCGCCATAGCGGGGGCCGAAGTAGCCGTCGCGCAGTTGCGGCGGATCCTGGGGCAGCGCGACGCCCAGCAGCTCGGCCAGTTGCTGGCGCAGCAGGGTGACCTTGGGTAACTGGTCGGCCTGGGTACGGGAGACGGTGACGCCGATCACCGGCAGGTCGGGGCGCAAATGGTGCAAGGCCAGATCCAGGCCGGCCTGGGTGCCGGCACTGCCGGAGGCCAGGATGATGGCCGCGGGTTGCAGATCCAGGGCGTCCAACTGAGCGTCCAGTTCCAGACCCGCACGCACATAGCCGAGGGCGCCCAGGGCGCTGGAGCCGCCAATGGGGATCACCCAGGGCTTGCGTCCTTGCTGGCGCAGGCGCGCGGCTTCGGCCTCCAGCTGGCGGATCGGGTCGTCGAGTGCGGCGACCGACCTGATCTCGGCACCGAACAGTTCCAGCAGCAGGCGATTGCCGCCGTGCAGATAGCCGTGATCCGCGGTGGCGATGGGATTTTCCAGCAGGGCGACGCAGGCCAGGCCCTGTTGCGCGGCGACGGCGGCGGTCTGACGGACATGATTGGACTGGATGGCCCCGGCGGTCACCAGGGTGTCGGCGCCGGCGCCCAGCGCCTCGGCGACCAGGTATTCCAGCTTGCGCACCTTGTTGCCGCCCAGGGCCAGGCTGGTGGTGTCGTCGCGCTTGCAGTAGACCGGTCGGCCCAGCTCTGCCGAGAGCCGCGGCAGGACCTCCAGCGGGGTCGCCGAGGGTTGCAGCGTCAGGCGCGGAAAGCGGGCGAGGGCAGTGGCGAGCATGGCGGGACCCTGGGCAGTGAAGAGGGCATCACTCTAGGGCCAAGCCCTGCCCGCCAGCAATCCTGGCCTCAGGCGAGGTCCGGACGACGCGCCCAGGCCTGGGGCACCAATGAGCGCAGCAGCACGCCGTAGAGGGGGACGAAGAGCAGCAGGCTGACCGTCAGCTTGACGCCGTAGTCCACCAGGGCGATCTCCGGCCAGTGGCTGGCCATGAAGGGATTGTCGCTGTGCCAGAAGGCGATGGAAAAGAAGGCCAGGGTATCGAGGGCGTTGCCGAACAGGGTCGAGACCGTAGGCGCCAGCCACCAGTGGCGCGAACGCCGCAGCCGGTCGAACACCTGGATGTCGAGCAACTGGCCGAGCACATAGGCGCAAAAGCTGGCCAGGGAGATGCGCAGGACGAAGACGTTGAGCGCGGCCAGCGCCGCCCAGCCCTGGAAGCCGCCGTCCTGGAACAGCACCGAGACCGCGTAGGAAACCACTAGCGCTGGGAGCATCACCCGGGCGATGACCTGGCGGGCCGGCGCCTTGCCCATCACCCGGACGGTGAGGTCGGTGGCCAGGAAGATGAAGGGGAAGCTGAAGGCGCCCCAGGTGGTGTGCCAGCCGAACAGCTGCAGCGGCAACTGCACCAGGTAGTTGCTGGCGATGATGATGAGGATATGGAAAGCGACGAGCGCGGCCACCAGGGCACGCTGCGGGGTGACAAGCAAGGCAGACATGGGCAGTCCTTTTTTGGTTACCTGGGGTGAGGGAACCCAGGGCGCTGAGGCGGGGCGGCATTCTACGGATTCGCGGCGCACCTGGCGAGGGTGCGGTGGTCGGCGCCCGATCGAAAGGCTCATCGGCGCGATGGGCAGAGCGGGCAGCCTCCTGCTAACTTGTACGACTTCCGCACCGACAGAGAGCTTCCTGATGCACTTTCGATCGCTGGGTCGTACCGATCTCAAGGTTAGCGCCATCGCGCTGGGCACCATGACCTGGGGTGAGCAGAACACCGAGGCCGAGGCCTTCGAACAACTGCGCGCCGCCAAGGCCGCTGGGGTCAATTTCATCGACACGGCGGAGATGTATCCGGTGCCGCCACGTGCCGAGACCTATACCCGCACCGAGACCATCATCGGCAACTACTTCCGTCGGCATGGCGATCGCGCCGACTGGGTGTTGGCCAGCAAAGCGGCCGGTCCGGGGCGCGACATGGACTATATCCGCGAGGGTGGTCTGGCCTTTACCAAGGCCAATCTCACCGCGGCGTTGGAGGCCAGTCTCCAGCGGCTCAACACCGACTATCTGGATCTCTACCAGCTGCACTGGCCGGATCGCCGCACCAACTACTTCGGTCAGCTGGGCTACGAGCACAGCGAGGCGGCCTTCACGCCCCTCGAAGAGACCCTGGAGGCCCTCGACGGCCTGGTGCGCGCGGGCAAGGTCCGCCATGTGGGGCTGTCCAACGAGACGCCCTGGGGCGTCCAGCAATTCCTGCACCTGAGCGAGACCCGGGGTTGGCCGCGGGTGGTCTCCATCCAGAATCCCTACAACCTGCTCAATCGCAGCTTCGAGGTGGGCCTGGCCGAGCAGGCCATCCGCGAGCAGGTGGGCCTGCTGGCCTATTCGCCGCTGGCCTTCGGCGTGCTGGCGGGCAAGTACCTGCAGGGCGCGCGCCCGGAAGGGGCGCGGCTGACCCTGTTCGAACGCTTCCAGCGCTACAGTAATCCCCAGGCGCAAAGGGCTGCCCAGGCCTATGTCGAGCTGGCACGGGAACGCGGTCTGGATCCGGCGCAGATGGCCCTGGCCTTCGTCACCAGCCGGCCCTTCGTGACCAGCAACATCATCGGCGCCACCTCGCTTGCCCAGCTGGAGAGCAACCTGGCGAGCAGCGAATTGGTACTGGACCAGGAAACCCTGGCCGCCATCGAAGCCATCCACGTCGACCAGCCCAATCCGGCGCCCTGATCGCGCGGTATCCGGCGCCCGGTACAGCAGCGGTACCGGGCGCTTTTTTTGGCTCGCCTGACTGGACGGTGACCAACAGGGCAGTGGCGCAAGGCCTGCTGTCCGCGACGCCTATTAAAACCGCGGCCCCGACGCCCTAGAGTCGGTCGGACCTTCCACGCCTGCAGGTATCCGTCATGACGTCTTACGAAATCGTGCTCCTGGGTGACCAGGACGCTTCCATCGTGGCTCATCAGGCCATCCCCCAGGCCCTGGCGCTGACCGCCAGGACATTGGGCATCACGTTGCGATCACGCTGGCTGCCGAGTGTGGCGGCCGATGGCGCCCTGGCTGAGTGCGATGGCCTCTGGTGCGTGCCGGGTAGTCCCTACCGTAATCGAGACGGGGTGCTGGCGAGCATCCGCACCGCCCGTGAACGACGGATTCCCTTTCTCGGTACCTGTGGCGGGCTGCAGTACGCCCTGCTGGAGTACGCTCATGCCGTGTTGGGATGGACGGATGCGGCCCACCCCGAGGAGGATCCGCTGACGTCGCGAGCGCTGCTGGCGCCCCTGAGCTGTGCCCGCATCGAGTATCACAATGATCTCCGCCTGGAGCCTGGTTCGCGCCTGGCGGAGGGCGAGGGCGGTCTGCGGGCGCAGGCCAGCTATCACTGTCGCTTCGGCGTAAATCCCGAGTACCTGCCGGCCTTGCTCGCCGCCGGCTGGCGGGTACTGGCCTGGGATGAGGAAGAGGTGCCCGTGGCCTTCGAGCTGGGTACCCAGCCCTGCCACTTCGGCACCCTCTATCAGCCCGAGCGTGAAGCGCTGACCGGCCGGGTGCCCGCCGCGGTGCGCGCCTGGCTGGAGGCCGTGGTCGCAGCGCGGAGACTACAACCATGAGCCGGCCGGACCTACCGCCCGATTGTGTGGTGATCGCCTTCGTCTCGCAACGGGCAGACGACGATCCGGCCTATGAGCGCATGGCGGCGCGCATGCTGGAGCTGGCGCAGGCGCAACCGGGTTTTCTCTGGGTGGAATCGGTACGCGGCGCCGATGGCCTGGGCATCACCCTGTCCTATTGGACCGACCAAGCCGCGGTCGCGGCCTGGGGTGCCCATCCGGAGCATCGCCAGGCGCAACGGTTGGGCCATGAACGCTGGTATCGCTGGCATGACACCCGGGTCCTGCGACTGCTGTCGTCGCGCACCGGGACGGGCGTCATTCCAGGCGGATCGCGCCCAGCGCCGGAGTGACGCGAATCCAGCCGATGCGACTGTCTTCGCCGATCAGCATGACCTTCTTCCAGGGGCGGAAGGGCGCGCTTTCGAGGACCAGGATGCGGTCCCCTGGTTCGAGCATGGCGAGCAGTTGGCGATTGGCGACCACGCTGCGCTCCGGCATCGAGGGATACTGCATCAGCGGAATCTGGCCGCCACGGATCTGCCAGGTTTCGCCACTGGCGGCGTTGATGAAGGTCGGCAGCCGCGTCAGCAGGATGGCCAGCGCGAAGAACCCGATCAGCAGCAGGACGAGCCGCTGCGTCACGGTGCGGGCGGCAACGATATCGGGTGACAGCTTGCCAAGCGAGGACATGGGAATGGCTCTGGGCGGCGGACGGTAGAGGCTCGATGCTACCGTCGTGCGGCCCATTGACATCATTCACATGAAGGAAAGGTCAACGGCTGCTCATTCGCCAGTGCCAGACTGTGAACGGCCGCAAAGCGGCCGGCTAGAGGGGCGGCTCAGGGCGCCAGCTGGCGGGTGACTTCCACGGCCTTGTCGAAGGACGGATAGCCACTCTTGGCCACCGCCAGCTCGCCATAGGCGCTCTTGTAGGTCTGCGCCTGGATGGGATCCGCTTCAGGAACCAGGAAGGGATCGGTGTACAGGCGATAGAGCAGGGCATAGGCCAGCGGATAACGATGATCGGCAGAGGCGTTCAGCAATTCCAGGACATCATCGGTCTGCGGGCCCTGCTTGATGGCGATCACCGCGCGATAGAACTCCACCTCGCCATCGGCACTGGTCCCGCCGTTGCGCAAGAGCAGGGCATCCGCGAGCTTGAGCTGTTCTTCGCTGCCACCCAATACCAGCAGCTTGGCCTGCAAAAGGTCGTTCTGGCGCAGCAGGGTGGTCTGTTCCGCGCTGAGCGGCCGCGTTTCCGCTACCTCGTGGTGACCGCCCAGGGAGCAGCCGGCGAGGGAAACACACAGCAACGGGAGCATCCATTTCTTCATGTCGAGATCTATCCGCGGAGTCGTGACGCTGGTTCCAAACTTTGGACGATAGCAGTTCTTTGCAGCTTTGCGCAGAACCGGAAGGCAATCCTGGAGTCGTATCCGCACGTCCACAGAGCGCCCATGCCTGGCTATTTCCAGCGTCGCGCGCTTCGGGCATTGTATGCGACAAGCGGCTGGATAGACCGCCGTTCGTTTTGCCTTCACGTACAGATCAAAGGACTCCCATGATCACCAAATGTCTGTTTCCGGCAGCCGGCTATGGCACTCGTTTTCTCCCTGCGACCAAAGCCATGCCCAAGGAAATGCTGCCCATTGTGAACAAGCCGCTGGTGCAGTACGCCGTGGAGGAAGCTCTGGAGGCGGGCCTGCATCAGATCGGGATCGTCACCGGTCGTGGCAAGCGCTCGCTGGAAGACCATTTCGACATCAGCTACGAGCTGGAAAGCCAGATCAAGAACACCGACAAGGAAAAGTACCTGGTCGGCATTCGCAAGCTGATCGACAACTGCACCTTCTCCTACACCCGTCAGGTGGAAATGAAGGGCCTGGGTCACGCCATCCTGACCGGCCGCCCGCTGATCGGTGACGAGCCTTTCGCCGTGGTCCTGGCGGACGACCTCTGCCTGAACCTGGAAGGCGACAGCGTCCTCAAGCAGATGGTCAAGCTGTACAACCAGTTCCGTTGCTCCATCGTGGCCATCCAGGAAGTCCCGGCCAACGAGACCAACAAGTACGGTGTGATCGCCGGCGAGATGATCCGTGACGACATCTACCGGGTGAACAACATGGTCGAGAAGCCCAAGCCGGAAGATGCGCCGTCCAACCTGGCGATCATCGGCCGCTACATCCTGACCCCGGACATCTTCGACCTGATCGAACAGACCGAGCCGGGCAAGGGTGGCGAGATCCAGATCACCGATGCCCTGATGAAGCAGGCCCAGGACGGTTGCGTACTGGCCTACAAATTCAAGGGGCAGCGTTTCGATTGCGGTAGCGCGGAAGGCTTCGTGGAAGCCACCAACTTCTGCTTCGAGAATCTGTACAAGGCGCTGTAAGACGCCCTGTGCGATGGACGAGGCCACCTGCGGGTGGCCTCGTCGTTTCTGGCGGTTGGCCAGCCGCGCCGCTGCCCGGGGTGGCCTTGCGTTATGCTGGCGCCAGCAGCAGCAGAGAGAGAGCTCCATGACGACCTATGATTTCGACCTCTTCGTGATCGGCGCCGGTTCGGGCGGCGTGCGCGCGGCGCGTTTCGCCGCCGACTTCGGGGCCCGGGTGGCGGTAGCGGAAAGCCGTTACCTCGGCGGGACCTGTGTGAACGTGGGCTGCATGCCCAAGAAATACTTCATCTACGGCGCTTCCTTTCGCGATGAATTCCGTCAGGCCCGGGGCTATGGCTGGGACGCCGAGGTCCCGGCCTTCGACTGGAATACCCTGGTCGCCAGCAAGGATCACGAGATCCGCCGGTTGAACGGCATCTACCGCGCCCTGCTGGTCAACAGCGGAGTGACCCTGCTGGAGGCCCATGCCCGCATCCTCGATCCCCACACCGTCGAGGTGGAAGGCCGGCGTTATCGCTGCGAGCGCATCCTCATCGCCACCGGTGGCTGGCCGGACGTGCCGGATTTCCCCGGTCGCGAGCATGCCCTCACCTCCAACGAAGCCTTCTACTTGCCGGAGCTGCCCAAGCGGGTGGTGGTGGTAGGCGGTGGCTACATCGCCGTGGAATTCGCCTCGATCTTCCAGGGCCTGGGCACCAAGACCACCCTGCTGTATCGCCGCGAACTGTTCCTGCGCGGCTTCGACCAGGGCGTGCGCGAGCACCTGCGCGACGAGATGCTCAAACGTGGCCATGATCTGCAGTTCAACGCCGACGTGGCGCGGATCGACAAGGCCGCCGATGGCAGCCTGCAGGTGACGCTGAAGGACGGGCGCCTCCTGGAAGCCGATTGCGTCTTCTATGCCACTGGCCGTCGGCCGATGCTGGATGACCTGGGCCTGGAAAACACCGGCGTCACCCTGGACGAGCGCGGCTTCATCGAGGTCGGCGAGACCTTCCAGACCACGGAGCCATCGATCTACGCCATCGGCGATGTCATCGGTCGGGTGCAACTGACTCCGGTGGCGCTGGCCGAGGGCATGACCCTGGCGCGACACCTGTTCAGCCCCGACAGCTATCGCCCGCTGAACTACGACCTGATCGCCAGCGCGGTCTTCAGCCTGCCCAACCTGGCCAGCATCGGCCTGAGCGAGGAGGAGGCGCGCGAGCGTGGCCACCGGCTGAAGATCTTCCAGAGCAGCTTCCGGCCGACCAAGCTGAGCTTGACCGAGGTGCAGGAGCGCACCCTGATGAAGCTGGTGGTGGATGCCGACAGCGATCAGGTGCTGGGTTGCCACATGGTGGGGCCGGACGCCGGCGAGCAGATCCAGTGCCTGGCCATCGCCCTCAAGGCGGGGGCGACCAAGGCCTGCTTCGACGACACCCTGGGCATCCATCCCACCGCCGCGGAAGAGTGGGTCACCATGCGCAAACCGGTTCGCGAGGACGAGGCGCGCTGATCGGGCGCCTCGCCACCGCGCGCATCACTTGGGTAGCGGCGCTACCACGGGCGTGACAGGCGCTACCGCCTCACGCTTGGCGTAGCGCTGGGCCAGCACCGCGCAGACCATCAGCTGGATCTGGTGGAACAGCATGATCGGCAGCAGCACCGGCCCCATGGTGCTGCCGGCGAACAGCACCTTGGCCATGGGCACCCCCGTGGCCAGGCTCTTCTTGGAACCGCAGAAGACCACGGTGATTTCGTCTTCCTTGCTCATGCCCAGCAGCCGCGCGCTGTAGCGGGTGGCGAGCAGCACCAGGGTCAGCAGGGTGGCGCAGATGAACACCAGGCCTACCAGCGACAGGATCGGGGTCTCCCGCCACAGGCCTTCGATTACGGCCGCGCTGAAGGCGGTATAGACCACCAGCAGGATGGAGCCCTGGTCGACGAACTTGAGCTTGCCCTTGTGGCGGTCCACCCAGTGGCCGATCACCGGGCGCAGCAGCTGGCCGGCGACGAAGGGCAGCAGCAGCTGGACGCAGATCTTGACGATGGCATCCAGGGTGCTCTGGCCATCCGAGCCGCCATGGGCGTCAAGCAGCAGCCGGACCAGCAGCGGCGTGAGGAAGATACCGAGCAGGCTGGACAACGACGCGCTGCAGACCGCCGCCGAGACATTGCCGCGGGCCATGGAAACGAAGGCGATGGAGGACTGCACCGTGGCGGGCAGGGCGCACATGAACAGCACGCCCAGATAGAGCTCGGGCGTCACCAGCGGCGCCAGCAGCGGCTGCAGCGCCCAGCCCAGCAGCGGAAAGCTGATGAAGGTGAAGGCGAACACCAGCAGGTGCAGCCGCCAATGGGTGATGCCGGCCACCAGTGCCTGGCGCGACAGCTTGGCGCCATGCAGGAAGAACAGCAGGCCGATGGCGATGTTGGTCACCACGTTGGCGATCTGGGCGGCGAGGCCCCGGCAGGGCAGCACGCTGGCGAGAATCACCGTGGCGACCAGCATTAGGGTGAAGTTATCGGGCATCAGGCGGGGACGAGCCATGGTCTCTCTCGGGTTGTCTGCGAATAGCCCCAAGGCTATCGTCTCCTGACCTAGCCGACTAACGCGAAAAGCCCCAATGATGTCGTCAAACGGACATTCTGCGGTCGAACGTCCCGTTCCCGAACTCGCCAACCTGCCACGGCGCCTCTATGCCCGGGTCGAATCCCTGGCGCAACCGGCCTGGACACCCTGGCACCGACATCCCTGGGGGCAGCTGTCCTATGCCATCAAGGGCGTGCTCACGGTGACCACCGCCGAGGGCAGTTATGTGGCGCCACCGCAGCGGGCGGTGTGGATCGCCGCCGATGTCGAGCATCAGGTGCGTTCCTCGCCCAAGGCGGAGATGCGCAGTCTCTATGTCAGTGCCGAGGCGGCGCCCTATGTCGGTGAGCGCTGTCGGGTGGTGGCGGTGAGTCCGTTGATCCGTGAGCTGATCAAGACCTTCAGTGGCTTCGCCCGGGAGTATGACGAGGACGGTACCGAGGGCAGGCTGGTGTCGGTGATGCTGGATCAGTTGCAGGCGGCGCCCGAGGTGGGGCTATCGCTGCCGGCGCCCCAGGATGGCCGGCTGCGCCTGCTGTGCGAGGCCCTGGCGGCCAATCCGTCGGACGATCGTACCCTGGCGCAGTGGTCCGGGGTGCTGGGCGCCTCGGAAAAGACCCTGAGTCGGGCCTTTCTGCGGGATACCGAGCTGACCTTCAGAACCTGGCGGCAGCGGTTGCGGCTGATCAGTGCCCTGGAGCGCCTGGAGCAGGGCGCCGCGGTGACCGAGGTGGCGCTGGATTGCGGCTACAACTCGCCGTCGGCCTTTATCGCCGCCTTTCGCCGGCAGTTCGGCGCCACACCCGGGGCCTTCGCCCTGGGGGCCTAAGGGTCAGGCGGTAGCGCCAAGCAGATTCAGGTAGTCGCCGAAGCCGCCGCGCGCGCGGCAATCCAGCCGTGAGCTGGTACGGACGCGTACGCTGTTGCTCCAGGCGATGCGTGCGCCCTGGGTCTTGAGCGCGGTGACCAGGCTGACGTCTTCGTCCACGGTCATGGACGGAAAGCCGCCGGCTTGCAGATAGGCTGCGGTAGAAATGCCGAAGTTGGCGCCATGGATGTGCTGATGGCCTTCGCGGTCGTGATAGGCCGCCTCGTAGCGGGCTCTCAGACCAGGCGAATGTGGCGTCCAGTCATCCACCTCCACTACGCCACAGACGGCATCGGCGCCATAGGCGAGCTGGGCGGCGAACCAGTCCGGCGCCACCTCGGAGTCCGCATCGGTGCAGGCCAGCCAGCGAGCGCCACGCTGGATCAGGTGCGCCGCACCGGTCGCCCGGGTCAGGCCGACGTTGCAGGCCCAGACCTCCAGGGCGGTCACCGGCAAGCGGTGAACGATGTCGGCGGTGCCGTCGGTGCAGCTGTCCAGCACGATGACGATCTCGACGGCTTCACCCAGCAGCGCCGGATGTCGCGCGGCGCGCAGCACCGATTGCAGGCAGCGTTCGACGTGTTGCTCTTCGTTATGAGCGGGTATCACGGCACCTATCATAGAAGCTGCTCCCGGCGGGCGACGGAGGTGGGGTCGGAGGACCAGAGGGTGAGGAGAAAATCGGATTCTTCGAGGTGGCTCAGGCGATGCAGGCCGGGCAGGGCGGCCATGCGTTCGTGGACCTGGTCGCCGGTCAGGGCGCAGCCTTCGATGGGGTGGCGCCAGTGGCAACCGAGCAGGACGCCGCCGGGTAGCAGGGCGCTGTGAGCGCGATCCAGCAAGGCCGCCAGGCCGTTCTCGCCGAGGTAGTAGCCGATCTCGCTGATGACGATGAGATCGAAGGCGCCTGCCGGCCAGGCGTCCGGCAACAGCAGGTGGCGTACCTCGACATGGGCCTGATCGGCCAGGCGCTCACGGGCCGTGGCGACCGCGGAGGCGTTGCCGTCGCTGACCAGCAGGCGTTCGCAACGCTCGGCCAGCCGCCTGGACAGCTCACCAGTGGAACAGCCCGGCTCGTAGCCCTGGGTGTAGCGGCGGTGGGGCAGCATGGCCAGGGTCAGGTCCCGCTTGCGCGCCTCGTACCAGCGATGGCGATAGTCCCAGGGGTCTTCACTGCTGGCGTACAGGGAGTCGAAATAGCTCATGGAGACGGTCACGTCAGATAGACCTCCCAGGCACGGGTGAGACGGGCGACCACCGCAGGCGGCAGGATCGGCCCCTGTCCCGTGCTGGCATCCTCGGTCAACTGACTGCCGAAGGCATTCACCGCACGCTTCTTCAGCGCCAAAACGTCTTCTTCCAGATCCAGGCGGCGCGCTCTTTCCCAGGGCACCCGTGGGTCACCCGGAGCGGCCCAGTGCCAGGTCCAGACCGGTACTTCGATGCAGCGAGCGCCACGCAGCCGGCAGGCTTCCACCGCAGCGCGGCCGGTGGCTTCGTGATCGGGATGGCCATCCAGCCGCCAGGTGGCGAAGACCACGTCCTCGGGCGTGATGAACTCCAGCAGCCGCTGTTGCAGCACGGCTTCCTGCTCGCTCACCTGGCCATCCGGAATCGCCAGGCGCGTCACGGTGGCGCGCTCCAGGCGCAGGCGGCGCAGGGCTTCGCGGGTCTCCAGCGGACGGGTATTGCGCAGTCGGGTGGTGGGCCAGAGGGTGGATCGCGGGTGGCTGCCGTCGCCATCGGTGACCGCTACCAGCGCCAGGCGGCGACCCAGTTCACCCAGCTGGCAGAGCAGGCCGCCGCAGCCTAGGATCTCGTCGTCCGGATGCGGCGCGACGACCACCGCGCGATGTCCGGGCGGGACCAGTTGCGACGCCTCGATGGCCGGCATCTCGCCAAAGCCGGACCACTGTAGCCAGGCCTCGGGCGTGGTGCCGGCTCCTTGAATCTGACGATCGCCTACAGTTGCCAAGGGGCACCCTCCAGCAGATTGAGGTCACCCAGTACCGCCAGATCACGCTCGGCATGACTCTGGCGCAGGTAGACCGGCAGGTCCGCCATATGGCGGGCGCAGTAGGCGTCGCGGCATAGCGGCGCGGCGCCAAAGGCCCGGCCGGTATGGCGGACGACGATTTCGGCGCACTGTTCGACCAGGGCCCGTAGCTGGCAGATGGGATAGCGGGCGTCCGCTACAGGCTCCTGATCTATCCAGTGGGCCGCCTGACGCAGCGCGGTCGCGGCGCCGAGCAACGCGGCATCCACGTGGCCCAGATGGGCCAGGGCATGGGGCTCGCGATGGCGTTTGCAGTAGGCGCGCAGGGTGTCGGCCAGGGCGGTGGCCGAGCCATACCAGCAGGCGGCGATTCCCCCGCCGCCGTGCCAGAAGCCAGGGCGATGCAGATAACGGCCAGGGGCACCGACCAGTACGCCGGCTGCACCATCGAACAGCACGTCGACGCTGCCCGTATGCTGCATGCCGATCGCCCGCCAGCCGTCCTGAGTGACCTCGACGCCGGGTTGATTCATTTCCACCGCCACCAGCATCGGATGGTCGTCCATCCAAGCGGTGACCAGGGCGTGACTGACCAGAGCGGCACCGGAGCACCAGGACTTGCGGCCGTGCAGGGTGACCATGCTGTCGGCGCCATAGCGCACCAGCAGCCGGGCATCCGGCGGCTCGGCTGCCCAGACACCCCAGAGGCTGGCGGGCGGCGGCACGAAGCCATCCAGTTCGCTGAGGATGGCGAGGGCGTCGGTGTGGCCTTCGTACAGCTTGACCAGGCCCAGGTCGTGATTGGCTACCTTGGCCAGGGCGCGCCAGCGCTCCAGGGTCTGCCCCTGGCCTGGCAGCGGCAGGCGATCGAGGCCGCGCTGGTTGAGAATCTGGAGTCGGTGTTGCAGCAGTGCAGGAGTGACCTCGTCATAGGCCCACTCGTCCAGGGTGTCCTGAAGGTTATCCAGATCGATCGACATCGGCTCCATCCCGTGGCTGGCGACGGCGCTGTCCACGACAACGCTCGTTAGTGCAGACCACGGGCAACGCGGAGGGGTTTCGCTTAGGCGGTACGTTGGCCGACGGCAGGCGCGTCGCTACTCGACGCCCAGCCGTTTGCGCCGTGCCGCCGTGAGGCCCTGGCGCACCTTGGCATACCCGGCCCAGGGATCGTCCTTGAGCGCTTCGAGGCGTGGCAGCAGGGAGTCGAAGCGCCATTGATCGCTCGCCTCCAGGGACGACAGCTCCTCGCGAGCGATGGGCACCGAAACGCCAAGGTGCGGACGGGCGCGCAGGGAAAAGGCGCTGACCGTGGTGGCGCCATGGCGATTGCGCAGATAGTCGACGAAGATCCGCCCCTGGCGATTCTGCGCGCCCATCTTGGCGGCGAAGAGCTTGGGCAGGGTATTGGCCAGGTGCTGCGCTGCCGCCTGAGCGAAGGCCTTGACGATCTCCCAGTCCTGGCGCCGATCCAGGGGCACCACCAGGTGCAGGCCGCGACCGCCGCTGGTCTTGACGAAGGCCTGCAGCTCCAGCTCGTCGAGCAGGGTCAGTACCAGCTCCGTCGCCTCCACCATGCGCGACCAGGGCAGGGCGGGATCAGGGTCGAGATCGAGGATGAAGCGGTCGGGGCGCTCGATACGGTCAGCGGTGGCATTCCAGGTATGGAGTTCCACCGTACCCATCTGGGCCGCACCGATGAGCGCCTCGCGGCTGTCGATGACCATCAGGGGAGCGTGGCCGGGATCCAGTACCGGATCCAGTTCGCGGATGTGGGGGATCGCCAGGGTCTGCTTGTGCTTCTGGAAGATTTGCTCGCCAGCGATGCCCTCGGGCGTGCGGACCAGGGCGACGGGCCGGTCGGCCAGGTGCGGCAGGATCCAGTCGGCGACGGCGGCGTAGTAGCCGGCCACGTCGAGCTTGCGGGCGCCGCTGGCGTCGTCGATGACCCGCTCCGGATGGCTGATGCGTACCCCGGCCACGGTGGCATCCCTCTCCTTGCCTGCGGACGGGCGGCGTGAGGCAGAGGGGGGCGCCGCCTCGGCCTCCCGGGCCGGAGTCGCCTCCTCCAGCCCGATCTCCCGGGCTGGCTTGTCGTCGCGCAGGCCATGGAAGACGCCCTGGCGGACGATGCGATCCTGGGTCATCTCGGCGTAGGCGATTTCGCACAGCTGTTCGGGCTTCAGCCAGGTCACCTCGCGGTAGGCGGCGCCCTTGGGCGGATCCACCACGGGTGGCCGCTCTACGATCAGCGGCTGGAATCTGCCATGCAGTTGTTTGAGCATCGCTGCGGTGAAACCGGTGCCGACCTTGCCGGCATAGTGCAACTCCCCTTGCTCATCATGCAGCGCCACCAGGAGCGCGCCCAGGTGCTGCCGCCCGCCCTTGGGCGGGGTGTAGCCGACGATGATGAATTCCTGGCGGTGGGCACACTTGAGCTTGATCCAGTCCTTGTTGCGCCGAGAGCGATAGGGGCTGCCCAGGCGCTTGCCGATAACCCCCTCGAGACCGAGTTCGCAGGCACTCGCCAGGATGCGATCGGCGGGCACCTCGAAGGCGGCGGAAAAGCGCAGCAGGTCGCTGCCGTTGCTGTCCTCCAGCAGCTTGCCCAGCAGCTCGCGGCGCTGCTCGACCGGGACCTCGCGCAGGTCCGCACCGTTCAGATAGGGCATATCGAACAGGTAATAGGCGATGCGGGTGGCCTTGCCGGTCTCGAAGGCATTCTGCAGCGCCTGGAAGCTGGAGACGCCCTGGCCGTCGTTGACCACGATCTCGCCGTCCAGCCAGGCGTTGTCGAGGCCCAGCGCGGCCAGCGCCCGGGCCTGTTCCGGCAGGCGCTCGGTCCAGTCGTTGCCGCTACGGGTGAAGAGGCGCACCTCGCCGCCTTCGATGTGGGCGAGCAGGCGGTAGCCGTCGTATTTCACCTCGTACAGCCAGTCGCCGGCGGGTGGACTGTCGACCAGGGTGGCCAGTTGCGCCTCCAGGGTCTCCGGTAATTCGGCCTTACGCGCCTTGGCCCTGCGTGCCGGCGGCTTGGGACTGGTCGAGCGGGTGCTGGCCTTGGTCTGCTTGCCCTGACCCAGGCGCGGCAGGGTCTTGTCGCTCAGCACGCTGTCGGGCTCGGCGGCGGTCACGTCGTAGTCGGCGATGTCACGGGCCTGGTCGTCGCGTTCCTTGATCAGCAACCACTGAGGTTTGTCGCTATGACCCTGCAACCGGGTGCGCACCAGGGTCCAGTGGCCGCGCAGCTTTTCGCCCCTGAGTTCGAACTTGAGCTTGCCGGCGGCATAGCCCTCGGCCGCATCGCCATCGGCCTGCCACTCGCCGCGATCCCAGACGATGACGTCGCCCGCGCCGTACTGGCCTTCGGGAATGCTGCCCTCGAAACTGCCATAGGCGAGGGGATGATCCTCGACCTGCACCGCCAGGCGCTTTTCACCCGGGTCCAGGCTGGGCCCCTTGGGCACCGCCCAGCTCTTGAGGGTGCCGTCCAGTTCCAGGCGGAAGTCATAGTGCAACCGGCGCGCGTCGTGCTTCTGGATGACGAAGCTCAGAGCGCCCTTGGCCTTGCGTCGACGTGGGCTGTCCTCGTCACGCGGCTCGGCGGTGATGTCGAAGTTGCGCTTGCGGTTGTATTCGCTGGTCAAAGGAGCCATGGCAGCGATCCTCACTTGGCCTTGCGACGGGCGGCAGGGCTACGCCGACTGGTCGAGCGGCCAGAACTCTTGGGCTTGGGTGAATCCTTGGCCTTGTCCTGCTTGCCACCCAGGCTGCGGCGCAGCAATTCGGTGAGGTCGATGACGTCGGCGCCACTGTCTTCGGTTTCGGGCTCCTCGGCGACGGCTTCGAGCTTGCCATCCTTGAGCTTGCGCTCGACCAAGGCCATGACGTTGTCCTTGAAGGTGTCGTGGTACTGGTCCGGATCCCATTGCTCGGTCATGTCGTCCACCAGGCGCTGGGCCATGTCCACTTCCTTCTTGCTCACCTTGGCGTCCAACCCTTCGAGTCCGACGTCTTCCGCGGACCGCACCTCGTCGGCCCAGCGCAGGGTATTGAGTACCAGCGTATCGCCCAGCGGCATGATCACCGCCAGGTGCTGCTTGGAGTGCATCACCAGGTTGGCCACCCCGACCTTGCCGGCGGCGCTCAGGGTGTCACGGAGCAGGGCATAGACCTTTTCGCCATTCTTGTCCGGCGCCAGGTAATAGGGCTTCTCGAAGTGCAGGATGGAGATCTCGCGCGCCTCGACGAAGGTCAGGATGTCGATGGTGCGGGTGGCCTCGGGCAGGGCGTTGTGGATCTCGTCCTCGCTGAGCACCACGTACTTGCCCTTACCATGTTCGATGCCCTTGACGATGTGTTCGCTGGGCACCTCCTTGCCGGTGGTCTTGTTGATGCGCTTGTAGCCCACCGGGTCGAGGCTGCGTTCGTCCAGCCAATCGAAGTCGATGCCCGACTGCCGGGTCGCCGAGACCACCGAGACGGGGATGTGCACCAGGCCGAAACTGACGGCGCCTTTCCAGATCGAGCGGGGCATGGACGTTCTCCTTGAGGGGTGTCCCTCTATGGATAGGCCGGCGATCCACCCGGTTCCGCCCCCGGGGAACCCCGCTTCGTTGTTGGGTTCTACCCCCGAACGACGATTTTGCCGTTGCAGGTGCAGGGTAGAGAGGAGCAGGGCGTGGACAGTGTCGATCAGGAAGTTTTGCGCAAGACCCTGGCCTGGCGACGGGAGGGCCATGGCGTCAGCCTGTTCACCGTGGTCCAGACCTGGGGCAGCTCGCCGCGGCCGCCGGGCGCCATGCTGGCCTTGCGCGAAGATGGCCAGGTCTGTGGCTCCGTGTCCGGTGGCTGCATCGAGGACGATCTGATCGCCCGACTGCATGCCGGCCAGTTCGCTGGGGAACGCCCGGAGATCATCACCTACGGTGTCTCCGGCGATGAAGCGGCGCGTTTCGGGCTGCCCTGTGGCGGCACCCTGCGTCTGGTTCAGGAACAGGTCGGGGACTGGTGCTGGGTGGAGCAGTTGCTGCAACGCTGCGACGGTCATGAACTGGCCTTGCGCGAGCTGGACCTGGCCACCGGCGAGGTGCGGATCTCCAGCACCACGCGCGACGAGCCGGTCACCCTGGACGAACGACGCCTGCGCCTGGTGCATGGACCACGCTGGCGCCTGCTGCTGATCGGTGCCGGTCAGCTTTCGCTCTATGTCGCCGACATGGCCGCCATGCTCGATTTCGAGGTGCTGGTCTGCGATCCCCGTGAGGAGTTCCGCCAGGGGTGGGAGACACGTCAGGCGCGTTTTATTTCCGGCATGCCGGACGATGCGGTGTTGTCGATCCGCCCGGACGAACGCACCGCGGTGGTGGCCCTGACCCACGATCCGCGCCTGGATGACCTGGCGTTGCTGACGGCGCTGCAGTCCGATGCCTTCTATGTCGGCGCCCTGGGTTCATTGCGCAACAATGACCGCCGTCGTGAGCGGCTGCTGCAGCTGGAGGTGCCAGTGGCGGCCATCAACCGCCTGCATGGCCCCATCGGCCTGCATATCGGCAGCCATACGCCGCCGGAGATCGCGCTGTCGCTGCTGGCGGAGGTGGTAGCGGTCAAGAACGGCATCGCCCTGACCCAGAAGAAGCGGGCCCTGGTGGCGGTGGAACAGGTCGCCTAGGGATGACAGGGGTACAGGTGCTCGTCCTGGCAGCCGGAGCCGGTAGCCGTTTCCGCGCAGCGGGCGGTGACGACAAGCTGCAGGCACCATTGCCCGGTCACCCCGAATCGACAGTATTGCAAGCCACCTTTCGCCTCTGGAAGAGCCTGGATCTGCCCTGCCTGGTAGTGGTCGCGAGCGGAGCCCCCTGGCGCGCCGAGCTGGCCCGAGAGGAAGGCCTGGAAGTGCTGACTCTGCCCACCACCGGCATGGGCGACAGCCTGGCCGCCGCGGTGCGAGCGACGCCGGACGCATCCGGTTGGCTGGTCGCCCTGGGCGACATGCCCTTCGTGCAGCCCGCCACGGCGCGACAGCTGCTGGCGCTGCATGACCCCGCGCGCGTCGTCGTACCCGTTTTTCAGGAGAAGCGCGGTCACCCCGTGCTCTTTGGTCGGAATTTTGCCGCTGCGCTGGGTGACCTCCAGGGCGACGAAGGAGCGAAACGGCTCTTGCGCCAGGCATCGGTGCTAGAGCGGAAGGTGACGGACGCCGGTATCCACCTTGACATCGATACCCCCGCTGACCTTGAAAAAACACCCTCGATGGCTCTCGAACTTCCTCATTTCGCTGTTCTTCCAACGCAGGAGAACGCTATTTGGGGCAAGACGATCATGAACACCATCGAGTCTATGCTGGACTATCTAAAGGATCACGAGCTGCAGCTCACCACGGCGGAATCCTGCACCGCGGGCAAAGTAGTAGGGTTGCTGTCGGAAATACCCGGCAGCGGCAGTTGTATCGAGTCCGGTTACGTCGTCTATTCGCCCGAAGCCAAGCAACGTCTGCTGGGCGTCAAGCCCGAGACCATCGAACGCTACAACCTCACCAGTGAAGCTGTGGCACGAGAGATGGCCGCGGGCGCCCTGCGCGACAGTCCGGCCCAGGTGGCCATCGCCAATACCGGGCTGGCCGGGCCGGGCGGGGCGGATGGCATTCCCCAGGGAACCGTCTGCTTCGCCTGGGGCTATCGGGTCGGTGACGACATCGTGCTCTATTCCGAAACCCAGCATTTCGACGGTGACCGCGAGGCCGTGCAGCTGGCCGCGGCCCGGCACAGCTTGAACGCCGTAGTGCCCTATCATCAACGTCTCGAACGCGAATCAGAGGAGAATGCCCGATGACCGAAGCCCTTCAGCGCGACATCATCCAGGCCCTGCAGGTACCCGAGCAATTCGATCCAGCCCAGGAGGCCGAGCGGCGCATCCAGTTTCTCAAGGATTATCTGCTCAACAGCCGCCAGGAGAGCTATGTGCTGGGCATCAGTGGCGGCGTGGATTCCTCCACCGCCGGCCGCCTGGCGCAGCTGGCCGTGGAGCGCGCGCGCGAGGAGAGCGGCAACGCACGTCTGAGATTCATCGCCATGCGCCTGCCCTATGGTGTCCAGCGTGATGAGGAAGATGCCCAGCGCGCGCTCAAATTCATCCAGCCGGACGAGACCCATACCGTCAACATCAAGCCGGCCAGCGACGCCATGCTCGCCTCGGTGCGCGAGGCGCAGGTGGCCTTCGATGACGAGCTCCATGAAGACTTCACGCTGGGCAACATCAAGGCGCGTCAGCGCATGATCGCCCAATACGCCGTGGCCGGCGCCCGTCGAGGGCTGGTGATAGGCACCGACCATGCGGCGGAGGCTCTGATGGGCTTCTATACCAAATTCGGCGATGGCGCCTGCGATCTCACGCCCTTGCACGGCCTCAACAAACGGCGGGTCCGGGCCGTGGCCGAATGGCTGGGGGCGCCGGACGATCTGGTACACAAGGTGCCCACCGCTGATCTGGAATCCCTCTCACCGGGCAAGGCCGACGAAGATGCCTTCGGCATCACCTACGCCGAAATCGACGACTTCCTCGAAGGCAAACCGGTGAGCCCGGCAACCCTGGAGATAATCCTCAACACTTACCGGCGCAGTGCCCATAAGCGTGATCTTCCCTATACCCCTTTCTAATTGATTCAAAGGGTTAGGACGTTTTATAAAGGTTTTTTCTGACGTCCGTTCCTGAATATTGCCCGCCTTTCAGCCTGCGTCCCGGTATATCCCAGCGAATACCGGGACACAGGCTTCTTTATTTATAAATAGCTTTATATTCCTGTCATAAGCAGATGATATTTATGGATTTTATCCATTTTTCAGAAGCTATCGGTCATTGCCGTTTGGCTGAACTTTTGCGCGCCCTCGGTGCTCAGACTCTTTCAGACACACCCGCGTGAGTGCTTCCGGTTGCAGTAGAGCCGCGGCTGTCTGGAGTGGTGTCCTTCTGGGCATCGCTACGGGTTACCGATCCCTCTGCGAGGGGTTGGCCAGCCAGGCCTCTTTGGCGGCAAGCCAAGCAGTAGTGGGTTTATGACCTAGGTCGCAGCGCTTGAGCGCTGCGACCTTTCACGCGTCTCTAGATGGAGTCAGGCTCGATGTCGAACACCGATCTCCCCGGTTCTTTTTCCACGCTTTCCCTCGATCCCGCCACGGCTGCCCAGACCCCGCGCATCGCCATCGAATCGGTCACTCCGGCCGTGGACAATGGCCAGTTTGCCGCCAAAGGTATCGCCGGTCGGGTCGTCGAGGTGACCGCCAAGATCTTCGCCGATGGCCACGACAAGCTGGCTGCCAGCGTGCTCTGGCGTCAGGAGGGCGAGGAGAACTGGCAACAGGCTCCGCTGACCCTGGAAACCAACGATCTCTGGCGCGGTCGCTTCACACCGCCGGCCGTGGGTCGTTACGAATTCGTGGTCCAGGCCTGGTGGGACGTCTGGGGCACCTATCGCTACGAGATCGAGAAGAAGTACGCCGCGGGTGTCGGCCTGAACCTGGAATTGCAGGAAGGCCGCATCCATGTGGAACAGGCGCTGTCTCGCGCTGAAGGCGAGCAGCGCGGTCCGCTAGAGGCGCTACTGCAGCGCCTCGATCAGGCGGGCAGTGAGGGTGACAAGGTCGCCGTGCTGCTGGCAGGTGAGGCCAGCCAGGCCATGGCACCTGTGGATGCCTATGTGCATCTGACCCACAGCATCGAATACCCGCTGGACATCGAGCGCCTGCGCGCCGAATTCGCCAGCTGGTACGAACTCTTCCCACGCTCGATCACCGATGACCCCCAGCGCCACGGCACTTTCCGTAACGTGATCGGCGAATTGCCGCGTGTTCGCGACATGGGTTTCGATGTCCTGTACTTCCCGCCGATCCACCCGATCGGCCTGGCCCACCGTAAGGGCAAGAACAATACCCTGGGGGCGGGCGCGGATCAGCCGGGCAGTCCCTATGCCATCGGCAGCCCCGACGGCGGCCACGATGCCGTGCATCCCGAGCTGGGTACCCTGGAGGACTTCCGCGCCCTGGTGGCCGCGGCCGCCGACCACGGCCTGGAGATCGCTCTGGACTTCGCCATCCAGTGTTCGCCCGACCATCCATGGCTCAAGGAACATCCGGGCTGGTTCTCCTGGCGGCCGGATGGGTCCATGCGTTATGCAGAGAACCCGCCGAAGAAGTACCAGGACATCGTCAACGTCGACTTCTATGCCAAGGATGCCGTGCCGGATCTGTGGCTGGCGTTGCGTGACGTGGTCTGGTACTGGGTGGAGCAGGGCGTGAAGATCTTCCGTGTCGACAACCCCCACACCAAGCCGCTGCCGTTCTGGGAATGGCTGATCGCCGACATCCGTGGGCGCGACGCCGATGTCATGTTCCTCGCCGAAGCCTTCACCAAGCCAGCGATGATGGCGCGCCTGGGCAAGGTCGGTTACAGCCAGAGCTATACCTATTTCACCTGGCGCAACACCAAGGCTGAGCTGACCGAGTATTTCACCCAGCTCAACGAAGCGCCGCTGCGCGATTGCTACCGGCCGAATTTCTTCGTCAACACGCCGGACATCAACCCGGGCTTCCTGCAGACCAGTGGCCGTCCCGGCTTCCTGATCCGCGCGGCCCTGGCCACCATGGGTTCCGGTCTGTGGGGCATGTACGCCGGCTTCGAGCTCTGCGAGGGCGCGCCCCTCACGGCCGGCAAGGAGGAATACCTGGATTCGGAGAAGTACGAGCTGCGCCCGCGCGACTTCTATGCGCCGGGCAACATCATGGGCGAGATCGCCCAGCTCAACCGTATCCGCCGGCAGAACCCCGCCTTGCAAACCCATCTGGGGCTCAAGGTCTACACCTGCTGGAACGACCAGATCCTCTATTTCGGCAAACGCACCGACGACCTGGGCAACTTCATCCTAGTGGCGATCAACCTGGATCCCTTCAACGCCCAGGAAGGCCATTTCGAACTGCCATTGTGGGAGCTGGGCCTCGATGATCACGCCACTACCTATGGCGAAGACCTGATGACCGGGCACCGCTGGGCCTGGCACGGCAAGACCCAATGGACACGGCTGGAGCCGTCGATGCCCTTCGGCATCTGGCGCATCCAGGCGGGCCACTAGCGACCTCTCAGACGGGTCGACCAGGCAGCGGGAGATATCCCAGCGTGCCTGGTCCGATCCATCTCCATCGCCGGGCGGCATGGACGACCGGCGCACGTATCTGATTCAGACGCCCTGTTAAGGACCTGACGACATGGCAAAACCCAATAAAGCTCGTTCCCGCAAACCTGCCGCCTTCATCGACGATCCGCTGTGGTACAAGGACGCGATCATTTACCAGGTGCACGTGAAGTCGTTCTTCGACTCCAACAACGATGGCATCGGCGACTTCCCCGGCCTGATCGACAAGTTGGACTACATCGCCAGCCTGGGCGTCAACACCATCTGGCTGCTACCGTTCTATCCCTCGCCGCGCCGCGACGACGGCTACGACATCGCCGAGTACCGTGGCATCCACCCCGACTACGGCACCATGGCCGATGCCAAGCGATTCATCGCCGAAGCCCATGCCCGTGGCCTGCGGGTGATCACCGAGCTGGTCATCAACCACACGTCCGACCAGCACCCCTGGTTCCAGCGCGCCCGCCGCGCCAAGAAGGGCTCAGCGGCGCGCAATTTCTACGTCTGGTCCGACGATGACCAGAAGTACGATGGCACCCGCATCATCTTCCTCGACACCGAGAAGTCCAACTGGACCTGGGACCCGGTCGCCGGCCAGTACTTCTGGCACCGCTTCTATTCCCACCAGCCGGACCTCAACTTCGACAATCCCCAGGTCATGAAGGCCGTCATCTCCATCATGAGGTACTGGCTGGACCTGGGTGTCGACGGTCTGCGCCTGGACGCCATTCCCTATCTGGTGGAGCGCGACGGTACCAACAACGAGAACCTTCCCGAGACCCACGTGGTGCTCAAGGAGATTCGCGCCGAGATCGACGCCAACTATCCGGACCGCATGCTGCTGGCCGAGGCCAACCAGTGGCCGGAAGACACCCAGCTGTACTTCGGCGATGGCGACGAATGCCACATGGCCTTCCACTTCCCGCTGATGCCGCGCATGTACATGGCCATCGCCCAGGAAGACCGCTTCCCCATCACCGATATCCTGCGCCAGACCCCGGAGATCCCGGCCAATTGCCAGTGGTCGATCTTCCTGCGCAACCACGATGAACTGACCCTGGAGATGGTGACCGACCGCGAGCGGGATTATCTCTGGAACTACTACGCCTCGGATCGCCGCGCGCGTATCAACCTCGGCATCCGTCGTCGTCTGGCGCCTCTGCTGGAGCGCGACCGTCGCCGTATCGAGCTGCTCAACAGCCTGTTGCTGTCGATGCCCGGTACCCCGACGATGTACTACGGCGACGAAATCGGCATGGGTGACAACATTCACCTGGGCGACCGCGATGGCGTACGGACCCCGATGCAGTGGTCGGTCGACCGCAACGGCGGCTTCTCCCGCGCCGATCCAGCCAGCCTGGTGCTACCGTCGATCATGGATCCGCTCTACGGCTACCAGGCAATCAACGTCGAGGCCCAGTCCCGCGATCCCCATTCGCTGCTCAACTGGACGCGGCGCATGCTGGCCGTGCGCAAGCAGCAGAAGGCGTTCGGTCGCGGCACCCTGAAGATGCTGTCGCCCACCAACAGACGCATCCTGGCCTACCTGCGCGATTTCACCAATGCCCAGGGTGAGCACGAGACCATCCTCTGCGTGGCCAACGTTTCCCGTGCCGCCCAGGCGGTGGAGCTGGACCTGTCCAGCTTCGCCGGTCAGGTGCCGGTGGAAATGATCGGCGGCAGCGCCTTCCCGCCCATCGGCCAGCTGCCCTACATGCTGACCCTGCCGCCCTATGGCTTCTACTGGTTCTACCTGGCTGGCAACGAGCAGATGCCCGCCTGGCACACCGAGCCGCCGGCGCCGATGCCCGACTACCAGACGGTAGTGATCAAGCGCAATCTGCAGGAGCTGCTCGACGGCGAGCCGCGCCGCATCTTCGAAGAGGTACTGCCGGTCTATCTGCCCAAGCGCCGCTGGTTCGGTTCCAAGGACGAGGCCATCACCGGCGTGCGGCTGGACTACGCCGCCCAGATCAATACCCCCAAGCTGCCGGTGATGTTCAGCGAAGTGGTGGTGACCAACGCCAAGGGCGAGGAGCGTTATGCGCTGCCCCTGGGTTTCCTTGCCGAGGAAGACCAGCACTGCAGCCCGCTGGCGACCCAACTGGCCATTTCCCGCATCCGTCATGTGCGCCGCGTGGGCCTGGTGACCGACGCCTTCGCCCTGACCAGCTTCGTGCATGGCGTGTTCGACGCCTTCCACAAGGGCGCCAAGCTTGCCGTGCCCGCGGGTGAACTGCGCTTCGAGGTCTACGATCAGGCCGAGGACTTCGCGCTGGATCCGGACATCGAGATCAAGCACCTGGGCGTGGAGCAATCCAACAGTTCGCTGATCGTCGGCGATCACCTGATGCTCAAGCTGATCCGCAAGGTGGCGCCGGGCATCCATCCGGAAGTGGAGATGGGCCGCTATCTGGCCCAGGCCGGATTCGCCAACATCGCGGCGACCCACGCCGTGGCCCAGCGCGTCGCCGCGGATGGCACGCCGCACGTACTGATGCTGGTCCAGCAGCACATCCACAACCAGGGTGATGCCTGGACCTGGAGCCTGGACGGGCTGGATCGCGTCACCCGCGATCTGCTCAGTGGCGGCATCTCCGACGTGGAGAACGAATTCACCGCCATGGGCGATCTGACGGTCTTCGCTGGCGTACTGGGCAAGCGTCTCGGTGAAATGCATCGGGTGCTGGCGCAGCCCACCGAGGATGCAGCCTTTGCCCCCGAGACCGTGGACGCCCAGGCGGCCAAGGAACTGGCGCATCGCGTGCGCGTCCAGGTCGACGGCGCTCTGGATACCCTGCAGGGCATGGGCGACCAGCTCGATGCTACCGGCAAGGAGCTGCTGCAGCGTCTGGTCGGCAAGCGCGAAGCCCTGGCCAAGCGGATCGAGGCCCTGGCCGCCGACGTCGAGGGTGGTCTGCGTATCCGTGTCCACGGCGATCTGCACCTGGGTCAGGTGCTGGTGGCCCAGGACGATGCCATCCTCATCGACTTCGAAGGCGAGCCGGCGCGGTCGCTGGAAGAACGCCGCGGCAAGTACGGTCCGCACAAGGACGTCGCCGGGGTGCTGCGCTCCTTCGACTACGCGGCGGCCATGGTCACCCAGTCGAGCAACGCCGGCGCCGATACCTCGGAAGAGCATCTGCAACTGCGTGCCAAGGCGGCAGAGACCTACCGCAATGCGTCCTACGCAGCCTTCCTGGAAGGCTATCGCACTGCGGCGGCCGACATCGGCCACCAGTGGAGCGAGCGGGGCGAGCAGGCGGCGCTGGATCTCTACAGCCTGGAGAAGGCGGTCTATGAGATAGGCTACGAGGCTGCCAATCGACCCACCTGGATCAACATCCCGCTACGTGGCGTCGCCGCCATCGTCGAGACCCTCTTGTCCGGAGCCCGCGCATGACCGATCACAATACCGCCCCCGTCGCTCTCCTGGACGACGCCCGGCTCTCGGCTGCCGAAGCCGAGTCGCTGGCCCGCGGCGAGCACGGCAATCCCTTCGCCGTGCTCGGTCCCCATCCCGATGGCGAGGGCGTAATCGTCCGCGCCTTTCTGCCCAGTGCCTTGGGTGTCGAACTGGTCGATCGCGTCAGCGGTCGGCCCCTGGCCCAGATGCAGCCCGGGCGGGTGCCCGGCCTGTTCGTCGCACGGCTGGAGTACGCCGCGCCCTACAAGCTGATCATCCGCTGGCCCAGCGGCGTTCAGGAAACCGAGGATCCCTATTCCTTCGGCCTGTTGCTGGGGGAGACCGATCTCTACCTGTTCAACGAAGGCCGCCACCGCAACCTCGGCGAGACCTTTGGCGCCCAACGCTGCCAGGTCGACGGCATCGAGGGCGTGCGCTTCGCGGTCTGGGCCCCCAATGCCCGGCGCGTCTCGGTGGTGGGCGACTTCAACAGCTGGGATGGCCGCCGCCTGCCCATGCGCCTGCGTGCGAACAGTGGCGTCTGGGAGCTGTTCGTCCCGCGCCTGCCGGTCGGCACGGCCTACAAGTACGAGATCCTCGGCCAGCACGGCGTGTTGCCGCTCAAGGCCGACCCCATTGCCCTGGCGGCGGAGTTGCCACCGCGCACAGCCTCGGTGGTGGCCGACAACAAGCCTTTCACCTGGCACGATCAGGACTGGATGGCTCGCCGTCGCGAGTTGCAAGGTGTGGAAGCACCCATCTCAGTCTATGAATTGCACGCCGGTTCCTGGCGCCGCGAAGGGGGTGACGAGGGGCGCCAGTACAACTGGCGCGAGCTGGCGGAGCGCTTGATTCCCTACGTCCGCGAGATGGGCTTCACCCATATCGAGCTGCTGCCGATCATGGAGCATCCCTTCAGCGGTTCCTGGGGCTACCAGCCGCTGGGCCAGTTCGCGCCCACCTCGCGTTTTGGCACCCCGGCAGACTTCGCTGCCTTCGTCGATGCCTGTCACCAGGCGGACATCGGTGTCATCCTCGACTGGGTCCCGGCGCATTTCCCCACCGACGAACACGGTCTGGCTCGTTTCGACGGTACCGCCCTGTACGAGTACGAGCACCCCTTCGAAGGCTTCCACCAGGATTGGAACACCTACATCTACAACCTGGGGCGCCACGAGGTGCATGGCTTCATGCTGGCCTCGGCCATGCATTGGCTCAAGCACTTCCACATCGACGGCCTGCGGGTGGATGCCGTGGCCTCCATGCTCTACCGTGATTATTCGCGCAAGCACGGTGAGTGGATCCCCAACATCCACGGCGGTCGCGAGAACCTGGAAACCATCGCCTTCCTGCGTCACCTCAACGAGGTGGTCCACGAAGAGGCACCAGGTGCCCTGGTGATCGCCGAGGAATCCACCTCCTGGCCGGGCGTCAGCGCACCGGTCAGCGAAGGGGGGTTGGGTTTCGACTTCAAGTGGAACATGGGCTGGATGAACGACACCCTCCACTATGTGGAAGAGGATCCGGTCTATCGCCAGTACCATCACCACCAGATGACCTTTGGCCTGGTGTACGCCTGGTCCGAACGCTTCATGCTGCCCATTTCCCACGATGAGGTGGTGCACGGCAAGGGCTCGATGATCGAGAAGATGCCGGGCGACGTCTGGCAGAAGTTCGCCAACCTGCGTACCTACCTCAGCTTCATGTGGACCCACCCGGGTAAGAAGCTGCTGTTCATGGGCTGCGAATTCGGTCAGTGGCGCGAGTGGAGTCATGACCGCGAGCTGGACTGGTTCCTGCTGGAGCACGGCACCCACCGGGGCGTGCAGCAGCTGCTGGCCGATCTCAACCACCTTTATCGTCATGAGCCGGCCCTGCACGAGCGTGATCATCTGCCTGAGGGCTTCGATTGGGTGGTAGGGGACGACAATGGCAACAGTGTCTTCGCCTGGCTGCGCAAGGACGCCCAGCAGCGACCGCTGCTGGTCATCGCCAACTTCACCCCGGTGCCGCGTCACGACTACCGGGTGGGCGTGCCTGCACTGGGCCATTGGCAGGAGATCTTCAACAGCGATGCCGAGCGCTACGGCGGCTCCAACTTGGGCAATGGCGGCGGCGTGACGGCCGAGGAAATCGGTGCCCACGGCCAGCCGGCCTCGCTCAATCTGCAAGTGCCGCCGCTGGGTCTGCTGGTGTTCAAGCCGCAGGGCTGATCCGGGAGCGCCCCATACGGGGCGCGTTCCGCTGACAGGCATCCCCGTTCTGGGCGATGCTTGTCAGGCATCTGGCCACCGAGAAACCCATGATCGATCTCGCCGAATGGAATCTGACGGTTCCCGTACCCATGCCCGTGGCCCAGGTACAGACCGCCGAACTCAACAGCAGCGCCTTTCGCAGCCCCTACCTCACGCGCGGCGAGGGGGGATCGCTGGTGTTCTGGGTCCCGGTGACCGGCACCCCGCAGCCCTTCAACAACTATCCCGCCACCGAGCTCCGCGAGACGCGTCCGGACGGCAGTGCCTATGCCTGGAAGTACCGCGAGGCGGACGCCCTGCTACAGGCCGAGGCGGCGGTGCAGCAGGTGCCGTCACGCCCTGAGGTCATCATCAGCCAGATTGAGGATCAAACCCCGATACCGGCTGCGCCTCAGGCGCTGTTGCAACTGGTCTATCGGGTGGAGAGTCCGGCCACGGGCAATGGGCAGGTCGCCCAGGGTCAACTGATCGCCCGGTTGCGAGAGAGCCCCAGCGACAGCCCCAAGGACGTCATCCTGCTGGAGCACCTGCCGCTCAACAGTCGCTTCAGCTACGACATCAAGCTGACGCGCAGTGGCGTGCTCACCATACGTGCCCATGGTGCCGGTTCACGAAACGGGGATCTGGGTCTGCAACTGGACAACGCCTGGAGCAACCATCACCTGTATTTCAAGGCGGGCGCCCACTTACGTGACGGGGAAGGACCCGCCACCGAGGGCGGACGGGTACTCTTCTACCGGCTGATTTCCATGCACCAGCCCAATAATCGGTAGGCCCGTCTCAGGTGGCGTGCTTTTCCTGCTGCTTGCGCTCTTCGCGCCGATCATTGCTCACCTTGAGCTTCTTGGCACGACCTTCCAAGGCGAAATAGAGCACCGCAGCGATCAGCAGCGGGATGATGAAATACAGCGTCCGGTAGCCAAGCAGGGCGGCGATGATCTTGCCCTGGCTGAGTCCGTCATTGGCCAGCAGGGCGATGAAGACCGTCTCCAGTACGCCTACACCAGCCGGGATATGCACGATGACCATGGCGATGCTGGAGAGCAGCAGTACGCCGAGCACATGCAGATAGTCCACCTGACGGCCGAGGAAGAGATAGACGATGGCCGCCATGGCCATCCAGTTGATCGAAGACACCAGCAGTTGCAGGCAGGCCATGCGTAGCGAGGGCAGGGCGAGCCGCTGCTTGCGCACCGTCCATTCGCGCTGTTTGGCAAAGGCGCAGACACCCAGGTAGAAGACGATGAAGGCCAGCAAGCCGAAGCCGATCAGCCGCAGCGTGGTGTCGCCGACGAACCAGTTGGGTGGCATGTCCACCACACCGCTGACGAAGATGCCACCGGCGAGCAGCACGTACCCCAGCCAGTTGGTGGCGATGCTCAGAGAGAAGATGCGGGTGATGGTGCCACTGGAAAGACCCAATCGCGAGTAGAGGCGATACCTCATGCCGATGCCGCCGACCCAGGTGCTCAGGGTGAGGGTAAAGGCGTAGCAGATGAAGGACACCAGGAACACCTGGCGCTTGACCAGCTTGTGCCCGCAATAGGCCCGACCGATGAGGTCGTAGCAGCCGTACATGATGTAGGACAGCACCACCAGGCCACCGGCCATGGCCAGCGTCGTCCACTTGTAGCCGGTAAAGACCTTCCAGACCTCGCCCCAGTCGACCTTGCGGGCGTAGATCACCAGCAGCACCACGACCGCGATCAGGAACACCCAGGTCAGGATCTTCTTGGCCAGGACCCAGCGGCCGTTCTGCGGCTTGGCGGCAGTCTGCCCGTCTTCCTGGTCGTCGGCGTGATCCAGGGTGTCGCTGTGGCTGCTCATCGTTGGGGATACCTTGAAATCGGGGAATCGACCCGGTCCTGGGTTTCCAGCTCGGGCTGCACCGGTGGACTCACCAGTTCGATCTTGGGGGTATGACCGGGCAGCCAGCCGACCCAGGCGGGGAAGTGGCGCAAAAAGTGGAAGACCAGCATCGTCTTGGCCAGGTGCCAATAGGTGCGCTTGGGCACCTTGCTGCTGTCGACGTGCTCGCAGTGATGCTGGATCAGGGTCTCCAGGCGACCGCGCAATTCACGGTTGAAGGCGTGGTCATGGAAGATCAGGTTGCATTCGAGATTGAGCGAAAGACTCAAGGGGTCCAGGTTGCTCGAACCCACGGTGGACCAGTGCTCGTCCATGGTCGCCACCTTGCCGTGCAAGGGGCGCAGGCAGTATTCGTAGATCTCCACCCCGGCCTTGACCAGGTAGTTGTAGAGCATCTGGGCGCCGACCTTGACGATGGCCATGTCCGGCTCGCCCTGCACGATCAGCACCACCCGGACGCCGCGCTGCGCCGCGTTACGCATCTCCCGCAGCAGACGATAGCCCGGGAAGAAGTAGGCGTTGGCGATCACCACCTCGCGTTTGGCGTTGCGCAGCATTTCCAGGTAGTGCTTTTCGATGTCGGCGCGATGTTCGTCGTTGTCGCGGTACACCAGCAGGGCCTGGGCATTGCCCGGGTTGCGGTTGTTGGCCGGCTTCTGCGAACGCTTGCCCCACCAGCGGTGGGTTTCCTCCGGCGAGTTGATGGCGTCGCGAGCGAAGCGATGGATATCGTCGACGATGGGGCCTTCCACCTCGACGGCGTAGTCCTGCTTGGCTTCCGGCCCGAAGTCACCCAGGTGCTCGGCGGAATAATTGATGCCACCGATGAAGCCCAGGCGGCCATCCACCACCACGATCTTGCGATGCAGGCGGCGGAAGAGGTTGGTCCTCATGCCCATGACCAGCGGGCGCGGATCGTAGTAGCGGAAGCGTACGCCGGCATGAACCATCTCATCGATGAAATCACGCGGCAGATCGGGCGAGCCATAGGCGTCTACGGTGATGTCCACCTGGACACCACGCTTGGCCGCCGCCACCAGTTCTTGCTGCAGGCCCTGACCCACCTTGTCGTAGAACAGGATAAAGGTCTCGATGATGACCTCGCGCTCCGCCTCGCGGATCGCCTCGAAGACCCGGGGAAAGAAGTCCTCGCCGTTTTCCAGCAAGGCGATGCGGTTTCCGTCCCGCCACTCGAAGTTCATAGGTGAAAGTCCGCAGCCAGGGGTGCGTGGTCGGAGAGGTGCGACCACGGCTGATTGCCCAGCACCTGTGGGCGACCGACGCTGACGTTGCGGGTATAGATGCGATCCAGGCAGAGCAGGGGACGCTTCGCCGGGAAGGTCTTGGGCAGCCGCCCTGCGGTCTTCATGAACACCTCTTCGAGTCCCGCGCCCTGGCCAAGGATGTCGTTGGCCTTCTGGCGCCAGTCGTTGAAGTCCCCCGCCACCACGACGGGCGCGTCGCTGGGCAGGGAATTGATGTGTTCGCAGATCAGCTTCATCTGCATCTGGCGATGCTTTTCCCGCAACCCCAGATGGACACAGATGACATGCAGATCCACCCCTTGATCCGGTACGCGCAGGACGCAATGCAGCATCCCGCGTTTTTCCGGACCGGCGATGGAAATGTCGAAGTTGTCGTAACTGACGATGGGAAACTTCGACAGCACCGCATTACCGTGATGGCCGTCCGGGTAGACCGCATTGCGCCCGTAGGCGAAATCGGTCCACATCGAATCGGCCAGGAACTCGTACTGCGGCGCCGCCGGCCAGTTCTCGAAGCGCAACGGGTGCTTTTCGTGGGTACCCAACACCTCCTGCAAGAAGACAATGTCCGCTGACACCGTCCGCACCGCCTCGCGCAATTCCGGCAAGATGAACTTGCGGTTGAAGGACGTGAAGCCCTTGTGCGTGTTGATGGTCAGGACCTTGAACGAAAAACCCTGTTGCGCGTTCGTCATGCCTGGCGCTTCCTCCGCTTGGTCTGGGTCAGCTCGAACAGCAGTACCGAGCGTCCGGTGACCTGATAGGTGTCTCCGAAATTGAAGACGTCGCCGGCATCCAGGTCAGGCTGATTGGTATCCAGCTGCAGGGACCAATGCTCGCCCATGGGGACTTCCGGCAGGGTGAAATCCACCACGTCATAATGAGCATTGACCAGAATCAGCAGCGAGGTATCCGCGCCCTTGCGACGAATGCCGGTCGGCTGGGCACGGCCATCGAGCAGGATGCCCATGCACTTGTTGCTGCCATCCTGCCACTGCTCGTCGCCCATCTCGGTGCCGCCGGGCTGCAGCCAGGTGACATCCTTGACGCCCAGTTCCTCGTTGTAGGCACCGGTGAAGAAGCGGCTGCGACGCAGCAGCGGATAGCGACGACGCAGGTCGATCAGGTTGCGCACGTATTCCTGGAGCTCGGCGCTTTTTTCGCTGATCTCCCAGTTGACCCAGCCGATCTCGCTGTCCTGGCAGTAACCGTTGTTGTTGCCGCCTTGGGTACGGGCGAATTCGTCACCGGCCAGCAGCATCGGCGTGCCCTGGGACAGGAAGAGGGTGGCCAGCAGGTTGCGCATCTGGCGATAGCGCAGTTCGATGATTTCCGGATCGTCGGTCTCGCCTTCGACACCACAGTTCCACGACAGATTGTGGGAATGGCCGTCGTTGTTGCCTTCGCCGTTAGCCTCGTTGTGCTTGTCGTTATACGACACGGTGTCGGCCAGGGTGAAGCCGTCGTGGGCGGTCACGAAGTTCACCGACGAATAGGGCTTGCGACCGCGACGGTTGAACTTGTCGCCGGAGCCCAGGAAGATCTTCGCGAAATCGCCGATCTTGTCTTCGTCACCCTTCCAGAAGGCCCGCGCGGTATCACGGAAGGTATCGTTCCACTCCATCCAGCCGGGTGGGAAGTTGCCGACCTGGTAGCCGCCGGGACCGCAGTCCCAGGGCTCGGCGATGAGCTTGGTCTCGGCCAGGATCGGATCCTGACGGCAGGCGTGCAGGAAGCCGCCGCCTTCGTCGAAGCCATCCGGCTCGCGGCCCAGGATGGTGGCCAGGTCGAAGCGGAAGCCGTCCACGCCCATCTCGGTGGCCCAGTAGCGCAGCGAGTCGGTCACCATCTGCAGCACGCAGGGATGGCTCATGTTCAGGGTGTTGCCGGTACCGGTGTCGTTGATGTAGTAGCGCGCATCATCGGGCATCAGGCGGTAATAGTTGGCGTTGTCGATGCCCTTGAGCGAGAGAGTCGGGCCCATCTCGTTGCCTTCCGCGGTGTGGTTGTAGACCACGTCGAGAATGACCTCGAGGCCGGCATTGTGCATGCGCGCGACCATCACCTTGAATTCGCCGATGGACTGGCTGGCCATGTAGCGCGAATGCGGCGCGAAGAAGGCCAGGGTGTTGTAGCCCCAGAAGTTCTTCAGGCCCTTTTCCAGCAGGTGGTTGTCGTCCAGGAAGTAGTGGATCGGCATCAGCTCGACGGAGGTTATGCCGAGGGACTTGATGTAGTCGATGACCTCGCTTTCCTGCAGGCCGGAGAAGGTACCGCGGGCACTTTCCGGGACGGCCGGGTGCTGCATGGTGTAACCCCGGACGTGGGTCTCGTAGAACACGGTGCGATCACGCGGGACCCGCGGATGGGTGGTGTTGCCCCAGGTGAAGGCCGGGTCGATGACCCGGCAGCGCGGCATGAAGGGCGCGCTGTCACGCTCGTCGAAGGACAGGTCGCCATCGGCGTGGCCGATGGTGTAGCCGAACAGGGCGTCGTTCCACTCCAGCTCGCCGACGATCTGCTTGGCATAGGGATCGATCAGCAGCTTGTTGTGATTGAAGCGGTGGCCGTTCTGCGGCTCGTACGGGCCGTGTACCCGGTAGCCGTAGAGGGTGCCGGGACGGGCATCGGGCAGATAGCCGTGCCAGATCTCATTGGTGAATTCCGGCAGTTCGATGCGCTCGATTTCTTCCTTGCCTTCATCGTCGAAGAGGCAGAGTTCGACCTTGGTGGCGTTGGCGGAAAAGATGGCGAAGTTCACGCCGGAGCCGTCCCAGGTAGCGCCCAGGGGATAGGGCAGGCCTTCACGAACACGAGACTTGGACTTACTGATGAAAGTGGTTGCTTCAGTTAACGGCTTGTTGGACTCAGTTGAAGTCATTTCGACGCTCTCGGGATAGCTAGGAAGGAAGTAGCTCTGACTCGGCTCTCAATACCTGCCGGTGGCTGAATCGATACAGATCCGGCTACCTGCATATGAAAGGCCCGGCGCAGCGCAGTTCCGAGCTCCCATGGCGAGCCGACAAAGCGTTGTTTTTGCAGGAAAAATCAGAAAACCAGGGATAACGCAGACGCCGCAGCGAGGCGGCAAAGAGAAGGCCTGGCCGAGTGGCCAGGCCGAAACATCACATCACTCGCTGGCGGCGGGTTTGGCCGTCGTCGCCTTGGCCCGGGAGGCACGCGGCTTCTTCGGCGTAGCCGGTGCGACACCTACGCCGGTAGCCTCGACGTTGGCATCGGCCTTGGCCTTGCTGGCCGTGGTCTTGCTCGCGGTGGTCTTGCTGGCACTGGGCTTGACCGCCTGCTTGACCTTGGAGGCGACCTTCTTGGCAGCCGACTCGACCTTCTCGGTCACGGACTCACCGGTAGCTTCCGCCTCGGTGGCCGCCTTTTCGCTGCCACTCTTGGTCTTGCCAGCGGTGCGGGCCTTGCTCGCCACGGGCGTGTCCGCGCCCGCAGTGGTCTTGGTTGCACGAGGCTTCTTGGTCGCGGTCTTCTTGGCCACGCCTTCCTGTTCGGCTTCGTACAGTCGGATCGCCATTTCCCAATGGCGATCGTGTTCGTGGGCCGGCCGTCCTTCGGACTCCCAGATCTGATAGGCGAGCTGCTGGATGCGTTCGTCTTTTTGGGTCATTGCGGTGCGGCTCCTTGAGTGATGTCTTGTGTGCTGAGCAATCCAAGCGGAAAACGTGCCAGAACCTCGCCGACAGAAAGCTCTTTCTTCTGGTCATGGACAGACGAAGGGGCAAAAGTTTCCCCAAAACGGTACATGGACAAGGTTTCCGGGAGTTTTATCCGGGTATCACCCCAGGCCGCTGCAGAAAAGCGCAATGTTTCGCTGTTCTCCAGCAGGTCGGAGGCATGCACCGGCACGATGACGATCACCGCCTGCTGCTCCCAGGTACGGGCGAAGGCCAGTACCTGATCGGCGTGGGCGCCCGCAACGGACAGCGGGAGGTAGCTACCTTCGGTGAACAGCTGTGGCTGCAGCTTGCGCAGTTGCAGCACGCTGGCCAGCACCTGTTGTTTGATCTCGCCGTTCTGCCAGGTATCCAGAGCCGCGTCGGCAGTGGTGTGCTTGGCCAGGGCCTGCTGCCGCGGGGCGTAGTCCACGGCGCGGCGATTGTCGGGCTCCACCAGGCTGAAATCCCAGAATTCACCACCTTGGTAGAGGTCGGGCACGCCGGGCGCGGTATTGCGCAGCAACATCTGCACCAGGCCATTCAGGGCACCGGCTGGAGCCAGTTCACGGACGGCTGCGACGATCTCGCGGCGCAGGGCAAGATAATTGTCGTCGGTGAGGAGGCCTTCCAGGAAGGCCTTGCAGGCCGCTTCGTAGTCGCCATTCGGCGCCCACCAGTCGGACTCCAGCTTCTCTTCGCGCAGGGCCTTTTCCTGCCACTGCAGCAGGCGCTCCAGATAGGCCTGCAGGCCCTGCGGGTCGTCGGCCTGCAGCTGTAGCGGCCAGCTGGCGAGCAGGGTTTGGTAGAGCATCAGCTCATCACCTGGGGTCGGTGCGGGTGCATCGTTCCACTGGCCGCGCAGAGGAGCAGCCTGTTCCATCCAGCCACTGACCTGGGCGATATAGGCTTCCGGGCGTTCCGAGACCACCGCCAGGCGGGCGCGGGTGTCTTCGCCACGCTTATGGTCGTGGGTCGCGGTGGTCAGCATGTTGCGCGGGAAATGCTCTGCACGCCAGCCGCTGGCCTGGTGGAAGGCGCTGACCGGCTGGGCGAAATGCTGCGGATCGAAGCCCACGTCGTTGCGCGATAGCAGTGGAGCGGAGCGATAGCAGGCGGTGTCTTCCACGGCCTTAGCGGCGATGGGCGAGGTGAGTTGCTGGAATTTGGTGATGGCACGGCGCTGTTCGCGACGGGCCACGCTGCCCACTGGCTTGTGGCGCGGCGCATCGCCACCTAGCCAGGCGCGTAGTTGCTCCAGCAGCGGCTGCTCCGCTTCGCTGACATGGGGGCGGGCGGCCTCCAGCGCGGTATCGAACCACTGGGCATCGGCGCCGACGAAACCCGCCGCGCCGGCATAGGTGCGATAGACCTTGAACTGCACGATCAGCTCCAGCAACACCCGGCGGATGGCGCCCTGGCTGGTGTCGCGGGTACGCCAGTCCTGTTGGGCCAGCAGGTGCAGGGTGTGCACGGCCGATTCGAATTCGCTGGACAGTGCGCCGGTGAGCACCAGGCGCCGTGCTTCCCGTACCTCTTCGAGGAAGTCCTCGGTACGACCGGTCTGCTCGGCCCAGAACCGGCGCAGCGGCGCTTCACCGCTGGCCGCATGCTGCACCGCTGAGACCTCGTTCATGAACTCGTAGCCAGTGGTGCCGTCGATGCCCCAGCCTTCGCGCAGCTGCTCGCCTTCGGCCAGGATCTTCTCGATGTAGATGGGGAAGCCATCTTCCGGCGCACCGCCGGCACGGTTGGCACAGAGGTCGTCCACCCGGCGGCGCAACTTGCGGCAATAGGCGCGCGGATTGGCCAGGCCGTCGATGTGATCCAGGCGCAGGCCGTCGAGCAGGCCTTCGCTGATCAGGCGGAAGATCAGCGAATGGGTTTCCTCGAACACCTCGTGGCGTTCCATGCGCAGGCCACCGAGTTCGGTGATGTCGAAGAAGCGCCGCCAGTTGATGTCGTCCGAGGCAGTGCGCCAGCTGGCCAGGCGATAGTGCTGGCTCTCCAGCAGGGCGTGCAAGCGTTCCTGATTGGCCGGCTGGCTACCGTCGAAGGCGGCGACCGCCTTGTCGATGGCGGCCGCCACGGCCGGGTCCTTGGCGGCGTCCGCCAGCTGGCGCTGGGCGCCGCGCGCTTCTTCCAGGTCCTTGGCACGCGCCGAGAAGGCATCGGCGAACAGGCTCAGCTGGGGCAGGTCGCTCTCGCGCAGGATCTGGCCGTAGGTCCCTGGATTGATGGGGAAGTGGTGGGCGTAGTATTCCACGCGGAAGGCGCCTTGCTCGGCGTCGAACACCAGCTTGAGCTCACCGGCCTGCAGCACGTTGCCGTAGGCGTCACCCAGGAAGGGCAGCAGCACCTGGCCCTGTAGATCCGGGTCCGGCCCGTACCAGTTGATGTCGTAGAAGCCGGCATAGCGGCTCTGGCGGCCCCATTCGAGGATGTCCAGCCACCAGGCGTTCTCCGAGCCGCCCACGTTGGTGTGGTTGGGCACGAAGTCGGCGATCAGGCCCATGCCATGTTCGCGCAGCCGAGCGACCAGGCGACGCAGCGCCTCTTCACCGCCCAGCTCCGGGTTGACCCGGGTGGGGTCGACCACGTCGTAACCGTGCACGGAGCCGGCGCGGGCGGTGGTGATGGGCGACGCATAGATATGGCTGATGCCCAGTTTGGCGTAATAATCGACCAGGGGCAGGGCATCGTCGAAGGTGAAATCCTTGTGGAACTGCAGGCGTACGGTAGCGCGCAAGCGACTCATCGAGTGTTCTCCGGATTGTTACGGGCAGTGCTCAGCACGCTTAGGCGTCGTTCAGGGGTGGCGGCGTCCAGCAGGCGCTCCGCGGGAGCGTCCCAGCGGCGCAGCCAATTGGGGTGTTCGTTGGTGGTGCCGGGCAGGTTGGCCTGCTCCAGCTGGCCCAGGGCGTCTTCCACCGGCAGGATGATCAGGGGCGCCGGCGTGCGACCGATGAAATCGATGGCGGCATCGACGGCCTGTTCGACATTGCTTTCGCGGCTGTCGTCCAATTCCAGGGCCTTGGCCAGGTAGCGGCGATCCTCGGCGCGCTCGTCGAGTCGGTCCTGGCGCGATGTGCCGTCGGGCAGCAGGCCGAGCTCTTCCTGCCAGTCGGCGTCGCGACCCTGCCACCAGCCGGTGAGCGTCGGCAGGTCGTGGGTGGTGGGCATGCCCATGGCCGTGTCCGACCACTGCGCGGCCTGCTTGAACGCCTTGTCGTCGCGCTCGAACAGCAGTACCTGCATGCCCATGATGGCGCGTTCGGCCAGTCGTTCACGGAAGCCCTCGGGCACCGTACCCAGATCTTCGCCCATGACCACGCAGCGATGCCGCCAGGATTCCAGGGCGACCAGGCGCAGCAGGTCGTCGATGGGGTAGGAGAGATAGGCGCCGTCGGCCGGGGAGGCACCCTCGGGCACCAGCCAGAGCCGTTGCAGACCCATCACATGGTCGATGCGCACACCGCCGGCGTGCGCGAAGTTCGCCTTGAGCATCTCGATGAAGGCGCGGAAGCCGTGCTGGATCATGCCGGTAGGCGAGAAGGCGGATATGCCCCAGCCCTGGCCTTTCTGGTTGAGCAGGTCCGGCGGACAACCGACGGTGACCGAGGCCAGCAGCTCTTCCTGACGACTCCAGGCCTGGCTGCCACCCCCATCCGCGCCCACGGCGATGTCGGCGATCAGACCGATCTTCATGCCCGATTCGCGGCACTGCTTCTGGGCGGCGGACAGCCCTTCGCTGGCCAGCCACTGGGTGAAGGCATAGAACTCCACGTCCTGGGCATGGCGTTCGGCAAATTCAGCCACGGCAGGATTCTTGGGATCACGATACTGCTGCGGCCAATGCTGCCAGCTCGGCGATGCAGCGCCCTGGGTGAAGGAGGCATGCAGGGCTTCGAAGCGGCAGTGATTCTCCAGGGCTTCGCCACCGTCGCGACGGAAGGCCTCGAAGCGCTCGCGCAGTGTGCCGGCGGCGGTGCGAAACTCCAGGTGCAGGGTACGCAGCAGGCGCAGCCGCAGCTTGGCCAGGGCCGGCCAGTCGATCAGCTCAAGCTGTTCGAGGCGCTCGGCTTCCGCCTGCAGGCCGGCGCGCTGCATGGCCTGACGCACGGGCTCGGCGCCCAGCACCAGCTCTGGCGCGGCATAGAGCACATTGAAGAACACCCGGCTCGACGGCGAATAGGGGCTGTAGCGACTGCCATCGGCGCTGAACATGGCGTGCAGCGGGCTGATGGCCAGGGCATCGGCGCCCTTGCCGGCAGCTGCCTTGGCGAGCTGCACCAGACCCTGCAAATCGCCCGCACCGCTGCCACCGTCGCGTCTGAGGCTGTAGAGCTGCACAGCCAGGCCCCAAAGCCTGGCCTGCTCGTCGCCTGTGGCGTCGGCGATGGTAAAGCAGCGCTCTGGCGCGACGGCCAGGATCAGAGCTTCACCACCGATTTCCGCCTGGTGATAACCGGCGGTGCTGATGGGCGCGAGCTGGCCCTGGTCATCTACCTGACCTTCCAGGCGCTCGCCGTCTTCCAACTGCACCTCATAGCGGACGCCACGCTTGAACTGGTCGGGTGTCCCGACGGGTTTACCGACCACGGCCGTGAGGAGGGGTGGCAGGTGATCCTTGTCACCGACCTCGGCCAGCTTGCGCAGGCTGGCATCGATGTCCGCGTCACTGTCCGCGGGTAGCTCGATGGCCTTGAGCAGATTGCGTAGCGCCTCGGGGCTCACCCGTTGGCACTTGCCATCGTAGGCGGTCCATTCGATGGCGATACCGGCGGCCTTGGCTAATTGTTCCAGACGATCTCCACTCATGCCTGTTTCTCCAGCCAGACCAGTGCGCAGTGGGCAGCCAGCTGACCCTCCTGCCGGGCTGGCGTTGCTGCAGCGTCGCTGCTGTGCAGCAATTCACCCTGGGGCGCCTCGTCCACCTGCACGGCGTTCTCGCTCAGGTTGAGTTCGATGGTCAGGCGGCTGCCATCGGCCAGGCTCCAGCGTGCCCGCACGGCGCGGTCGGCCAGGGCTTCGGCGCCTTCGGCACGGGCGCCTTCCAGGCGCGGGAAGAGTTCCCGGCGACGAATCTCCAGCAGTTCGCGATACAAGCCCACCCAGGCTGCATGGTCAGGCTGATCGGCCTCGCCGAAGTTGGGTTTGGAATCTTCGAAGGTCTTGGGCGCGTTCGGGTCAGGGATCTGCTGGCGATGTTCTTCACTGGTGAAGAAGTCGAAGTCCTTGAACTCGTTGCGGCGGCCATCACGTACCAGTTCGGCGAGCTCGTCGTTGTGGCTGGTAAAGAACAGGAAGGGTTGGCGGCTGCCCCATTCCTCACCAATGAACAGCAAGGGAATCATCGGACTGAGCAGCAGCAGGGCGGTAGCGGCCTTCAGTGCGGGTTCCGGCGCCAGTCGGGTCAGGCGTTCACCGAAGGCGCGGTTACCCACCTGGTCGTGGTTCTGCAGGAAGATGACGAAGGCCGAGGCGGGCAGATTCTTGCTCGGTTCGCCCCGGGCCTTGCCATGACGGGTCGGCTCGCCCTGATAGATGAAGCCTTCGCCCAGGCAACGCACCAGCTTGGCCGTCGCATCCTCGGTGAAGTCCTGGTAGTACCCTTCGTTCTCACCGGTCAGCAACGGGTGCATGACGTTGTGCCAGTCGTCCGCCCACTGGGCGTCGTAATGCTGTCCGCCCAACAGGGTAGCGGTGTTGTCCTCGTTTTCCAGCATGAGGTGGACATGGCGACCCGGCTCGACGGTACTGCGGATCTCCTCGGCCATTTCCTCGAGGAAGCCCTTGTCGCCAATGGCGTGGACGGCATCGAAGCGCAGGCCGTCGAAGCGGTACTCCATCAGCCACATCAGGGCATTGTCGATGAAGTAGCGGCGCACGGCGTCCTGGCGGAAGTCGATGGCGGCGCCCCAGGGGGTATGGATGTCTTCGCGGAAGAAGCGCTCGGCGTAGGCGTGCAGGTAGTTACCGTCGGGGCCGAAGTGGTTGTAGACCACGTCCAGATAGACCATGACGCCATGGGTGTGGGCGGTATCGATCAGCGACTTGAGATCGTCGGGGGTGCCGTAGGAAGCTTCCACGGCATAGGGCAGGACGCCGTCATAGCCCCAGTTGCGACTGCCCGGGAACTCCGACAGGGGCATCAGTTCGATGGCGGTGACGCCCAGCGCGGCCAGGCGGGGTACCAATTTCTCCACGCCCGAGAACCCGCCCAGGGTGCCGACATGCAATTCGTAGATGACGCTCTCGTGCCAGGGGCGACCCTGCCACTCGACGGACTGCCAGTGGTAGGTGGTGGGGTCGATGACGATGCTCGGCTCGTGCACATCGCCGGCCTGGGCGCGGGAAGCAGGGTCCGGGACCAGCAGATCTTCGATCTGATAGCGATAGCGGGTGCCGGCACCACACTGAGCCTCCACCGCGAACCAGCCGTCTTGCTCGGCTTCCATGGGGATGGTCATGCCGCCTTCCAGCACCACCGACACGGCGTCGGCGCTGGGCGCCCAGAAGTGAAATAGCGTACGGTCCTTGCTCACCAGGGTGGCACCGGCGCGGGTTTGCCAGGCGTAGCCCCCGGTCACCGCGGCTGCGTCGCGCGAAATATCAGTCATGGATGGAGAACTCCCGAAACCGGACGGCAAAAAAGGCACTGCGGCCCAATTGGCCGCAGTTGCTGTTATGACCGGTGAGAGTTGCTCAAAGTTGGGCGGGGTGAGCGCTTTTCGTCGGCCTTTTGGCCAGGGAAAAGCGCTTGGTAGCCACGTCGGACATCAGACGCCGACGTGACGCTCCTGGTGAGCGGTGGCCTGGAGCAGATCAAGGTACAGCGAGGCATAGGGTTTGGCGCATTCGGACCAGAAGAACGGCCCTTGCATGGCCCTGTGACGCATGGCCAGCAGCAGGCCCTGGCGTTCGAAAACACCCAGGGCGCGATCGATCGCACCGATGTAGTTTTCCAGCGACAGCGGGGCGAACAGGAAGCCGGTAGTACCGTCTTCGATGCTGTCGGCCAGGCCACCGGTACGGGTAGCGATTGGCAGCGAGGCGAAGCGCTGGGCATACATCTGGCTCAGGCCGCAGGGCTCGAAGCGCGAAGGCATCAGCAGGAAATCGCTGCCTGCATACATGCGTCGGGCTTCCGTCTCGCAAAAGCCGATGTGGGCGCTGACACGACCTGGATAGCGCAGAGCAAGAGCGCGCACCTGCCGCTCGATGTGCGGCTCGCCGCAACCGATGATCATCAACTGGCCACCGCGGGCGACAATGTGATCGGCGGCCTGGATGGTCAGATCGATGCCTTTCTGCTGGACCAGACGCGAGACCACGGCGAACAGTGGGCCATTGGACGGCTCGAGGCCGAATTCCTCGCGGATGCGGGCGGCGTTGACCGCCTTGCCGTCCCAGTCGGATTCGTGGAACTGCTGGCAAAGGTGCGGATCGCTGCAAGCGCTCCAGCCATCGTCGATGCCGTTGAGCAGGCCGGTCAGCTTGCCGTCCCGCGCCTTGACCTGCAGCAGGCCTTCCAGGCCACAGCCGAATTCCGGCGTGGTGATTTCCTGGGCGTAGGTGTGGCTGACCGTGGTGATATGGTCGGCATAGACCAGACCGGCCTTAAGAAAGGAGACCTTGCCCCAGAACTCCAGACCTTCCATCTGGAAGGCGTGGGCCGGAATGTCCAGGTCGGCCATGACCGAGGCCGGGAACAGGCCCTGATAGGCCAGGTTATGGATGGTGGTCAGACAGGGAGTGCTGGCACCCTTCCAGCGCAGGTAGCCGGCGGCGAGGCCAGTCTGCCAGTCGTTGAGGTGCAGCAGATCCGGTACCCAGCGAATCGAGGCATCGCCTAGAGCGAAGTCAGCGGCAGCGCTGGCCAGACGACCGAAGCGGATGTGGTTGTCAGCCCAGTCGGCGCCGTTCAGGTCGCCGTAAGGGTTGCCCGAGCGCTCGTACAGCTCGGGACAGATCAATACATAGACGACCAGCCCGTCGTCCAGATTGACGCGACCAATGTCACAGGCGGGCATGGCGGCACGGGCAGCGATGCGGCCGACCATCTGCACACGGTCCTTGATCGCAGCCATCACCTGACGGTAACCGGGAATCAGCACCCGGACGTCATGGGAGGCCGCGAGGGCGCGCGGCAGGGCGCCCGAAACCTCGCCCAGGCCACCAGCCTTGACGAAGTCGGAAATCTCCGGGGTCACGAAAAGAATGCGCTTGCGGCTTTCGACAACGGAGCTCAGCGTCAGCTGAGGCTCTTCGACACGCTTGCGAGGAGAGCTGGATGTGGTGGTGCGAGTGGCAGTTTCTACGGGCTCCAGAGCCCCAAATTTCCCCACGACGGCATTTGCCATGGTGCGCTCCCAATGCAGCAAGTTCGAGACTGAGGTTTACCTGATTGCTTCTTCCTGAAGCTCGATGCTCCTGGTTCAAAAACGCCTACAGCCGAGCTGCTACAGCCTTTTTGCCGGTCACCTCTTCTGAGATGTCTGGATTTGGGCGAGAACTGCTTCGCGGATTTCCAGATTGCTCTCGCACTGACTCACGGACGACGTCACAAGTTTCCCGCGCGAATGTTGCGGTCTTGCTTCGCGTTGCCAAATACATGCCCAAAAGGTGACGCTCATTCTTGGTGCGCTAAGAAATAAGGGTCAGGTGAACCGCTTTATGGGCGCCTGATCGCTGCAATTGGCCGAAAAATCAGACTTCTGGCTGGCGTACGACTGGCTCCCGCCTTTCGTCGGATCGCGACGTGGGAAGGGCATCGCGGCGCCCCAGTTCAGTCCGTAGCTTGGGCAGACAGAGGGGGAATTCGCGATTGATGTAGGTGATCAGCCGTTCCCGCACAAAGCAGCGCAGGTCCCAGTTCTTCGAGGAATCGCCCGAGCTCACCAGCACCCGGATCTGGATGGAATCATGGGACGCATCGGTCACCTGCAGCACGCAGACACGCTCGTCCCATAAATGGGGCACTTCGGCACAGGCGCGTTCCAATTCGGTGCGGATCGGCGCCAACGGCAGGGAATAGTCAACCCATATGAAGACCGAGCCAATGAGACTGGACGACGAGCGTGTCCAGTTCTGGAAGGGGGTTTCGATGAAATATTGCAGGGGTACCACCAGGCGGCGGTCGTCCCAGATGCGTACCACCACATAGGTACCGGTGATCTCTTCCACGCGCCCCCATTCACCCTCGACGATGACCACGTCATCCAGCCGGATCGGTTGGGTCACGGCGATCTGCAGGCCGGCGATGAGATTGCCCAGGACCGGGCGCGCGGCGATGCCCGCCACCAGGCCGGCGACACCAGCGGAGGCGAGCAGGCTCGCACCTACTTGGCGCACCGCCGGAAAGGTCATCAGCATCAAGGCGATACCCACCAGCAGGACGATGAAGCTGAGGCTGCGCACCAGCACCCGGTTCTGCGTCTGAATCCGGCGGGCCCGCAGGTTGTCCACCACATCCACCGGATTGCGCAGGGCGATTGTGGCCCCGACGGCCTTGACCGCCCGGAGGCCCAGCCAGGTAAAGGCAGCGATGCTCAGTAGACCGGTGACGTGCTGTACGGCGCGCAACAGTGGCAGGGCATCGGGTGCGGAGTTCCAGACACCTTGGAGCACCACCAGGGGTACGGCGAGGCGTGCGGGTTTTTCTGCGTACTTGACCAGGCTGCGAGCGAGCAGAAAGGGACTGGCCAGGCGGCGGATGGCGGCGAATGCCAGCGTCAGGGCGATGGTACTGATCAGCAGGGCGACCGCCGCCGCAATCAGCGTGGTGATCCAGGGGGCGTTGAGCCAACCCGTCCAATCGATGGCCGTCATGCGCATTTTCCTCCGGCAGACGGCTCCCCGTGATCCTGAAAAGCTGACACGCCGGAATCGCGAGGGAGCCTTTCGAGATACCTGTTTTCCGACTGAGGAGCTCCGGTACGGTTCCCTGGAGAAACCAGGCTTTCTGGTAATACCACCCCTAAAGTTGAAAGCTTTGGTAACCGGACAATTTTTTTGTAGTCAGTGAGGCAGGATGTCGCACCACACGTCTAAGCTCAGGGGAGACTGCGCAGCTGACGCCGGATAGGAGTAGAATTCGCGCCCCAACGAGATACGTCCAGTCAGATGGCGGACCTGCGGAGATCGAGCGGATTTATGAAACCAGTGGTAGTGGTCGTCGAAGACGAGAACATGTTGCTCGGGCTGATGGAAGAGGTGCTCGAAGGTGAAGGCTTTCAGGTGCGCACCTTCGGTACCGCGGATCAAGCCTGGGAGTACCTGTCGAGTGCGCGTCCGACGCCGGATCTGCTGATCACCGATGTCCGCATGCCAGGTGCCATCGATGGTCTGGAGCTGGCGCGCCGCGTCAAGCAGCAGCTGCCGGGTCTGCCCATCATCGTCTCTTCGGGTTATTTCGAAGAACTCCAGCCCGAACGCGCCCCCGATATCTACTATCTGCCCAAGCCCTGGCGCTTCGACGATCTGCTGGCTGGCTGCTTCCGCTTCCTCAATCAGCGCAAAGGCTGATCCCTGTCTCTTGCGGCCTGGTTCCAGGCCGCGGCTCGCTGTTCGGAACGGTTACCTTGCCAGCCTGTAAATGACCTTCCGGCTCTCTGCCTAAGCTGATTCCATATAGTTATTTATCAAGCGATCTTTAGATCGTTTAGCTTGGCCTCCAACAGGCATCGCGTTGATGCCGAGGACGCGCTTTGGCGCGTCTGCCGACAAGGAGGCCTTTGTGAATTCGCTGATCAAATCCCTGGTTCTGACTGTAGGCATGGCAGCGCTCGCGGGGCAGGCGTCCGCGGTCGATCTGGTGGTGGGCTACCAGACCGGTGTCGATCCATCCAAGGTCGCCCAGGCCGATGGCCTCTACGATAAGGCGGTCGGTCAGAAGATCGACTGGCGCCGTTTCAACAATGGTCCCGAGGTCGTCGCCGCACTGGCTTCGGGGGATGTGCAAATCGGCAATCTAGGTTCCAGCCCCCTGGCAGCGGCCACCTCGCGCAAGCTGCCGCTGGTGACCTTCCTCGTCGCCGCACAGATCGATTCCGCCGAAGCCCTGGTGGTGCGCAATGGCAGCGGTATCGACCAACCCGAGCAACTGGTTGGCAAGACCATCGCCACCCCCTTCGTCTCCACCTCGCACTACAGCCTGCTCGGTGCGCTCAAGCACTGGGGCGTGGACCCGACCAAGGTCAAGATCGTCAATCTCAATCCCACCGAGATCGCCGCGGCCTGGCGCCGGGGCGACATCGATGGCGCCTTTGTCTGGTCACCGGCGTTGGGCGAGATCAAGAAGAACGGCAAGGTCCTCGCCGATGCGGCCCAGGTAGGCAGCTGGGGGGCACCGACCTTCGAGGTCTGGGTGGCGCGCAAGGACTTCGCTGAAAAGCATCCCGAGATCCTCGCCCAGTACGCCAAGGTCACCTTGCAGGCCTTCGCCGACTATCAGGCCCACGGCAAGGACTGGAACGCCGGGTCCGAGCAGGCCAAGAAGATCGCTCGCCTGACCGGCGCGGACGCCGCTGATGTGCCTGAGCTCCTCGCCGGGTCCCGTTATCCGGATGCCGAGGCCCAGCTGGGCCCTGAGCTGCTCGGTGGTGGCACGGCCAAGGCCATCGCCCGTACCGCCGAATTCCTCAAGGAGCAGAAGCGCATTCCCACGGTGCTCGACGACTACTCGCCCTATGTCAGCGCCGAATACGTCCGCGCGGCCCAGTAACGACCCTTCTTCACGCCACGACTCGCCCCTCTTTGGAGGGGCTTTTTTTCCCTGCCGACAGGAGCCGGTCATGAGTCGACTCACCCTGGAACAGGCCAGTCTCGGATTCGTCCGCGGTGGTCGCCGTCAACCGATCTTGCAGCAGCTCGACCTCGCGGTGGAGAAGGGCGCTTCCCTGGTGGTACTGGGGCCGTCCGGCTGCGGTAAATCCAGCCTGCTCAACGTCCTCGCCGGGTTCCAGCCGCTGGACGCGGGGCGTGTGCAGCTCGATGGTCGTACCTTGGCGGGACCGGGCGGCGAGCGCGGCGTGGTGTTCCAGGACGATGCCCTGATGCCTTGGCTCAATGCCCTCGACAATGTCGCGCTCGGCTTGCGCCTGCGGGGGTTGAGCCGGCGTGAACGCGAGGACAAGGCCCGCGAGATGCTCGACCTGGTCGGGCTGGCGCACCATGCCGGCCATGGCATCGGCGAATTGTCCGGGGGGCAGCGCCAGCGCCTGGGGCTCGCCCGCGCCCTGGCGGTGGATCCGGATTTCCTGCTGCTGGACGAACCCTTCGGCGCCCTCGACGCCCTGACCCGGGAACGGATGCAGGTGCTGCTGCTGGAGGTATGGAAGCGCACCGGCAAGGGCCTGTTCCTCATCACCCACAGCGTCGATGAGGCGCTGTTTCTGGCCACCGAACTGCTGGTGCTGGACGGGCCGCCGGCGCGCATCGTGCGGCGCCTGGACGTGCCTTTCGCCCGCCGTTATCTGGCAGGGGAGCCCGTTCGCCAGATCAAGGCCGATCCCCGTTTCGCCGAGCTGCGCCAGGAGTTGCTCGACCTCTTTCTGCAGGAGTCGCCCGACCATGTCCTCTGACACCCTCGTTTCCACTCTGCAAGACTCCCGAGAGCGCCGTCGATTGCGCCTGGATCGCCGTCGCGTGGCGGCGCTAGGCACCTTGGCCGGCGTGGCGACGCTCTGGTGGAGCGCGACCCATCTGGGCTGGGTGGACACCCTGTTCCTGCCGTCGCCCGAGCAACTGCTGGTCGCCCTGCAGGGGCTGCTCGCCGAGGGCTACCTGGATGCCAGCCTCTGGCAACACCTGGGCACCAGCCTCCTGCGAGTCCTGGCTGCGCTACTGGCAGCCGTGTTGACCGCGGTGCCCCTGGGTATCGCCATGGGCCTCAATCCCACGCTGAATGCCGCACTGGATCCACTGGTGGAGTTCTATCGACCGATCCCGCCGCTGGCCTATCTGCCGCTGATGGTGATCTGGTTCGGTATCGGCGAGTTGTCCAAGGTGCTGCTGATCTATCTGGCGCTGTTCGCACCGTTGCTGATCGCCACCGTGGGCGGGGTGCGGCGGGTCGATCGAGCGCGTCTCCAGGCAGTGCGCTGCCTGGGCGCGTCGCGAGGGCAGGTGGTGCGTCACGTCATCCTCCCCAGCGCCTTGCCGGACATTCTCACCGGCCTGCGTATCGCCCTGGGTGTGGGCTGGTCGACCCTGGTGGCGGCCGAGCTGATCGCCGCCAATCGCGGCCTGGGCTTCATGGTGCAATCGGCGGCGCAATTCATGGCCACCGACGTGGTGGTGGTGGGCATCCTGCTGATCGCCAGCATCGCGCTGTCCATCGAGCTCGGCTTGCGCGCCCTGCAGCGCCGATACGCCGGTTGGCGCTGAGGAGCTCACGATGGCCATCACCTTCGAACGTCTCGGCTCTGCCTTGGGTGCGCGCGTCCATGGCCTGGATCTGCGCGAGGCCCTGGATCCCGCCAGCCATGTCGCACTGCATCGGGGATTGCTGGAGCACCAGGTGCTGTTCCTCCGTGACCAGTTGCTCACGCCTCGCCAGCAACGGGACGTAGCCGCCCACTTCGGTGATCTGCACATCCATCCGATCTATCCCAAGCATCCCGAGCAGCAGGAAATCCTGGTGCTGGATACCGAGTTGAACGATCTGCGGGACAATGCGCTCTGGCATACCGACGTCACCTTCATCCAGACGCCACCCCTGGGATCGCTGCTGAGCGCACGCCAGGTGCCGGCGTACGGCGGCGACACCCTCTGGGCGAGCAATTCGGCGGCCTATGCGGCCTTGTCCGCGCCGCTGCGCGAATTGCTCGACGGCCTGAGCGCCTGGCACGACCTGAGCAAGTCCTTTCCACTGGAACGCTTCGGCCATACCGCGGAGGGCCTGCAGAGCTTCAACGCGGCACGCGCCGCCAATCCGCCGGTACGCCATCCGGTGGTACGGGTACATCCGGAAACCGGGGTCAAGGGATTGTTCGTCAGCGCCGGCTTCACCACCCGGATCCACGAGTTGGAAGAGGCCGAAAGCGATGCGCTGCTGCAGCTGCTGTTCGCCCATGCCGCCCGACCGGAGTTCCAGGTGCGCTGGCAATGGCGGGCGGGCGACCTGGCCTTCTGGGACAATCGCATCACCCAGCACTATGCCTGCGACGACTATCGTCCCCAGCGTCGCGTGATGCATCGGGCGACCATTCTGGGTGACCGTCCGCGTGGCCCTGGCGAGGCGCGGTGATGGCGCGTGCCGCGACCGGGAGCGGCGGGATCAGTTGCCCAGGACGTCGACCAGCCCCAGGACGAAGAACAGCACGATGCACACCGCCGCCACGACGACAGGGATGAAGCGCGGATCCTTGATAGCCTTCCACATGGCCTGACGATTGCTGCGCGACCTTTCCATGACACCGCTCCTGGGAGAAAGCCGGCGAGCTTAAAGCATCGCCGGGGGCGGCGAACAGCGGGGCAGGGCCGCTCTCGTCGGCGTTTCCGGCTGCTTCGGCAGCCTAGGCGACGCCGATCTTCCATTGCGGCGGTGGCGGAGTGCCGTTGACCGCGAAGTCACCGACGATACGATCCTTGTAGATGCGCGGATTGTGGGAGGCGAGGGTGCGGGCATTGCGCCAGAAGCGATCCAGTCCCAAGGGTCTCAGCGTGGCCGAGGCGCCCAAGGCATCGAACAGGCGGCCGGAGGCGTCGATGATCAGGTCCGTGACCACATTGAGCGATTGGCAGACCTCCAGTTCGGCCAGTGCCACGGCGCTGTCCTCAGCAGCCTGGTCGTCCGCCTGCCGGAGGTCATGCACGCGCTGCAATGCCTCGGCATTCTTCAGCGCGATCACCCCGGCGCAATAGGCGGCGCTGCGTACCTGGCCCACCACGGCCAGCACCTGCGGATCCTGGCTGACACGGTCGGCGTTGCCGATGGTGAAGGTGCGGGTACGGGCCGCGACCGCGGCGGCCACCTCGCTGCTCATGGCCCGGCCCAGGCCCGCCAGATTGGCGAGGTGAAAGACCTGGAAGAAGCCGGGCGAATAGCGGAAGCGCTCGCCCACGGTGACCACATCGGTGGGTTCCACCCGCACATTGGTGAAGGTCGCCGTGCCACTGGCGGTCAGGGTCTGGCCGAAACCGTTCCAGTCGTCCACCACCTCGACGCCGGGCGTCTCGCGGCGGACAGTGGCCATTACGCGGTCGCCAGCGTCGTCGGTGGCACCCACGTCGATCCAGTCGGCATAGAGCGAACCGGTGGTGTAGAACTTGGTGCCGGAGAGCAGCAGGGCGTCTCCCTCCCGGCGCAAGCGGGTGCTGAATTCGGCCCGCCGGGCATCGCCGACTTCGCTGGACGCCGGACCCAGGGTTTCGCCGGCGGCAATACGGGCGAACCAGCGTGTGCGGCGTGCCTGGTCATCGCTGTTGAGCAACCCTTCGACAAAGCCCATGTGACCGCGCAGCGCCTGGACCAGATTGGAATCCGCCTCGCCGAGCTCGATGAGCAGGGCGAACAACTCTGGCAGCGTGACACCGGCGCCACCGTGCTCGATCGGTACTCGCAACGCGGTGAAGCCGGCCGCCTTCAGCCAGTCCAGTTCTTCGACCGGCAGCCGCCGCTGCACCTCGCGCTCGATGGCGCCTGCGCGAATGCGCTGGAACAGCGGCTGGAAGCGCGCTGAGAGTTCGGCATGGCGTTCGGAAGGGCCGGCGCCCCAGCCTGCGGAGAGGGTGCTCATGGGATAGGAGATCCTTGTGGTCGTGTCGGGCGGGATTCAGGGCAAGCGAGGCCAAGACGGGCCATTTCGGTGTGGGCGGCGTTGGTGCGACCGATCAGCAGGATCGTCGCGACCAGGCGATGAACCAGGTCGTTCAGCGCCGGTAGCCTCGTTACCGGGCGACAGCCAGGGGATTTGGCCTGTCCGTGAGCGGCTGCCCGCCGCACCTTGACCCGGCGCGGGTGGAAGGCCCGCTGGCTCGCAGGGCCTTTCGCCGCGAAAAAGCGCGCGGTCTTAGTGCTAGGGAAAATATCGATAAAGAAGCGCATGGCCACTTCTGGCAGAACGAAAGTCCAACGAGTCTAGAAGACTTGCGGAGAGCGCTGCCAATCTTCAAAGCTGCTAAGGATATGCCCTTAGTTGTCTCGCCAGATAACTGTCTTTCCGGCAACACCTGAACTCAGTTAATGGGTTTTTTACTTCTAAGCTTAGGCTTTTAAAGCTAGGGGTATAAAGCAGTGAGTGATGGAAAGTTGGTGTCGGAACCCGTTTGGAATAGCGCTGGAGTTGTCTAGACCGAATGCCCGAGAGCAACTTCTTCATGAGGTAATGCTTTAACGATATTTGGCTTCTCGACTGTTTGTCCCTAGGGTCACCACTGTTATCCGCTATCAGGACCCCGTGGTGACTGTCTATCTGGATGCGCGGCATCGCCGCCTGGTCAAATTACTTCTGAGTACCTTTGCCGCCCGCAGCGAGTGGCCTACCTGGGGGCTGGTGGTTGGCGTTTACGCCAGTTGGCTGACGCTCATCTGGGCCTGGCCATTGCTCGGCTACTGGACACTGCCGCCGCTGATACTGGTCGTGGTGCTGCACCAGTCCCTGCAACACGAGCTGATCCATGGTCACCCCACGCGTTGGTCCCGTGTGAATGCGCTGTTGGCCTATCCGCCGCTCGGCCTCTGGTTTCCCTTTCCGCTCTACCGCGATAGCCATCTGGCCCACCATCGCCGCGAGACCCTTACCGACCCCGCGCTGGATCCCGAGAGCCGCTATGTCGATGGGGAGCTATGGGAGCGGCGAGGACAGACCGGGCGTGCCTTGCTCTGGCTGGACAAGACCCTGATCGGGCGAATCCTGGTGGGACCGGTCCTGTCGCTGCACGGCATGCTGGATCACGAACGGGGTCGCTGGCGGCGTGGCGAGCAGGGCGTACTGCGCGTCTGGCTGGAGCATCTGGCGCTGTGCGCGGGACTGCTTCTGACGATCCACGGGCTGTCTGGAATGCCCGTCGCCGTCTATGTGCTGGGGGTCGCCTGGCCGGCGCTGGCGTTGGCACTGGTCAGATCCTTCTACGAGCATCGCCCGGCCGTGGATCCTGCCCAGCGCTGCGTGCTCAACGAAAGCGGCGGGGCCATGCGCTGGCTGTTTCTCAACAATACCCTGCACCTGGTTCACCACGATCTTCCGGGCTTGCCCTGGTATCTCATCCCGCGGGTCTACCGCGCCCGGCGCGGTGCCTACCGGATGCGCAGCGGTGATTTCGTGTTCTCCGGTTATCGCGAACTGGGTCGGCGTTTTGGCTGGCGCGCCGTGGATGCACCGTTACACCCTACGGCGCCCCTTTCAGCGCGCCCGCTAGGGACCGAGGATCGCCCTTGCGTTTCCAGTCTTCCCTGGTAATACCACCCCTTCGTAAAAGATCCCTGCGTGTCTCGCACCGTGCCAAATGGAAAACAGGGTGGTGCAGTGCCCCTTACGACCTTGGCAGCTCTGCTAGAGTGCCCACTCCGCCAGGATGCCCAGGAGATAGGCGTGCAAGACTCGACCTTTGACGTGATCGTGCTGGGGCTGGGCGCCATGGGTTCGGCCACGCTTTACCACTTGGCCAAGCGTGGCGTGAAGGTCGCGGGCATCGATCGCCATTCGCCACCCCACGACCTGGGTTCCAGTCACGGCGCAACGCGCATTACCCGCCAGGCGGTGGGCGAGGGCGCAGCCTACGTGCCCCTGGCGCTCCGCTCGCAGCAGCTCTGGCGCGAGCTGGAAGCGGAGCGGGGCGTCAGCCTCTTCGAGCAATGTGGCGTGCTGATCATGACCGCCACGGCGACGGCCACCTCCCATCACGGTCGCCCGGATTTCACCCGGGCGACGCTGGAACTGGCTCGCCAATACGGCATCCCCCACGAAGCCTGGGAGGGCGCCGCCATTCGCCAGCGTTTCCCGCAATTTCGCGTGGCAGACGATGCCCTCGGCTATTTCGAGCCGGGAGGCGGCTATCTGTATCCGGAAGCCTGTATCCAGGCGCAGCTGGACGGGGCTCGGGAGCGGGGTGCGCGGATCCAAACCGATACGGTCATCGAACGCCTGGAAGCGGACGGGCAGGGCGTGCGACTGCATTCTGCCCAAGGCAGCTGGCGCGCGAAGCGGGTCATCGTCGCCGCCGGCATGTGGAGCGCTGAACTGCTGGGAGCGCCTTTCGATCGGTTGCTGCGCGTTTGCCGCCAGAGCCTGCATTGGTTCGAGGTGGCCGACCCCACGCTGTTTCCGAGCGATTCGCCCAGCTTCATCCTGGCCCACGGCAGTGGCGACGCCGATCTCTTCTACGGCTTTCCACCGTTGCCCGGCGAGAACGCCGTAAAGGTCGCCACCGAACAATATACGGATAATACCACCCCTATATGCATTGATCGAAATCTACACCCGGAAGAATCGCACCAGCTGTTCAGTGATCAAGTGGGGAGGTGGGTCGGCGGTCTTTCGGCGCGCACGGTGCGCAGCGCCGTCTGCGCCTACACCGTCACACCCGATTTCGGTTTCATCGTCGACGAGCATCCCGCGCTGCCGGGCGTGACCGTGGTCAGCGCCTGTTCGGGACATGGCTTCAAGCATTCGGCCGCGCTGGGCGAGGCGCTTGCCCAGCGCGTGACCACCGGGCACAGCGACATCGATCTGGACAGCTTCAGCCTGGCGAGATTCGGCTAGCGGTTGCGCACCGTCAGGGTGACCAACCGGGTCACTACCAGGGCGATATACATGACCCCGGAGAACTGACCGAGCATGACCAGCGAGCGCGCCATCGGCTTGATCGGGTAGATGTCGCTCAGGCCGACACCCGACAGGATGGCGAAGCTGACGTAGAGCAGCTCCGTCCAGGTGCGGGCGGCGAGAGGATCGTTGGCGGCGGTGAAACTGTTGGGCTGCAGGATCTGACAGGCCGAATAGGCGTGAGCGAAGGCCCAGGCCAGCAGTGTGAAAGTCGCGCCCACTGCGAAAAGTTCGTCGGTGGTGGCTCGCTGATCCTCCATCATGTAGGCGATGAGGCTGCCAGCGGCATAGAAATAGAAGATCGCATCGAGGATGGCCAGGGACACCACCAGGTGCCGATTGCCATGCCATTCCACCAGTACCGTGAGCACCAGGATGCAGCCGGCGAGGATGAAGCCCAGCCATTGGATGGTCGGGCTGCGTCGGACCATGCGCAGGGCGGTGGCCAGGACGATGATGCCAAAGGCACCGATGATGGCGCGACCATGCTCTTCCTGTTCCACGAAGGGATAGAGCAGCAGGCCGAGCAACTGGATGAACAGCAGGTTGGCGGAAGGATAACGGACCAGGTAGTGCAGCGGACTCTTCATCGCGACTCGGCGAAAGCTCAAGGGGCGGCCAGCGTAGCGGGTGGCGCAGCGCTTCGCCACGGGAGCCTTGCGCCCCCGTGGCTTGGGCCTCAGACCGCCTTGCGGCGGGTGGACGGCAGCAGGATGGTGAGGATGCCCAGCAGCGGCATGTAGGAGCACAGCTGGTAAACGTACTCGATGCCGCGATGGTCTGCCAGATTGCCCAGGCCGGCGGCGGCGATGGCGCTGAAGCCGAACATCAGGCCAAAGAATATTCCGGCGATCATGCCGACGTTGCCCGGGACCAGTTCCTGGGCGTAGACCACGATGGCCGAAAAGGCCGAAGCCAGAATGAAGCCGATGACGACGCTGAGCACACTGGTCCAGAACAGATCGACGTAGGGTAGCGCGAGGGTGAAGGGCGCCGCACCCAGGATCGAGAACCAGATGACGGCCTTGCGACCGATGCGATCGCCGATGGGGCCACCGAAGAAGGTGCCCGCCGCGACTGCACCCAGGAAGAGAAAGAGGTGCAGCTGGGAGCTGGCCACCGAGAGACCGAATCTTTCGATCAGGTAGAAGGTGAAGTAGCTGGTGATGCTGGCCATGTAGATGTACTTGGAGAACACCAGCAAGGCCAGCACGATCAAGGCGAAGGTCACTCGCCCGCGCGACAGGCCGTGGCTGACCGCGGCCGCTTTGCGACCCTTGGCGCTGCGCAGGTGATTGCGATACCAGCGCGATAGCCCGTATTGCACGCCGATGGCGAACAGCGCGAAGAGCGCGAACCAGGCGACGTGGGTCTGGCCGTAGGGGATGACGATGGCTGCGGCCAGCAGCGGGCCGATGGCCGTGCCGGCGTTGCCGCCGACCTGGAAGGTGGATTGCGCCAGACCGAAGCGACCGCCCGACGCCAGGCGCGCCACCCGCGAAGTTTCGGGATGGAAGGTCGAGGAGCCGACACCGATCAGCGCCGACGCAGCCAGGATTGCCGGAAAGCTGCCGACAAAGGCGAGCAGCAGTACGCCAATCAGGGTGCAGACCATGCCAGCCGGCAGCAGATAGGGTTTAGGATGGCGGTCGGTGTGGAAACCGATCCAGGGTTGCAGCAGGGAGGCAGTGATCTGGAAGGCCAGGGTGATCAGACCGATCTGGGTAAACGTCAGACCATAGCTGTCCTTGAGCATCGGATAGATCGATGGCAGTACGGACTGGATCAGGTCGTTGATCAGATGGGCAAGCGCACAGGAGGCCAAGATTCCTGCTACCAGCGGCGAAGCGCCTGCGGCAACGGCGGTTGGAGTTTCGCCAGCGGTGGCTGGCGTGGCAGGGGAAACGGCCATGCAGGTATTACCCTTATTATTTATGTCCAGCCGCTCACTGTGGCATCCTGTGGCATCGGAATCCAGTGCCAGTTACCGGATGTTTCCGGCAACCGACCCCTTATCATCTGGGCTATTGACCTGGATTGGGATCGATCGCACCTTCCACTCTTTCACGCTTTTTGTAATGGCAAATCCCATGACAGCCAAAGATCCACTGCTCCTCGATCAGCAATTGTGCTTCTCCCTGTATTCGGCTTCGCTGGCGATGACGCAGCTCTACAAGCCCCTGCTGGAGAGCATGGGCCTGACCTTTCCACAATATTTGATCATGCTGGTGCTCTGGGAGCACGACGGCCTCACCCTCAAGGAGCTGTCCAACCGTCTGCGACAGGATTCCGGCGCCCTGACCCCGGTGGTCAAGCGTCTCGAAGCGGGCGGACTGGTCACGCGCCGCCGCAGCGCGGAAGACGAGCGCAATCTGTCGATCGAACTGACGCCTGCAGGTCGCACGCTGCGGGAGCAGGCCAATGGCGTAAACGGCCGGGTTCGGGAAGTGTGCGCGCTGGGCGACGCCGGATTGGATGACTTGCGCGAGACGCTGGTGATGCTGCGCAATCGACTGGACGAGGAAGGCAATCCGACTTCCTGAACCAACCGGGGACGCACGGTTCCCATGGCTACAGCCGCCGGGGAATTCGCATGACCTTCACCTACCAGCCCGATCAAGATTACCTGCTCGTGGACCTCACCAGCGGTCGCACTGCGGGCAAGTTGCTGCAGGGCGAGCTGCACATCGCCAAGAGCTGCCAGGAAGAGGATCCCCGGACCTATGCGCAGCTGCTCGACGAAACGCTGCGCAGCACCCTGGGCGACGAGGTCGGCCAACGCAAGGGGGATATCCTCACCCTGCGTCGTACCGGTATCAAACTGCGCCTGGTCCCTCTGGAAATCGCCTGTGACTAGGCGGCGCCACGGCCAAGGAGCGTCCTGAACAACCAGGCGACCAGCGCCACGTTGATCAGCGCCAGCAGGCAGAGCAATCCCAGCACTGCCTGCGGACCTTGGTGCTCCAGCACATAACCGCAAAGCAGGGGCGTGGCCGCCTGGCCCAAGAGCGCCGGGCGCGCCATCCGCCCCAGGATCGTGGCGTATTCGGCTGGACTCCACAGCGCCAGGGGCAAGGCGCCGCGAATGATCGCCCTGAGGCCATTGCCTGCGCCGAAGATCACCAGACCCACTACCGTCACCCAGACGAGGCTCGGCCCCAGGGTCACCAGCAGCAGACCGACTGCCGTGCAGATCACCGAGGCCAGGGCCGTCCACAGGGGGTGGCCATTGCGATTGAGCAGGTCGATGATCCGCGAGGCCACCTGGCTCGGCCCCAGGCAGGCGCTCAGGGCCACCGCGCTCGCCAGGCTGTAGCCAAGGCCCTGCAGCAGGGTGATCAGCTGGATGGAAATGGCCGTCATCAGCACGGCGCCCAGGGTGAAGAGCGCCGTGAGCACGGTATAGAGCAGACGGTTTACCGCTACCTCCGGCGCCACCTGACTTGGCCGTGGTGCCTGGGCGGCGAGGGCTGGCGCGGGCAGGGCGCGCCGGTACAGGGGCCAGATCGTCAGCAAGAGAACGGCCGCATAGGCCAGGCAGGCACCGCGCCAGCCGAGGTGACTGACCATGAAGGCCGCGACGGGCCAGGTGATGGCGGTACAGAAGCCGGATACCAGGGTGATGCCGCTGATCGCCGAGCGAGCCTGGGCGCCGTAGCAGGTACCCAGGGTGGCGAACAGTGCATCGTAGAGACCGGCGGCCATGCCGATGCCCATCACCACCCAGGCCAGCAGGAACACCGGCAGATATTGGGCGCAGGCCATTAGCGTCAGGCCGGCGGCGACGCCCAGTCCGCTCAGCGACAGCAACGTGCGGCCACCCTGGCGGGCGATCAGGCGTCCGCAAGCGGGTGCCAGCAACCCGGACACCAGCACCCCGAGCGAGAGACCCCCATAGACCCATTGGCGAGACCAGCCGGTCTCCTGAACCACCGGATCGGCGAGCACGGCCAGAATGAAGAAGGAACCACCCCAGACGAGGATCTGAGCGACGCCGAGCAGCAGGATGTGGGACGTGGAGGCCTTGGCGGAAACGACGGACATGGCGGACTGCACCGACCGGAAAGGAGGAGGCGGACCTTAGCGGCGACCCTTCTTCACCGCAATCGTCTGATTTGTTTTTTGGCGCCAGTATTTTGCAATCAATCCGACATCTCCCTTGCCTAGACTGCTGACTCGAACGTCTTTTTGCAGTGACCTTCCATGCGCCGTATCCTCGCTCCATTTCGTCGTCTGTCGCGTCGTTCCTGGCTGAGAGCTTTAAAGACCGGTCCGCGGATGCTGTGTTCCTTTACCTTCGCCGCCGTCCTGCTCGCCGGGCTGGGCAGCTTTTCGCTATGGGAAATGCAGCAGTTGCGTCGTCAGGCCCTGAGCATGGAACAGGACTGGTTGCCGAGCATCGCCATCGCCGATTCGCTGGCGATCAACCTCGGCAAGTTGCGCAACCAGGCCTCGGTGGTCCTGCTCAACGCCGAAGACCCGGGCGCCGTGGCCATGAGCCGAGTGACCCTGGAGCAGCTGGTCAACGAGACCGACCAACTGTTCCGCGACTATGAGCCGGTCATCACCGATGCGACCGAGCGGGATTCGGTCAAGGCCCTGCACGAGGCCTACCTGCCTTTCGTGGAAGGACTGCGCGAGGAGGTGCGTTTGATCGAGCAGCAGCAGCTTCCGGCTGCGCGGATGCAGCTGGATACCGTGGTTGGCCTCAAGGGCGACCTGATGGACATGCAGGTGCAGCTCCTGCGCGAATTGAACAAGCAGGGCGCCGCCCAGGCCAAGGAGGTGGCCAATGCCCAGTTCCTCCAGGCCCGCGCCATCGTCTGGTCGGTCATTGGCGGCGCCATTCTCCTCTTGCTGCTGCTGGCCTGGCGGCTGACCCGGAGCGTGGTGCAGCCGCTGCGGCAGGCACTGGGCATCTCCGCCGGCATCGCCGCGGGTGACCTGCGGCAGACCATCCAGCCTCAAGGACGCGACGAGGCGGCCATGCTGCTGCTGGCACTGGAGCGCATGCAAGGCAATCTGCGCGAGGTGCTGGCCCATACCGGCAATGCCTCCGAGCAGTTGGCCTCGGCCTCGACCCAGATGAGCGCGGTAATGGATGAGAGCAGCCGCAACCTGGAGCAGCAGACGACCGATATCCAGCACGCGGCGGATGCGGTCAATCTGCTCAATCAGGCGGTGCAGTCGGTGTGCGAGCACGCCACATCCACCTCCGCCGAATCGCGTCGCTGCGTCGATCAGGCCAAGCAGGGGCAGGCGCAGGTGCAGCAGACGCTGGTCGCCATCACTCAATTGGTGGGTAACGTGGATGAAGCCGCTACCCAGGCCGATCACCTGGCCGAGCAGTCCAAGGGCATCAGCAAGATGCTCGACGTCATCCGGAACGTAGCGGAGCAGACCAACCTGCTGGCGCTCAATGCCGCCATCGAGGCCGCCCGTGCGGGTGATGCCGGGCGGGGCTTCGCCGTGGTGGCCGACGAGGTGCGTGGCTTGGCGCGGCGTACCGGCGAGTCCACCCGGGAGATCGAGGGCCTGATCGACGGTGTGCAGCAGGTCAGCGAGAAGACCGTGGTCGCCCTCGACCAGAGCCGGATCCAGGCCAGCCACACCCGCGAGCAGGCGCAGGCGACCTGGCAGGTGCTGGAGGGCATCACCCAGGCCATCACCGCCATTGGCCAGCGCAACGACGCCATCGCCGCGGCCACCGAAGAGCAGACCGCCACCACCGCGGCGGTCGATCGCAATCTGACGCTGATCCGCGACGCGGCGACCCAGACGTCCGCCGGCGCTCAGCAGACCAGCGCCAGCAGCCAGCAACTTTCCGCCCTGGCTGCCGATCTGCACAATGCCTTGCAGCGCTTCGTGGTCTAGGTTCTGTACGAAACGTCGCCGAGCGCAGGCACTTCTCGTACTGAGCCTAGGGCGAGCCCGAATTCAGGCCGCCAGCATCACCCGGTCGCGGCCTTCCTGCTTGCCACGGTAGAGCGCCTGGTCGGCGCGCTCCAGGGCGCTGGCGAAGGCTTCGCAGTCGCGGATCTCGCACACGGCCAGGGTCGCCGTGACGCGCGCGGGACCGCGCTCCAGGGACTGGGTCACCTCGCTCAGTCGCTGGCGGATCCGCTCCGCCACGCCCCAGGCCACCTCGCTCTGGGCCTTGGGCAGCAGTACCAGGAATTCCTCGCCACCCCAGCGCGCGGCCAGATCCGACTGGCGAACCTCACGGCGGATGACGTCGGCGATGCGTTGCAGCACCAGGTCGCCACAGTCGTGGCCGAAGCGATCGTTGATGTGCTTGAAGTGATCGACGTCGAAGAGGATGAGGCTGCCACTCACGCCGCTGCGCTTCTCGGCCTGGTCGAGAATGCGCCGCCGGTTGTAGAGGTTGGTGAGGCTGTCGTGGCTGGCGGAATGCAGCAGGTCCAATTGCATCTTGGTGCTGTGATGAAAGGAGGCACCGGTGCCGTAGAGCAGCAACAACAGGGCACTGATGATGTTGAGGGTGCCGAACAGCTTCATCGTCAGCGGGGCGAGGGTCGCCGGTGTGTGCAGCAGATAGCCACCCGCCAGGGTCACCAGAATGCCGATGACCAGCAGCAGATGCCGCAGAGGGGCGGTGCGGTAGTTGTAGATGACGATGGGCAGGATGCACAGCACGTAGTAATGAAAATTGCTGTCCCAGCCGAGTTGCCAGGTGGCGATCCAGGCGTGGGCGACGATCTCGCAGCTCATCGTCAGGCTGGCGATGCGATAGCGACGCTGTCGCAGGGCGATCAGGCAGCCCACATAGGCCGCTACGCTGATTACGTTGGTCCAGGCCATCAGCATCTGGTCGAGCAGGACGAAAATGACCAGTAACGCTACATGAATCACCATGGCCGCCTGGACCACGGGTTTGGCGACTTGCCAGAATTTGTCCAGGGAGTCGTTGAGAGCCTGGTTGCGATCGCGGTAGGAAAGAGCACTCATGAAGGGGTCACCATAAAGCAGTGCGCCAATAATAAACGCGCTAACAGTAAGCTTAATGGCAAACGGCCATTCTGGGTCATCCTTTAGCCGAATGGAGTATAGAAAGGATCAGGCGGAGCGTCGCGCCCGCTGGCGGCGCTTAACGCAGGGTCCGGTTGGTTGAGATTGTCTGTCTTATCCGCCCAGACGCCTGCTGATGGCCTGGGCAGCGGCGTGGAGGCGGAGCGCGGCAGGACCTTCCACCTCGGCCTTGAAGCCTGGTGCGGCCCCTACCACGGTCAGCACCCCAGCCAGCCGGCGACCGGTACCCAGCAAGGGCGCGGAGAGTGCGTTGACGCCGGCCATCAGCAGGCCGTGTACCGGTTGGATTAGGGTTTCCCGCAACTGGCGTGCGGTTTCTTCCAGCGTTGCTGCAGCGGGCGCATCCGGTTGGCACAGCTCCTCTTCACGCAACGCCGCGGTCTCGGCATCTGGCAGAAAGGTGTTGAACACCAGGCCGGTGGAGGAGCCCAGCAACGGCAGCACCGAACCGACCTGGGTCACCAGGGTGACGGCGCGCACCGCTTGCTCCACCAGCACCACGGTCGGCCCCTTGTTACCCCAGACCGCCAGAAAGCAGGTTTCGCCCACCTCATTGCGCAGCTCGGCCAGTACCGGGGCCGCCAGCTTCACCACATCCAGGCGACCCAAGGCCGCCAGACCGACGAAAAGCGCCGCCTGGCCAAGGCCGTAATGGTTGGTGCGCGGATCCTGTTCGGCGAAACCGCTGGCGATCAGGGCCTGCAGATAGCGATGCACCTTGCTGGCGGGCATGTCCAGGTGGCTGGCCAAGCGTGACAAGGAGGTAGCGGGTGCCAGCTCGGCGAGGGCCTTGAGGATGTCGGTACCGACCTCGGCTGCCTGCACCTTCTGCCGCCGTGGGGGAACTTCTTCTGGGATGTTCGTCATCTGCTCGATCGCATGGGGAAAGGCAGCGTTATAGCTTGACGCTCCCTTGGGTTCAATTTACTTTTTGCGTAAACCTATTACGCATAATGGGTGCTCAGGTGAACAGACAAGAACAAGCAGCCATGCCCGTGACCTATCAGTCCGGCTTCGGCAATCACTTCAGTACCGAAGCGCTGCCGGGCGCGTTGCCGATCGGGCAGAATTCGCCGCAAAGGGCGCCCTTCGGGCTCTATGCCGAGCAACTGTCCGGGACGGCCTTCACCGTGCCGCGCCACGAGGCGCGGCGCTCCTGGCTGTATCGACTCAGGCCATCGGCCGCTCACGGCCGTTTTCAGCGCAGCGTCGTCCAGTTGACCGGCGCCGAGCTAGGTGGCCCAACGCCCAATCGCCTGCGCTGGAATCCCTTGCCGCTCCCGGAAGCCCCCACCGATTTCCTCGCCGGGCTGGAGCGGATCGTCGCTACTGCCGAGGGCGACCAGGCCGAGGGCGTCAGCCTCTATCGCTATGCCGCCAACGCCAGCATGACCGGGGTGTTCTACGACGCCGATGGCGAATTGCTGATCGTGCCCGAGTGGGGCCGTCTCGATCTACTCACCGAGCTGGGGTTGCTGCGTATCGAACCCTTGGAGATCGCGGTGATCCCGCGCGGAATGAAATTTCGGGTGGAGCTGGTGGAGGGCGAAGCGGTCCGCGGTTATGTCTGCGAGAACCACGGTCGCTCCCTGCGCCTGCCGGAGTTGGGCCCCATCGGCAGCAACGGCCTGGCCAATCCGCGGGACTTCCAGGCGCCCGTGGCCCGCTTCGAGGAGGTCACGACGCCGACCCGGTTGGTGCAGAAATTTCTCGGCGAGCTCTGGGAAACCGAGTTGGATCACTCGCCTTTGGACGTGGTCGCCTGGCATGGCAACCACGTGCCCTACAAATACGACCTGCGCCGCTTCAACACCCTGGGCACGGTCAGTTTCGATCATCCGGATCCATCCATCTTTACCGTGCTGACCGCGCCCGGCGCCATCGAAGGCATGGCCAACATCGATTTCGTGATCTTTCCGCCACGCTGGATGGTGGCGGAAAACACCTTCCGCCCGCCCTGGTTCCACCGCAACCTGATGAACGAATTCATGGGGCTGATCCAGGGCGCCTACGACGCCAAGGCCGATGGCTTCGCGCCGGGTGGCGCCTCCCTGCATGGCTGCATGAGCGCCCATGGGCCGGACCACGTCTCAACCCTGAACGCCATCGCCGCCGACCTGCAGCCGCACAAGATCGAGAACACCATGGCCTTCATGTTCGAGACCGCTCGCGTCCTGCGGCCGACCCGTCACGCGCTGGCGTCGCCGCTGCTTCAGCCTGACTACGACGCCTGCTGGGCAGGCCTCGCCAAGACCTTTGTCGCGCCCAACGCGGGAGAACCGGCATGACCCACGAATTGCACAGCTGGGTGGCCTCGGCCAACGGCCATGCGGATTTTTCCCTGCACAACCTGCCCCTGGGCGTATTCAGTCGTGGCGAGGAGACGCCCCGTGGGGGCGTGGCCGTGGGTGATTTCATCCTCGATCTCGGTTTCGCCCTCGAAGCCAGCCTGTTCCAGGGCGAGGCCCAGCGCGCCGCCGAGCTGGCCGGCCAGACGACACTGAATGCCTTCTTCGCCGCCGGCACGCAAGCGCGGGTCGCCCTACGCCAGGCCGTGCAGGCGCTGCTGCGCGCCGATCATCCGCAACGCGAGCACCTGCAGGAATTGGGCGAACACCTGCTGGTGCCCCAGGGTGCCTGCCGGATGTACCTGCCCGCGCGGGTCGGCGACTACACCGATTTCTATGTGGGTATTCACCACGCCACCCAGATCGGCCGGCTGTTCCGCCCGGACAATCCGCTGCTGCCCAACTACAAGCACGTGCCCATCGCCTATCACGGTCGCGCCTCGACGCTCGGGGTTTCCGGCGAGGCCTTCAAGCGGCCCAAGGGCCAGACGCTGCCACCCGGGCAGGACGTACCGGTCTTCGGACCCTGCCGCCGGCTGGACTACGAGCTGGAGCTGGGCATCTGGATCGGGCCGGGCAATGCCCAGGGCGAGCCCATCGCCATTGGCGACGCGGCAGCGCATATCGCTGGCTTCTGCCTGCTCAACGACTGGTCGGCGCGGGATATCCAGGCCTGGGAATACCAGCCGCTGGGGCCCTTTCTGTCGAAGAGTTTCGCCAGCACCCTGTCGCCCTGGGTGGTCACGGCGGAAGCCCTGGCACCCTATCGCCGGGCGCAACCGGCGCGGCCCGAGGGCGATCCCCAGCCGTTGCCCTATCTGTTCAACGAGCACGACCAAGCCGGGGGCGCCCTGGATATCGAGCTGGAGGTGCTGCTGCGTACGCCGCGCATGGAGGCGCAGGGGCTGCCTGCCCAACGAATCGCCCTGAGCAACACCCTGAACATGTACTGGACGGTGGCGCAGATGGTGACCCATCACACGGTCAACGGCTGCGCCCTCAAGCCGGGCGACTTCTTTGGGTCGGGCACCCTGTCCGGTCCGGATGCCGACAGCTGCGGTAGCCTGCTGGAACTCACCCAGGGCGGCAAGCAGCCGCTACAGCTGCCCGGTGGTGAGACCCGTACCTTTCTCGAGGACGGCGACGAGGTCATCTTCAGGGCCCGCTGCGAGGCGCCTGGATTGCCCGGCATCGGCTTCGGCGAGTGCCGCGGACGGGTGCTGCCGGCAGGCTAGGGAAGGGCGGGCTTCGACGCGGTCAGCAGGATGGCTCCCGACCTGAGCGCCGTTGACAAGCCCGCCGGACACGCGCAGATTCCTTTCAACGTAACTGACTTACGCATAATAAGAAGCCGACCGGCGACCGCAGGACAGCCCTGATGGACCTCTATACCTACTATCGCTCGACTTCGTCCTACCGGGTGCGTCTTGCCCTGGCGCTGAAGGGGCTGGACTGGCGCGCCGTACCGGTCAATCTGCTGGACGGCGAGCAGCGCCAGCCGGCCTACCGGGCGCTCAACCCCCAGGGCCGGGTGCCCAGCCTGCGCCTCGACAGCGGTGAGGTACTGATCCAGTCACCCGCCATCCTCGAATACCTGGAAGAACGCTATCCGGCAGTGCCGCTGTTGCCAGCCGAGCCACTGCTGCGCGCTCGTCATCGCGGCATCGCCGCGCTGATCGGCTGCGATATCCATCCGCTGCACAATGCCGCGGTGCTCAACCGCCTGCGCGCTCTGGGCCTGGACGAGCCGGCCATCCTCGACTGGATTTCGCACTGGATAGGTGAAGGTCTGGCCGCGGTGGAGGCGCAGGTCGGTGATAGCGGATTCTGTTTCGGCGAACGGGGGCTGGCGGACGTCTATCTGCTGCCTCAGCTCTATGCCGCGCGGCGTTTCCAGGTGGATCTGTCGGTCTACCCGCGCCTGCTGCGCGTGGAGGACCTGGCCGCAGCTGACCCCGCCTTTCAACAAGCCCACCCCGCGCTGCAAGCGGATAGTCCGGAGCGGGTGACCTCGTGAAGTTCCTCGGTTGCCAGCTTCTGCTCGGTGACTTCCTGGCCCGCAGCGTACGCGGGATCTCCTGCGCGCCACCCTTGACGACACGCTGACCCGCGTCATCGACAACGTTCGCACGTCACCCGTCAAGGAGCCAATCATGGCCGATCTGTTTGAAAATCCCATGGGCCTCATGGGCTTCGAGTTCATCGAATTCGCCTCGCCCACTCCCAATGTCATCGAGCCGGTACTGGAGAGTCTTGGCTTCAGCCACGTCGCCAACCACCGATCCAAGGATGTGGTGCTGTTCCGCCAGGGCGACATCAATGCCATCGTCAATCGCGAGAAGACCGGCCATGCGGCCTATTTCGCCGTGGAGCACGGCCCGTCCGTGTGCGGCATGGCCTTTCGCTGCCGCGACTCCCACCACGCCTATGCCAAGGCGTTGGAGCTGGGCGCCCAGGCGGTGGACATGCCCACCGGGCCGATGGAATTGCGCCTGCCGGCGATCAAGGGCATCGGCGGCGCGCCCCTGTATCTCATCGATCGCTTCGAGGAGGGCAGCTCCATCTACGACATCGACTTCGTCTTTCTGGAGGGGGTGGAGCGCAAGCCCTTCGGCGCCGGGCTCAAGGTGATCGACCACCTGACCCATAACGTGTATCGCGGGCGCATGGCCTACTGGGCCGACTTCTACGAGCGACTGTTCAACTTCCGCGAGTTGCGCTACTTCGACATCAAGGGCGAATACACCGGCCTCACCTCCAAGGCCATGACCGCGCCGGATGGTCTGGTGCGCATCCCGCTCAACGAGGAATCCTCCCGCGGCGCCGGGCAGATCGAGGAATTCCTCATGCAGTTCAACGGCGAGGGCATCCAGCACGTGGCCTTTCTCACCGATGACCTGATCGCCACCTGGGATCGCCTCAAGGCCTATGGCACCCGCTTCATGACCGCGCCGCCGGAGACCTACTACGAGATGCTCGAAGGTCGCTTGCCGAATCATGGCGAGCCGGTGGACGCGCTGAAATCCCGCGGCATCCTGCTCGATGGCAGTGCCGAGGGCGGCGAGCGCCGGCTGTTGCTGCAGATCTTCTCCCAGACCCTGCTGGGTCCGGTGTTCTTCGAATTCATCCAGCGCAAGGGCGACACCGGTTTCGGCGAGGGCAACTTCAAGGCGCTGTTCGAATCCATCGAGCGCGACCAGGTACGCCGCGGCGTGCTGAGCACCTCGGAGTAACGGCGCCCAGTCGTCTGGCGGCTTGCCCGGCGGCAGGCGACGCCTCTAAGGTGACGGCGCGTCACGAGGGCGCGCCCAAACTACAGAGGTGGCCATGGAACTGAGCCAGACCCTGGCGCAGGAAATCGTCGAACGCGCCATGCGGATCCTGCCCGGCAACGTCAATGTCATGGATGCGTCCGGGCTGATCATCGGCTCGGGTGATCCGGCGCGATTGTTCACCCGCCATGCCGGGGCGCGCCAGGTCATCGCCGAACGCCGGGCGGTGGCGCTGGATGCCACTGCCGCCACCCGGCTGGCGGGTGCCCAGCCCGGTATCAACCTGCCGCTGTATCGCCAGGGCGAGCTGGTCGGCGTTCTCGGCGTGACCGGGGAAGACGCCGAACAGCTGCGGCTGCCCGCCGAACTCCTGCGCCTGACCGCGGAAATGCTGATCGAACAGGCCACTGGGCAGGCGCCTGCGACTACCTGCATGACCGTACCCTTGCTGCGTCAGTTGCTCGCACCTGGTGCGGCGCCCGAATTGGGTCGCCACGCCAATCTGCTCGGCCTGCAGCCGGCGCTGCCACGAGACGTGCTACTGCTGGAGTTCACCGCGCCAGCACCGGGTTTTGGCGACTGGGCGCAGCAGCGGGTAACCCAAAGTTGGTGCCTGCCACGGGAGGAGGGGCAATGGCTCTGGTATCGACCCGGAGCGGAGGCGCCAGAGGCGCTGCTAGAGGAACTGCCGGGGCAGGGCTGGTCACTGGGGCGCAGCGCCTGGATCCCCGCGCCGCGACCCTGGACCGGCCTGGCCGAGACGACCCAGCGGGCCGTGGATCTGCTGGCGGTGGCCAGGCGACTGCGACCTGACCTTGTGCGGGTAGCGCTGGACGACCTGGCCTTGCCCACCTGGCTACAGGGGCAGGCTGAGTGCTCGCCCGCTACCTGGCTGCTGGAGCCACTGCAGCGCTTGCGCCAAGCCGACCGGGATGGCCAGTTGCTGGCGACCCTGCGCAACTGGTTCGCCCAGGACGCCAGCCCCCAGGCCTGTGCCGAGGCGCTGGGGCTGCATCGCAACGGCCTGCGCCATCGACTCGACCGGATCCAGAGGCTGACCGGGCGGGATCCGCGGCGCTTCACCGAGGCTGCCGAACTCTATTGCGCCTTGCTGATACTGGATCAGCACTGGGCAAGTTCACGATCTTGATCTTTCGATGGTGGGCAATTGTCCTGTTGTTGTGCTGAGCGATCCGCGAAACACTCGGCACATAACAAAGGAGAATCGCCCCCATGAAGATCGTCATCGCCCCTGATTCCTTCAAGGAAAGCCTGTCCGCCGCCGGGGTCGCCCGTGCCCTGGCCCGCGGCCTGCGCCACGCGCTACCGGAGGCCGAACTCATCGAATGCCCGCTAGGCGATGGCGGTGAGGGCACCCTGGACGCCGTGCTGGCCGCGACCGGTGGCGAGGTGCGCCAGACGCAGGTGACCGGTCCCCTCGGCGAGCCCGTGACCGCCCGCTGGGGTTGGCTGGCCGCGCAGCGCACCGCTTTCGTCGAGATGGCCAGCGCCAGCGGTCTGGAGCTGGTGCCCAAGGCGCATCGCGATGTGCGGGTGGCCACCTCGCGGGGGACCGGCGAGCTCCTGCACGCCGCACTGGACGCCGGCGCCGAGCGCCTGGTGCTGGCCATCGGCGGCAGCGCCACCAATGACGGCGGGGCAGGTCTGCTTCAGGCCCTGGGGGGCCGGCTGCTGGATCAACAGGGCCAGCCCCTGGCGCCGGGCGGTGCGGCCCTGGCCAACCTGGCTCACCTCGACGTGAGCCAGCTGCATCCACGCCTGGCCGAGGTGGAGGTGGTCATCGCCGCCGACGTCGACAATCCCCTCTGCGGTCCCCAGGGCGCCAGCCACATCTTCGGACCGCAAAAGGGCGCCTCGCCCGATCAGGTGCTGGAGCTCGATGGCGCACTGGCGCATTTCGCCAAGGTCACCGCCGCGATCCTGGGCCGCGATGTCCGCGAGCAACCCGGTGCCGGCGCTGCCGGAGGGGTGGGTTTCGCGGCGCTGGCCTTTCTCCAGGCGACCTTCCGCCCCGGCATCGAGGTGGTGGCGGAGTTGGTGGGTCTGGAGCACGCGCTGATGGGCGCCGACCTGGCGCTGACCGGGGAAGGGCGGCTGGACGGCCAGACCCTGAGAGGCAAGACCCCAGCGGGCGTGCTGCGCCTGGCCAGGCGTCACGGCGTGCCGGTGGTGGCGGTGGCCGGCTCCCTGGGCGAGGGGTACGACGCCCTCTATGAACAGGGCCTCGCCGCCGCCTTCAGCCTGGTGCCGGGACCGCTCAGCCTGGAAGAAGCCTTGACCCAGGCCGAGGTGCTGCTGGAACGCACCGCGCGCGACATTGGCCGGCTCTGGCGGACGGCGAAAGGCTGAAGCCAGAGCCTTCGTTCATGGCTGGCAGGGTGGCGGGATTTGCCTCATGCTGGGCGTCCCGCTCTCGACCAATTACCGCAATGACCTCGTCCCTGATTATGCGTAGCTGCCTGCTGTCCGCCGCGCTGTTGCTGCCGCTGTGTTCCGCCCAGGCGGCCATTCCCAGTCTCAAGCCGGCCAACACCTGCGTGCGCAGCGCCTTCGTGCTGCGCTGCCAGGACGGGCAGGGCGGCTGGTATGGGGTGGCGGTGCAGGGCAACGATACCCTGATGCGCGGCTACGATCCGGTCTCGGGCCTCTCCTGGTCCCAGACCAGCACCCGCCTGGGGCGGCTGCAGTTCTTCAGCGGCCTGACCAGCGACGGCAACCTCTGGCTGGGTCGTACCCACCAGCTGGGCTGGAACGTCATCAGCCGCTTCTCCACCTCCCAGGGCGACCGCGCCCGCACCAGCTGCAATCGCGTGGCAGGATGCGAGTGGCGCTAGCAGGAGGGCTGCGCTTGAGGGGCGCCCGTCACTTGCGTGTGTCCCGCTTGCGGCTTCATTGGCCCACAGCCTGAGCGCTACCCGCTGGGAAATCCTGCGGCGGGTGATCCTGCCCGGCGTGTTGGGCCAGGTGCTGACCGGCGTGCGCCTGGCCATCGGCATCCTCTGGATCGTGCTGGTGCCCTGCGAGATGCTCGGCGTCAGCGCCGGCCTCGGTTACTACATCCTCGACACCCGCGACCGCCTGGCCTATGGGGAGCTGATGGCCCTGGTGCTGCTGATCGGCCTGCTGGGCTTCACTCTGGACGTACTGGCGCGCCAGTTGCACCAACGCTTCCTACCCGGCCGATAGCGGAAAGAATATGGTTAGAGTGAAAGATTATGGCGTCTAACCATTCGATCTATTCATAAAGAATCTGGGTCTTTGGAGTCGTCCGCCACCCTGGGGCAGCATGCCTAGCCGTTCGTACAAGCTGCCAACCAGGACAGGAGCCCCAATGGATCTCGAGCCACTCAGCCGACGCCGCTTCATTCGACAGCTAACCACCGTAACCGCCCTGGGTGCCCTGGGTACCAGCCTGTTCGGCTGCGACGACAAACCCGGTACCCAGGCCGGCGCACCGGCAGTGATCAGCCAGCGCTCGGATCAGGTGGTCCCGTTCCGCTACCCCGACAACCCCACCTTCGATCTGGTCTACGTCGCCGACTCCCTGGGCTACTTCGAGGGTAGTACCCGGGCGCGTCCCCAATACGTCGGCAAGGTCGCCGCGCCGCAGATCATCCCGCTGGTCGGCACCGGCGAGCTGGACCTGGGCACGCGCATGGTGCCGCTGGTGATCTCCGCCATCGCCAGCGGCCTCGACCTCAAGGTGGTGGCCGCCGGGGGCAAGACGTTGCAGGAAGCGCCGCACATGAAGTACTTCGTGCGTGACGACTCGGGCATTCGCACGCCCAAGGACCTCGAGGGCAAGACGGTGGGCTTCAACAGCTTCGGCGCCTGCGCCGAGTTCGTCACCAAGAAATACCTGCGCCAGCAGGGCGTGGACGTCGATCGCATCAAATGGGTGGTGGTCCCGGACGTCCAGGCCGAACAGACGCTCGCCACCGGCAACATCGATCTGGCGATCATCCATCCGCCCACCTCCGGCAGCGCCGAGCACAATCCCGCCTTGCGCAAGCTGTGGAGCGATTTCGACCTGGACGAGGGATTGGGCGGCATGGCGCCCTACAGCGCCCATGGCCGCTTTCTGCGCGACCATCCCGAGGCTGCGCGGGACGTGGTCCAGGCGCTGGCCAAGGCGGCCAACTGGGTCAACGGGCATCCCGACGACGCCCGCAAGATCACCGCCGAGCGCCTGGGCATGAAGCTGGAACTGGTCGAGCGCTTCGCCTACGTCGACGATCTGGTCATCACCGAGCCGCCGATCCAGTACTACATCGATATCCTCGAACACGAAGGCAAGCTCAAGCCCGGCGCGGTGCAGGTCAAGGACGTCTACACCAATGCCTTCAATCCCTTCGTCCAGGGTACCGTCTGATGAGCGCCAAGATCGTCGCCCGGGGCCTGGCGCTGGCCTATGACGGCCGTAGCGAAAGCGGCGCCCAGGAGCGGGTACCGGTGTTGCAGGACTTCGACCTGGAGGTGCGCCAAGGCGAATTCCTGGCGGTGCTGGGGCCATCCGGCTGCGGCAAGTCCACCTTCCTCAACATTCTCGCCGGTTTGGCGCAGAAGAGCGCGGGTGAGCTGACCATCGACGGCCGACCGTTGCAAGGCATCAATCCGCATCAGGGCGTGGTATTCCAGGGCTATGCGCTGCTGCCGTGGCGCTCGGTGCTGGACAACATCGCCATCGGTCTGGAGATTCGCGGGGTGGGGCGTCGCGAGCGGCTCGCAACGGCGCGAGAGTATCTGGCGCTGGTAGGGCTGGAGGGGCAGGGCGCTCGCTATCCCCACGAACTCTCCGGCGGCATGCGCCAGCGGGTGGCCATCGCCCGCGCCCTGGCCTATGCGCCGGACGTGCTGTTGATGGACGAGCCCTTCGCCGCGCTGGACGCCCAGACCCGCGAGCATCTGCAGGACGAGTTGCTGCGCATCTGGGACGGGCAACGCAAGACCATCGTCTTCATCACCCACAGTCTCGACGAGGCGATCTTCCTCGCCGACCGGGTCGCGGTGATGACGCCCCGCCCGGGGCGGGTCCACCGCTTGCTCGACATCGACCTGCCGCGTCCGCGGGCGGCCGAGGTGCGCAACACCCCGGCCTTCGCGGCCTTGCGCCAACATGCCTGGGAAGCCCTGCGCGGGGCGCCTGCACCCGTGCCGTCAGCGGCACCGCGACGCCAGGAGGTAGGCGCATGAAGCTGATACGCCATTCCCATCGGCTGCTCGACGGCAGCCTCGGCATCCTGCTGTTCCTGGCGCTCTGGGAAGCCTTGCCGCGGCTGGGCCTGGTCAACCCCGGCTACCTGAGTCCGCCCTCGGTGGTGCTGCAGAGCATCCTCGACCTGGCGCGCGATGGCAGCCTGGCGCGGCACCTCGGCGCCAGCCTGCTACGCTCGCTGGCCGGCCTGCTGCTGGCCATAGGCGCAGGGGTGCTCCTGGGCCTGCTGATGGGCTGGTTCATCCGCCTTGAACGGCTGCTCGATCCACTGCTGCAACTGTTCCGCCAGACCAGCGCCCTGGCGCTGTTCCCGGTGTTCATCCTGTTCCTGGGCATCGGCGAGGCCTCGAAGATCGCCATCATCTTCTGGGCGTCCTTTTGGCCGATCCTGCTGAGCACCATCAGCGGCGTGAAGCAGGTGGATGCGCTGCTGGTGAATTCGACGCTGTCCATGGGGGCCAACCGACGCTTCCTCTTTCTCAAGGTGGTGCTGCCGGCGGCGGCGCCGTCGATCTTCACCGGCATCCGCCTGGCCGGTGCCTATTCCATCACCGCGCTGGTGGCCGCCGAGATGATCGGCGCCCACTCGGGGCTGGGCTTTCTCACCCTCAACTCCCAGGAGGTGTTCCAGATCCCCAGCATGTACGCCGGCATCCTGCTGCTGGCAGTGGTGGGCCTGGCGCTCAATGCGGTGCTGGCCCTGCTGGAAGCACGGCTGCTGCGCTGGCGGCGTGGCTTGTCGGCGCGTGCTTGAGCCCGGCTCGATTTGCGCGGATCAACCCAGCGCCTGGGTCAGCAGCGCGAACTGATCCAGGTCATCGCGGGATACCGGCGCCTCGCCCCTGGCCATCTGCTCGACCTCGTCGACCTGGGGGATGCCCAGCTCGCTGAGCCAGGGATTGAGGCCGCTACGAGCCGTCACGTCGAAGCGCACATAGCGCCCTTCGGCGTGGCGCAGCAGGGCGAGGATCAGCGCCCTGGCCTGGTCGGCGGATTCGGCGATCACCGGACCGACCGACAACCCGCGACCGTAAGGACGCAACAAGGCGAAGCCGCGCAGCTCGCCGCCGCGTTCGAGGCCGACGATGCGTTCGGCCTGTGGCAGCAGTTCCTGAAGCAAGGTGGTGCGGTCCAGGCCGGTAGCGGCCTGGGCGAGGCGCTGCAGCTGGGGAGCTGCGGCCAGCGTCAGCTCCTGAACCTGGCTTTCCAGCGGGTGGCGCTGGTCGTCCATGGCCGGCAGCGTCGCGACCTGGTGCTGATAGATACGCTCGTAGGAGACGAAGCCCTGGCTGCGATAGAGCGGGGCGCCGCGCAGGGTGGCGACCAGCAACGGCGTGCGGGTGCCGGCCAGTCCGATCAGGCCGTCCATGAGGCGGCGGCCGTGGCCCTGGCCCTGGTGACTGTCGGCGACGATCACCAGGCCGATGGTGGCGTAATCGCCCTGGGGACGCAGAAGCCGGTCCCGAACACCCCTTGGTCGTCTTCCAGCGCCAGGCCTTCGCCGGCATGGAACAGGCATTGCCAGTCTTCCGGCCGATGGGGCCAGTGCAGCGCCTGGGACAGGCGGTAGGCGGTGGCGAGGTCGGTTTCGCGCAGGGGTCTCAGGGTGGCGTGGGACACGGCAGGGCTCCGGTTCGGGTCTGGCTGATGCAGACGTCAGCCTAGCAAGACGCGACGGCAGATTCGGTTGCCGATGGCCGGGTGCAGCGGCGTGAGGCGCCGAAGGTCCGGGCCAGATCGGCAAAAGATGGCGGTCCGCCGGCCTAGCATGGGGCCAAGCCCACAGCCCTAGCGGAGCGCCCCATGGCCTCGTTCGACCCCAGAGAAGTTGCGGTTCGTTGTGCCCATTTCATCGGGGGGCGCACCTGCGACGCCCGCGCCGAGCTGGAGGTGTTCCGGCCCTCCGATGGCGGCTTCCAGAGCGGGCTGCCGTGCGCCTCGGCGGATCTGGTAGATGAGGTGGTGGAAGGCACCTGGCGCGCCTGGAAGGCCAGTGACTGGGCCAGCCGTCCGCCCCGGGAACGGGCGCGGGTGATGCGCCGCTGGGCCGATCTGGTGGAGGCCGATGGCGCGGTGCTCGGTCCGCTGGAAGCCGTGGGGTCGACCCGTCCGTTGCGCGAGGTGCTGGCCTGGGACATCCCCTATGTGGCCGAGGGTATCCGCTTCTTCGCCGAATTTGCCGACAAGCACGGTGGCGAGGTGGCGGCCACCGCCACCAGTCACCTGGGCCTGCAGATCACCGAGCCCTATGGCGTGGTGGGCGCCATCGCCCCGTGGAATTTTCCCCTGAGCATGGCCGGCTGGAAGATCGCGCCGGCGCTCGCGGCCGGCAATGCGGTGGTGATCAAGCCGTCGGAGCTGACGCCCTTTTCCATCCTGCGCCTGGCTGAGCTGGCCACGCTGGCCGGGCTGCCCGCCGGCATCCTCAGCGTGGTTCAGGGCGATGGCCGGGTGACCGGCGATGCCTTGTGCCGGCATCCGCGCATCGGCAAGGTCACTTTCACCGGCTCCACGGGTACCGGCACCGCCATCATGACCGCCTGCGCCGAGAGCGGCCCCAAGCCGGTGACCCTGGAGCTGGGCGGCAAGAGTCCGCAGCTGGTGTTCGCCGATGCGCCGGATCTGGCACGGACCGCCCGCAGCGTGGCAGCGGCCATCACCGGCAATGCCGGCCAGGTCTGCGTGTCGGGTTCGCGGCTGCTGGTGCAGCGCGCCGCCCTGGAGCCGATGCTGGAAGGCATTCGCGCGGCCTTCGCCGACTTGCGTCCCGGGCCGACCTGGTCGGCAGCAGCGACGCTGTCGCCGATCATTTCCCAGCGCCAGGGCCAACGTATCCAAGACATCGTCACTCGCAGTCAGGCGGCCGGCGCTGAGATCCTGATCGGTGGCGCGCTGGAGGAGGGGTTGGGCGGCGTCTACTATCAGCCGACGTTGATCACCGGGGTCGGCGCGGACAATCCCGCCGTGGGCGAAGAGATCTTCGGCCCGGTGCTGACCGTGCAGGTGTTCGACGATGAAGCCGAAGCCCTGGCGCTCGCCGACCACCCTACCTACGGCCTGGCGGCCGGCGTGCACACCGCCGACCTCGGCCGGGCGCTGCGCCTGACCCGGGCGCTGGAAGCCGGTACCGTCTGGGTCAATCGCTATGGCCGCAGCCACGACTGGATCATCCCCACCGGCGGCTACAAGCGCTCTGGCATCGGCAAGGACCTGGGCCGCGCCGCCTATGAGGCGACCCTGCGCAGCAAGAGCGTGCTGATCGACCTGGAACACTCCTGAGGTCGCCGCAAACAATGCTGGGCCCTACCGCTAAAACGGTTTTTTCTGTCTCCCGCGGCGCCTGAAAGCGGACAACTGTCAGGCCCGCCGGTGCTGTAATGCTTGCCAGGGACGCCACCGGCGCCCCGGCCTATCACTCACGACCCCTGTCAAAGGACCCTTGCCATGACCGCCTTTCGGCCCAAGTACATCACCTTCGACTGCTACGGCACCCTGACCCGCTTCCGCATGTCCGACATGGCCCGCGAGATGTTCGCCGACCGCATTCCGGCCGCGGCGATGGACCAGTTCTGCAAGGACTTCAACGGCTATCGCTTCGACGAGGTGCTTGGCGCCTGGAAACCCTATTCGGAGGTGCTGTACTCGGCGGTGGAACGTACCTGCAAGCGCTGGGGCATCTCCTTCACCGACGCCGAGGCCAATGCCTACTACGAGGCGGTGCCGAGCTGGGGACCGCATCCGGACGTGACCGCGGGCCTGGCCAAGATCGCCGACAAGATCCCGCTGGTGATCTATTCCAACGCCGCCGACGAGCAGATCATGTCCAACGTCGACAAGCTGGGCGTGCCCTTCCACCGCGTCTTCACCGCCGAGCAGGGCCAGGCCTACAAGCCGCGCCTGCAGGCCTTCGAATACATGCTGGACAACCTCGGCTGCGGTCCGGAAGACGTGCTGCACGTGTCGTCGAGCTTTCGCTACGACCTCATTCCGGCCGACTACATGAACATCAAGAACAAGGTGTTCGTGAATCGCGGCCATGAGCCGAGCACGCCGTTCTACAGCAACACCGAGATCAAGGACATCGGCGGCCTGGCCGCGGTCGTCGGTCTCGAATAACCCCCTGAGCTGCCGGAGCGCCCGCCCATGAGTCTTGGCCCAGCATCGTCCGATTCCTACTGGCTCGCGACCGCGCCGGGCTTTACCGGGGCCACCCCCGGGCCGGTCGCGGGCGAGGTGGATGTCGCCATCATCGGCGGCGGCTTCACCGGGCTCTCCGCGGCCGTCGCCCTGCGCCGGCGCGGTGCCAGCGTGGCGGTGCTGGAGGCCGGTCGGGTGATCGGCGAAGCCTCCGGACGCAACGGCGGCCACTGCAACACCGGCGTCGCCCAGGACTACGCGGCCCTGCACGCCAGCCTGGGGGCCGAAAAGGCCCGGGCCTTCTACCAGGCCTATGCCGATGCGGTGGCCAGCGTCGAGGCGGTGATCGCCGAAGAGGGCATCGCCTGCGATTTCCACAAGGCCGGCAAGCTCAAGCTGGCGGCCAAGCCGCAGCACTACGACAACCTGGCGCGCACCTGCGAACTGATCCGCCAGGAGGTGGATCCGCAGGTCGAACTGCTCAGCGCTGCCCAGGTGCGGGTCGAGGTGGCATCAGATGATTTCCATGGGGGGCTGCTGCAGCACAACGGTGCCCAGATGCACATGGGCCGCTTTGGCGTAGGGCTGGCGGACGCGGCGGTGCGACGGGGCGCCCAGGTCTACGAGGGCGCGGCGGTGAGCGATCTGCAGCGCCTGCCCGATGGTAGCTTTCGGGTGATCAGCGCCAAGGGCGAGTTGCGCGCCCGCCAGGTACTGGTGGCCACGGGCAACGCCAGCGTCGGCCCCTTCCAGTGGTTTCGTCGCCGCATCGCCTCGGTGGGCAGTTTCATCATCGCCACGGCGCCGCTGCCCAAGGCGCAGCTGGACGAACTGCTGCCCAATCGGCGCACCTATGTCACCAGCCGCATCATCGGCAACTATTTCCGCACCACGCCGGATCTCCGGCTGATCTTTGGCGGGCGGGCGCGTTTCGCCCTGTCCGATCCGCGCCAGGACGCCAAGAGCGGCGCCGTGCTGCGCAACGCCCTGGGCCAGCTGTTTCCCGGCCTGGCCCGGACACCCATCGACTATTGCTGGGGCGGTCTGGTGGACATGACCGCCGACCGCCTGCCTCGCGCCGGCGAGCAGGATGGCCTGTTCTACGCCATGGGCTACAGCGGCCACGGGGTGCAGATGTCGGTGCACATGGGCGGGGTGATGGCCGAGGTGCTGGAAGGGCGCAGCCAGGCCAATCCCTGGCGGGTGCTGGACTGGCCGGCTATTCCCGGCCACTTTGGCAAGCCCTGGTTCCTGCCGCTGGTAGGGTTGTATTACCGGGTCCAGGATCGCCTGCACTAGGTTCTGTACGAAAAGTGCCTGCGCTCGGTGATGCTTCGTTGAAAAAGGCCTGGATCGCCAGCCGGTCGGAATGCTCATTTACCGCTCGTAAACTCCGCTTCCTCAGCCTTTTTCGCCTCGCCTGACCTTCGCTCGTCGACTTTTCGTACAGAACCTAGATCCTGAGCAACGAACCGCGCGCCCGGACCTGCCAACCAACCGCAGCGTCAAGGCGGGCGGTTTTGTCGTTTCTGCAGGCCAACGGGCGGTTTGGCATTTTCCCCTGTGCCAGGCAGGTGGCCAGCGTGAAAGCTGCTGCGAGGGTCGGCGTTCGCATCTTGTACCTGGTCGGAAACGCCGCTCCGCTGGCCAGCGAGACGGCTGGCAGCGCGCCAAACCCGGGCATGGGCAGCCCCGTTGCGCTGTGGCGACGCACACCGCAAACAATGCTGAGCGGCTTGGCCAAAACGGTCTTTTCTGTCTCGTCGCCTGCTCAATTCGACCGTATTCGACGAAGGGCCGGTGCTGTAATGAACCAGGCCGTGCGACACGGCGGCCACGAGGACAGTGCCGCAGGCCCGGGGAGGGGATCGCGGCGCTGGTGACAGAGCCCCCAACGAGCGAGCCGACATGACCGAGAAAAAGACTGGAAGTCCCCTGATAGGTGCTGCTGAAAGCGTGCGTGCCTTCGAGGCCCTGCAGCGGGGTGTGTCGCGGCGCGATGCGCTCCGCCTGCTCGGCGCCGCCGGGCTGCTGGCGACCGGCGTGGGCAGTCTGCTCGGCCGTGATGGTCAGGCCTTCGCGGCAGAAGATGCGGTCACCGGCACCCCGCGTCGCGGCGGTCGGGTGCGCGCCGCGGCGGCGGGTTCGTCCACCGCCGATACCCTCGACCCGGCCCGTGGCGCCTTTTCCGGTGACTACGCGCGCCACTATTTCTTCTACAACGGCCTGACCGTGTTCGACAGCCATCTGGAGCCGCAGATGGCCCTGGCCACCAGCTTCGACACCCAGGACGCCCTGACCTGGACGATCAAGCTGCGCCAGGGCGTGCAGTTCCATAACGGCAAGACCTTCGACAGCGCCGACGTCGTCTACTCGCTGCTGCGCCACAAGGACCCGGCGGTGGGCTCCAAGGTCAAGGCGCTGGCCGACCAGTTCGCCGAGATCACCGCGGTGTCATCCGACGAGGTGCGTATCCGCCTGGTGTCGCCGAATTCCGAGTTGCCCGCCGTACTGGCCATCTCGCCGTTCCTGATCATCGCCGATGGCACCAAGGACTTCTCCACCGCCAACGGCACCGGCCCCTTCAAGGTCAAGGAATTCAAGCCGGGGGTGCGCACCGTCGGCACGCGCAACGAAAACTACTGGAAGTCCGGCAAGCCCTATCTGGACGAGATCGAGCTGATCGGCATCGGCGACGAACCCTCGCGGGTCAATGCGCTGCTGGCCGGTGACGTCCAGCTGACCGTCTCGGTGGATCCGCGCTCCGCCGACCGCCTCAAGCAGAGCGGCAAACTCAAGATCGTGGCCAACACCTCGGGTGGCTACACCGATCTGATCATGCGCATCCCTAATCGGCCGTTCAACGATCCCAATGTGGTCGAGGGGATGAAGCTGCTGTTCGACCGCGAGCAGATCCTCAAGTCGGTGTTCCTGGGCTACGGCACCATCGGCAACGACCAGCCGATCATGCCCGGCACTCCCTATCACGCCGCGGACCTGCCGCAACGGCCCTATGATCCGGACAAGGCTAAGTTCCTTTTCCAGAAAGCCGGGATCGCCGGTGCGCGGATGCCGCTGGTGACCTCCACCGCCGCCGACAACGCCAACGAGATGGCCCTGGTGCTGCAGCAGTCGGCACGCCAGGCCGGGCTCAACCTGATGGTCAACCGGGTCAGTGCCGACGGCTACTGGGACAACCACTGGATGAAGGATCCCCTGGGCTTCGGCAACATCAACGCCCGACCCACTGCCAACATCCTGCTATCGCAGTTCTTCAAGTCCGATGCACCCTGGAACGAATCGGGCTGGAAGAACGAGCAATTCGACCAGTTGCTGGTGGCTTCCCGTGGCGAGACCGACCTGGCCAAGCGCAAGCAGATGTACGCCGACATGCAGTTGCTGATCCACCAGCACGCCGGCATCGGCTTGCCGATCTTCACCAGTTCCATCGATGCCCATTCGCCCAAGCTCGGCGGCTACGGAATCATCCCTATCGGGGGCTTCATGGGCTACATGTTCGCCGAACACGTCTGGCTGGAGGCCTGACGCCCGGTGCCTGACGGCGAGTCGGTCCGCAGGGACAGGACTCGCCACTCCACGCTCAAGCAGGAGGTGGCTTTGGACCTTTCCGTGTTTTCCCTCATCGCCAGACGCCTCGGGGGCGGGTTGCTGACCCTGCTCATCGTCTCGTTGCTGGTGTTCTTCGTCTCGGCGCTGTTGCCGGGCGATGCCGCGCAGCAGGCCCTGGGCCAGTTCGCGCTGCCCGAGCAGGTCGCGGCGCTGCGCGCCCAGATGGGCCTCGACCAGCCGGCGCTGCTGCGCTACTTCCACTGGCTGAGCGGCCTGCTGCACGGCGATCTCGGCCAGTCGCTGGCCAGCCAGATGCCCATCTCCGCCATGATCGGCGATCGGCTCGGCGGCTCCCTGATGCTGGCCGGGGTCACCGCCCTGGTGTCGGTGCCCCTGGCACTGGGCCTGGGCATCGTCTCGGCGATGAACGCCGGCGGCCGCCTGGACCGCGCCCTCAACGTCTTCACCCTGGGCATCGTCGCGGTACCGGAATTCCTGGTGGCGACCCTCGCGGTCCTGGTCTTCGCCGTGCACCTGCAGTGGACCTCGGCGCTGACCTTCGCCCACGACATCGCCGGCCCCCTGGACTTCCTGCGTGCCTATGCCTTGCCGGTGGGCACCCTGTGCTGCGTGATCGTGGCGCAGATGGCGCGCATGACTCGGGCGGCCCTGGTGGAGCAGCTGCAGAGTCCCTATGTGGAGATGGCCCGGCTCAAGGGCGTCGGTCCGGTGCGCGCCGTGCTGCGCCATGCCTTGCCCAACGCCGTGGGGCCCATCGCCAACTCCATCGCCCTGAGTCTTTCCTACCTGATGGGCGGGGTGGTGATCGTCGAGACCATCTTCAACTACCCGGGCATCGCCCAGCTGATGGTGGACGGCGTCGCCAGTCGCGACCTGCCGCTGATCCAGGCCTGCGCCATGCTGTTCTGCTGCGCCTACCTGGTGCTCATGACCCTGGCGGATCTCTGCGCCATCCTGTCCAATCCGAGGCTGAGAACGCTATGACCCGACCCGTGACTCCCGTACGTGCCGCGTCCGTCCTGCCGGTGGACGGCAAGACGCTCGATGCCCAGCTGTCGCCGCCGCGCACTCGTCGCCGCGCGCGTTGGTCACTGACCGGACTGCTCGGTGGCATCCTGGTGGCCTTCTGGCTATTCCTCGCCGTGTTCGGCGCCTGGCTCGCGCCCTATGACCCAGGCGCCCTGGGCGACAGCGCGGTGCTGGCCGGCTACAGCGCCGCCCATCCGCTGGGCACCGATTACCTGGGCCGTGATGTGCTCAGCCGCATCCTCGACGGTGCCCGCTTCACCGTGGGTCTGGCCTTGATCGCGGCCGTGCTGGCCTGCGTGCTCGGCACCGGTCTCGGTCTGCTCGCGGCGCTGTCCGGGCGCTGGGTGGACGAGCCGCTGTCGCGATTGATCGATGCGCTGATCTCCCTGCCGAGCAAGATGCTGGCGCTGGTGATGGTCTCGGCCTTCGGCTCCTCGGTGCCCTTGCTGATCGTCATGGCGGTGGTGGGTTATGCCCCCGGCTGCTATCGGATCGCCCGCAGCCTGGCGATGAATCTCATCGAGCTGGAATACGTCCAGGTCGCCCGCACCCGTGGCGAGGGCCGGCTGTATATCGCCCTGCGCGAGATGCTGCCCAACATGCGCCTGCCGCTGCTCACCGACCTGGGCCTGAGATTCGTCTATATCGTGCTGCTGCTCAGTGGCATGAGCTTTCTTGGTCTCGGCGTGCAGCCGCCCAACGCCGACCTGGGCTCCCTGGTGCGGGAAAACATCGGTGGTCTGGCCGACGGCGCCCCGGCGGTGCTGATGCCGGCGCTGGCCATCGGCACCCTGACCGTGGGCGTCAACCTGCTCATCGACCGGTTCGGCGCGCGACGCCGGGGAGGGCGCTGAGATGGAATTGCTGGTAGAGGTCAAGGACCTGCGCGTGGTCGCCCAAGGCGACGACGGCAGCGAAACCCCCATCGTCAAGGACGTCGACTTCAACCTGGCCAAGGGTGAGGTGCTGGCGCTGATCGGCGAGTCCGGCTCGGGCAAGACCACCATCGCCCTGTCGCTGCTCGGCTATGCCCGTGAGGGTTGCCGACTGGCCGGCGGCTCGATCCGCGTCGGCGATACCCAGGTGCTGGAGCTGGACGTCGCTGGCCTGCGCCGCCTGCGCGGTCGCACCGTGGCCTATATCGCCCAGAGCGCCGCGGCGGCCTTCAACCCGTCGCGGCGCCTGATGGAACAGATCATCGAGAGCGCTCTGATCCATGGTGTACTGACGCGCCAGGAAGCCGAAGCGCGGGCGCTGCAACTGTTCAGGGAGCTGGCGCTGCCGGATCCCGAGCACATCGGTCAGCGCTATCCGCACCAGGTCTCGGGCGGTCAATTGCAGCGGCTGATGGCGGCCATGGCGCTGATCACCGATCCGACCCTGGTGATCCTCGACGAACCCACCACGGCGCTGGACGTGACCACCCAGATCGAGGTGCTGCGGGTGTTCAAGCAGGTGGTCCGAGAGCGTGGCGTGACCGCTATCTACGTCTCCCATGACCTGGCCGTGGTGGCCCAGATGGCCGACCGTATCCTGGTGCTCAACGGCGGCGAGGTCTATGAGAATCGCCGCACCGAGCGGCTGCTCGCCAGCGCCCGCCATCCCTATACCCGCAGCCTGCTGGCCGCGGCCCAGCCGGAACCCCTGGCGGAACGTGGCCTGCCGACCGTCGACAGCCAGGCGCCGGTGCTGGAGATCAAGGACCTGGTGGCCGGCTATGGCCCCATCGGCGCCGACGACCTGCCGCGTTATCGGGTGCTGGAGGGTATCGATCTGCGTATCGGCGCCGGCCAGGCGCTGGGGGTCATCGGCGAATCCGGCTCCGGCAAGTCGACCCTGGCGCGGGTCATTGCCGGCTTGCTGCCGCCGGCCCAGGGCAGCGTGCGCCTGGGTGGCGAACTCCTGCCGCCGGGCCTGGAAGGACGCACCCGCGAGCAGTTCCGCCGGGTGCAGCTGGTCTACCAGAATGCCGACACGGCGCTCAATCCAGCCCATAGCGTGGAGCGCATCCTCACGCGTCCACTGGAGACCTATCACGCCTTCGACAAGGCCACCCGTCAGCGCAAGGTTCGCGAATTGCTCGACCGGGTGCAGCTGCCGGCCAGTCTGGCCAGCCGGCGACCGGGCGAGCTGTCCGGCGGCCAGAAGCAGCGGGTCAACCTGGCACGCGCCCTGGCCGCCGAACCCGAGCTGATCCTCTGCGACGAGGTGACCTCGGCGCTGGATACCGTGGTCGGCGCGGCCATTCTCGACCTGCTCGCCGAACTGCGCCGCGAGCTGGGGCTGGCCTATCTGTTCATCAGCCACGACATCTCTACGGTGCGCAGCCTTTGCGACGAGGTGCTGGTGCTCTATTCCGGGCAGCCCGTGGAACTCGGCACCCCCGCCACACTGCAGCATCCGCCGCTGCACCCCTACACCGAATTGCTCACTGCCTCGGTGCCCGCGCTGCGCCAGGGCTGGCTGGAAGAACAACCGGTCCGCACGCTGCTGCCCCTGGCCTCGTCGGCTCCGGCCAGCGGACGCCTCTGCAGCTTCCTGCAGCGTTGCCCGGTACGGCTGGAAGGGCGCTGCGACCGGGTGCCGCCACGACCCCAGACGCTGGCCGGCGGCAACCGCATCCTCTGTCACCATGATGGCGAGACCCTGCAACGTCTGCAGGGTGGCGCCGTGCTGCATTCCCAAGGAGTTCGCGCATGACTTCCCGCTTCCAGCGACTCGCCGAAACCGGCCGGCCGCAGGTCAGTCTCACCGTCGATGGCCTGCCGGTCACGGCCCTGGTCGGCGATACCCTGATGGTCGCCTTGCTCGCCAACGGCCCGGCGCTGCGGCGTTCCGAATTCGGTGACGAGCGCCGTGCCGGCTTCTGCCTGATGGGCGCCTGTCAGGATTGCTGGGTGTGGACCGCCGAGGGCGAGCGCCTGCGTGCCTGCGGCACCGAGGTCCGCGAAGGGCTGCAGATCCTCACCGCGCAACCGGAGGCCATATGGAATCTGGCCTAGCCCAACCGGGCAAGAGCACTCCCCGGGTGGTCATCGTCGGCGCCGGTCCGGCCGGCGTGCGGTGCGCCGAGACCCTGCTGGCCGCCGGCGTCACCCCGGTGGTGATCGACGAGAATCGGCGCGACGGCGGTCAGATCTATCGTCGTCAGCCCGAGGGCTTCCAGCGGGCCTATGCCACCCTCTATGGCAGCGAGGCGGCCAAGGCAGAGGACCTGCACCGCACCTTCGACGGCCTGCGCGGACGCCTCGATTACCGCCCCGACACCCTGGCCTGGCACCTGCACGAGCGCACCCTCTACACGGTGCAGGGCAATCGCCAGCGGACCCTGGACTTCGACGCCCTGGTGCTCTGTACCGGCGCAAGCGACCGCCTGCTGCCGGTACCGGGCTGGAACCTGGCCGGCACCTATACCCTGGGCGGCGCCCAGATCGCCCTCAAGGCCCAGGCGGTGTCCATCGGCCGGCGGGTGATCTTCATGGGCAGCGGTCCCTTGCTCTATCTGGTCGCCAGCCAGTATCAGCAGGCCGGGGCCACGGTGGCGGCGGTGCTCGATACCGCGCCCCTGCGCCTGCGCGCCCTCGCCACCCCCAAGCTGCTGGCCCGCCCGGGTGTGGCCTGGAAGGGCGTGCAGCTCATGGCCTCGCTCAAGCGCGCCGGGGTGCCCTTGCACCTGGGCGTCACCCCGCTGGAGATCCTGGGCGATGCCGAGCAGGGCGTGCGTGGCGTGGCCTTCGCCGATGCCCGCGGACTGCGTCAGGAGGTGGTCGGCGACGCCGTGGGGCTGGGCTACCACCTGCGTCCGGAAACCCAACTGGCCGATCTGGCCCGCTGCGCCTTCGAGTTCGAGCAGGCGACCGGCCAGTGGGTACTGCAACTGGACGGCGACGGCCGCACCTCCACGCCCGGCGTCTATGCCGCCGGGGATGGGGCGCGGGTACGGGGCGCCGACGGCGCCGAGCTGGCCGGGCAACTGGCCGCCTGCGCGGTCCTGACCGATCTCGGCCGCACGCCGCCCACGGGGCTTGCCGAGCGCTGCCGCGAGGGCTTGGCGGTGCAAGAGCGCTTCCGCCTGGGCCTGGCCGAAGCCTTCCCCTGGCCGGCCAGGCAGATGGCGAGCCTGCCGGACACGGCGGTGGTTTGCCGCTGCGAAGGCATCACCGCCGGCGAGTTGCGCGCCGTGGTCCGTGAGAAGGGCGCTCGCGAGGCCAATCGCGCCAAGGCCTTCAGCCGCGTCGGCATGGGTCGCTGCCAGGGTCGCTATTGCGCCCAGGCCGGAGCGGAGATCATCGCCGCCGAATCCGGGGTGCCGGTCGAGACCGTCGGCCGCCTGCGTGGCCAGGCGCCGGTCCGGCCATTGCCGCTGGGGATCATTACCAGCGAAGAGGAGGTTTCATCATGAGCCAGAATGCCGCCAACCAGGCCGACGTCATCATCGTCGGCGCCGGCATCATGGGCAGCGCCAGCGCCTTTTTCCTGCGGCGCCGGGGCTTGTCGGTGCTCCTGCTGGAGCGTGACCAGGTCGGGCGCTTCGCCAGTGGCACCAATTTCGGCAATGTCCGCCGTCAGGGGCGCTACCTGAGTCAGGTAGCGCTCGCCACGCGCTCGCGGGGGGTCTGGGGTCGGCTACCGGAGCTTATCGGAGAGGATCTGGAGTTCATTCCAGGCGGTCATCTGCGGGTGGTCTACGATTCGTCGCGCATCGCCATGCTGCACGAGTATGCACAGGCGCCGGAAACCGCCGCCCTGGAGCTGCAGGTGCTCGAAGGCGCGGCGCTGCACGAGAAGTTTCCCTACCTGGGGCCTGAGGTGGTGGCGGGATCCTATGCACCCCACGATGGCCATGCCAATCCGCGCTTGGCCGCCCCGGCGTTCGCTCGCGCTGCGGTGCGCGAAGGCGTCAATCTCCAGGAAGGGGTCGAGATCACCCAGGTCACCAAGCCGGGCGGTGACTTCCTGGTGCAGGCCGCCGATGGTCGCCGCTACCAGGCGCCACGATTGCTGATCACCGCCGGGGCCTGGGGCAGCCGGCTGTCGAGCCAGTTCGGCGAGCCGGTGCCCATCGAGACCCATGGCCCGCAAATGGGGGTCACCGAGCCCTTGCCCTATGTCTTCAGGGAGGCGGTGGGCGTGTCTTCGCCGCTGGTGAGCGAGACCATCTACTTCCGCCAGATCCCGCGCGGCAACGTGATCTTCGGCGGCTGCTTCCGCACCCGGCCGGATCTGGACACCCGTCTGGCTCGCGCCGAACCCCACGGCCTGCTCAATCAGCTCACCCAGCTGCGCCGCCTGGCGCCGGCCCTGGGGCGGGTCAGCGTGATCCGTACCTGGAGCGGGGTCGAGGGTTACATCGCTGACGACCTACCGATCATGGGCCCCAGCAGCCAGGTCGAGGGGCTTTACTACGCCTTCGGCTTCTGTGGCGCCGGCTTCCAGCTCGGCCCGGGGGTAGGGGACACCATGGCCGAGCTGATCGCCACCGGCCATACCGACACCCCCCTGGCGGCTTTCGACGTGGCCCGTTTCGCGCAACCGCGCCGGGAGAGCCTTGCCGGATGAACAGCCAGGATCTGCTGCGCACCCTGATCGGCTTCCCCACCGTTTCCGCCGACTCCAACCTGGCGCTGATCAGGCATGTGCAGGGGTTGCTGGAAGCCGCCGGCATCGCCTGCCGGCTGGTGCTGGACGAGAGCGGCCGCAAGGCCAATCTCTTCGCCAGCGTGGGGCCTACCGACGTACCGGGGGTGCTGTTGTCCGGGCATACCGATGTGGTGCCGGTGGAAGGCCAGGCCTGGACCTTGCCACCCTTCGCCGGCACCCTGCAGGACGGCCGGATCTACGGGCGCGGTGCCTGCGACATGAAGGGTTTCGTCGCCTGCGCGGTGGTGGCCCTGCTGGACGCCGCTCGCGGTGAACCGCTGAAACGACCCCTGCAGTTGGCGCTCTCCCACGACGAGGAGATTGGTTGCGTCGGTGTACGGCGACTGCTGGAGGTGCTGGAGCTGACTCCGGTGCGGCCTTTCCTCTGCATCGTCGGCGAACCCACGAACATGCAGGTCGCCCTTGGCCACAAAGGCAAGGCGGCGTTGCGCGCCCACTGCCAAGGCCAGGAAGGGCACTCTTCGCGCGCCCCGCTGCACGTCAACGCCATCCACCTGGCCAGCGATCTGGTCACGGCCCTGCGCACCAGCCAGCGGCGCCTGGCGGAAGAGGGCGCCCGTGACGCGGCCTACGACATTCCCTACACCACCCTGCATGTCGGCCGGATCGATGGCGGCAAGGCGCTGAATATCGTGCCCAATCTCTGCACCCTGGATTTCGAGATCCGCCACCTGCCGGCGGACGATCCCGCCAGCCTGGTGGCCAAGCTGCAGGAAACGGCGGACCGCCTGGTCAGGGAGGCGCGGCAGACGTCAGCCAAGGCTGCCATCGAGATCGAGACGGTCAATGCCTATCCAGGCCTGGACACCCATCCCAGTGTCGAAGCCGTGCGCTTCCTGCAGACCCTGGTCGAGCCCGGCACTGCCCAGCTCAAGGTGGCCTTCGGCACCGAGGGCGGCCTCTTCGCCAATCGTCTGGACACCCCGGTGGTGGTCTGCGGGCCCGGCAGCATCGAGCAGGCGCACAAGCCCGATGAGTACGTCGAGATCAGCCAGCTGGAAGCCTGTGATGCCTTGCTCGGACGGTTGCGAGTGGCCTTGGGCTAAGGCCACCCCGCCTCTCGACTAGTACCCCCGCTGCCGATCGACCAGCCCACGCAGCGGCTCGCCGCGCTGATGGCGGCGGATGTTGTCCAGCAAGACCGTGAAGGCCGTTTCCGGCACCGTCATGGCGCCCACGTGGGGCGTCAGCCAGATGCGCGGATGCTGCCAGAAGGGATGGTCGGCCGTGGGCGGTTCCGGCTCCACCACGTCCAGCATCGCCTGGCTCAGCTGACCGCTGTCCAGCGCCGCCAGCAGATCGGCTTCCACCAGCTGGGCGCCACGGCCCAGGTTGATCAGGCTGGCGCCACGAGGCAGGGCGGCGAACAGTTCGGCATCGAGAATTCCACGCGTTTCCGGGGTCAGGGGCAGCAGGCAGATGAGGATCTCGCAATCGGCGAGAAACGCCGGCAGCTGCTCGGGACCGGCATGACAGCGTACCCCTGGCAGCTCATGGGGCGATCGCGACCAGCCCGACAACGCGAAGCCGAAGCTCTTCAGGCACTCCAGCACCGCCTGGCCGATCTGGCCAAGGCCGAGTACCCCGACGCGTCTGTTCTCCGCTGTCACCAGGGCATGTTCCTGCCAGCGCCCCGCGCCTTGCTGGTCGAGGTAGCGCGGCAGCTGGCGATGCAGGGCCAGCACCATGAGCGTCGCGTACTCCACCATGCCGGCGACGATACCGGGATCCAGCATCCGCACCACGGGCAGCGCTGGCGGCAACAGGTTCAGGTCGAACTGGTCGACGCCGGCCGAGGTGGCAAACAGCACCTCCAGATTGGGAAAGCGGTTGGCCAGGTCTTCCGGCGGTTGCCAGCAGGCCAGGTAGCGGACTTCTTCGGGATTGCCCACGTCCGGCCACTGGCGGAAGGCGATATCGGGGGCGCGATCCTGGAACAGGCGTCGCCAGGCCTGGCCACGTTCGGGATCGGCCTTGTAGAGCAGCGTCATGGGAAGGTCTCCGGCAAAGCTCAAGGATGGCGCAAGGGCGCGGTAGTTTGTCCCGAATTCTCCGCTGCCGCCGCCATGATCGGTGGTGCGGTGGAAACTGCGCCGCATCTGGGAAAAACGGCAGCTTCTGTGCTGCCTCGCGCCGGAAACGCCATAACCCGGCCGTCTTGGCGACCGATACTGACCCTGTCCGCGGCATGCCCGCCGCGCCTCTGGTCGTGAGGATCCGCCATGCCCCTGTTGCACTACTGCCAACCGCCCAATGACCGGCAGCTGCCGCGCGCGCTGCAGCCCCTGCACAGTGATCCCCTGGCTGCCGGCCGGGAACTGCACCTGCACGACGACCGCCTGGGCTATGTCATGGGCTGCGCCACCAGCCACTTCGCCGATTGCCAGCTGGATGACTTTCCCTGGGTGGAAGTGAGCATTCTCGAAGCGGGCGAATTGCAGCTGGAGTGGGCCGGTGGCGCCCTGCAGCTCAAGGCCGGCGATGCCTTTGTCCTGCCCCGGGGCCTGAGTTGCCGTTGGCGTCATAGTGGCGAGCTACGTCGCCTGTTCATGGCCTTTCCCGGCCGCGCCAGCGAAGGCGCCATGCCCCAGGCGCCCGTGCTGCTGGATCCCTCGGCTCCGCGCGAACCCTCGTCGCCACCGGCGGCCAGCGTCTTGCTCAGTCCCGAGCCCACGGCCACCGGCTGCGATCTGTTCGAAAGCGGCTGCGGCGCCTTGCGGGTAGGGATGTGGGAATGCACCGGTTACGTGCGCAAGGCAGTGACCAATCCCCATTGCGAACTGATGCTGCTCTATGCCGGCTCTGTGACCCTGGCCGTCGAGGGTGAAGCGCCCTGCAGTGTCAGGGCGGGCGAGGCGGTGCTGGTGCCGGCGGCGACACCCATGGCCTGGGACAGTCGGGAGACGGTACGCAAGCTCTATTGCATCCTGCGCTAGGAACGGCGCGCTCCGGCAGCGGGATGCTGGCGGAGCGTCGAGCCGGGGAGTACTAGCCCGCCTTGATCAAGCTGCGCAGCGGCAGGGCGTTCTTGACCACCGGCGACTTGATGACGATGTAGCTGAAGTACTTTTCGATGCCGACGTTGCGGTCGAGGATGGATTCCATCAATTCCTGGTAGTGACCGATGCTGCTGCACATGAAGCGCAGCAGGTAGTCGTAGCCCCCGCTGATGAGGTGGCATTCGAGGATCTCGTCGACCCCGCGGATAAAGGACTCGAACTTCACGAAGTCGGCGCGCTTGTGGTCGGAGAGGGTGACCTCGGTGAAAACCGTCACCGAGTTGGCGATCTTGGCGAGATTGACGTGGGCCTCGTAGCCACTGATGTAGCCGGCCGCCTCCAGGCGCTTGACCCGCTGCAGGCAGGGGCTGGGGGAGAGGCCCACGGCTTCGGCGAGACTGACATTGGTCATCCGGCCATCCTTCTGCAGCTGCACCAGGATGTTGATGTCGATGCGATCCAGTTTTGTTGCGGCGTCCATCGTCGTTCCTCGCAATCGTGAACGGCAGGTTAGGCACGCAGGGCGGTCTGGTGCGCATGCACCAGGTCGGCGAGACTCGCGTACTCGCACCGCGTGCCATCCAGGGCCTGCCGCGAAAGGTTCCAGGGCCGCGAGCGATCACGGCGCAGGGTACACAGGGGAAAATCCACCAGGGCACTCCAGGGATCGTCCGGTTCACTGCCTCTGATGGGCAGCAAATCCCCACGCGCCAAGCCCAGTTCTTCCAGGGTGTTGTCCAACGCCTGGCGCAGATCGCCACCGCGGTTGGGGATCACGGCGGCGAACACCTCAGGCAAGCGCGCCGTGACCGCTGCCGCCTCGCCGTCATCGGGCGAGGCCAGCAACACCAATCGATAGAACTTGCTCAGGTACTGCAGCGCGCCCGGAGCATCCTCGAACACCGGCCAGCACGACGTGGCGTTTCCAAAAGCCACGCTGGCATCCAGGTCGGCTTCCTGTTGCAACTCCTGCGCCAGTCGCTGGTGAATGCGCAGGTGCAGGCTGGTCTGGCTGGCAGTGGGAGCCGCCTGGCGCATTTCGCGGGCCAGGCGGTGGTAGCTGCCGAGCAGCCAGTCGGGATGGGTGCTCAGGCCCGCCTGCGCCACAAGGGGGCGCAGGGCTTCGAGGATGCCCCCTTCACGGTCGACGAGGGTGCCGTAGCAGGAAAAGCCTAGGGCCTGGTAACGCGTGATTCTCATGGTCGGATTCCCTTGGCGCTGCCACAGCCGGGCCGGGCGGCGTTACGTTTGACCTCAGGCACCAGCCTGGGCGAGAGCCTGGCCGAACATCTGCAAGGCTTCGGCCAGTTGTGCCTCGGTGGTGACCAGAGGCGCCAGGAAACGGATGACATTGCGCTCCACCCCACACTTGATCACCAGCAATCCGGCCTGACGAGCGCCCTCGATGACCTGCTGAGCGAGGGCGGCGTCCGGGCTCCTGCCGTCCGCGCCCACCATCTCCACCGCCAGCATGAAGCCGCGACCGCGGACCTCGCCGATGCGCGGGTGGCGGCGTTGCAAATCGACCAGACCGCTGCGCAGCTGCTCGCCCAGGGCGATCCCACGGGCGACCAGGTCTTCCTCGTCGAAGATGTCCAGGACCGCCAGGGCCGCGGCGCAGGCCAGGGCGTTGCCGCCGTAGGTACCGCCGAGGCCACCGGGCAGGGGCGCGTCCATGATGGCGGCGCGGCCGACCACCCCGGAAAGCGGCAGGCCGCCGGCCAGGCTCTTGGCCACCGTCACCAGGTCGGGCTGGATGCCGGTCTGCTGGAAGGCGAAGAGGCTGCCGGTACGGCCGAAGCCAGTCTGGATCTCGTCCGCGATGAGGACGATACCGTGCTGGTCGCACAGCGCGCGCAACCCCTGGAGGAATTCCACCGGCGCCGGGCGGAAACCGCCGTCGCCCTGTACCGGTTCGATCAGGATGGCAGCCACCTGGTCGGGGGAGACCTGGGTGGCGAGCACTTCGCGCAAGCCGGCCAGGGCCTGCTGGCTGTCCACCCCGCGGAAGGCATCGGGGTAGGGCGCGTGATAGATGTCACCAGGGAAGGGCCCGAAATTCTGCTTGTAGGGCTGGGCGAAGCCGGTAAGGGTCACGCCGAGCAGGGTGCGACCGTGGAAGCCGCCGCGAAAGGCGATCACCCCGGGCCTTTTGGTGTGGGCACGGGCGATCTTGATGGCGTTTTCCACCGCCTCGGCGCCGGAGGTCAGCAGCAGCGTCTTGTAGGCCTCACCATCGCCGATCAGGGTGTTGAGGCGGCTGGCCAGTTCCAGGTAGGGCTCGTAGGCCATCACCTGGAAACTGGCGTGGGAGATCTCCCCGACCTGGCGGCGGACGGCCTCCACCACCCGCGGGTGATTGTGACCGACGTTGAGCACGCCGATGCCGCCGACGAAATCGAGGTAGCGGCGACCATCCACGTCCCAGACCTCGCTGCCCTGGGCGCGGGCCACCACGACGGGGTGGGCGGTGATGATGCCGCGGGGCACGCCTTGTTCGCGATAACCCAGCAGGCGTTCGGTGGCTTTGGCAGCGGAATTCATGCGGCGATACTCCAGGCAGGGGCGAGAGTTCCAGCCTACGCAGGCCCTGGGGTCGGTAACGCTGAAGTTGCTGGCCCCGGCATCGCGATCGGCTGTTTTGCTTGGGGGCGGCGGCATTTTCGGTTGCCTGCCGCCAAAAGCGTTCATAGGCTTTTCTGAAAAGTTGCCGAGGGAAGGTCAGGCAAGGCGAAAATCAGTGAGGAAGCGGAGTTTACGAGTGGTAAATGAGCATTCCGATCGGACTGGCGACCCAGCTGATTTTCAACGCAGCATGGCCGAGCGCAGGCAGTTTTCAGATAAGCCTAGGCGAGGCTGCCGAGGTGCCAGGCCTTCACCTCCAGGTACTCGTCCAACCCCAGGTGCGAACCTTCGCGGCCCAGGCCGGATTGCTTCACGCCGCCGAAGGGTGCGACTTCCATCGACAGGGTGCCGGTGTTGAGCGCCACCATGCCGAAATCCAGCCGTTCGCCCACCCGCCAGGCGCGGCGCAGGTCCTGGGTGTAGTAGTAGGCGGCCAGGCCGTAGGGCGTGGCGTTGGCCAGGGCCAGGGCCTCGGCCTCGTCGCGGAAGCGAAACAACGGCGCCACCGGGCCGAAGGTCTCCTCGCTGGCCAGCAGCATGTCCGCCGTGGCGCCGGTGAGCACCGTGGGGATGACGAACCGGTCACGGCCGCTGGGCAGGCCGCCGAACAGGGCCCTGGCACCCTGGGTCAGGGCGTCGTCGACGTGGCGGGCCACCTTGTCCACCGCCTGGCGATTGATCAGCGGACCCAGCGTCACTCCGGTCTCCAGGCCGTTGCCCACCTTGAACTTGGCGACCTCGGCGGCCAGGCGCTCGGCGAAGCGATCGTGGATGCCGTCCTGTACCAGGATGCGGTTGGCGCAGACGCAGGTCTGGCCGGCGTTGCGGAATTTGCTCTGCAACACCCCGGCGACGGCCAGGTCCAGATCGGCGTCGTCGAAGACGATGAAGGGGGCGTTGCCGCCCAGCTCCATGCTGGTGCGCTTCACCGTGGCCGCGCACTGCGCCAACAGCAGCTGGCCAATGCGGGTGGAGCCGGTGAACGACAGCTTGCGCACCGCCGGATTGCCGGTCAGTTCGCCACCGATGCCGGCGGGCATCCCGGTGAGCACGTTGAATACTCCGGGCGGAAAGCCGGCGCGGTCGGCCAGTTCGGCGAGCGCCAGGGCCGAGAGCGGGGTGAGGTCCGAGGGCTTGATCACCACCGGGCAGCCGGCCGCCAGCGCCGGCGCGGCCTTGCGGGTGATCATGGCGTTGGGGAAATTCCACGGGGTGATGGCGGCGGCGACGCCTACCGGTTGTCTGAGCACCAGCACGCGGCGATCGCGCGTCGGGGCGGGCAGGATGTCGCCAAAGCTGCGCCGGGCTTCCTCGGCGAACCATTTGACGAAGCTGGCGCCATAGGCGATCTCGCCACGGGCCTCGCCCAGGGGCTTGCCCTGTTCCAGGGTCATCAGCAGGGCGAGGTCATTCTGGTGTTCCAGCATCAGGGCGTACCAGCGCTCCAGCAGCGCCGCGCGTTCGGCCGCCGGACGCTCGCGCCAGGCTGGCCAGGCCACTTCCGCCGCGGCGATGGCCCGGGCGGTTTCCGTAGCATCCAGGGCCGCTACCTGGGCGATGGTCTCGCCGGTGGCAGGGTTTTCCACGACGAAGGTGGCACCGTTATCGGCGGTTATCCAGTGGCCGTCGACATAGGCGGATTCCTTGAACAGACGGGGGTCTTGCAGATCGAGGTGCAGCGGCATGGTGGCGCTCCCAAAGGCAGGTCAGGCCCTGAGTCTAGGGAGCGGTGGCGGCGGCGGATGCCGAATTGGCGCTGCACGAGCGGTGGCGGAACGCGTTCGGCGTGTCCTGGCCGCAGTTTGTGCGGTGGCCAATAGGCCCGCTCAGTCGGACGGTTCGCCAAACAGCGGATCACCGCGCAACGCCGCCACGGCCAGTTCGACGAAGGCCCTGACCTTGGCCGCCGCCTGGCGGCCCTGGGGATAGACCAGGTGCACCGGCAGGGGCGCCTCCTCGTGGTCCGCCAGCACGATCCTCAGGCTGCCTTCGGCCAGCGCCGGGGCGATCTGGTAATGCAGCACCCGGGTCAGACCGTGCCCCGCCTTGGCCGCGGCGATGGCGGCTTCGTTGGTGTTGCACAGCAACAGCGGATCCACCACCACCCGCTGTCCGCGGGCGAAGCGCCATTCCGGCGAGGCCCAGGCGCCCTGGCAGACAAGGATGCGGTGCTCCTTGAGTGCGGCTGGAGTGGCGGGAGTACCAGTACCGCGCGCCTCCAGATAGCTCGGGGCCGCGCAGACCACCCGCCGCATCTGGCCGACCTGGATGGCGGTAAGCCCCGAATCCGGCAACTGACCAATGCGCAGGGCGACATCCATGCCCTCGTCCAACAGATTCACCTGCCGGTCGACGAAAAAGGTACGGACGCGCATCTCCGGATAGAGCGCGAGAAAGTCCAGCACCAGCGGCAGTACGTGTAGCTGGCCAAACAAGAGCGGTGCGGTGATCGCCAGGGTGCCCGAAGGCTCGACCTGGTGCCCGGCGGCGGCCAGTTCCGCCTCGGCGATCTCGCTGAGGATGCGCCGGCAATCCTGCAGATAGCGGGCGCCGGCCTCGGTGGGCTTCACCGAGCGGGTGGTGCGCACCAGCAAGCGGGCGCCGACCAGCGCCTCCAGGCCGGCCACCAGGCGCGTCACCGCCGGTGCGCTCAGGTGCAGTTCCCGGGCCGCGCGGGCGAAGCTCTCGGTTTCGGCCACCTTCACGAACACGCGCATCGCCTGCCAACGATCCATCTGCGGGGTCTTCCTCACGGCGCCGGAGCGGACCGGCCAGAGGTGCATGGTAGTCGACCCGACCAGGCTGACCAGCCTAGAGATCGAATTCCAGCGGCGCGGACCCGGCCGCGGGCCGCGCGCAACAGAGCAGCGCCTGATTGGCGCCCACCGCCGCGGCGGGTTCCTTGAGATAGGCAACGGCGCCCTTGAGCAAGGGGGTGCGGCAGCTGCCACAGTGCCCCTCGCGACAGCTGAACGCAGGCTCCAGCCCCTGGGCCTCGGCCAGTTCCAGCAGGCTGCCGGCCGCAGGCGTCCACCGCGCCTCCCGGCCGGACGCCGTGAAGCGCACCGGAATGGTCTCGGTGGACACCGCTGGGCGGGTTACTTCCGCTGTCGCCGTGACGGTGCGCATCAGTCCAGCCGGCCCGAAGGCTTCGGCATGGATACGATCATCCTCGATGCCATGACCCCGCAGGCCGTCATAGAGCCCCTGGGTGAAGGCAGCCGGACCACAGAGGTAGAAGTCGTAGTCGCCAAAGGGCAGGTAGCGCTCCAGCAACGCCATCTCGATGCGTCCGGCGGCGTCATAGTCCACCCCGGGAAGCGCATCGGAGGGATCGCTCAGCACCCTGATCATCCGTATCGACTCCGGCGCCTGGGCCAGCAGCTCGGCGAGCTCCCTGTCGAAGGCCCGTTCCGCCCTGGTGCGGGCGCCATAGAACAGCGTGACGGTTCGCCGACCTTCATGGACCAGCTGCCGCAACATGGCCAGCAGTGGGGTGATGCCGATTCCGGCGGCCAGCAACACCAGGGGACGAGTGTCAGCGGGTGCCAGGGTGAAGTCGCCGGCGGGCATTCGCGCTTCGATCAAATCGCCTTCGCGCCACTGGTCGTGGAGCAGCTGAGAGACCAGACCGTCGCGCTTGACGCTGATGCGGTAGCGACCGTCCGCGGGGAGGGAGGTCAGGGTATAGGTCCGCACCAGGTAGGGCTGGCCCGGCCGAGGTGTCACTCGAATCGGCAGGAACTGACCGGCCTGATAGGGAGGCAAGCCGGCGGCGCCCACGGGTTCGAGATGGAAGGAGCGGATGGTGGTGCTCTCCTGGACGATCCGGGCGATGCGTAGCGGGCGCCAGTGGCGGCCCTGGGCCCCAGCCTCCAGGCGCCGCTCGACTTCCAGCCAGCTGCCGGTCAGCTGGCTGCTGTCCGACGCTCCTCCGGCTTGGGCCCTCCAGCGCAGCGCCAGGGCGGCGCGGCGGCGAACGATCCGCCGTGGGCGAAAGGCCCAGAGCCGCTCGGCCCCGTCGAAAGCCGCGATCTCCGGCGAGTCGAACAGCACCTCGGCGGTGCCGCTCAGCTGCAGCAGATCCCCGTGTTCGTAGTCCATGAACAGCAGCCCGGCCCGGCCGTTGGCGACGACATTGCCCAAGGTGTTGAAGAACAGATTGCCGTTGAAGTCGGGAATGGTCAGCAGGTCCTCGGCGCCGACCCGGACGAAGCCCGGCTTGCCGCCGCGATGGGAGACATCGACCCGCCGCTGGCCTTGCTGGTCGGCATAGGAAGCGACGAAAAAGGTATCGGCGCCGGCAATCAACGCGCGAGCATCGGCGTCCAGGCAGGCGAGGTTCTCCACCGATGCGACCGGGGGCGGGCCTGGCGCGTGGACGACGCTCAGATCGCGCAGCTGGATATAGCGCGGGCAATTGCCGAAGCTCTGGTCCACCGTCACGCGCAGACCCTGGGCAGTGACGCTGAGTGTGCCGTTCATGCGATTGCGGCGGCGCGTATGCAACTCGATGCCGAGCAGGCCCACGGCGGCGCCGTCGCCCAGGCTCGGGGTTACCGGATCCTCGGCTGAGAGACGGGCGGCGATGTCCAGGGTGGTGGGCGTGGGCGAGGCGAGAAAGCCGGGCTGGCCTGCCAGGATCGTCGCCCAGGCCGCCCCCTCGGCATCGACGCTGCCCAGTATCACAAAGGGCAACTGCGCGAAGAACTGCCGATGCTGGTCAGGCATGAACGAGCGGATCACCCGCGGACCCAGGGCCGCCATGCGCTCACGGACGCCCAGGCGTTCCTGAATAAGGGTTTCACCGGCGTGCCAGGTGGGTAGGGATTCGTGCATGACCGTGACCTCCAGCTAGGCGACGCGCGATCAGGTCCTGAGGCCTGCCGCGGTCCGGGGGAAGGGCACGAAGCCCGGCAAGGCTTCCACCCGCTGCAGGAACGCGCGCACGGCCGCGTAGGGTGCCAGATCCACATTGCCTTCCGGCGCCCCGGCCAAATAGCTATAGAGGGCGATATCGGCGACGGTCGGGTAAGCGGCCGCCAGCCAGTCTCGCGAGGCCAGGTGGGCCTCCAGGCGTTCGAGCAGGACATGGGCGCGGGCGATGACCTCGTCGGCATCCAGCTGGGCGCCGAATACCGTGATCAAGCGCGCCGCCGCCGGGCCATAGGCCAGCTCGCCGGCTGCTACCGACAGCCAGCGCTGTACGGCGGCGGCACCAGCCGGGTCCTCAGGCAGCCAGTCGCTGCGGCCCGTCTTTTTCGCCAGGTAGACGAGGATGGCGTTGGCATCGGCGACCACCGTTTCGCCATCCCGCAGGACCGGTACCTGACCAAAGGGGTTGAGGGCGAGAAATTCAGGCGTGCGATTGGCGCCGCCCGGGATATCGACGTCGATCAGCCCGACCTCTAATCCCAACAAGGAGGCGAAGAGCACAGCACGATGGGCATGACCGGACAGCGGGGTGTGATAGAGCTGCATGAGCCGACTCCTGGCAGGCATCGGGGCCAAGGGTGGTCCCGACAGGTGCTACCAGCTTGGAATCAGAACCTTCGCGAGGGAATGGGCCTTCTGGTCACTTCAGCATTCCGCAAACTGGAATGATCGAGTCAGCGACAGGCGAAGGCCAACACCCGCTCCAGCATGACGTTGCAGCCATCCAGCTGCGCCTGGGTGATGAATTCGTCCGGCTTGTGACCCTGGGCCATGCCAGCGGGCGCCGACTCCACGAAAAGGCCAAGGTACTGTTGCAGTTGTCCCAGGAACTGGAACAGAACGCCAAGGTGGAAAACGAGAGGGTCTCGGGCACGGTGGCCATCGGCTGTCTAGAGTCTGCGGCGCCGCTCTACCTGCCCGCGCTTTGCGCCGGGTATAACTGTCGAGGCATGCTTCTTCGCAAAACTCGCTAAGCCGCTAAGGGTTTGGCCCTCGCCCATTCCAAGAGTGCTCAACAAGCAGGATCACGAAACGTTAAACGGTTCGTTGATGTGAGAATGAGTATCAATTAGAGTTTCGCGTTCCTAGTTTTACATGGACGCAAAAATGCTATCGCTGCTTGCTCCACTTCAGGCGTCACGTCAGCCCGGGTTTCCCCTTGATGAGGTCACCCCGCCGACCCTTCAGGCTTCACCACCGCAGCCGGTCGGGCAGGGGGGCGCCGCTCAGGGTCCGGCGCTGGGAAAGCTGTTCGATCATCACCGTAGCCGCCTGCTCGGAATCGCGACGCGGTTGCTCGGCTGTAGCAAGCGTGCCGAAGACATCGTTCAAGACGCCTTCCTCAAGTTCTGGGAGCAGCGCGATTCCCGGGAGGTCGTGGAGCCTTCGCGCTATCTGTATCGGGTGGTGCAGAATCTGGCGGTCGATCAGCTGCGCCGCCGGAAGCTGGAGGAGCGCTGGTTCACCAGCCCCGATGAACAGGCCGAAGGGGTGCCGGGCGAGGTGTCCGCCGAGCGAGTGGTCCAGGCCCGGGAGGAGATCGGGCTAGTGGTCCGGGCGTTGCGGCAGCTGCCGCCCCGCACCCAGGATGTGATCACCCTGTGTCGGGTTGAGGGCTTGACCCAGCGTGATGTCGCCCGGCGGATCGGTGCCTCGCCGGCGCTGGTCAATGTCCTGCTGCAGGACGCTACCGTGCATTGTCGCAACTCCCTGACCGGCAACTGTCTTGCCCGTAACTGTCCGAAGCGAGGTCGCCCATGACCCTCATCCGCCTCATCCTGCGCTATCGCCCGCTGGCCACGACCCTGGTGCTGTTGCTCAGCCTGGGGAGTGCCTTGCTCAGCGTCGGGGTGATCGCCTTCATCAATTGGCGGTTGGTGACCGTCCAGACAGCGCCGACCGAGGCGCTGCTGCAATTCCTCGGGTTGCTGCTACTGTTGCTGGCGATGGCTGCCGGCGCCCAGGTGGCCCTGACCGCGCTGGGCCATCGCTTCGTCTACGATCTGCGGCGGCAGGTGGTGAAGCGGGTGTTGGATACCGATATCGAACGCCTCGAGGCCGTGGGGGGGCCGGCCATCCTGGCCAGTCTATCCAGCGACCTGCGCAACCTCACCCTGGCCTTCGTGCAGCTGCCTGGGCTGCTCTATGGCGCGGTGCTGAGCCTGGCGGCGTTCCTTTATATGGCCTGGTTGTCCTGGTCGCTGTTCCTGGTGACGCTCGCCTGGATGACCCTGACCCTGGGCCTGGGCTGGTTGCTGGTGACGCGGCTCAATCGCCATCTGCATCTGCTGCGCGATGCGGAGAATAGCCTCTATGCGGACTACCAGGCGCTGATCGAGGGGCGCAAGGAACTGGCGCTGAATCGTGCCCGCGCCCAGCGTTTCTTCGAGGAGGACTTCGAGGACAACGCCAGCGCCTATCGCGAGCACGTGACGCTGGCGGATCGCTACAACGCCCTCGCCAGCAACTGGGCCAACACCATGGTGCTGGGCACCATCGGCCTGGCGTTCTACCTGGCGAACGGACTGGGCTGGGCCAGCACCGAGGTGGCCGCCACCTATGCCCTGACCATCCTGTTCCTGCGCACGCCGCTGGTGATGGCGGTCGGGGCGCTACCACCGCTGATGGCGGGGCAGGTGGCGTTGGAGCGGGTGGAGGCTCTGGCCCTGGCGCCCGCCGCGGAAGATTTCGCCAAGTCGGTGCCGGCCTTCGCAGGAGACTGGCAGCGCCTGGAGTTGCGTGGCGTGGAGTATCGCTACGAGACCCAGGGCGATGAGCAGGGCTTCGATGTGGGACCCTTGAATCTTACGCTCAGGCGCGGTGAGACGGTGTTCCTGATGGGGGGTAACGGCAGTGGCAAGTCGACCCTGGCGCGTCTGCTGACCGGCTTGTATCAGCCGCAACGCGGCGTCATCGCGGTGGACGACAGGGTCGTGGGCGTGGCCGATCGGACGGCCTATCGCCAGCTGTTCGCCGCGGTCTTTACCGACTTCCATCTGTTCGATCGCCTGCTCGGGCCCGATGGCACGCTTGCCGAGGGGTCTCAGGTGCAGACTTGGCTGCGACGCCTGCATCTGGAGCGCAAAGTGCGGGTGGCGGAGGGGCGGCTGAGCGATACCCGCCTGTCCCAGGGCCAGCGCAAGCGGTTGGCTCTGCTATTGGCCATGCTGGAGGGGCGCAGCATCGTCCTACTGGATGAGTGGGCCGCCGACCAGGACCCGCTGTTTCGCCAGCTGTTCTATCGGGAGCTGTTGCCCCTGATGAAGGCGGCGGGGTTGACGGTATTTGCCATCACCCATGACGACGCCTATTTCGATCAGGCCGATCGGCTATTGAAGATGGATGGCGGCCGCCTGGTGGAACTGGTCGGTGAGCAGCGCGAGCGGGCCAGTCGCGATGCCCTGCGGGAGATCGCCGGCTAGGAGGTGAGAAGCAGTCGCCGATCTGGACAGGGATCGGCAAAAAAGCCCTGAACAAGCGTCAGGGCTGTTCGTCGAGGAAGGTGAGAATGATTGTCAGTCGTGCTGTGTCGCGAGGGCAATCCCACCCGGTTATCGACGAGAGGTTCGCATGGAACAGGTCCACGACTACATCGGCATCGGCTTCGGGCCTTCCAACCTGGCGCTGGCCATCGCCGCGGACGAGCAGGCCGCCGAGCGCCAGCCCCGTGGTTGCTTCATCGAGCGCAAGCCGGCCTTCAGCTGGCACGAAGGCATGCTGCTCGAGGGCAGCACGATGCAGATCTCCTTTCTCAAGGACCTGGCCACCCTGCGCAATCCGGCCAGCCGCTTCACCTTCATCAACTATCTGAAGGAACGCGGGCGGCTGGAAGACTTCATCAATCTCAAGACCTTTTTCCCCAGCCGCGAAGAGTACAACGACTACCTCGGCTGGGCGGCGGCCGCCTTCGCCGAGCAGGTGCACTACGGTGAAGAGGTAGTGGCGGTGGAGCCCTGGTACCGCGACGGTAGCCTGGCCGCGGTGCAGGTGGTGTCCCGCGATCAGCAGGGCACCTTGCAACGGCGCCTGGGGCGCAATCTGATCCTCGGCATTGGTGGGACACCGCAGGTACCACCGGCCTTCGCCGGGCTGAGCGATCCGCGGGTACTGCATTCCTCGACCTATCGCGGGCGGATCGAGGCGCTGCTGGCCGATCCGGCCCAGCCGCGCCGGGTGGCGGTGATCGGTGGCGGCCAGAGCGCCGCCGAGATCTTCCAGGACCTTACCCAGCGTTTTCCCCAGGTCGAGGCGTCGCTGATCCTGCGGGGCGGGGCACTCAAACCGTCCGATGACAGCCCCTTCGTCAACGAGATCTTCAATCCGTCCTTTACCGACCGGATCTATGCGCAATCGCCCGAGCGCCGTGAACGCCTGTTCGCCGAGTACCGCAATACCAACTACTCGGTCGTCGACCTGGAGCTGATCGAGAACCTCTACCAACTCTTTTACCTGCAGAAGCTGCGCGGTCACGAGCGCCATCGACTGCTCTGCGAGCGAGACGTGGTGACCTGCCTGCCATCCGCGCAGGGGCTGGAGCTGGAGCTGGAAGGGCGGCTGGACGGCAGCCGCACCACCCTGGGCTATGACGTGGTGATCCTGGCCACCGGCTATCGCCGTGACTACCACCAGCACCTGCTGGCCGGCCTGCGCGAGCATCTGCAAGACGGCGAGCCCGACCGCCACTACCGCTTGCCGCTGGCGGCGGGCGGCGCGGTCCAGGTGTTCCTGCAAGGTGGCTGCGAGGTCAGCCACGGGCTGTCCGACACCCTGCTGTCGGTCTTGGCGATTCGCTCCGCTGAGCTGGTCAAGGCCATGACCCTGGCCAGCGCGCCGCCGGTGGCGATGCGTTCCGCCTGAGCCACCCGTCACTCCTTTCTTTTCGCGACGCTGCCACGGCGGCGTCCGGCCTTCTATTTTTGCAGGTGAAGCCATGACCTCCCGAGCGGATCAAGCCGAGCACTTCGTCGACGTCCTCGATTTCTACGCCGAGCGCCAGCCGGACAAGACGGTGCTGCGCCATCTGACCAACGACGAGACGCCGCAGCTGACCTCCTATGCCGAGCTGCGCAACCGGGCGCTGAGCCTGGCCGGCTACCTGCAGGAGCGGCTCGGGCAGACCCGGGGCGAGCGCTGCGTGCTTCTGCTACCCAGCGGCCCGGATTACGCCGCGGCCTTCTTCGCCTGCCTCTATACCGGGGTCATCGCCGTGCCGGCCTTCCCGCCGGAAAACAGTCGGCAGATGCACATCGAGCGCCTGCGCGGCATCCTCGACGACGCCCAGCCGCGGGTAGTGCTCGGCGAGCGGGCCTGCCTCGCCGCCCATGCCGACACCCTGGCGCAGGCGCTGCCCGAGGGCGCGTTGTGCCAGGCGGTGGAAGACATCGAGGCCAGCTGGGCGCTGACCTATCGCCCCCAGGTGGTGGACCCCTCGGCGCTGGCCTTCCTGCAATACACCTCGGGTTCGACGTCGGCGCCCAAGGGGGTGATGGTCAGCCATGCCAACCTGATTGCCAATGAAAAGGCCATGCAGCGCGGCTTCTTCACCGGGCGCGACGAGGAATGGGTGAGCTGGTTGCCGCTCTACCACGACATGGGCCTGATGCTCGGACTGCTGCTGCCGATCTTTCATGGCGGCACCCTGACGCTGATGTCGCCCAATCACTTCCTCACCCGCCCGGCGCGCTGGCTGCAAGCGCTCAGCCAATACGGCGGCACCGTCAGCGGCGGGCCGGACTTCGCCTACCGCCTGTGCGTGGAGCGGATCAGCAACAGTGCCCTGGCCGAGCTCGATTTGAGTCGCTGGAGCATGGCCTTTTCCGGTTCCGAGCCGATCCGAGTGGACACCCTGGATGCCTTCTGCGAGCGCTTCGCCGCCGCGGGATTCCGCCGGCAGGCCTTGACCCCGGCCTATGGCCTGGCCGAAGCGACCCTCTATGTCTGCGCCCACGAGCCGACCGACGAATTCCGTATCCAGCGATTCGCCGGTGACGCCTTGAGTGCCGCCGGGGCCGAGGCGGCGCTGCAACACGGCCGCCTGGCCGGGTGCGGCTGGTGCGATGCCGACCACGAGTTGCGCATCGTCGATCCGCACACCCTGGAACCGCTGGACGAGACCCGCGCCGGCGAGGTGTGGGTCGCCGGCCCCAGCCTGGCGCAAGGCTACTGGAACAATCCCGAGGCCACGGCCGCGGCCTTCATCGAGCGCGATGGTCGCCGTTGGCTGCGCACCGGCGACCTGGGCATCGCCGCTGAGCGCGAACTCTATATCGCCGGGCGGCTGAAGGACCTCATTATTCTCAATGGACAGAATCTCTATCCGCAGGACGTGGAGCTGGTGCTGGAAGAGCAGGTGGCCGATTACCTGCGGCGGGGCCGGGTGGCGGCCTTCGCCCTGGTGGGCGAGGACGGTCGCGAGGGCATCGGTCTGGCGCTGGAGATCAGTCGCAACGTGCGCCGCCTGGTACCGGCCGAACGCATCTGCGGGGCCTTGGTGGAGGCCTTGACTCAGGCCTTTCAGGTCGCACCCAGAGCCATTGCGCTGCTGGAGCCCGGAACGCTGCCGCGCACCACCAGCGGCAAGCTGCAACGCGCCGCCTGCCGGGCCGGTTGGTTGGCGGGCAGCCTGGACAGCTTCGCCGAGTGGCGCGATGGCGCCCTGGCCCAGGGCGAGTCCCAGGTCGCGGCGCCGCCCGTACTGCCCGAGGTGCGCACGGCCTGGGCCGAGGTGCTCGGGCGCGATGACCTGACCGCCCAGGCGCATTTTTTCGCCCTGGGCGGGGATTCGGTCACCGTGGTGCAGGTGCAGGCGCGGTTGCGCGAGTCGCTTGGGGTGTCGATCGATCCGGCGCTGCTGTTCGAGGCCTCGACGCTGGGCGCCTTTTCCGCGCGGGTGGCCGCGCTGCCGCGCGAAGCCGCGGCGGAAGGCCCCGTCGCCGAGGATGCGCCCCGCGCGCCCCAGTCCTTCGCGCAGCAGCGCCTCTGGTTTCTCGATCAGCTGGAGCCGGGCAATGCCGCCTATCACCTGGCCGGTGAAATCCTCCTTCACGGAAGCTTGGACGTGGCACGGCTGGAGCGGGCGCTGGAGGCCCTGGTGCAGCGCCATGCGGCGCTGCGCACCCGCTTCTCGGCAGGTGCCGGTGAGGTGCCCGAGCAATGCATCGAAATGCTGGCGCAAGGGGCGGTCGAGCACCATGACCTGAGCCAGGCCGCACAGCCCGAGGCGGCCCAGGCCACCTTGGTCGAGAGCCTGGTGCGCCGTCCGCTGGACCTGCGCCAAGGGCCGCTGTGGCGCATGGCGCTGATCCGCCGAGACGCCGAGGACCATCGGCTGCTGCTGGTACTGCACCACATCATCGCCGATGGCTGGTCGATCCAGGTGCTGCTGGAAGATTTCGCCGCCCTGTACCGCGCTGCCGAGGGCGAGACGCCCGCGCTGGCGCCCCTCACCATCACCTATGCCGACTTCGCCCGTTGGCAGCGCCAGCTGCTGGCCGGTGAAGCCCGCGAGCGCCAATTGGCCTACTGGCAGGCCCAACTGGCCGACGCGCCCGCACGCCTGGAGTTGGCCGGCGACCGCCCCCGACCGCCGCAGCAGAGCGGGCGCGGCGCGCGCTTCGCCTTCAGCCTGCCCGCCACCGTCAACGCGGGCCTGCATGATCTGGCCCAACGCCAGGGGGCGACGCTGTTCATGGTCGGCCTGGCGTTGTTCCAGCTGCTGTTGCAGCGCCATAGCGGCAGCAGCGACCTGTGCGTGGGTGTTCCCGTGGCCGGGCGCACCCAACGGGCGACGGAGCGCCTGATCGGCTTTTTCGTCAACACTCAGGTGCTGCGATGCCAGCTGGACGGCGCCCGCTCGTTCAGCGTCCTGCTCGACCAGGTCAAGTGGCGCGCCCTGGAAGCCCAGGCTCATCAGGACCTGCCGTTCGACCTGCTGGTGGAAGCCCTGGCGCCGGAGCGGCACCTGGGTTGGAATCCGCTGTGCCAGGTGAAATTCACCCAGCAATTCCCACTGCCCCAGGCGCTGGACCTGGGCGGGGTGACGCTGTCCGCGCGGCAGCTCGACGATGGCGCCGCGCACTTCGACCTGGGCCTGGACATCACCGACCTGGCGACGGGCATCGAAGCGGTGTTCACCTATGCCACCGACCTCTTCGAGGCGCCGCGCATCGCCGCGCTGGCGGACGATTTCGCGCACCTGGCGCAGCAGGTGGTGGCCGATGCCGAGCAACCCCTGGCGTGCTACCGCCTGGCCAAGGAGGAAGCGGGACTGGCCGGTGAATCCCAAGCCTTCCCGGCAACGGACCTGCTGGCACTGTGGCGCGCGGGGCTGGCGCAGGCCGGGCACGAACCGGCCCTGGTGGCCAGCGATGCCAGCCTGAGCCATGCCCAGCTGGAGGCCGACAGCAATCGCTTGGCGCGGACGCTACGCGCCAAGGGAATTGGTGCCGAGGTCCGGGTAGCGCTCTGCCAACCACGGCAGGCCAGCTTCGTCGTCGGCCTGCTGGGCATTCTCAAGGCCGGCGGGGCCTGCGTCTTCGTCGATCCCAAGTGGCCCGCGGCGCGCCAGGCGCAGGTGCTGGCTGACAGTGGTGCCCAGTTGCTGCTCGGCATGCCCGTGCCCGAGGGGCCGCCCGCGTTGGCGCTGGACGCCACGGCGGACTGGCGGCAGGCGTCGGCGGAGGCGCTGGATGTCATGGTACTGCCGGCCCAGGAGGCCTACCTGATCTACACCTCCGGGACCACTGGGCGGCCCAAGGGGGTGGTGGTCAGCCATGGCGCCATCGCCAACTATGTGCAGGGCGTGCTGCAGCGGCTGGCGTTGCCGCCGCAGGCCAGTTTCGCCATGGTTTCCACGGTTGCCGCCGATCTCGGCCACACGGTGTTGTTTGGCGCCCTGGCCACTGGCGGCACCTTGCACCTCTTGGCTGACGAGGTGGTCCAGGATGCCGATCGCTGCGCCGACTATTTCGCGCGCCATCCCGTGGCGGTGCTCAAGATCGTCCCTACCCATCTGAACGCCTTGCTGCAGGCCGCCGATCCGACGCCCCTGCTGCCGTCCGCAGCGTTGGTGCTGGGCGGCGAGGCGCTGCCAGAACCGTTGGCCGCGCGGGTTCGCGAACTCAAGCCTGGGTGCCGGCTGTTCAACCATTACGGCCCCACCGAAAGCACCGTGGGCGCCCTGACCGCGGTCCTCGACGAGCCGACAGCGGGCATCGCCCTGGGCACGCCGCTGCCCAATCTGCGCGCCCGGGTACTGGACGCCGACCTCAATCCGCTCCCCGCCGGTGCGGCCGGCGAGCTGTACCTCGGGGGGGCGGGCCTGGCGCGGGGCTACCAGGGCCGACCGGGCGATACCGCCGCGGCCTTCCTCCCTGATCCCTGGGTGCCCGGCGAGCGCCTCTATCGCACCGGTGACCGAGTACGGCTGGCCGCGGACGGCCGGCTGGAGTTCCTCGGTCGCAACGACGACCAGCTCAAGATACGGGGTTATCGTGTGGCGCCGGGCGAGATCGTGGCGGCCCTGCTGGCACAACCCGGCGTGGCGGCGGCCCATGTGCAGCTGGATGGCCGTGGGCAGCTGGTGGCCTATGTGACTGGCCGCGAGCTCACTGGCGAACGCCTGGGCGAGCGTCTCGCGCAGCTGCTGCCCGAGGCGCTGGTACCGGCTCAGATCCTGTTGCTCGAGGCTTTCCCGCTCACTGCCAACGGCAAGCTGGACCGCGCCCGCCTGCCGGAACCCGAAGCCCGCCAGGCCGAGTTCGCCGCACCCCAGGGCGAGGTCGAGACCGCCTTGGCGGCGCTCTGGAGCGAGGCGCTCAAGGTAGAGCGCGTCGGTCGGCACGACAATTTCTTCGCCCTGGGCGGCGATTCCATCCTCAGCCTGCAGATCATCGCCCGGGCCCGCCGCCAGGGCCTCAAGCTCACGCCCAAGCAACTGTTCGAACACCAGACCATCGCCGCCCTGGCCGCGGTCGCGGTGCCTGCCGCCGCGCCGTCCGTGGCCCCAGCGTCTGTGCCTGCCGTCCCCGGCGAACTGCCCTTGACGCCCATCCAGGCCCGCTTCTTCAGCGAGCCGGTCCGGCAGCGCGCGCACTGGAACCAGTCCGTCATTCTCGAACTAGCGGCCCCCATCGAGGTTGCGGCCCTGCGCCAGGCATTGTCGGCCCTGGTCGCCCGCCACGGCAGCCTGCGGCTGGCCTTCGAGCCGAACGAGCAGGGCGGCTGGCGGCAGCGGCTAAGAGCCCAGGAAGACCCGGAGCGGCTGCTCTGGACCTGTCGGGTCGCCGACGAGGCCGAGCTGGCGCCGTTGTTCGACGAAGCCGAACGCAGCCTGGACCTGGCCCGTGGACCCTTGCTGCGCGTGGTGCTGGCCGAAGGGCCGGCGCAGCGTCCCCAGCTGTTGATCGCCATCCATCACCTCGCCGTGGACGGCGTCTCCTGGCGCATCCTGCTCGATGACCTGGCGTTGGCCTATCAGCAGGCGGCAGCCGGTGCGCTCTTGGAGTTGGGCGAGACGGGCAGCGACTGGAGCGCCTGGACCCTGCAGTTGGCGCAACGCGCCGCCGATCCACGGTTGCAGCAGCAGCGCGGTTACTGGGACGCGGTCACCGCGGTCCCCGAGACCCTGCCGTGCCTGGACCCCCATGGCAGCTGCCGCGTCCGCGACGCCGGTAGCCTGGCGCTGCGACTGCCGGCGGAGTTGACCGAGCGGCTGCTCCAGCTACCCGGCACCGAAGCGGTGCTGCTAGCGGCGCTGGCCGAGGCGCTGCGGCAGTGGACGGGCCGCGCGGCCACCCGCATCGCCCTCGAAGGCCATGGCCGCGAGGAGCTGGACGGCAGCCTGGAGCTGAGTCGAACCCTGGGTTGGTTCACCTGCCTCTATCCGCTGGTGCTGGGCGCCGAGTCGACTCCGGCCGCCACCCTGGCGCGCGCGCGGCGGACCCTGGCCGAGGTGCCCGAGCGCGGCCTGGGCTACGGGCTGCTGCGCTACCTGGGCGGCGCTGACCTGGCCGATACCCGCGACGGACTGACCTTCAACTACCTGGGACGTTTCGAGCGGCCGACGGTGGCCGGCTTCCCGCTGCGGGAGCTGGAGCTGCGCAGCAGTCGCGACCCCGAGGGGCCGCTGACCAGTGCCCTGGTATTGGATGCCCAGGTGCGGAACGGCCAGTTGCGTCTGGACTGGCGCTACAGCGCCGCGCGCTTCGCGGCGGACGCCATTGAGGAGTTGCACCAGGGCTTCGTGGACGGGCTGATGGCGCTGCTCGATAGCGCTGGTGCCCAGGCGCCGGAAGCCGAGCACGAAGCCGTGCTGCCCCTGGCGTCCATGCAGGAAGGCATTCTCATGCACAGCCTGCTGGAGCCGGGCAGTGGCATCTACCTGATGCAGGATCGCTATGAGCTGCGCCAACCGCTGGCGGCCGCGGCCTTCCGCCAGGCCTGGGACGCCGTGGTGGCGCGACATCCGGCGCTGCGGACCGGGTTCCAGGAGCTGGACGGCGAATGGCGCCAGGTGGTGCATCGCCAGGTGCCGTCGCCGGTCAGCCTGCTGGACTTCAGCGACCGGCCGCGGGAGGAGGGCGTGGCGGCGCTGGAGGCGCTGCTGGCCGAGGAGCGCCGCACGGGCTTCGATTTCGCCCGGCCACCGCTGCTGCGCCTGCGTCTGGTCACCTTCGGCCCGAACGACTACCAGTTGGTGCAAACCCATCACCATGTGCTGATCGACGCCTGGTGCCGCGGCCTGATGCTGGGCGAATTCTTTGCCCGCTATCGGGCAGCCGTCGCCGGGACCGAGCTGGCACTGCCACCCGCCCGACCCTATGCCGATTTCCTCGCCTGGCTCGCGGCCCAGGATACCGCCGCGGGTCGCGCCTGGTGGCGCGCCGAGCTGGCCGGGGTGGAAGCGGCCACGCCCTTGCCCTATCGCCGCCAAGGCTTGGCCTCGGGTGAGATGCGCGACGAAGCCGTGGCATTGTCGGCGCAGGCGACCCGCGCCCTGGCGGCCCAGGCGCGGCGTCACCAGTTGACCGCCAATACCTTCGTCCAGGCGGCCTGGGCGCTGCTGCTCATGCGCCATAGCGGCCAGGACGAGGTGGTCTTCGGCGTTACCGTTGCTGGCCGGCCGCCTGAGCTGGACGGCATCGAGGAAGCCCTCGGCCTGTTCATCAACACCCTGCCGCTGCGGGTCGTCCGGCCGACCGCCGAGGTGCCGGCGCTGGCGTTGCTGCAGCAGTTGCAGGCGCGTAACGCGGAGTTGCGCCAGCATGAACATCTGCCGTTGGCCGAGGTGCAGCAGCTGGCCTCGGTCCCGGCCGGTGAGCCGCTGTTCGAGTCGCTGTTTGTCTTCGAGAACGTGCCCCTGGGCGGCGCGGTGGAGGAGGCCGTGCGCGAGTTCGACATCACCCCCCTGGCCAACCGTACCCACACCAACTATCCGCTCACGGTGGTCCTGCTGCCGGGCAACGAGCTGCGTCTGCAATTCACCTTCGACAGCGGCCTGTTCGCCGCCGCCGACATGCGCACCCTGCTGGACCAGTTCGAGCGACTCTTGCTGGCCCTGATCGAGGCGCCGGAACGCGTCCTGGAGCAGTTGGAGCCCCTGGCGGCGGATGAGCGCGAGCGGCTGCTCGGCTGGGGCCGTGGCGCGGCGCAACCGCACTGGTATCAATTGCCCTGGATCGAGCGTTTCGAGGCCCATGCCGCCGCTCATCCCGAGCGCAGCGTGGCGCGCTGCGGCGAGGCCAGCCTGAGCTATGGCGAGCTGGACCACCAGGCGGGCCGCCTGGGCCGCGCCCTGGCGGCTGAGGGTGTCGGTCCGGATCAGGTCGTGGCGCTCTGGGCGCCGCGGGGGTTGGCACTGCTGACCCTTATGGTCGGCACCTTCAAGGCCGGCGCTGCCTACCTGGCCTTGGACGAGCGTCACCCGCCGGCGCGCAGTGCCCGGCTGCTGGACGGTAGCGCCGCACCGGTGCTGGTGGTGCCTCGGGCCGAGCGGGAAAAGGCCCAGGCCATCCTGACGCTGAGCCAGAGACCGCCGCGGCTGTTACTGCTCGAAGAACTGCTGGCCGGGCAGCCCCAGGGCGGCCCCGGCGTGCGCAGCCGACCCGACCAGCTGGCCTATGTGATCTTCACCTCCGGTTCCACCGGCGAGCCCAAGGGGGTGATGGTCACCCAGCAGGGCATGCTCAACAACCAGCTGAGCAAGCTGCCCTTCCTGCAACTGGGCGAGGACGACGTCATCGCCCAGACGGCCGCCACCGGCTTCGATGTCTCGGTGTGGCAGTTCCTCACCGCGCCGCTGTTCGGCGGCCGGGTGGAGATCGTCGCCGAAGCCGAGGTGCAAGACCCAGCAACCCTGCTGGCGCGCGTTGTTGCCGGCGAGGTGAGCGTCCTGGAATGCGTGCCGACGGTGATCGCCGCGCTGCTGGAGTTGCCGCCGCAGCCCCTACCGGCACTGCGTTGGCTGCTGCCCACCGGCGAGGCGCTGGCGCCGGATCTGGCGGCGCGCTGGCTGCAACGCTACCCCGGCATCCCGCTGGTCAATGCCTATGGCCCTGCCGAGTGCGCCGACGACGTGGCCCTGCAGCTACTGCGGGCGCCCCAGGCGGACATCCCCATCGGCAAGCCGACCGACAACACCCACTTGTTCGTGCTCGATACGCGGCTGCGTCTGGTGCCCCGTGGCGGGGTGGGCGAGCTGTACATCGGCGGTGCCGGCGTAGGCCGTGGCTACGTGGGCCGTGCCGGACTGACCGCCGAACGCTTCGTGCCCAGTCCCTTCGCGGCCGGCGAGCGGCTTTATCGCAGCGGCGACCTGGTGCGCTGGAACGTCCGCGGCGAGCTGGAGTATGTCGGCCGCACCGACTTCCAGATCAAGTTACGCGGCCAACGCCTGGAGCCGGGCGAGATCGAGGCCCTGCTGCGGGCGCAACCCGGCGTGCGGGATGCTGCGGTCGCCGCCCAACCCACGCCCCAGGGGTCGCAACTGGTGGCCTATCTGGAGCCCCAGAACGGCGAGCGCCCGAGCCTGGCCGCGCTGCGCGAGGCACTGGCGCAGCGCCTGCCACTGTTCATGGTGCCGACCCAGACGCTCTGGCTGGAACGGCTGCCCCGCACTGCCAACGGCAAGCTCGATCGCCGCGCGTTGCCGGTACCAGAACTGGACGCCGCGCCGGGGCAACCGCCTCAAACCGGCACCGAACGACAGCTGGCCGCTCTGTGGCAGGAACTGCTGCAGGTGCCGGAGGTAGGCCGCGATGCCGACTTCTTCGCCCTGGGCGGCCACTCGCTGCTGGCCACCCGGCTGCTATCGCGCATCCACGAACGGCTCGGCGTGCGCGTGCCCCTCGCCGCAGCCTTTACCGCCACCACCGTGGCGGCTCAAGCCGAACTCATCGACACCCTGCGCGAGCAGACCCTGGACGACGCCCGTTTGGACGCGCTGGACGCGCTGCTGGACGAGCTGGAGGAGACCCCTTGATGTTGCACGACAAAGCCCAGCCCCTGGCCAAACGTTTCCTCGGCCTGCCGCCGGCGCAGCGCCGTACCTTCCTCGCCAAATTGCGCGACCAGGGCCTCGATGCCGGCGCGCTGCCGATTCCCGGTGGCGCCGCGGCGGCCTGTGCAGAAACCTCCCATGCCCAGCAACGGCTGTGGTTCCTCGAACGCCTGCAACCGGGCAATGTGGCCTATCACCTACCGGGTGCGCTACGCCTGCACGGCCGCCTGAACGAGACCGCGCTACAGGCGGCCTTCGCGGCCCTCACGGCGCGCCATCCCAGCCTGAGGACCACGCTGGAGCAAGGGCCGGGCCGCATCCCCCTGCAACGGGTCGCCGAGCGCAGTGAGGTACCGCTGGAGGCCCTGGGCGAGGTCACGCTCCAGGACCTGCCCGCCGTGGCCCGCGCCTTCGCCAATCGGCCCTTCGACCTGGAACGCGGGCCGCTGTGGCGACTGGGCCTGGCGCGGGGCGTCGACGGGGCGCCGGCGCATCTGCTGCTCTGCCTGCACCATGCCATCGCCGATGGCTGGTCAATCCAGGTGCTGCTGGACGACGTTGCTGCCTGCTATCGCGCGGCGCTGGCGGGGCAGGTCGCCGAGCTGCCCGCCTTGCCGGTCAGCTACGCCGATCATGCCCTCTGGCAGCGCGCCTGCCTCGACGCCGGGGAGGACGAGCGCCAATTGGAATTCTGGCGCGCACGCCTGGGCCGCGAGCACCCGGTGCTGGAACTGCCGTCGGACCGACCGCGTCCGGCGGCTCCCAGCCAGCGTGGCGGGCGGCTGAACTTCGCGTTGCCGGCGCCCCTGGCGCAACAGCTGGGCGACTTCGCCCGGGCTCAGCGCACCACCCTGTTCACCGTGCTGCTGGCCGCCTATGCGACCCTGCTCGGCCGCCTGTCCGGCCAGCAGGACCTGCGCATCGGCGTGCCCGTCGCCGGGCGCCAGCGTAGCGAGGTCGAGCGCGTCATCGGTTGCTTCGTCAACACCCAGGTACTGCGCCTGGAACTGGCAGGCGCGGCGGACTTCCTGGCGCTGCTGACCCAGGCTCGGGAGCGGGTGCGCGAGGCCCAGGCCTATCAGGACCTGCCCTTCGAGCAACTGGTGGACGCCCTGGCTCCCGAACGTACCCTCAGTCACCACCCCCTGTTCCAGGTGCTCTACAACCATCAACCGCGGCAGCTCGACGCCCTGCAACTGGGCCCCGAGCTGCGCGCCGAACTGCTGCCGCTGGACAACGGTAGCGCCCAATTCGATCTGGCGCTGCATACCTGGGAATTGGGTGACGGCAGCCTCGGTGGTAATTGGAATTACTCCTGCGATCTCTTCGAGCCGGCGCGCATCGAGCAATTGCACGCCCGCTTTCTGGTGCTCTTGCAGGGGCTGCTCGACACGCCCCAGCAGCCGCTGGCCGAAGCGCCGCTGCTGCTGTCTGACGAGCCCGCGCGCCTGGCCGCCTGGAACGCCACCGCGCAGGCCTATGCGCCGCTGCCGGCCGCCGGCGTGCTGGGGGGCTTCCTCCAGCAGGTCGCCCTGCATCCCGAGCGCGAGGCCCTGTGCCTGGACGAACGCCGCCTGAGCTACGCGGAGCTGAACCAGGCCGCCAATCGCTTGGCTCATTATTTGCGCGACCGTGGTATCGGTCGCGAGAGCCGGGTCGGCGTGGCCATGCTGCGTTCGGTGGAGATGGTGATCGCTCTTTATGGGGTGCTCAAGGCCGGCGCGGCCTATGTGCCGCTGGACCCGGACTACCCGGCCGAACGTCTGGCCTTCATGCTGGAAGACTGTGGCGCCAGCCTGTTGCTGAGCCATGGGCCAGCCCTCGCCTTGTTGCCTGAAAAGCTGTCGCTGGACGTGCTGGACCTGAAGCAACTGGACCTGTCCGACGAGCCCGCCAGCGCGCCTGACCTCCAGGTGCATCCCGAGCAACTGGCCTATCTGATCTACACCTCCGGTTCCACCGGCCGACCCAAGGGCGCGGGCAACACCCAGGCGGCGCTGCACAACCGCCTGCAGTGGATGCAGGCGGCCTATGACTTGGATGCCCGCGACCACGTCCTGCAGAAGACGCCCTTCAGCTTCGACGTCTCGGTCTGGGAATTCTTCTGGCCGTTGCAGGTCGGCGCCCGGCTGGTGCTGGCCCGTCCGGGCGAGCATCGTGATCCGGCGGCGTTGAGCACCCTGATCGCCCGCGAAGGCATCACCACGCTGCACTTCGTGCCGTCCATGCTGGCGGCCTTCCTGGCCCAGGACGATCTTTCCGGCTGTGCCAGCCTGACGCGTATCGTCTGCAGTGGCGAGGCCTTGCCGGCGGAGCTGGCCCAAGAAGTCCGTCGGCGGCTGCCGCAGGCGGCGCTCTACAACCTCTATGGCCCCACCGAGGCGGCTATCGACGTCACCCACTGGACCTGCCAGCCGGAGGATCGCCTGGCGGTGCCCATCGGTCGGCCCATCGCCAACTTGCGGATCCATATCCTCGACGAACGCCTCAACCCACAGCCCATCGGCGTGGCCGGCGAGCTGTACATCGGCGGTGTTGGATTGGCGCGGGGCTATCTCGGTCGCCCTGGCCTCACCGCCGAACGCTTCGTCCCCGATCCCTTCACCCCGGGTGGTCGGCTGTACCGCAGCGGCGATCTGGCCCGTTGGCGCGACGACGGCGCCCTGGACTATCTGGGCCGGCTGGACCACCAGGTCAAGCTGCGTGGCCTGCGGCTGGAACTGGGCGAGATCGAGGCGGCGTTGCGCGAGTTGGCCGGAGTGAGCGAGGCCGTGGTGCTGCTGCGCCAGAGCGCCACCGGTCCGCAGCTGGTGGGCTACCTGGTGACGCCAGGTCTGGACGAAGCCGCGTTGCGCCAGGCGCTATTGGCGCGGCTGCCGGACTTCATGGTACCCAGCCATCTGCTGGCACTGGAACAACTGCCGCTGACCCCCAACGGCAAGCTGGACCGCAAGGCGCTGCCGGAGCCCGACATTACCCAGCAGACCTATCGTGCGCCGGAGCCGGGTATCGAGACCGAGTTGGCCACGCTCTGGGCCGAACTGCTGCAGGTGGAGCGGGTCGGGCGGGACGACAATTTCTTCGCCCTCGGCGGCGATTCCATCCTCAGTCTGCAGATCATCGCCCGCGCGCGGCGCCTGGGGCTGGTGTTCAGCCCGCGGCAGCTGTTCGAGCGGCAGACCCTGGCCGAACTGGCCCCCGTGGTGCAGCACCTGGAGACGCCTGGCGAGATTGCCGCCGAAACGCGTGAACCCTTTGCGCTGGCACCCATCCAGCACGCCTTTTTCGCTCGCGCCTTGCCGCGCCCCGAACACTGGAACCAAGCCCTGTTGCTGGAACCGGAGGCGCCGCTGGAGCCCGAGCGACTGCGCCGAGCCCTGGCGCGGCTGGTAGCCACCCATGGCGCTCTGCGCCTCGGCTTCACCCAGGCCGAAGGTCGCTGGCAGCAGCACTATCGCGCCAGCGAAGACGCCGAGCTGCTCTGGCATTCCTCGGTGACCCGCACCGAGCTACCGGCCCTGGCCGACGAGGCCCAGGCCAGCCTGCGCCTGGATCAGGGACCGCTGCTGCGCGCCGTGCTCGCCGACCTCGCCGAGGGCGGTCAGCGCCTGTTGCTGGTGATCCATCACCTGGCGGTGGATGGCGTGTCCTGGCGCATCCTGCTGGACGACCTGGCGCGCTCCTACGCCGAACCCGACCGGCCGCTGCCGGCGACGCCGCCCTATGCCAGCTGGGTCCAGGCCCTGCAGTGCCTGGCGCTGGACGATGAGCGGGCCTACTGGCAGGGGTTGCCGGAGGCGCCGGCCTTGCCCTGCGACGATCCCGCCGGACGCGCCTGGGAGCGCGACGCCCAGCGCCTGAGCCTGCGGCTGGATGCCGAGCGCACCCGCGAACTGCTGACCCAGGCGCCCGCCGCCTTCCGCACTCAGGTCAACGATCTGCTGCTCACCGCCCTGGTGCGAGCCCTGCATGGCTGGAGCGGGAACGCCGAGGCGCGGCTGCTGCTGGAAGGTCATGGCCGCGAAGACCTGTTCCCCGGCCTCGACCTGAGTCGCACCCTTGGCTGGTTTACCAGCCTCTATCCGGTCCGGCTGCGCGACCATGCGGATCTCGCCACCAGTCTCAAAGGCATCAAGGAAAGTCTGAGACTCATCCCGCGCGGCGGTCTCGGCTATGGCCTGCTCCAGGCCCGTGGCGACGCGGACCTGCCGGAAACCACCGGCTCGCTGCTGTTCAACTACTTGGGGCAGCTGGACACCGACCAGGGCGGCTTCCGTCTGGCGGACGAGTCTACCGGGCGGGCGCGTGATCCTCGTACCCCCCTCGAGGCCGAGCTGACCCTGGAGGGTATCGTCCGCGGCGGCGAGTTGCAGTTCGTCTGCACCTACAGCGGCCAGCGCCACGGCACATCCCGCATCCAGGCCTTGCTGGAGGCCTTCGGCACGGCGCTGGACGAGGTTCTCACCCTGTGCCGCCAGCGCAGTGGTGCGACCCCTTCGGACTTCCCGTTGCTGGCCCTGACCCAGGCGCAACTGGATGCGCTACCGCTGGCCGCCATCGAAGACCTGCATCCGCTCACGCCCATGCAGCAGGGGCTGTTGTTCCACGCCGAGCTGGGCGGGGCGGGTGATCTCTACGTCAACCAGGTAGGCGTCGAGCTGGACGGTCTACCCAAGGCGGCCTTCCTCGATGCCTGGCGGCAGGCGCTACGGCGCCATGCCGGCTTGCGGGCCGCCTTCCTGCGACTGGCCGGCGAAGGCCGGGCGGTCCAGGCCATCTGGCGCCACGTCGACCTCGGCGTGCGCGAGCTGGATTGGCGCGACCGCCAGGCGGACCCGGCTGCCCTGGCTGACCTGCAACGCGAGGAGCGCGAAAGGCCCTTCGAGCTCGCCAGGCCGCCGCTGATGCGCCTGCTGCTGGTACGGCTGACCGACGAGCGCTGGCAACTGGTCTGGACGCTGCACCATATTCTGCTCGACGGCTGGAGCAGTGCGGCGCTGCTGGCGGAAGTCCTCCAGGCGACCCGCGGCGCGGCGCTGCCGGCACCGGGTCGCTACCGCGATTATCTCGCCTGGCTGGCCAGCCGTGACGCGGCGCGTAGCGGCGAATTCTGGCAAGGGCAACTGGCCGACTTCGAATTGCCGACCCGTCTGGCCGACAGCCTCGGTCGCTCGACCACGGCCGACGACCCGCGCAGTGGCGAACAGCACCTGGTCCGCGACCGGGCCCCGCTCGATGCCGCCGCCCGGCGGCTGCACGTCACCCTCAACACCCTGGTGCAGGCGGCCTGGACCCTATTGCTGCAACGCTACACCGGTCAGCGCCGGGTCGCCTTCGGCGCCACCGTCGCCGGTCGTCCGGCCGAGGTCGCTGGTAGCGAGCGGCTGCTGGGGCTGTTCATCAACACTCTGCCGGTGGTCCAGGCACCTGCACCGGAGCTGACCGCCGCCCAATGGCTGCCCGCCTTGCAGGCTCACAACCTGGCCCTGCGTGAGCACGAGCATACGCCGCTCTTCGAGGTGCAGCGCTTGGCCGGCCATGCCGGTCAGGCGTTGTTCGATACGCTGCTGGTGTTCGAGAACTATCCGGTGGACGCCGCCCTGCGCGGCGCTAACGCCAAGGCCCCAGCCATCGGCGCGGTCACGGTGAGCGAGCGCACCCACTATCCGCTGAGTATCGCCGTCATGGCCGGTGCGCGCCTGGAATTGCACCTGCACTACCAGCGCGCGTGCTTCACGCCTGCTCAGGTCCAGCGGCTGGCGGCGCACCTGGGGCAATTGCTCGACGGCCTGGTCCGCCAACCGGAGACGCCCCTGGGCGATCTGCCACTGCTCGACGCCGAAGGCCTGGCCACTTGGCAACGCTGGAATCCACCCGCGCCAGCGAGCGTGGCTGAGCCACTGCTGCCCGAGTTGATCGGCGAGCAGGCCCGGCGCCAACCCCGGGCCATCGCCCTGGTACACGGCCAGCAGCAGCTGGACTTCGCCACCTTGGAAATCCGCTCCAATCGCCTGGCGCAGTGGCTGCGTGGGCAGGGTGTCGCGACCGAAATCCGGGTGGGCGTGGCCTGCGAGCGCGGCGTCGACTTGTTCGTCGCCTTGCTGGCGGTGCTCAAGGCCGGTGGCGCCTACCTGCCGCTGGACCCGGACTACCCGGCCGAGCGCCTGGCGCTGATGCTGGAAGACAGCGGCGCCCGATTGCTGTTGACCCAGCACGACCTGCTCGACCGGCTACCCCAGGTGGCCGGCGTCGAAGCGGTCGCCCTGGATCGACTGGATCTCACTGACCAGCCAGACTCGGCGCCGGCCGTGGTCCTGCATCCCGAACAACTGGCCTACGTCATCTACACCTCCGGTTCCACCGGTCGACCCAAGGGCGTGGCCGTGGCCCATGGCCCCCTGGCGCTGCACTGCCGCGGCATCGCGCAACGCTACGAACTCACGGCGCAGGATCGCGAACTGCATTTCCTCTCCATCAGCTTCGACGGCGCCCAGGAACGCTGGCTAACGCCATTGAGCCAAGGGGCTCGCCTCGTCATCCGCGACCAGGCGCTATGGAGCGTGCAGGAGACCTGGCAGGCACTGGAGGAGGAGGGCATTACCGTGGCCGCCTTCCCGCCGAGCTATCTGCGGCAACTGGCCGACTGGGGCCGGGTGCAGGGCCGCGGCCCTGGCGTGAAGACCTATTGTTTCGCCGGTGAAGCCTACGACCGTGGCCTGCTGCGCGAGGTGGTGGAGTACCTGCAGCCCGAGTGGGTCATCAATGGCTACGGCCCGACCGAAACCGTCATCACCCCGACCCTCTGGCGGGCATCCGCGGCGATCGCAGATTTCACCAGCAGCGCCTATGCCCCCATTGGCGACCTGGTCGGCGAGCGCCAGGGTTATGTGCTGGATCAGGATCTCAACCTGTTGCCCGTGGGCGTTGAAGGCGAGCTGTACCTGGGCGGCGCCCTGGCTCGCGGCTACCTGGAGCGCCCCGGGGAGACGGCGCAACGCTTCGTGCCCAATCCCTTCCGCGCCGGCGAGCGACTCTACCGCACCGGCGACCGAGTGCGGCTCAATGCCGAGGGCCTGCTGGAGTACCTTGGCCGCGCCGATCAGCAGATCAAGCTGCGTGGCTTCCGCATCGAGACCGGCGAGATCGAGGCGGCGCTCAAGGCGTGCCCAGGCGTGCGCGAGGTGCTGGTGATGGTCCGCGAGACCCCGGCTGGTGCTCGGCTGGTGGGCTATGTCGGCGGTGGCCAGCTGCAGGAGGCGGCGCTGCTGGAGCGGCTACGCCAGCACCTGCCCGGCCACCTGGTCCCCCAGCACCTGGTGGTGCTGGAGCGCTTACCGCAGTTGCCCAACGGCAAGCTGGATCGTCGGGCGCTGCCCGCGCCTGAAGTCGCGGCGAGCGAAGACTATGCAGCACCGGCGAACGCCTTGGAGCAGCGTCTGGCTGAGTTGTGGCAAGCCTTGCTCCAGGTCGAGCGGGTCGGTCGCCAGGACGACTTCTTCGCCCTGGGCGGCCATTCCCTGCTGGCGACCCAACTCATCTCCCGTCTGCGTCTGGAAGAAAGGCGGGAGGTGCCGCTGCGCCTGGTGTTCGAGGCGCCGCACCTGGCGGAACAAGCCGCGCGGATCGCCGCCCTGGCGCCCGAGCGCCAGGGGCTGGAACTCCAGGCCCTGGCGCTGGACGAGGCACCGCAATCCCATGCCCAGCAACGGCTGTGGTTCCTCGCGCAGTTGGAACCCGAGAGCGCGGCCTATCATCTGCCGGGGGTCCTGGAGCTGCAGGGGACCCTGGATGAGCAAGCCCTGACCGCGGCCTTTACCGCTCTGGCGGCGCGGCATGCCAGCCTGCGGACGCTGTTGCTGCCGGGTGATCCGCCCCGCCAGCGCATCCTGCCGCCGGCACCCGTGGCCGTGGAGCGCTTGGCGCTCGCCGCGGGTGTCGACCAGGAGGTCGAATTCGCCGGCCTGTTGCAGGCCTTCATCGCCCGGCCCTTCGCCCTCGCCAGCAGTCCGCCCTGGCGGCTGGCCCTGGTGCGCCTCGATGAACAGCGCCACCGCCTGCTGCTGTGCCTGCACCATGCCATCTCGGACGGCTGGTCCGTCGGCCTCTTGCTGCGTGATTTCGCCGAACTCTATCGGGCAGCGCTCAGCGGCGTGGCACCGGATCTGCCGGCACTACCGGTGCAGTACTCCGACTATGCACGCTGGCAGCGTGAGCACCTGAGCGCCGGGGAAGGCGAGCGGCAACTGGCCTATTGGCGCGCCCAACTGGGCAGCGAGTCGCCCACTCTGGATCTGCCGGCCGACCGGCCACGGCCGGCGCGGCGCGGCGGTGCCGGGCAGCGACTGGACTTCACTCTCGCGGCGGACCAGGCCAAGGCCCTGCGCCAGGCTGCCCATGCCCTGGGGGTTACGCCCTTCATGCTGCTGCTGGCCTGCTATGGCGTGCTGCTGGGTCGGCTCAGCGGGCAACGCGACCTGCGCATTGGGGTACCGGTGGCGGGGCGCACGCGCGCCGAGCTGCACGACCTCATCGGCTGCTTCGTCAATACCCAGGTACTGCGCCTGGACCTTGCCACCCCGACGGATTTCACCGCCCTGGTGCACCAGGTGCGCGAGACTCTGCTCGACGCCCAGGCCCACCAGGATCTGCCCTTCGAGCACCTGGTGGAGCACCTGCAGCCGGAGCGGAGCCTCAGCCAGCACCCGCTGTTTCAGGTCAGCTACGACCATCAGCGACGCGATCACCGCGCCCTGGCCGACGTGCCGGGGCTGCAAGCCCGTATCCTCGACACGCCAGCCACCCAGGCCCAGTTCGATCTGGCCCTGGCGACCTGGGAAGACCCGGACGGCCGCCTCGGCGGTAGCTGGACCTTTGCCCTCGATCTCTTCGAACCGGCGCGCATCAGGCAACTGCACGCCCGCTTCCTGGTGCTCTTGCAGGGGCTGCTCGACGCGCCCCAGCAAGCCCTGGCCGAGGCGCCGCTACTGCTGCCCGACGAGCCTGCACGGCTGGCCAACTGGAATGCCACCTCGGAGGTCTATGCACCACTGCCGCCCGCTGGCGTGCTGGGGGGCTTCCTCCAGCAGGTCGCCGTGTATCCGGAGCGCGAGGCCCTGTGCCTGGACGAACGCCGCCTGAGCTACCTGGAGCTGGACCAGGCGGCCAATCGCCTGGCTCATTATCTGCGCGGCCGTGGTATCGGCCGCGAGAGCCGGGTCGGCGTGGCCATGCTGCGTTCGGTGGAGATGGTGATCGCTCTTTATGGGGTGCTCAAGGCCGGCGCGGCCTATGTCCCGCTGGACCCGGACTACCCGGCCGAACGTCTGGCCTTCATGCTGGAAGACTGCGGTGCCCGTCTGTTGCTCAGCCATGGGCCAGCCCTCTCGTTGTTGCCGGAAAAGCTGTCGCTGGATGTACTGGACCTGGAACAACTGGACCTGTCCAGCGAGCCCGCCAGCGCCCCCGAGCTTCAGGTGCATCCCGAGCAACTGGCCTATCTGATCTACACCTCCGGTTCCACCGGCCGACCCAAGGGCGTGGGCAACACCCAGGCGGCGCTGCACAACCGCCTGCAGTGGATGCAGGCGGCCTATGGCTTGGATGCCGGTGACCACGTCCTGCAGAAGACCCCCTTCAGCTTCGACGTCTCGGTGTGGGAATTCTTCTGGCCGTTGCAGGCCGGCGCCCGTCTGGTGCTGGCTCGACCGGGCGACCATCGCGACCCGGCGGCGCTGAGCGCCCTGATCGCCCGCGAGGGCATCACCACGCTGCACTTCGTGCCGTCCATGCTGGCCGCCTTCCTGGCCCAGGACGATCTTTCCGGCTGCGCCAGCCTGACCCGTATCGTCTGCAGCGGCGAAGCCCTGCCGGCGGAACTGGCCCAGGCCGTGCGCCAGCGGTTGCCCCAGGTGGCGCTCTACAACCTCTACGGCCCTACCGAGGCGGCTATCGATGTCACCCACTGGACCTGCCAGCCAGAGGATCGCCTGGCGGTGCCCATCGGCCGGCCCATCGCCAACTTGCGGATCCATATCCTCGACGAACGCCTCAACCCGCAACCGGTCGGCGTGGCCGGCGAGCTGTACATCGGCGGTGTTGGATTGGCGCGGGGCTATCTCGGTCGCCCTGGCCTCACCGCCGAACGCTTCGTCCCCGATCCCTTCACCCCGGGTGGCCGGCTGTATCGCAGTGGCGATCTGGCCCGTTGGCGCGACGACGGCGCCCTGGACTACCTGGGTCGGCTGGACCACCAGGTCAAGCTGCGTGGGCTGCGCCTGGAGCTGGGCGAGATCGAGGCGGCGTTGCGCGAGTTGGCCGGAGTGAGCGAGGCCGTGGTGCTGCTGCGCCAGAGCGCCACCGGTCCGCATCTGGTGGGCTACCTGGTGACGCCAGGTCTGGACGAAGCCGCGTTGCGCCAGGCGCTGCTGGCGCGGCTGCCAGATTTCATGGTGCCCAGCCATCTGCTGGCGCTTGATCAGCTGCCGTTAACGCCCAACGGCAAGCTGGACCGCAAGGCGCTGCCGGAGCCCGACATTACCCAGCAAGCCTATCGCGCGCCGGAACCGGGTATCGAGACCGAGCTGGCCGTGCTATGGGCCGAGCTGCTGCAGGTGGAGCGAGTAGGGCGGGACGACGACTTCTTCGCCCTCGGCGGGCATTCGCTGCTCGCCCTGCAGGTGGTCGCCCGCTCGCGTCGCGATCACCGCTGGGAGGTGCCGGTCCGCTTGCTGTTCGAAGCCGCCACCCTGGCGGCCTTCGCCAAGCGCCTGGTCGATTTGGCCCAGGTGGACGAGGCGCCGCTGCAGCGGCGTGACTGGCCCGGTACGCCCGCCCGGGCGCCGCAGTCCTTCGCCCAGCAGCGTCTGTGGTTTCTCGCCCAGCTCGAACCGGACAGTGCGGCCTATCACCTGCCGGGTGGCTTGCGCCTGCAGGGTCGACTCGACGAGGCCGCGCTGCGCACGGCCTTCCAGCGGCTCACCGACCGCCACGCCAGCCTGAGGACCAACTTCGGCCACGGCGAGCAGGGCGCCCAGCAGCTCATCCATGCCGTGCATGAGCCCCAGTTCGAGGTGGTGACCCTGGACGCGGCGGCGGCCGACACCTATCGCCGCGCCTTCATGAGCCAACCCTTCGACCTGGAAGCCTCGCCGCCCTGGCGCCTGGCCCTGGTGCGCCTGGCACCGGACGAGCACCTGCTGCTGCTGTGCCTGCACCACCTGCTGGCCGATGGCTGGTCGATGCGGCTGCTGCTGGAAGACCTGGTCAGCCTCTATCGCCAGGCCCTGGGCGATGACCGGATGCAACTACAACCTCTGCCGCTGGACTATGCCGACTACGCCGCCTGGCAACGCGAGCGCCTGGCCGCCGGGGAGGGCGAACGACAGCTGGCCTGGTGGCGCACGCAACTGGGTAGCGAACACCCGCTGCTGGAACTGCCAGCCGACCACCCACGCCCCGCCCAGCGCGATGGCCGCGGCGGGCGGGAAACCTTCGCCCTGGATGCGACCGCCTCCCAGCGCCTGCGCCGTACGGCCCAGATGCTGGCGGTCACCCCGGCGATGCTGCTCTTGGCCAGTTGGCAGACCCTGCTGTTCCGTCTCAGCGGCCAGACCGACCTGCGTATCGGCGTGCCGGTAGCGGGGCGGGTACGGGCGGAGACCGAGGCCTTGGTCGGTTGCTTCGTCAACACCTTGGTCCTGCGCGGTGAACTGGCCGGGCGGATGCCAGCCAGTGCCCTGGCCGCCCAGGTACGTTCCCGGCTGCTGGACGCCCAGGCCCACCAGGAGCTGCCCTTCGAGCAACTGGTCGAAGCACTGCAACCCGAGCGCCACCTAAGCCATAACCCCCTGTTCCAGGTGACCTTCAACCACCAGGCGCGTGGTGAACAGGCGCTGGCCCGGCTACCCGGCCTGACCGCCGAAGCCCTCGACGGTGCGGGTGACCAGGTGCATTTCGACCTGTCGCTCGGCACCTTCGACGAAGCCGACGGCGGTATTTCCGGCTACCTGGACTTCGCCAGCGACCTCTTCGAGCGAACCACCGCCCAACGTTTCCTGCGCATCTGGCTGACCCTGCTCGACGGCCTGGTCCGCCAACCCGAGACGCCGCTGGGCGACCTGCCGTTGCTCGATGCCGAAGGCCTGGCCACCTGGCAACGCTGGAATCCACCCGCGCAGGCCAATACGGATACGCCACTGCTGCCCGCACTGATCGCCGAGCAGGCCCGCCGCCAACCTCGGGCCATTGCCCTGGTGCATGGCCAGGAGCGGCTGGACTTTGCCAGCCTGGAGATCCGCTCCAATCGCCTGGCGCAGTGGCTACGTGGGCAGGGCGTCGCGGCGGAAACCCGGGTCGGCGTGGCCTGCGAGCGCGGTGTCGAGTTGTTCGTCGCCTTGCTGGCGGTGCTCAAGGCCGGTGGCGCCTACCTGCCGCTGGATCCGGACTACCCGGCCGAGCGGCTGGCGCTGATGCTGGAAGACAGCGGCGCCCGACTGCTGTTGACCCAGCAAAAGCTGCTCGACCGGCTACCCCAGGTGGCCGGGGTCGAAGCGGTCGCCCTGGATCGACTGGATCTCAGCCAGCAGTCCGACAGGCTCCCTGATCTGGTCCTGCATCCCGAGCAACTAGCCTATGTCATCTACACCTCTGGCTCCACCGGTCGGCCCAAGGGCGTGGCCGTGGCCCATGGTCCCTTGGCGCGCCACTGCCAGGGGATTGCGCAGCGCTACGAACTCACCGAGCAGGATCGCGAATTGCATTTCCTCTCCATCAGCTTCGACGGTGCCCAGGAGCGCTGGCTGACGCCGCTGAGCCAAGGCGCTCGGATCGTCATCCGCGACCAGGCGCTATGGAGCGTGCAGGAGACCTGGCAGGCGCTGGAGGAAGAGGGCATCACCGTGGCCGCCTTCCCACCGAGCTATCTGCGGCAACTGGCCGACTGGGGCCGGGTGCAGGGTCGGGGTCCTGGGGTGAAGACCTATTGCTTCGCCGGTGAAGCCTATGATCACCGCCTGCTGCGCGAGGTGGTGGAGTATCTCCAGCCCCAGTGGGTCATCAACGGCTACGGCCCGACCGAAACCGTCATCACCCCGACCCTGTGGCGGGCATCCGCGGCCACGGCGGACTTCGCCAGTGCCTATGCGCCCATCGGCGACCTGGTGGGCGAGCGCCAGGGTTATGTGCTGGATCAGGATCTCAACCTGCTGCCCGTGGGCGTGGAGGGTGAGTTGTACCTGGGCGGGGCCCTGGCCCGCGGCTACCTGGAGCGGCCCGGCGAGACGGCGCAACGCTTCGTGCCCAATCCCTTCCGCGCCGGCGAGCGACTCTACCGCACCGGTGACCGGGTGCGGCTCAACGCTGAGGGCTTGCTGGAATACCTCGGCCGCGCCGATCAGCAGATCAAGCTGCGCGGTTTCCGCATCGAGACCGGCGAGATCGAGGCGGCGCTCAAGGCCTGCCCCGGCGTGCGCGAGGCGTTGGTCATGGTCCGCGAGACCCCGGCTGGCGCCCGCCTGGTGGGTTATGTCGGCGGTGCCCAGTTGCAGGAAGCGGCGCTGCTGGAGCGGCTGCGCCAGCACCTTCCCGGCCACCTGGTACCCCAGCACCTGGTGCTCTTGGAGCGTTTGCCGCAGTTGCCCAACGGCAAGTTGGATCGTCGTGCGCTGCCATTGCCGGAATTCGTCAGCCAAACCCTCGACGAGGCGCCCCAGGGGCCACGCGAGGAACTGCTGGCTGGACTCTGGCGCGACTTGCTGGGTGTCGAGCGGATTGGTAGGGCGTCCGGCTTCTTCGAGCTGGGCGGAGACTCCATCCAGTCCCTGGCGCTGATCAGTCGCCTGCAACGCGCGGGCTGGCAGCTGGGGCCCAAGGAGGTCTTCCGCAGTCCTAGACTCGCCGACCTGGCGCTCTGTCTCCAACCTCTCGCCACCCAACCCGCCTGGGAGCCGGCCCAGGGCGAACAGCGCCTGACGCCGATCCAGGCGCACTTCTTCGCCCAGCCGCTGCCCAACCCTGCGCACTGGAACCAGGCCTTGCTGTTGGAGGTGCGCGAGCCCCTGGACCCGGTGCGGCTGGCGGCGACGGTGGCCTGGCTGCTGCAACGGCACGATGTCCTGCGGCTGGCCTTCTGGCCGAGCGCCCAGGGCTGGCAAGCCGGCTACCGCGACGCGGTTGGCGTCGAGCAGCTGCTGCAACAGGTCGAGGTGGCCGATGCGGCGGCGCTGGAAGCCCTCTGTGCGCGTACCCAGCGGAGCTTCGACCTGGCCCGCGGCGGCTTGCTGCGCCTGGTCCTGGCGAACTATCCAGAAGGCGATCAGCGCCTGTTCATCTGCGCCCATCACCTGATCATGGATGGCGTGTCCTGGCGGCTGCTGCTGGACGATCTCGGGCGGATCTATTCGGCCCTGGGCCGCGACGAGCCGCTCGTCGACGAGCCGCGGCCCCCGGCCTACCAGGCCTGGGCCGAGCGCCTGGCCGGCTGGGCGGTGCAGCCGTCGACCCAAGCCCGGCTGGCGTTCTGGCAGGACCTGGCACCGCGGCCGGATTGGCCGGTGGACCATCCCACGGGCGGCGCCACCCAGGGCCAGGTGTGCACGGCGGAGGTGCAGCTCGATCCCGCCCGCACCCGCTGGCTGCTGCGCGAAGCGCCGACTGCGCTGGGGGCGCGGCTTGACGAGGTGTTGCTGGCGGCACTGGCCCAGGCGGTGCGCGACTGGAGCGGCCAGGACGGCCATGTCATCGCCCTGGAAGGCCACGGTCGCGAGGCCCTGTTCGCCGAGCTCGACCCGGGCCGTACCCTGGGCTGGTTCACCAGTCTCTATCCCCTGCGATTGAGCTGTGCAGAGAGCCCGCTCGCCACCCTCCAGGGGCTGCGCGCGCAACTGGCCGCGGGTGGCCAGCGCGGCCTGGACTATGGCGCGCTGCGCTACCTGGCCAAGGCCGAGGTCCTGGTCGACCAGCCGGAACCGCCGCTGGCCTTCAACTACCTCGGCCAGCTCGACGGCGCCCTGGGCGACGGCCGTTTCGTCCCGGCCCGGGAAGCCTGTGGCGAACTGGTCGATCCGGCTACCCCGTTGCTGCGGGAGCTGGAGATCAACGCCCAGGTCTACGACGGCCGGCTGGGGCTGAGCTGCCGCTACAGCGGTGAGCGCTATGCGGCTGCCACGGTGGAGCGCCTGCTCGCCGCCTTTGACCAGGCCTTGGCCGCGCTCGCCGCCAGCGCCACGGCAGCGGTGCCCGTCGTTGCCGCTAAAGGCGCCGATCCGCGGCTCCATTTGACGCCAGGCAGCACCGGGCAGCCGCCGCTGTTCTGCCCCCATCCGGTCAGTGGCACCGTGGTGGGTTACTACTCCCTGGCGCAGCAACTGGCCGGCCGGTGGGATGTCTGGGGCCTGCAGAACCGCCAGATCCTCGACCCCAGCTGGCGTGATACCAGCCTGGCGCAACTGGCTCGCGACTATGTCCGGATGCTGCTGGAGACCCAGCCACGCGGCCCCTATCGGCTGCTCGGCTGGTCCCTGGGGGGTACCCTGGTGCTGGAAATGGCCAGTCTGCTCGAACGCCTGGGCAAGATGGTGGCCTTCGTCGGGCTGGTCGATGGCTATGTCCCCGGCGCGGGTCTGGTCCGGCGACCGGCGCCAGTGGCAGCCGATAGCTCGATCGAGGAGAGCGGCGCCTGGGCGCAGCTGCTGGCCGTCGAAGCCCACCTGCACCACCTGGCGCGCGAGCACTCGCAGCTGCAGCCCCTGCGTGCTCCGGTCCATGCCTGGTGGGCCAGCCGCTCGCCGGAAAACAACCATAACGGCCAGTCCCTGCTGGAGCAGGGACTGGGACGCCCCCTGGCGCAGTCCCGCTGGATCGACGCCGACCATCTAGGCATCGTCCGCGATCCGCGCCTGCTGGCCGAGGTTGCCGAAAACCTGAATTCATCTCTTGCCCATAGCGCCCGCAACCCGGGTTTCGAGGAGTACGATCATGTCCGCTAGTCATCCGTTGCCGTCTGTCCCCGCCGACGCCGACTATTGCTTCACCAGCACTCCGCGGCTGGAGCGCCAGGCCGCCCTGGAGTCCAATGCCCGCAGTTATCCACGGCGGCTGCCGCTGGAGTTGCGCCGAGCCCAGGGCATTCATGTGCAGGACAGCGAGGGTCGCTGGTTCATCGACTGCCTGGCTGGCGCCGGCACCCTGGCCCTTGGGCACAACCACCCGGTGGTCCTCGACGCCATGCGCGGCCTGTTGGACGGTGAGCGCCCCCTGCACACCCTCGACCTGATGACCGAAGCCAAGGACGATTTCATCCGCGAACTCTATGCCCTGTTGCCGGAGGGCTTCGCCCGCCATGCGCGCATCCAGTTCTGCGGCCCAGCCGGTACCGATGCGGTGGAGGCCGCCATCAAACTGGTCCGTACCGCCACTGGCCGGCGCCAGTTGCTGGCCTGCCATGGCGCCTACCACGGCATGACCCAGGGCGCCCTCGGCTTGATGGGCAGCCATGGGCCGAAGCGCCACCTGGACGGCATGAACGGCGGCGTGCAATTCCTGCCCTTTCCCCATGCCTATCGCTGCCCCTTCGGCCTGGGGGGCGAGCTGGGCGAGCGGGCGGCGCTGAATTACCTGGAGACCATGCTGAACGATCCGGAAAGCGGGGTGCTGCCGCCGGCGGCGCTGATCGTCGAGCCGATCCAGGGGGAGGGCGGGGTCAATCCGGCGTCCATCACCTGGCTGCGCGAGGTCCGCCGCATCACCCGGGAGGCCGGCGTCCCCCTGGTGCTGGACGAGATCCAGTCCGGCATCGCCCGCAGTGGGCGGCGCTTCGCCTTCGAGCACGCGGACATCGAGCCCGATGTGCTGGTCCTGTCCAAGGCCATCGGCGGCAGCCAGCCGCTGGCGGTGGTGGTCTATCACGAGTCGCTGGATCGCTGGGCACCTGGCGCCCATGCCGGCACCTTCCGTGGTAACCAGCTGGCCATGGCCGCTGGCACCGCCACTTTGCGCCTGGTACGCGAGGAACGCCTGGAGCTGCATGCGGCCGCCATGGGCGAGCGCCTCGCCGGGCACCTGCGCGCCTTGCAACGCGACTATCCGCAACTGGGTGATGTCCGGGGGCGGGGGCTGATGCTGGGGGTGGAAATAGTGCGTGCCAATGGCCCGACCGACCGTCAGGGGCACCCCCTGGCCGACGGTGTATTGGCCGCGCGCCTGCAACAGGAGTGTCTGAGACGCGGCTTGATCATCGAGGTCGGCGGGCGCCATGGCGCCGTGCTGCGCTTCCTGCCACCGCTCATCGTGCAGTCCGAGCAAATCGATCAGATCGCCGGTTGCCTGGCGACCGCCTTACGTACGGTGATGACGGCAGCCTGATTCTGCCCGTATGCCAGGGACGGCCACCAGGCAGTGATTGACTTCTAAATAGTAACGATTCTGATTTGATATCTTATTGCCATGTAATAGAGTATTGAACGGTTTAGGGGAACGCGCCTGGTGCGCGGTTCTAAGGATCATTTCAAGGACAGCTGCTAGCCATGCACAAAGTCGTAGCTCACGGATTCCAGATCACCCTGCTGGCGGCGGCCGTCGCCTGGCAGACCCAGGCGACGGCCCAGGCGAAGGAAGCGCCCGCCGCCATCGCGCCGACGACCATTACCGCCGAGGCCGAGCCCTCGCCAGTCGGTCCGGACGTGGGCTACAAGGCCAATAACAGCGCGGCAGCCAGCAAGACAAGTACTCCGCTCGCGGAGACCCCGCGTTCGGTCTCGGTGGTTACCCAGCAACGCATCAAGGATCAGCAAGCACAGACCCTGACCGACATCCTCGGCTACACCCCGGGAATCTTTTCGCCACCGTTCGCCGTGGGCGACGGCTTGGCCGGCGACTACTTCTTCATCCGCGGCTTCAATGCGACCGACTATGGCTATGGCCTCTATCGCGACGGCCTGAGAGTTCAGGGCAATCGCTACGACACCACCTCGGAGCCTTATGGCTTGGAGCGGGTTGAGGTATTCCGCGGGCCAAGCTCCATCCTCTACGGCGAGAACGCCCCTGGCGGCTTGGTCAACCTGGTCAGCAAGCGTCCCACGGCTGATTCACGTGGTGAAGTTCAGGCAAGCTATGGCAGTAACAATCGGCGCCAGCTCGGACTGGACGTCTCCGGCCCCCTCACCGATGACGGCAGTGTGCTCGGGCGGGTGGTGATGCTTGGCCGCAAATCCGACACCCAGGTGGACCATGTGCCCGATGACCGCTTCTACATCGCGCCGTCGATCACCTTCAACCTGAGCGACAGCACCGCCCTGACGCTGCTGTCCAGCTACCAGCGTGACCGTACCGCCATCGAGCTGGGCTATCCGGCCGCCGGAACCCTGTTCAACAACCCCAACGGCAAGCTCAGCCGTAACGCCATGCTCGGCAACCCAGACTGGGACAAGTTCGAGCGCGAGACCTGGAGTCTGGGCTACGAATTCTCCCACCAGTTCAACGACGTCTGGACCTTCCGCCAGAATTCCCGCTACCTGCAGTCGCGGATCGACCGGCATGAGATCTGGCCGGGAGCCCTGAATCAAGGTGGGTTCGGGACCACCGTGGCGGTATCGGCGTACGATCGCCAGAACAAGTCGATGGTCTACTCGCTGGATAACCAGCTCGAAGGCAAGTTCGATACTGGCAACTTCCAGCACACCCTGTTGTTTGGCGCGGGCTACGACCGGACATCCTACAGCCAGGACTGGAACGCCAACGACCCCAGGGCACCGATTCTCGTCAACGTCTTCAACCCCGTTTACGCCGGTGACCCCACGACGCCGCTCTCCGTTGCCGACAGTCTGCTGACCCAAAATCTCTACGGCACCTACAGCCAGCTGCAGACCAAGTACGACAACTGGATTTTCCTGCTGGGCGGACGCATGGACTGGGCCCAGAGCGAATACCGCAACCGCCGCACCTTCGCCGCCGCGGCGCAGGACGATAGCGACTGGAACCACAAGTTCACCTGGCAGACCGGGCTGATGTACCAGTTCGATAATGGGCTGTCGCCCTATGTCAGCTATGCCCGCGGCTTCGTACCGGTGCAGCAGCCGCCGGTCAATGGTCCGGCGTTCAGCCCCATCACCAGCGAACAGTACGAAGTAGGGATGAAGTACGAACCCAAGGGCTGGAACACCAGCGTTACGGCCTCGGCATTCGACCTGCGCAAGGACAACGACGTCATCACCGAGAACAACCTGCCACGCCAGGTCGGTGAGAGTCGCTCCAAGGGCTTCGAGTTGGAGATCAACAGTAACCTCACCGACAACCTGAACTGGGTGACGGCCTACACCTATACCGATGCCCGGATCACCAAGGACGCGCCTGGCTCACGTTTCGAGGATCGGCAGATGACCGGGGTGCCACGCAACTTCGCCTCCAGCTGGCTGACCTACAGATTCAAAGATGGCGAGCTGCGCGGTCTGCGCCTGTCCGGCGGCGTGCGCTACATCGACAGCGTGTACTCCTACACCACCACCTACGGCAAGCTGGATACCGGCGACGTCACCCTGGTGGACGCTGGTATCGGCTATGACTTCGACCGCCACTGGTCACTGGACGTCAACGCCAAGAACCTGTTCGACAAGGAGTACGTCTCGGGTTGCAACGATGCCGGTCGTTGTTACTGGGGCGACGAACGTAGCGTCATAGGCACCGTCGCCTATCGCTGGTAAGAACCTGTTCACGATCTGCTGCGCGTCGGCCAAACGGCGTTGAAAATGGCTTCGGAATGCTCATTTACCACTCGTAAACTCCGCTTCCTCAGCCATTTTCGCCTGGTTTGTCTCTAGCTCGCGAGATCGTGAACAGGTTCTAAGGTCGAGTCCCACGCCGCTGGCGTGGGCAATGCTCTCCAGTCACGGGCGAAGCCAGCAGGCTTCGCCCGCGTTGCATAAGCGAAGTCTCCATGTCGCAGTCCCCCAGGGGCGCCGTCTCGCGGTCGCCCGCTTGGTCTCTTTCCCTTGGTCTGGGCAGTCTGTTGCTGCTCGGCCTGTTCCTCTGGCAGGCGCTGTTCGCCACCGGCTGGCCCAGTGCGCAAGCCTGGGCCGCACCCTGGTCGAGCACACCCTCCTGGCCAGGGCTGGCGCTCTGGTGGCTGCAACTGCCGCGCGCCGTGGCGGGTCTGGTGGTGGGGGCGAGCCTGGGCATCGCCGGGGCGCTCATGCAGGTGGTCACTCGTAATCCCCTGGCGTCTCCCGATCTGCTCGGCATCACTGCCGGCGCCCAGGTCGGGCTCATCCTAAGCCTGCTGCTGCCGGCCTTTCTCGGGTTGCCGCTGGTGTTTCTCGGTGGCCTGTTGGCGGCCCTGTTCACCTTCGCCATGGCCGGTGGCTGGCACACCACGCCCTTGCGCCTGACCCTAGCCGGCGTGGCCATCGCCCAGGCCGCCGCCGCGGCCATCACTCTCTTTCTCAGTCTCAACGACCGGGCCGCCATGGTCCTTTCGCTGTGGAATACCGGCTCGTTGCGGCAGTTGGGCTGGGGTCACCTGGCGTTCACCGCGCCCCTGGTCCCGCTGGCCTTACTGCTGATATGGCTACTGCGGCGGCCGCTGGATCTGTCGCGGCTGGGGGATGGCCAGATGCGCGGCCTGGGCCTGCCACCGGCCGGGATCAAGGCCGCCAGCCTGCTGCTGGCCAGCGCCCTGACCGCGCTGGCCATCCAGTTGGCCGGCCCCCTGGGCTTCATAGGCCTGATCGCGCCTAATCTGCTACGCCTCGGCCTAGGCGTGAGCCGTCCCTCCCACCTGGTCGCGCTCTCCGGTCTCTGGGGCGCCGTGCTGACCCTGGCCGCCGATGGGCTGGTCCGGCTGCTGGCCGGCTGGATCACCCTGCCGCTGGGTGTCCTCTCGGCCCTGCTGGGCTCGCTCTGCCTGCTGCTGCTCCTGGGGCGCCTCGACGCTGGCCCGCGTGCCGCCGTCGGATTGTTGGCCAGCGAGACCGGCGCGCGGCGAGGGGCGGTCTTGCCGCTCGCCAGCAGCCTGCTGGTGCTGTTGCTGGGGCTGGTAGCGGCCGGTCTCTGCGGCGGTGTCGGCCCGGGTGCCTGGGCGTTCCTGCAGGCGCTGCTCGCCGGTGCACCCGAGGCCGGGCTACTGCTGGATCTGCGCTTGCCGCGACTGCTGGTGGATGCCGGGGCAGGCGCGTTGCTCGCCACCAGCGGATTGCTGCTGCAGGCGGTGACGCGCAATCCCCTGGCCGGGCCGGAAATCCTCGGGGTCAGCCAGAGCGCTGGCTTGGCCGTGCTGGGCGCCATCGTCCTGGTCCCGGACCTGGCAGCCGAATGGCGCTTCCCCCTGGCCTGGCTGGGGGCTGGTCTTGCCCTGGCCTGGGTGATAGGCGCCAACCTGCGGCGCGGGCTGGAGCCCTTGCGCCTGGTACTGACCGGCTTTGCCATCAGTGGCCTGGTGCTGGCGCTGTCCAGCGTACTGATCGCCCAGTATGCGAGCAACGTGGCCCAGGCGCTGACCTGGATGGTGGGTAGCAGCTACGGTCGAACCTGGGACGATGTCCAGGCGCTGCTGCCCTGGCTGCTGCTCGGGCTGGGCGCCGCCGGCCTGACCGCGCGCTGGTTGGATCTGCTGGCGCTGGACGAGGGCGTGGCCGCTGGACTGGGACTCTCCGTGGCCAGTCGCCGGCTGTTGCTGGTGGCCCTGGCCAGTGTGCTGATCGCGGCGGCCGTGGCCGTGGTCGGTCCGGTGGCCTTCGTTGGGCTGCTGGTGCCCCATGGTGTGCGCCTGCTCGGTTTGCACCGGGCGCGCCAGCGTCTGGTGGTGGCGCCGCTGCTGGGTGCCTGCCTGCTGGTAGTGGCCGATTTGCTGGCGCGCTGGAGCCTGGCGCCGCTGGACATTCCCCTCGGCATTGCTACCGCGGCCCTGGGTGCGCCGGCCTTTCTGCTGCTGCTGGCCCGTAGCTACAGAAAGGTGCGCCGATGAGCACGCAGCTGCTGCGTATCCTGCTGGTGTTGCTCTGGATCGCCACCCGCGCGGCCTGGGCGGCTGATGACCTGATCGCCCGCCAGTCGGCACAGCTGCCCGAGCGCCCGCTGCGCATCATCACGCTCGACGATGTCGCCACTGAATTGGTGACCTCCCTGGGGCTGGCGCCGGTGGGGGTGGCCAATCTGGCCGGCTATCGGCGCTATGTCGGCCTCGGCGCCGACCTGCTCAAGGACAGCCAGCCTCTCGGCAGCATTCAGCAACCCGACCTCGAAGCCATCGCCCGGCTACGGCCGGATTTGATCCTCGGCTCCGGCTATCTCCACCTGGGACTGTTCCGTCGACTGGAGAGCCTGGGCCCGACGCTGCTCTACCGCTACGGAATGGACACGGCGGACGATGACGCCGTGGCGCGCGCCAGCGCCTTGCTCAGCGATCTCGGTAGGCGGGTCGGCCGGACAGCGGAGGCTACGGCGGTGAATATCCAGGCTGACCGCGCTTTGGCCGACACCCAGGTCGCGGCCCAGGCCGCGGGTATCGTCGGTCAACCGTTTGTCGTGCTTTTCCCCTTGCCGCAGCAGGGGGTGTTCATCACCCTCAACCGACGTGTGCTGATCAATGCCTTGGTCCGGCGCCTAGGTGGCCAAGACCCCTGGCCACTGGTCTCCAGCCGGGTGTTGCACCGCTACCAAGATGTCCAGGAGATCGCCGCGGTACCAGACCTCACGGCCCTGTTCGTCGGTGAGCAGACCGGGCATCCCTTCTTTCGCTCGTCGCTCTGGCAGGCCATGCCGCTGGCGCGCAGCGGCCGCCATGCCAGTCTGCCCAGTCCGTACTGGACCTTTGGCGGTCCGGCCAGCGTGACGATGCTGGCGCACCAGATCGCCACCGCACTGCGTGGCGTGCCGCCGCCACCGAATGGGCGCTGAACAGCCGTGCCCCTCGTTCGTCCTTTAAGAGGAAAGCCGCACGAGGCGGTTGTCTTGCAGGAGGATAGCGATGAGTTTCGACAGCGACAGCACCCAGTTCCAGGTCGTCATCAATGCCGAAGAGCAGTATTCGATCTGGCCGGACTACAAGGCCCTGCCGGCTGGTTGGACCGCCATCGGCGTCAGTGGCGACAAGGCCACCTGCCTGGCCCATATCGAGCAGGTCTGGACCGACATGCGTCCCTTGAGTCTGCGCCAGGCCATGACCCACTAGACCGGAGGTCCACCATGACGACGCTACCTGCGGATCTCCTGGAACTGGAATCCGGCCTGCCGCTCCGTCTGTCCCCGCGCGCGCCGGGTTGCGGGCTGGGCGATGTTTCCAGCGCGCTGCACGCCCTGGTGGACCAACATCTGGAAACGGCCGGCGGTATGCTCCTGCATGGCTTCGCCGACCCGGGCGTCGCCGGCTTCCAGACCTTCGCCAGCGGCTTCGGCCATCCGCTGCTGAACTATGAATTCGGCTCCACCCCGCGGAGCCGGGTGACCGCCGACGGCGTCTATACCTCGACCGAATACCCGGCGCGCCAGTGGATACCACTGCACAACGAGCAGGCCTACACCTGCGACTGGCCCATGCGCATCTGGTTCTATTGTGCCCAGGCCGCGGAAGAGGGCGGTGAGACGCCCATCGCCGATAGCCGCCAGGTGTTCGCGCGCATCGATCCGGCCCTGCGCCGACGCTTCGCCGAACGCCGACTGAGCTATGTGCGCAACTATGGCAATGGCCTGGACGTGGCCTGGCAGCAGGTGTTCGACACCGAAGACCGAGCCACCGTGGAGCGCTTCTGCGCCGCCCGTGGCATCGCCTGCGAGTGGAAGGCGGACGGCGAATTGCGCACCCGCCAGCTGTGCCAAGGGGTCGCCCGGCATCCGCGTACCGGCGACTGGGTCTGGTTCAACCAGGCACATCTGTTCCATGTCTCGGCGCTGGAGCCGGAGATGCGTGAGGTGCTGCTCGATACCGTCGGCGAGGAAGACCTGCCGCGCAATGTCTTCTATGGCGACGGCGCGCCGCTGGAAGACAGCGCCCTGGACGAGATTCGCGGAGTGCTGAATGAGTGTCGCATTCTCTTCCCCTGGCGCACCGGCGACATCCTCTTGCTCGACAACATGCTCACCGCCCATGGGCGCGCCCCATTCAAGGGCCCGCGCAAGGTGGTGGTGGCCATGACCGAAGGCCGTCATGAAGACCCCCAGCCCCGCGAGATCCCGCTATGACGTCGCTCCTGCAACTGCCGGGCGGCTTGCGCCTGGTGCACGAAAGCCTCGACGGTGACAGCCTGTGGCGGGTCGGTGACGAACTCTGGCTACGTTGCCGCGAACAGCCAGTGCCGGAAGGCCTAAAAGTCCTTGTCACAGGAGGCAGTGCCGAGCTGACGGGCGAGCGCCTGGCGGTGCTCGCCCTGGGCTTGCTGCTGCGCGCGCCCGAGGCGCCGGCACTGCTCTGGGAGGGACTGCCGGCGCTGCCCGAGGCCGTGCGCCAGGGACTGCTGACCCAGGACGCCGAGGGCGGCTGGCGGACCTGGCGCGCCCAATTCTGGCAGCGGCCGCAGCCCTGGTTGCGCCAGCCGGGCAGCGCGGGCTATCCAGCCTTGGCCCAGCTCACCGGCCAGCGCCGTCACCCCAGCCGCCCACCCAAGCCGACGGGAGAGGTCTATCGCCGCTACGACCATCGGCTGGGCGCCTGGATCGTCCTGCGCGCCCTGGCGGTGGAGGATGACCTGCCGCTGTTTCATCGCTGGCAGAATCAGCCGCGCGTGGCGGCCTTCTGGCAGGAGGAGGGCAGCCTCAAGCAACACCGAGCCTATCTGCAACGCCAGGCCGCCGATCCCCATGTACTGACCCTGGTCGGCAGCCTGGACGATCAGCCCTTCGCCTACTTCGAAGCCTACTGGGCGGCCGAAGACCGCATCGCGCCGTTCTACGCCGTGGATGACTACGATCGTGGCATCCACATGCTGGTGGGAGAGGACAGTCTGCGCGGCCCCCAGCGAGTGGCCTGCTGGCTGCCGGCGCTGGTGCATTACCTGCTGCTGGACGAACCGCGCACCCGGCGCATCGTCTGCGAGCCCCGTGCCGATAACGAGCGGATGATCGGCCATCTGCAACGCCAGGGTTTCTATCGGCAGAAAGAGTTCGACTTTCCCCACAAGCGCGCGGCGCTCATGCTGCTCGAGCGCGAGCGCTTCTTCGACCATTGCGTGCTGGCATGAGGGGGCTGGCGCCGGAGAGCTTGGCCGTGACCGGGCAGCGGCCTAAGGTAAGCGGATGAATCCTGATCTCCTCGCTGTCGGATCGCGCACCCGATGATTCCTGTTCTGGCCCCTCTGTTCACCGGTCCTCTCCAGGCGTTCGCCCCGGTACTGCGGCTACCTACGGCAGGAGAGTCGGTGGTCCCGCTGAGCTTCTTGCTCGAAGAAGGGTTGCCGGACCTGCTGGACTGCTACGGCGGGGCTCCGGAGCTGGATCGGCGGGCGCTGCTCTCGGTCTGGTCCAAGTACTACTTTTCCCGGCTGATTCCCCCGGTCGTGGCGGCGGCGCTATTGCTGCGCTGGCGGCTGCCCCTGGCGGTGGACCAGCTGGGACTGGTGTTGAACGAGGACCGGGTGCCGGAAGCCTTCGTCCTGCCCCACGCGGGCGAGGCCTTTGCCGTGGACCACCCGGATGTCCTCCAGCCGCTGGTGCTGGAGAATCTGCGCCCCTTCATCGATGGCGCCTGTGCGCAGATCAGGGTGTCGCCCAAGGTGCTCTGGAGCAATGCCGGCAACTACCTGGAATGGTTTGTTGGCGAATTGCGCAAGGCGCGACCCCAGGGCGGCGCGCTACCGCCCTTCGAGCACTGGCTCGAACAACCGACCGATGCCCAGGGCGCGCGCAATCCGCTGTTCAAGCCGGTGATCTACGTCGAACTGCCCCTGGCGGGAAGCGCCGAGCAAAAGTCCTGGCAATGGCGGCAGCGACGGGTGTGCTGCATCCGCTACCGCCTGCCGGAAGAAGAACTTTGCAGCAATTGCCCGCTGCTCAAGGACCCGCAGCCTGCTGCCTAGATTCGGTACGAAAAGTCGCCGAGCGAAGATCAGGCGAGGCCTAGGCGGCCCCACGAAAAGGCTAGGAAGCGTTCGGCCCCGCGCTCGGGTTTAAGAGCGGTAAACGAGCATTGCGATCGGCCTGGCGATCCAGGCCTTTCAACGAAGCATCAGCGCGCGTAGGCACTTTTCTTACAGGACCTAGCAGTGAAAGCCCAACGGGGTACCATCATGGGGGTGCGGCAGGACATCCATGGGAATGCCATAGATGGCCTGCAAGGTCGCCGCGTTCATCAACTCGGCGGGGCTGCCTTCCACCAATACCCGACCCGCACGCAGGGCGATCAAGTGGTCGCAATAGCGCGCCGCCATGTTGATTTCGTGTAGTACCAGAATGATGCCGAGATCCAGTTGCCGGCCCAGCGTCTGGATCTGCTGCAGAACCTCGACCTGGTACGCGATATCGAGCGCCGAGGTGGGCTCGTCGAGCAGCAGGTAGCGGGTGTCCTGCGCCAGCAACATCGCCAGCCACACCCGCTGTCGCTCACCGCCCGATAGGGTATCCACCAGTTGCTCGGCGAATCTATCGGTCCCCGTCAGCTGCATTGCCCGTTCGACGTGATCGCGATCCTTTTGCCCATAGCGGCCAAGGGCTCCGTGCCAGGGATAGCGGCCCATGCCGACCAGTTCCCGGACGCTCATGCCCTCCGCGGCGGGCAACTGTTGCGGCAGATAGGCCACCTGCTGGGCATAGCGTTGGGTCTTCCAGGCGGTGAGGTCCTCACCATCCAGGGTCAGGGTGCCGCCGGAGGGCGTGAGCTGACGAGCCAGCAACTTGAGCAGCGTAGACTTTCCCGAGCCATTGTGGCCGATCAGGCCAACGGTCCGGCCGCGGGGCAGTTGCAGAGATACTGGATGCAGCAAGGCCCGACCGTTGAGCGAAAAGCTTGCTTGGTTTAAGTCGAACATCGCTATTCCTGGACAGCTGCAGCTTCAGATGAGAATCGTTCCGCGTATGCTACCTGGGCAACTGGAAACCTGCCAAATCCAATGCGGAGTCCTGGGCAAGGCGGAGGCAGCCTTGCCCAAGCCGCTATTCCGGCTTGGTGCCGATCTGCTCGCGCAAGAGTTGCAGATAGCGCCGCGCGCCCAGGCCCTGGGGACGATTCTTGATCCAGATGACGTCGATCCAGCGGCGGATCTGGCTGGCCATGTTGTCGAATTGCACCTGTTCGAGCAGGCCGGCGGCGATCAGCGGCCGCACCAGCGGGTGGGGCAGATAGGCCCAGCCCAGCCCCGCCTGCACCAGGTCCAGCGTCGCCAGGTAGCTGTCGGTCAGCCAGACCCGTTGCGACAGCACGATCTGTGGATCCGAGGCATTGCGGTCGCCCCCAGCCACCACGATCTGGCGGGTATCGGCCATCAGCGTTTCGCCCAGTGGCCGATCCTGGCGGGAGGCGGGATAGCCGGGCGCGGCCACCGCCGTGAGCAACTGGCTGCCGGCCTCGGCGAAACCTTCCAGCGCGTTGATCCCCGGGCGCTCGAAGATCAGCGCCATGTCCACGCTGCCCTCGTGCAGCAGGCGGATCGCCTCGGCGCGGGCGGCCGAGCGGATCTCGATTTCCAAGGCCGGAAATTCCTCGGCCAGGGTTACCAGCGGGCGACTCCAGGCACCGGTCTGCAACTCCGGCGCCATCACCAGCACGAAGCGCCGTTCCAGCCCTGCGTGCAATTGCAGGGCATGGGCGTCGAGCAGGGTGAGCTGGCTGGCCACCTGCCGCGCCTGAGGTTCGAGGGCGCGCGCGGCGGGGGTCGGCAAGGCCTTGCGGGTGGCGCGATCGAACAGCACCAGGTCCAGTTCGGCCTCCAGCTGGGAGATCGCCATGTTCACCGCTGACGGCACCCGCCCCAGGACGCGAGCCGCCGCGGAAAAGGAGCCCTCGTCGATGACGGCGAGGAAGACCCGAAGCGTTTCGCTGGTAAAGGCCATGGTTGTCAATTTCGCTGATAACGATCGTCTTTTTGTATCAGCCAGACAGGCTTAGAGTCCAGTCAGACAACGATGGAGACAGCGACATGAGCGAGTCGATGGCGGGCCAGGTGGCCCTGATCAGCGGTGCCGGCAGCGAAGCCGGCATCGGCATGGCGATAGCCCGCCGCCTGGGCGCGGCGGGGGCACGGCTGATCGTCACCGCCAGCAGTGCGCGCATCGCCGAACGGGTGGCGGAATTGCGCGCCGCCGGCTTCACCGCTGAAGGTCAGGCCCTGGATCTCACCGAGGAGGCCGCCGTTGGCGACTTCTGCCAGTGGGCCGAGGCGCGTTGGGGCCGCATCGACATCCTGGTCAACAACGCCGGCATGACCATGCAGGGCAGTCCCGAGCCCCTGGTGGAGGTGGCGCGGATGACCCTGGCCGACTGGAATCTGACCCTGGCGCGCAACCTGACCACGGCCTTCCTGCTGACCCGCGCCGTATTGCCCGGCATGCAGGCGCGCGGCTATGGCCGCATCGTCCACGTCAGTTCCGCCACCGGCACCCGGGCGGGCATTCCGCAGGCAGCGGCCTACAGCGCGGCCAAGGCGGCCATGGTCGGCATGAACATGAGTCTGGCGCTGGAGGTGGCCGGGCAGGGCATCACGGTCAACGCCGTGGCCCCTGGCTGGATCGAAACCGCCTCGAGCCTGCCGGAAGAATTGCAGGCGGCGACGCGGGTCCCCGTGGGTCGCGCCGGCCGCCCCGCCGAGGTCGCCGCGGCGGTGGCCTTCCTGGCCTCGCCCGAGGCGAGCTACATCACCGGCGAGTACCTGGTGGTGGACGGCGGCAACAGCCGCATCGAAAACAAGGGGGCCTGACATGCAGCCGGTCGTACTGGTCAGTGGGGTACTGGGTGGCATCGGGGGGGCGGTGCGCGAGCATTTCCTGCAGGCGGGCTGGCGGGTCTTTGGCACCGATCTCGACGGCGCGGCCCTGGCGACGCTGCAGGCCGACGGCAGGCTGGCCGGCTACCACGCCGCCGATCTGCGCCGGACCGGCGCGGCCCGCGAGGTGGTGGCCGCCGCGGCGACGTTGGGGCGCCTGGATGCCCTGGTCAACTGCGCCGGCGTCTGGCGCGAGGGCCCGGCCGAGACCTTCAGCGAGGAAGACTTCGACCTAGTGCTGGACGTCAATCTCAAGGCCAGCTTCTTTCTCTGCGCCGCGGCCATTCCCGCGCTGCGCGACACCCGCGGCGCCATCGTCAACCTGAGCAGCGATGCCGGTCGCCAGGGCAATCGCAATGCCGCCGTCTACTGCGCCAGCAAGGGCGCGGTGACCCTGATGACCAAGGCCCTGGCGCTGGATCTAGCGCCCTGCGGGGTGCGCTGCAACAGCATCTCCCCCGGCGATGTGGCGACGCCCATGCTGAGCTTTCAGGCAGAGCGCTACGGCAAGGGCGATCCCGCCGCCTATCTGCAGGAATTGCTGGAGAAGTATCCGCAAGGCGAGCAGGCGCGCTTCATCCAACCCGAGGAAATCGCCGAACTGGCCTTTTTCCTGTGCCAACCCGCCGCCCGCTCCATCACCGGCGCCGACCTGGCCATCGATTGCGGCGTCTCGGCCGGGCACTGAGCCCGGGCCGATTCGCCCTCCACCCCAAGAGGAATCCGACATGACCACCAGTGGTATCAGCGAAGCCGCGGTCCAGACCTTCGTCGCGGCCGAACGCGAGCGCTTCCTGGCGCGCAATCCCACCTCCCTGGCCCTGGCCGAGCGCGCCCGGCACTCGCTGTTCGGTGGGGTGCCCATGCACTGGATGAACGACTGGTCGATGCCCAGCGCGCTGTTCGTCAGCCATGCCCAGGGCTCGCGCTTCCATGACGTCGACGGCCACGAATACATCGACTTCTGCCTGGGCGACACCGGCAGCATGTTCGGCCATTCGCCGGCGCCCATCGCCCGGGCCCTGGCCGAGCAGGGCGCGCGCGGACTCACCACCATGCTGCCCGGCGAGGATGCCGTGGTCGCCGGGGAATTGCTCGCCGAGCGCTTCGGCCTGCCGTTCTGGCAGGTGGCGACCACCGCCACCGACGCCAACCGCTATGTCATCCGCTGGGCGCGCGCCATCACCAATCGCAAGATGCTGCTGGTGTTCGACGGCTGCTACCACGGCACCGTCGACGACGTCATGGTGCGCCATCAGGAGGGCCGCACCGTGCACCGCGGCGGCCTGATCGGCCAGGCGCACAACCTGGCCGAGACCAGCCGGGCCGTACCCTTCAACGACCTGGCGGCGCTGGAGGCGGCCCTGGCGAAAGGCAACGTCGCCGCGCTGATCTGCGAACCGGCCATGACCAACATCGGCATGGTGCTGCCCGCCCCGGGCTTCATGGAGCAGGTCCGCGCCCTGACCCGGCAGTACGGCACCCTACTGATCATCGACGAGACCCATACCCTGTCCACCGGCCCCGGCGGCTGCACCCGCGCCTGGAATCTGCAGCCGGACTTCATCACCTTCGGCAAGCCCATCGCCGGGGGCGTGCCCTGTTCGGCCTATGGCTGCAGCCACGAGATGGCCCAGGCCATGCGCCTGGCGCAGCAGCACGCCAGCGAGACCAGCCACGGCCATGGGCACAGCGGCATGGGCACCACGCTGTCGGCCAATGCCCTGGCCATGCGCTGCCTGCGCATCAGCCTGGAAGAGGTCATGACACCGGCCGCCTATGCGCGGATGCTGCCGCTGGCGGCGCGACTGGCCGCCGGCCTGCGCGAGGTGATCGCCCGCCATGGCCTGGCCTGGTCGGTGACCGAACTGGGCGCCCGCTGCGAATTCCAGTTCTGCGCCACGCCGCCCACCACCGGCGCCGAGGCGGAAGCCGCCTTCCACGACAGCCTGCAACAGGCGCTGCATCTCTATCTGATCAACCGGGGCATCCTCATCACGCCCTTCCACAACATGACCCTGTGCTGCCCGGATCTCGCTGCGGCAGACGTCGATCTACTGCTCGCCACCCTCGACCAGGGCCTCGGCGAACTCCTGGCGCTGCCAGGCGCCCGGGAGTGTCAGCCATGAACTTCGCCGACGCCCAGGAAGCCCGCGACTTCCTCGCCGCCCACCCCGAGGTGCGCAGCATCGAACTCATGCTGATCGATGCCAATGGCGTGCCCCGCGGCAAGCTGCTGCACCGTGACGAATTGCTGGCCATCTACGAGGAGGGCCGGCCGCTGCCCAGCTCCATCCTGGCGCTGACCCTGCAGGGGGAAGACGTCGAAGCCACCGGCCTGGTCTGGGAGGTCGCCGATGTCGACTGCTGGACCTATCCACTGCCCGGCAGTCTGACCCTGCAACCCTGGCGCAGCACCCCGACCGGTCAGGTGCAGGTGAGCATGCACCCGACCCAGGGGCTGCCGGCCACGCCCGCCGATCCCCGACATGCCCTGGTACGGGTGATCGAGCGGCTGCAGGCCGACGGCTTCCAGCCGGTGATGGCGGTGGAGCTGGAGTTCTATCTGCTCGACCGCACCCGCGACGCCCAGGGCCGGCCGCAACCGGCGCTGCAGATGAATGGCGTGCGACCCGGTTCGCCGCAGGTCTACGGGGTCTACGAACTGGAGCAGCTGCAGCCGTTTCTCGATGACCTCTACGCCGCCTGCAAGGTGCAGGGCCTGCCGGTGCGCACGGCCATCTCCGAATACGCCCCCGGCCAGCTCGAACTGACCCTGCTGCACCGCTTCGATGCCCTCCAGGCCATCGATGAAGGGATTCGCTACAAGCGCCTGGTCAAGGGCGTGGCCAACCGCCACGGCCTACAGGCTTGCTTCATGGCCAAGCCCTTCGGCGACCAGGCGGGCAGTGGCCTGCACCTGCACGTCAGCCTGGCCGACGCCGAGGGCAACAACCTCTATGCCAGCGAGGACCCGCAAGGCACGCCGCTGCTGCGCCATTCCATCGGCGGCATGCAGCACCGGATGCTGGATGCCCTGGTGATCTTCTGTCCCAACGCCAACTCCTACCGCCGTTTCCAGGCCAACAGTTACGCGCCGCTGGCCAAGAGCTGGGGGGTCAACAACCGCAGCGTGTCCCTGCGCGTGCCCGGCGGTCCGGCCAGCAGTCGCCATATCGAGCACCGCATCTGCGGCGCCGATGCCAATCCCTATCTGGCCGCCGCGGCCATCCTCGCCGCCATCCACGAAGGCATCCGTGACGAGCGTGACCCGGGGCCGGCCATCGTCGGCAACGGCTACGAGCAGGCCACCGACTTCCTGCCCACCGACTGGCTCACCGCGCTGCAGGCGCTGGAGCGCTCCAGCTGGATCCGGGAGGCGCTGGGTGAGCGTTTCATCGATGTCTATCTGGCGATCAAGCGCGCGGAGTACCGGCAATTCATGGCCGAGGTGGGAGAGCAGGACTGGCGGTGGTATCTGACCCACGCCTGAGGGGGCGCTACCTGATCAGTTCGGCTCGCCCGGCACGGCGGTGATGTGATTGACGCTGATGATGCCGCCGTTCCAGATCATCTCAACCGGCGCCGCCTGGACCACCGCACTGATCCGTCCTGGGGTCAGCAATGCCCAGCAGTGGTTGCCGGGACGTCGCACCGAGCGATAGCGCAGGCCTGGGCAGCCGGCGCGTTTGGCGGCGGCGCCAAGACTACGCGCCGCGCCGTAGTCTGCGGGGTGGTAGAGGGCATCGGTCGCTTCCAGCACCAGGGCATCGCGGAAGCCCTCTTCGGAGAAGCTCACCGAAAGATTGCGGAAGACGAACCGCTCGTATTTCAGCGCGGGCACCTTCGACCAGTACGCTTGCTGATGATAGCGAACCTCGGTAAGGGCGGTATCGGGATGGTCGGCCAGGTAGAGAACGCCAAAGCTGCCATCACTGAAGCGAGACCCTGCGGGGTTTACATGGGTGAAAGGTGCCACGGCATAGGAGCAGCCAGAGATACCGAAGGGGATCTGTGCCAGGGGGATCAGCTCCAGACGCCCTAGCTCGTTCTGCAGTCGCGGGTTGGTCAGAGTCTGCAACTGGTGCAGCGCCGCGAAGTCCTCGGCATTGGCGACATCGTCGAACAGGTCGATTGGCGGAAATTTGGAGTTGATCAGGCGATGCCCCTGTAGCCGCTCATCCGCGAGCAGAGGCAGGTCTTCCAGCTTCACCATCCGGCACCGCGCAGGACGTCGATACGCCGGAAGGTCTCATAGAGCGAGATCATGTCGCCCTGGGCCATGATCTCCAGCGGCGAACGGCCATTGAAGAACTCATTGTGATTGGCCATGGCGACGAAGCCGTAGACGTTTTCCGGGTTGTCGAAGACCAGGCGTAGCGCGGAATGCATGTTCAGCACCAGGCTGACACGCTGGAGCTGATCGGCATCCAGACTCACCGCCCAGTTACCTTCCCGCTGCAAGGCCCGGGTGTAGGTGCTGCGCGAGATGCGCAAGATGCGGCAACTCTGCTCACTGGAGGCCTGCCATCTGTCCAGAATGTTGAGCGCTGCCCGTAGGCCGGCCGTGCTCTGGCTTTTCGAAAACTGTTCAACGGCAACGACCTGGGACATAGGACTCTCCAATCTGTAGATGCAAATATAATGAAAATGCGTCTACAGATAAAGAGATAAGGTAAAACTGATCACCGGGTAGTCCGTGAACATCCCGGATCAGGATGCAAGGCTGGCCCGCCAGTGCCGATCGCGGGTCGAAGGCCGCCGGTGCAGGCGCTCGTCTAGCAGTACGCCTGCCTTGGTGTGGTCGCCCCCGCGCAGCAGGGCGACCAGCAGGGTGTCTTCGATGACCTCGCGCTGGGCGCCACTGCCACCGATGCGGGCGACATCCGTGCGCAGCGGCTCCAGCAGCCGTGCGCAGCCGTCATAGTCCTCGTCGGCGAAGGCCAGCAAGGCGCGGCAGAGCAGGGGGACGACCGGTCCGGCGGAAAGAGTGCCGTCGCACAGGCGGGCTTCGAGTCCGGCCACGCGTTCTTCCAGCGCCTGCCGATCCCCGGTCGCCGCGGCGATCAGGGCCATATGGACGTCGGCGAAAGCCAGCCCCGGTTGCTGGAACAGCCCGGACGCACTGGCCGCAGTAGCCTGCCAGAGGTCGGCTGGCACCTCGTGGCCATAAAGCCCCAGGCGCCAGAGAAAGGAGGCGTTGTCGCTGACCCGGTTGAGCGGACCGGCGGTGGACGCGGCTGGCGCTACGAAGCGCTGATAGAGGTCCAGCGCGCCCTGGCTGTCGCCCTGTTCGAGGGCCACCAGGGCGCCGTGCCAGGCGATATGGCCATGCAGGGTACCGTGATGGGGGTACTCGGGCAGCCAGCCTGCGATCAGGGCCTGCGCGGCCTGGCTGTCGCCGGATTCGTGCAGGACATGGGTCAGGGCATGGGCTGCATTGACGTTGTGGCGGCGTAGCTCCAGCGCCCGCTGGGTGAGCGTACGGCCCCGCACCACCTCGCCGTTCTCGCCCAGGGACCAGCCGCGGTAGGTCAGGAACCACCAGTCATCCGCGGCGAAATGACGGGCATGGCGCTCGCAGAGGTCGACCCGCGCCTGATCGTGATCGGCCCGCCCGGAAAATGCCAACAGACCGAAGGCACCCAGGGGCAAGCCCAGGATCAGGATGTCCCGCGGCCAGCGGTCGGCATGCGCCAGCGCGCCTAGCAGCGCCTGGGCGGATTCACCGGCGATCAGCCGCTGCAGGACCTGCACATGGCTGCGCTCGCGCTCCGTGCCGCGCCGCTCGACCAGCCGCTGCGCCCGCACGATGGCCTCCCGGGCGGCACCGGCCTGGTTGTCGATCAGCTGCAGCCGCGCCCGCGCTGCAAGCGCCAGGGCGAAATCAGGATCGGCGGCGATGGCCTCGTCCAGCGCCTCGGCCGCCCCCGGCCAGAGCGACAGCAGCAGATCGACACCGGCCTGGTAGCGCTCGGCGGCGAAGGCAGAGAAGGTCGACAAGGGGAGGTCGTAGCGGTCGGTATAAGGCGTGGACATCGTGTGTATCTATCATCTAGGTGAGGGGAGAGGGCCGCGGCTCTGGCGCAGGAGCGCTATCGGGCATCATGGATAGCAGCCAGACCGGACATTGAATAGTGCCCGTCGCTCACGATGACATGAGTGCGGCTCATCGCCAGGAACGGATCTGTCTGCCCCAGGAGCGTTGCTTGGGTGTGCCACCGGCGACCTTCCCACAGCCGCGAAGAACCGTTTTCCTAGTCAGTGGGTGAAAAGCTGATAGAGCGGCGGCAAGGTGGCGACCAGCAGCGTGACGGCCATGGCCAGATTGAAACAGCGCGCGCGGCGTTCATCGGCCAACCCATTACGCAGGACGCTGCCGGCGAGCGCCCAGATCCCTACACAGGGAAGGCTCACCAGCGCCAACAGGGTAGCGGCCAGCATCACGTCCAGGCGGTGATGCTGCACCGGTATATAGGTGGCCGCTGCGCTGATGGATACCGTCCAGGCCTTGGGATTGATCCACTGGAAGGCCGCGCCGCCCAGCAGGCCCATCGGCGTGGTGGCCTCGGCGTCGAGCCGAATAGGTCCGCAGGTAGCGATACGCCAGGCCAGCAGCAGGAGATAAGCCAGTCCCAGAATGCTCAGCAGCAGATGCAGGCCGGGTAGGGCGGCAAAGACTACGCCTAGACCAAGACCCACTACCGCCAACTGCAGCGCTACCCCAATGGCGATCCCGACAATTAGCGGCAGCGTACGTCTCACGCCCACCTGGGCGCCGCTGGCGAGCACCAGGACGTTATTGGGACCTGGAGTCGCGGTGAGGATGAAACAAAACAGCAGAAAGGGCAGCAGGACGGCGAGATCGGTCATGGCAACGGTAGTGCGGCTTTAGGAAATTAGGTCGTATTTTATTGCTTTGATATCGATATAGGATTGCATAAACTTCTTCCTGGACGGCTAGAGTGCAATTAATGATCAAAGTAGATCGTCTTGATCGCCGAATATTGCGTGAGCTCGAACGGGATGCTCGACAGACCAACGTCAAGCTGGCTGAACGGGCAGGGCTGTCGCCCTCGGCTTGCCTCAGGCGCGTACAGGAGCTGGAGCGCTCCGGTGTCATCAAGGGTTATCGAGCGGTGGTGGATCGATCGCTGCTGGGCATTGGCTTCGTCGTCTACGTTGCGGTGGGCATGTCCTCTCACTCCCGCGCGGTGCTGGATGCCTTCGAAGCGGCCATCAGCGATTCGGCGGATGTGGTCGAGTGCCACACCGTCACCGGCGCGGTCGAGTATCTGTTGCGCATAGAGGTCGCCGACATGAGTGCCTATCGCACCTTCCATACCCAGGTTCTCGGCGTACTGCCCCATGTCCATTCGGTGGTCAGCTACATCGTCATGGATACCGCCAAGGACGAGCGTGCCTAGCTTGGCAACGTCCTGCAGTTAGGTAGCGGCAGTGATTCTCCGCTCCTGCATTAGCTGACAGCGGTCCCTGGGAGGTGCTTGACGGCGCCCGAACGCTTAGCGGCACGTCGCGATGGCCAGGGTCGCCGCCGCAGTGCGCGTTTCTACCCCGAGTTTCACGTAGACGTGTTCCAGGTGCTTGTTCACCGTGCGGGGCGAGAGGCCGAGGATGTCGCCGATGTCGCGATTGGTCTTGCCGCAGGCGACCCAGTGCAGCACCTCGACCTCGCGGCCGGTCAGCTGGTAGCGGCTGCTGAGCGGCGCCAGGTCCAGCGCGGTCCTGGCATACGGGCGGCTCGCTGGCAGGTTGCGCGCCGCCTGGAGTTCGCGCGCCGTGCGCAGGTGGGCCGCGACCCGTGCCAAGACTTCATCGGTCTTGAGTGGCTTGGTCACGTAGTCGATGCCGCCAGCGGCGAAGGCCTCCACCACGTGCTCGGTCTCGGTCAGGGCGGTCATGAACAGCACCGGGATGTCGGCGAGTTCGGCCTGTGCCTTGATCCGCCGGCAGGTCTCGAAGCCATCCAGTCCGGGCATCATGGCGTCCAGCAGCACCACGTCCGGGCGGCGCCGCTGCATGCGTTCCAAGGCACTGGCGCCGTCAAGGGCCACCAGCACCATGTAGCCGCTGGCGTCCAGGGCGTCGGAGAGCAGGGCGAGGTTGTCCGGCGTGTCATCGACGATCAGCACCACGCTGGGCGGTAGGGCGGCGGTCATGGATTCTCTCCTTCCAGGGGCAGGTCGGCCGGCTGCAGCGCGTCTTTGAGACGGCGATTGAAGTCGTTGAGCTGAAAGCGTTTCACCAGTGCGCGCAGGGTATCGACATAGGCGGCGCTGGCCGGCTCCTCGCGCTCGATGCGGTCCAGGCAGGCGTGGATGCCTTTCACATAGCCCAGCGCCCCAAGCTCCTGTAACGCTTCCAGACTGGCAGCGCTCGGCGGTTGGAGCGAAATCGATCGTGCGCCAGGCGGTCCGGCGGTCCGCTCCAGCCAGGTCAGATTCAGGTGCATCCTGATCTTTTCCAGCAGCTGCGGCGTATGGACCGGTTTGGCCAGGTAATCATCGCAGGCGGCCGCGGTGCTGCGTTCGCGATCAACGGCGAAGGCATTGGCGGAAATGACGATGATCGGCGCCCTGGACAGGCCATTGCGGCGGATCAGCGCGCTGGTCTCCAGTCCGTCCAGCAGCGGCATGGAAAGATCCATGAGGATGAGGTCCGGCTGCCAGAGGGCAACCTGGCGGATGGCGTCCTGGCCATTGGCGGCCTCCGCCAGTTCGAAGCCAAGAGGTTCGAGCATGCCGGCCAGCACCCGGCGGTGATCCAGGTGGTCGTCCACCAGCAGCACCCGGCGTCGCGGGCCCTGATAGCCGCTGATGCTGTGTTCGACGTGGACCAGCGCCTGGGGCACCCGTACCTCGGACAGGAACAGGCGCACCACGAAGCGGGTGCCCTGGCCGGGCGTGCTGGTCACGTCAAGGGCGCCGCCCATCAACGTCACCAACATGCGGGTGATGGTCAGACCCAGTCCCAGGCCGTTGTCCTGGCGCAGCGGATCACCCCGTTCGAAGGGTTGGAACAGCCGCTCCAGCTGCTCTGCGGCGATGCCCAGACCGCTGTCGATGACCTCGAAGGTAGCGGTTTCCCGCGCATAGGTGACCGCCAGGATCACGCCACCCTGGTCGGTGTAGCGCACGGCATTGCCGAGCAGATTGATGAGGATCTGCCGCACCCGTTTTTCATCGCCGCGCACCACGGCGGGGAGGCGTCCCCCGACCTCGAGGGCAAAGCTCAGACCCTTGTCCTGGGCCTGGGGCGTGAACATCTGCTGCAGCTGTTCGAGAAACTCCGGAAAGGGAATCTCCGAGGGTTCCAGCTGCAGCTTGCCCGCTTCGATCCGGGCCACGTCGAGCAGGCCGTCGATCAGCGAGAGCAGGTGCGAGCCATTGCGGTAGATGGTGGCCAGGGCATCCAGCTGATGGCCGCTGCTGGCCGGATCACGCTGCAGGATCTGGGTATAGCCGAGGATGCTGTTCAGCGGCGTGCGCAACTCGTGGGACAAGCCCGTAACGTAGCGGCTCTTGGCCGCGTTGGCGGCTTCGGAAGCCTCCTTGGCCCGCTGCAGCGCTTCGTCGGTCCTGCGGTGCGCCTCGATCTCCTGCATCAGCAGCGCGGTCTGCCGGGTCGATTCCTCCAGCGCCACATGGCGGCTCTCGCGGGTCAGCACCACCCACCAGGCCAGGGCGCCGGCAAACAGCGTGAGCACCATGAAGGCCTTGAAGAATCCCTGATACAACAGGTGACGCTCATCGACCTGCAGCCCCTGGGAGACCTGGCTGTAGATCAGCGCCAGGGCACAGAACATCAGCCCGACCATGACCAGCAGCACGCCCAGATAGTGCGCCAAGCGGGTATGCAGGCGCGGCACCGAGGTGTTCGGCAGCAGCCAACGCAGCAGGGTATCGACCTGCTCGGCGAGGCGCGCCCTGGGCTTGCAGAGATCGCCACAGCGCGCATCCAGGGCGCAGCAGAGCGAGCAGATGGGCGCGCCGTAAGCAGGGCAGAAGGCGATGTCTTCGCGCTCGAAGGCGTTGGTACAGAGCACGCATTCCAGATGGACCTGCGCGGGATGCAGCAACTTCAGCACGCTGGTCCGGGCGATGTAGTAGCGGCCCCGGGTGAGCCAGGCCAGCAGCGGCGCGCAGATCAGCGCGGAGACCAGTGATACCAAGGGTGAGGCGGCTTGCGCCAGGGCGCCGAACAGCCCCGCATGAGCCAGACCGGACAGCAGCGAGGCGAGCAGCATGGCACCGACGCCGACCGGGTTGATGTCGTAGAGGTGCGCCCGCTTGAACTCTATGTGCCGGGGTGACAGCCCTAGAGGCTTGTTGATCACCAGGTCGGCGACCACGGCGCCGATCCAGGCGATGGCGATGTTGGCATAGAGCCCAAGCACCTCCTGGATGGCCTCGAACACTCCCAGCTCCATCAGCATCAGGGCGATCAGCACGTTGAACACCAGCCAGACCACCCTTCCCGGGTGGCTGTGGGTGACCCGGGCGAAGAAGTTGGACCAGGCCAGGGAGCCGGCATAGGCATTGGTCAGGTTGATCTTGACCTGGCTGACGATGACGAACAGCACCATGGCCCCCATGGCCCAGCCGGGCGAGGCGAACACGTAGCCGAAGGCGACCAAGTACATCTGGGTAGGTTCGGCGGCACGCTCCAGGGGAATCTCGTGCTGCAGGGCGAGAAAGGCCAGGAAGGCGCCGGCCAGCATCTTCAGGGCGCCGGGCACTATCCAGCCGGGACCGGCCATCAGCAGCGCCGCCCACCAGCGCCGGCGATTCTGCGCGGTCTTTTCCGGAAGAAAGCGCAGGTAGTCGACCTGCTCGCCCACCTGGGTCACCAGGGCCAGGGCCACGGTACAGGCGGCGCTGAAGGACAGCAGGTTGAAGGCGCCGGCCTCGCCCTCGCGGCCGGCGAAGGTGGTCCAGTCCGCCAGGGCCCCGGGATTCTTGGCGATGACGAAGGCATAGGGCAACAGCAGCAGGATCAGCCAGAGCGGCTGGCTCCAGAGCTGCAGGCGGTTGATCAGGGTGATGCCATAGGTGACCAGGGGGATGACGATGATCGAACAGATGACATAGGCCAGGGCCAGCGGAATGCGGAAGTACAGTTCCAGGGCCAGCGCCATGATCGCCGCTTCCAGCGCGAAGAACAGGAAGGTGAAGCTGGCGTAGATCAGCGAGGTGATGGTCGAGCCGATGTAGCCGAAGCCGGCGCCCCGGGTCAGCAGGTCCATGTCCACCCCGTAGCGCGCCGCGTAATAGCTGATTGGCAGGGCGGTGAGAAAGATCACCAGGCTCGCCGCCAGCACGGCCCAGAGGGTATTGGTGAAGCCATAGCTGATCGCCAGGGCGCCACCGATGGCTTCCAGGGCCAGAAAGGACACGGCGGCCAGGGCGGTGTTGGCGATGCGGAATTCCGACCACTTGCGAAACGACCGGGGCGTGTAGCGCAGGGCGTAGTCTTCCAGCGTCTCGTCGGCCACCCAGCTGTTGTAGTCCCTGCGGATCTTGGCGATGCGTTGCGTCCCGGTCTGCTGCACGGCAGGGCTCCTGGGGTCTGCGTGGCGGTGTTCAGGCAAGTTCCATGCCTCGGCCGTCTTGGCCTCCTGCCTCTCTGTGGCCACTGTCTGCCCGGCCTGGCGTGCCCCGCGCGGGCGCGCGACAGACAGAGCATGCCTCAGGGCGTTGCAGCGGGCTGTACGTCAGATGACGTAGGCCGTTACGTCATCCTGCGTATGTTCCGCGCCGCCTGTCCCGGCCCATCCTTGCTCCGCAGCGCAAGCCGCAGTCCCGGTCCCCGGGGGCGACCTGCACATCATCTAGAGGAGCGACAAGATGCACAGATCAGCGGGCGTGAAATCCAGTCTTCCGCGACGCCTGGCGCTGGGCGCCGCGGCATTGTCCCTGTTGGCAGCCAGCGTGTTCAGCCAGGGCGTGATGGCGGACGCCGCCAATACCACCGGCCTGGCCGTGACCGATACCACCGTGACAGTCGGCCAGTTGCATTCCGCCACCGGCACCATGGCCATCTCCGAGACCGGGGCCATCCAGGCCGAGCGGCTGGCGATTGAGCAGATCAATGCCCAGGGCGGGGTGCTCGGGCGGCAGGTCAAGATCATCCAGGAAGACGGCGCCTCCGACTGGCCGACCTTCGCCGAAAAGGCCAAGAAGCTACTGGAGGCCGACAAGGTCGCGGCGGTGTTCGGCTGTTGGACCTCGGCCTCGCGCAAGGCGGTGCTGCCGATCTTCGAGAAGGACAACGGCCTGCTCTACTACCCGACCTTCTACGAGGGCCTCGAGCAGTCGAAGAACGTCTTCTACACCGGCCAGGAAGCCACCCAGCAGATTCTCTCGGCGCTGGACTGGCTGGCCAAGGAGAAGGGCGGCAAGACGTTCTACCTGGTGGGCTCGGACTACATCTGGCCGCGGACCTCGATGAAGATCGCCCGCAAGCACATTGAAAACGTGCTGCATGGCGAGGTGGTGGGGGAGGAGTACTACCCGCTGGGCGGCACCCAGTTCGGTTCCCTGACCAACAAGATCAAGCTGAAAAAGCCCGATGTGGTCTTTGCCGCGGTCGTCGGGGGCTCCAACGTGGCCTTCTACAAGCAGCTCAAGGCGGCTGGCATCACTTCGGCCAAGCAGACTCTGCTGACCCTCTCGGTGACCGAGGATGAGATGCTCGGCATCGGTGGCGAGAACATGGCCGGCTTCTACTCCTCGATGAAGTACTTCCAGACCCTGGACAATCCCAACAACAAGGCCTTCGTCGAGGCGTTCAAGGCCAAGTACGGCAAGGATGCGGTGGTGGGCGACGTCACCCAGGCGGCCTATCTCGGTCCCTGGTTGTGGAAGATGGCGGTGGAGAAGGCCGGCAGCTTCGATGTCGACAAGGTGGTCGCGGCGTCTCCGGGCCTGGAGCTGAAGACCGCACCGGAAGGCTACGTGAAGGTTCACGAGAACCATCACCTTTGGAGCCGCTCGCGCATCGCCCAGATCCAACCGGACGGCACCTTCAAGGTGGTCCACGAATCCGCCGATCTGATCGAGCCCAATCCTTTCCCCAAAGGCTACCAGTAAGCCTTGCCTGACCGGAGGCGTCGCCTGACGGACGCCTCCGTCCACCTTCACGGGAAGATCTCCATGGAAAGCTTATCCGACTTCGGCGCGATCGCCGTGATGCAGGGTTTCAACGGCCTTTCGGTGTTCTGCGTGTTGCTGCTGATGGCGCTGGGGCTGGCGATCATCTTTGGGCAGATGGGCGTGATCAACATGGCCCATGGCGAATTTCTCACCGTGGGGGCCTACACCACCTACGTGATGTCCTCGCTTACCCTGCACCTGTTTCCGGCCTTGCAGCCCTACTACTTCTTTTTCGCCCTGATCCTGGCGTTCTTCGTCGCCGGCGCCATCGGCTGGTTGGTGGAGTGGGCGATGATCAGCCGGCTCTACCAGCGCCCGCTGGACACCCTGCTGGCCACCTGGGGCCTGTCGCTGATCCTGCAGCAGGTGTTTCGCTCGGTATTCGGCGCCCGCGAGGTCAGTGCCGAACTGCCGGAATGGATCATGGGCTCCTGGAGCCCGACCGCCAGCATCGATATCCCCAAGAACGGCCTGTTCGTCATGGTCGTGACTGCGCTGCTGACCCTGACCCTGTTCTTCATGCTGTACCGCTCGCGCTGGGGGCTGCAGGTGCGCGCCACCATGCAGAACCGGGTGATGGCTCGCGCCGTGGGTATCAACACCCGCCGCGTAGACCGCCTGACCTTCGCCCTGGGCTGCGGCGTGGCCGGGGTGGCGGGCGCGGCCTTCACCACCATCGGCTCCATCGGTCCGACCTCGGGCTCGCTGTATATCGTCGACACCTTCCTGGTGGTGGTCTTTGGTGGCGCAGCCAGCCTGCTCGGCACCATCGCCTCGGCCTTCGGGATCGCCCAGGCGCAGTCGCTGCTGGAATTCTTCCTCTCTGGTTCCATGGCCAAGGTGCTGACCCTGTCGGCGGTGATCCTCATCCTGATGCTGCGGCCCCAGGGGCTGTTCTCGGCAAAAGTCCGCAAGTAGGGAGTCCACGATGAACAAGGCAATCGACAACCTGCTCGGCGGCCGGCAGGGCACCTTAGGCCTGCTGGTATTGGCCGCGCTGATCCTGCTGGTGTTTCCGCTGACCCTGGACATCTTCCGCCTGAGCATGGTCGGCAAGTACCTGACCTACGCCTTCGTCGCGGTCGGCCTGGTGCTCTGCTGGGGCTATGGCGGCATCCTCAGTCTCGGCCAGGGAATCTTCTTCGGTCTCGGCGGCTACTGCATGGCGATGTTCCTCAAACTCGAAGCCTCGGATCCGGAAAGCACCAAGATCCAGTCCACCCCCGGCATTCCCGACTTCATGGACTGGAACCAGATTACCGAGCTGCCCTGGCTATGGCAGCCGTTCCATAGCTTCGGCTTCACCCTGGTGGCGGTGATCGCGGTTCCGGTGCTGCTGGCCTTCATCATCGGCCTGGCGATGTTCAAGCGGCGGGTAGGGGACGTGTACTTTTCCATCGTCACCCAGGCCATCGCCGCCATCCTGACCATTCTCATCATCGGTCAGCAGGGCCTCACCGGCGGGGTCAATGGCATCACCGACCTGAAGACGCTGCTGGGCTGGGACATCCGTTCGGACAGCGCCAAGGTGGTGCTGTATTTCGTCAACGCAGCGCTGCTGTTCGGCTGCATCCTGATCGGCCGCTTCGTGCTGGCCTCCAAGCTGGGCCGGCTGCTGGTGGCCATGCGTGACAAGGAGGAGCGGGTGCGCTTCTCCGGCTACGACGTGGCCAGCTTCAAGATCTTCGTGTTCTGCCTGGCCGCGGCCTTCTCGGCGGTGGGCGGGGCCATGTTCGCTCTGCAGGTGGGCTTCATGTCGCCGTCCTTCGTCGGCATCGTGCCCTCCATCGAGATGGTCATCTTCGCTGCGGTCGGCGGGCGGTTATCGCTGCTCGGTGCGGTGTACGGCGCGCTACTGGTGAATTTCGGCAAAACCTACTTCTCCGAATCCTTTCCCGAGCTCTGGCTGTACCTGATGGGCGGGCTCTTCATCGTGGTCGTCCTCTATTTCCCCAATGGCCTGGCCGGTCTGTGGAAGAGCCATGGGCAGCGCCTGGTGGCACGCCTGAGACGCCAGCCGGCGAGCGCGCCCGTCACCTCGTCAGCGCCGTACACGGCAACCAAAGCCTCCCGCCTGGAGACCACGCCATGATTACCAGTCCCGTCGGTTTCCAACTTGCCAAGCCGGTACTGGCCATCGAAGGCCTGACCGTCTCCTTCGACGGCTTCAAGGCGGTGAACGACCTCAATCTCTATGTCGACCGCAACGAGGTACACGTGGTGATCGGCCCCAACGGCGCCGGCAAGACCACGGTACTGGACCTGATCTGCGGCAAGACCCGCGCCACTGCCGGCAGCATCGAATTCAACGGTCGTGAACTGACCCGGATGAAGGAATTCGACATCGTTCGCGCGGGTGTCGGCCGCAAGTTCCAGAACCCCTCGATCTACGAGAATCTCACGGTGTTCGAGAACCTGGAGATGTCCTATCCCGAGGGCCGCAAGGTGTTCGGCGCGTTGTTCTTCAAGCGCAGCGCCGCGGTGGTCGCGCGGGTGCAGGCGGTGGCCGCGGAGATCTTTCTCGCCGACCTGCTGCACCAGCAGGCCGATCTGCTCTCCCACGGCCAGAAGCAGTGGCTGGAGATCGGCATGCTGCTGATGCAGGACCCGGAGCTGCTGATGCTCGACGAACCGGTGGCGGGCATGAGCGTGTCCGAGCGATCCCAGACCGCCGAGCTGCTCAACCGCATCAGTCAGGGGCGCTCGGTGCTGGTCATCGAGCACGACATGGAATTCGTCAAAAGCATCGCCCACAAGGTCACGGTGCTGCACCAGGGCAAGGTACTGGCCGAAGGCAGCATGGAAACGGTGCAGAGCAATCCCAAGGTTATCGAGGTGTACCTGGGGCACTGAGCCCTCGCCTCTAGCCCTTTTCCTGCAGTCGATCACGGGAGAACCCGGTCATGTTCACCATCCAGAACCTCGTCTCCGGCTACGGTCAGAGCCGCATCCTCCACGACCTCAGCCTGGACGTGGCGCACAAGGAAATCGTCGCCGTCATGGGCCGCAACGGCATGGGCAAGAGCACCCTGTTCCGCAGCCTGATGGGTATTCTGCCGACCTGGAGCGGCCACGTAGCGGTGGACGGCCAGGACGTCTCCCGGCTGGAGACCCACCAGCGCGTCAAGCGCGGCATCGCCTATGTGCCGCAAGGGCGAATGATCTTTTCCCACATGACGGTGCTGGAAAACATCCAGACCGGCCTGCCGGCCTCGGCCCGGGGCCGGGTGCCGGACGATCTCTATGCGCTCTTCCCCGTGCTGCACGAGATGCGCCAGCGCAAGGGTGGCAACCTCTCCGGTGGCCAGCAGCAACAACTGGCCATCGCCCGCGCCCTGGCCACCAATCCCAAGGTGCTGCTACTGGACGAGCCGACCGAGGGCATCCAGCCCTCGATCATCAAGGACATCGCCCGCACCCTGAAGGAGATTCGCGCCCTGCGTGACTTGACCATCGTGGTGTCAGAGCAGGTGCTGTCCTTCACCCTCGACATCGCCGACCGTTTTCTGGTGATCGAGAAGGGCCGCTTCGTGGTCGAGGAAACCCGCGACAAGGTCGACGAAGCCACCATCAGCCGCTACCTGTCGGTCTGATCCCGGCGCTCTGCGCGGCCGCCCTGCAGCAGCACGGCGGTCGCTTCCGGCTGCCTGGTAATCCCGTCCAAGCCTTGCCTTGTCTGGGTTTGCGCCTACGTCATCCGACGTATTTGCAGCCCCAATCCCAGCCCCGAGACTGACCTGGAACCCTCCCGCTACCGCCAACAGCCAACAGCCAGGAGCTGCGCGATGACCGACACCCTGATCAAAGTTGACCTTAACCAGGCCGCCACCGACAACGAGAACGTCCACAACCGCTGGCATCCGGACATCCCCATGGCCTGCTGGGTCAAGCCGGGGGATGACTTCATCCTGGAAACCTACGACTGGACCGGTGGCGCGATCAAGAACGACGACGATGCGAGCGACGTGCGCGATGTCGACCTGTCGACCGTGCATTATCTTTCCGGCCCGGTAGGGGTGAAGGGCGCCGAGCCGGGCGACCTGCTGGTGGTCGATCTGCTCGACATCGGCGCCAAGGCCGAGTCCCAGTGGGGCTTCAACGGCTTCTTTTCCAAGCAGAACGGCGGCGGCTTTCTCACCGATTACTTTCCCTCGGCGCAGAAATCCATCTGGGACTTCGAGGGCATGTTCACCAAGAGTCGCCACATCCCCGGCGTACGCTTCGCCGGGCTCATCCACCCCGGACTGATCGGCTGCCTGCCGGACCCCAAGTTGCTGGCCAACTGGAATGCCCGCGAGCAGGAGTTGATCGACAGCAACCCGACCCGGGTACCGCCCCTGGCCAATCCGCCGTTCGCCGCGACCGCCCACATGGGCAAGCTTACCGGCGCGGCCCGCGACGCGGCAGCCGCTACCGGCGCACGCACCGTACCGCCGCGCGAGCATGGCGGTAACTGCGACATCAAGGACCTGTCGCGTGGCTCGAAGATCTTCTTCCCTGTCTATGTGGAGGGCGCGGGCCTTTCGGTGGGCGACCTGCACTTCAGCCAGGGCGACGGCGAGATCACCTTTTGCGGCGCCATCGAGATGGCGGGCTGGGTGCACATGAAGGTCGAGCTGATCAAGGGCGGCATGGCCAAGTACGGCATCAAGAATCCCATCTTCAAGCCCAGCCCCATCGTGCCCACCTACAACAACTTCCTGATCTTCGAAGGCATCTCGGTGGATGACGCCGGCAAGCAGCACTACCTGGACGTCAACCTGGCGTACCAGCAGGCCTGCCTCAATGCCATCGAGTACCTGAAGAAATTCGGCTACAGCGGCGCCCAGGGCTATTCGCTGCTGGGCTCGGCGCCGGTGCAGGGCCACATCAGCGGGGTGGTCGACATTCCCAACGCCTGCGCCACCCTCTGGCTGCCGACGGACATCTTCGAATTCGACATCAATCCCACTGCCGCCGGACCGACCCGCTACCTGGACGGCAGCATCGACATGCCCATCGCCTACGACAAGTGAGCCGCCCGGGTGCGGCCGCCGGTCGCGCCCCCGCCGCCAGGAGCCCGTCATGCCGATCTACGAATACGACTGCCCCGACTGCGGGGATTTCACCCTGCTGCGGCCCATGGCCCAGCGCGACGATCCCTGCAGCTGTCCCGTCTGTGCTACGCCCAGCCCCCGGGTGATCCTCAGTGCCCCTGGCCTGGCGACCCTGGCGCATGGGGCGCGTCGCGCCCAGGAGACCAATGAGCGTTCGCGCCACGCGCCCCAATCCCTTGAGGAATACCAAGCCAAGCGCAGTCATGGCGCCGGTTGCAGCTGCTGCGCGCTAAGCAAGCCGGCGGCACGCAGCAAGGCCAATCCCCATGGCCTGAAGACCAGTCCGTCAACCCGCCCCTGGATGATCAGCCACTGATTCCCGGTCCAGCCCTTTCGAAGGAGCCACTCCATGCGCCACGGCGATACTTCCAGCAGCCCCGGTACCGTCGGCGTTGCTGTCGTCAACTACCGGATGCCACGCCTGCACAGCAGGGCGGAGGTGCTGGCCAACGCCCAGCAGATCGCCGCGATGATCAAGGGCATGAAGCTCGGCCTGCCGGGCATGGATCTGGTGGTGTTCCCCGAGTACAGCACCATGGGCATCATGTACGACAAGGACGAGATGATGGCCACCGCCGCGACCATCCCCGGCGAGGAGACGGCGATCTTCGCCGCCGCCTGCCGCGAGGCCAGAACCTGGGGGATCTTTTCGCTCACCGGCGAACGCCACGAGGAGCACCCGCACAAGGCGCCCTACAACACCCTGGTGCTGATCGACGACCATGGCGAGATCCTGCAGAAGTACCGCAAGTGCATTCCCTGGTGCCCCATCGAGGGCTGGTATCCCGGTGACCGCACCTATGTCAGCGAGGGCCCCAAAGGCTTGAAGATCAGCCTGATCATCTGCGATGACGGCAACTACCCGGAAATCTGGCGCGACTGCGCCATGAAGGGTGCCGAGCTGATCGTACGTTGCCAGGGCTACATGTATCCGGCCAAGGAGCAGCAGGTGCTGATGGCCAAGACCATGGCCTGGGCCAACAACTGCTATGTGGCGGTGGCCAACGCCACCGGCTTCGACGGGGTATACAGCTACTTCGGCCATTCGGCGCTGATCGGTTTCGATGGCCGCACCCTGGGCGAGTGCGGCGAGGAGGAGATGGGCATTCAGTACGCCCAGCTGTCGATCTCGCAGATTCGCGATGCCCGCGCCAATGACCAGTCGCAGAACCACCTGTTCAAGCTGCTGCACCGCGGCTACACCGGGGTCTACAACTCCGGCGACGGCGACAAGGGGGTGGCCGACTGTCCCTTCGACTTTTATCGCACCTGGGTCCTGGATGCGCAGAAGGCCCAGGCCGACGTCGAGCGGATGACTCGCTCCACCCTCGGTGTAGCGGATTGCCCGGTGGGCGAGTTGCCGCATCCCGGCCAGGAACGTCAGCTGGGTTAGCGCCGGCGGCGCGAGGAGCGGGCCATGCCTTTCGTCAATGACCTGATCGAGCATAACCGTGGCCAGCTCGCCCGCGAGGGGCAGGCGCCTTTGCCCTCGCGCTTCCTGTTCGAGCCGGCAGCGGTCATGGCCTTGCTGCGAGCGCGCATCCTGGGCCAGGCCAGGGTGCTCGATGAGGTGGAAGCCCTGCTCAAGGTGGTCAAGGCCGACATCGGTGATCCGGAAAGACCCCTGGGTGTCAGTCTGTTCCTTGGCCCCACCGGCGTCGGCAAAACCGAGATCGTCCGTCTGCTGGCCCAGGCCATACACGGGCGCGCGGAAGCCCTCTGCCGCATCGACATGAATACCCTGGCCCAGGAGCACTACGCCGCGGCCCTGGCCGGCGCGCCGCCCGGCTACGTGGGCAGCAAGGAAGGCACCACGCTGTTCGATGCCGACGCCATCGCCGGCAGCTACGGCCGCCCCGGCATCGTACTGTTCGACGAGCTGGAAAAGGCCGATCGCCAGGTCATCCGTACCCTGTTGAACGTGCTCGACAGCGGCCAGCTGGGGCTCAGTGCCGGCAGCAAGCGCCTGGACTTTCGCAACAGCCTCATCTTCATGACCAGCAACCTGGGCGCCCGCGCCGTCCAGCAGCAGCGTGCCCGTTTCGCGCGCGGCTGGCGTCGTTGGCTCAAGCTGTCGGCGGACTCCGGATCTATCCTGGAGGAGGCGCTGCACGTGCATTTCGATCCGGAATTTCTCAATCGTATCGAGCGGATCCTGGCCTTCGAGCGCATCGACCAGGACTGGCTACCCGGGCTGCTCGCCATCGAGCTGGACAAGCTCAATCAGCGTCTGGGCCGTCGGGGAAAAAGCCTGGAGTTGCACGAGAGTGCCAGGACGTTCCTGACGCGTGGGCACGATGCCCGCTTCGGCGCTCGCGATCTGGTCCGGCGGCTGCGCCGGCTATTGGAGCCGGCGGTGGCCGACTGTCTGCTGGCGCAGCCGATGGCTGTCCGGTTGCTGGCGATTCAGGAGGGGGAGCGTCTGGTGGTGCGCGAGGTGGACGCCGGCTGATGGCTTCCCACGGGGCTCGGGATCCGATGCGGATTCCCGAGCCTGGGGGTTACGCTAGCGGGCGCTGCGACTCGCCAACCACGCCCGCCATCCACCATGCGCCGTGATGTCCTCGGCCCCCGCCAGGCCATAGGGCTCGCAGATGAAGCCGGTTTCCCAGCTGCCATCGGCCAGTTCCACCTTGCCCAGGCCGAGCGGGGCGGGGATGCCGGTGAGAAAGCTGCCCAGTTCGCTGCTGGGTAGCTCCCAGACCTCCACCTCGATGGCGGCGCCGTCTTCGGCGACCCGGACCATGCCCGGGCGTAGCGGCGGGCCGCCGGCCAGGGCGTGGAGGCGATAGTGCGGCGCGCTCCGGGTCAGGGCCAGGCGGTGGGCATCGCGGGCGAGCAACTGGCCGTTGAGTGGCAGCCCCTGTAGATGGGCACCGCAGACCACCAGGCGGGCACGGTCATGGCGGGCGGGACGCGCCGGCAGGCTGGCGTGCGGCAGGGCGCCGCCCACCAGGGGCAGACCCTGGGCTTCCTGCAGGGCCGCGGCCAGGCTCAGCAGGTACTGGTCGGTGAAGACCCGGCCGAACAGCGTCACGCCCCAGGGCAGTCCGTTGGCCATGACGCCCGCCGGCACGGCCACGGCGGCGTAGTCCAGCAGGTTCATGAAGTTGGTGTAGTAACCCAGGTCGGCGTTGCGGGCGACCGGTTCGGCGGCCAGTTCCGCCAGGGTCACCGGGCGCGGATAGGTGGGGGTGAGCACGCAGTCCAGTTCGGCGAGCAGGGCGTCGCACTGGGCTTTCAACGCCTGCAGGCGGTAGCCGGCGCGGAAGGCGTCCACTGCCTTGGTACCGGGCGCCTTTTCCAGCACGGCGCGGATCACCGGCAGTACGGCGTCCGGCTCGGCCTCGATCAGGGCACCGGCCACGCTGTAGCGTTCGGCCACCCAGGGACCCTCATAGAGCAGGCGTGCAGCTTCCAGGAAGGGCGCAAGATCCAACGGTACGGCTTCGCCACCCAGGGCTTCCAGCTGCGCCTTGGCCGCCGCGAACAGCGCCGGGCTTTCCGGGCAGCCGAGGAACTCCAGCTGGGTCGGGACGCCGAAGCGGAACGGCCGCGGGCGGCCGAAGGCGCTGGCGTCGTTCCACTGTGGATTGGCGCGGCTGTAGGGATCGCGCGGATCGAGGCGGGCGGTGAGCGCCAGCAGCGTGCTGGCTTCGGCGGCGGTGGCGGTGAAGAAGGTCACGCAGTCCAGCGTCTGGCAGGCGGGCACCACGCCGGCGGTGGACAGCAATCCCTTGCTGCCCTTGAGACCCACCAGGTTGTTCAGCCCCGCGGGCACGCGACCGGAACCGGCGGTATCGGTGCCCAGGGCGAAGCTGGCGACACCCAGGGCCACGGCCAGGGCCGAACCGGCGCTGGAGCCGCCGGAAGGATAGTCTGGGTGGACACTGTTGCGGCAGGCGCCGTAGGGCGAACGGGTGCCGTTGAGGCCGGTGGCGAACTGGTCGAGATTGCACTTGCCCAGCGGCACGGCGCCCAGGGCGACCAGCTGTTCCACCAGGGTCGCCGAGCGCTCGGGCACATAGGCATAGGCCGGGCAGGCCGCCGTGGTGGGGATGCCGGCGAGGTCGATGTTGTCCTTGATGGCGAAGGGGATGCCATAGAGCGGCAGCTCGGCGGGATCGCGAGCGTCCAAGGCGGCGAGATAGGGCTCCAGCTCGGCTGGGGTCAGCAGGTGGATGAACAGGTGGTATTCGGGGTTGAGGGCCGCGGCCTGCTCCCGCAGTTCGGCGATGAGCGTGCGTGGGGTCCGGGTCCCGGCGGCATAGGCGGCGCTCAGGGTGTCGAGGCGCAGATCGAATGTCATGGTGGCTTCCTTCACGTCTTGTCGATGACCAGCAGGCGCTGGCCGGCGCGGATCGACGAGCCGGGCTGAACCTGCAGGTCGTGGATCCGGCCGCTGCAGGGCGCGAGCAACGGGATTTCCATCTTCATGGATTCCAGGATCAGCAACGGCTGGCCGGCTTCCACCTGGTCGCCCGGCTGCACCTGGGCCTGCCAGAGATTGCCGGCCACCGGGCTTTCCAGGGCCAGCTGGTGGCTGGCGAGGGGGGCATCCTCGGTGGCTTCGACGGCGGCTTCCTGGCTGTCGAAATGCGCCTGGCCGGAGTCGATCCAGCGCTGCCGCTCGGCGGCGAAGGCGCTCTGCTGGCGCGTGCGGAAGGTGGTAATGCCCTCGGCTTCGCGTGCCAGGAAGGCCTGGTAGTCGGCCAGGGACAATTCGCTCTCTTCGATGCGCAGCGGCACGCGACCCAGGGGGAAGTCCGCGCGGATGCGCAGCAGCTCGTCCGCCGACACCTCATGGAAGCGGATCTGATCGAAGAAGCGCAGCAGATAGGGCTGGCCGTGGAAGGCTTCCACGGCACGGTAGCGATTCCACATCTGCAGGGTGCGACCGACGAACTGGTAGCCGCCGGGACCTTCCATGCCATAGACGCACAGATAGGCGCCGCCGATGCCCACCGAGTTTTCCGCGGTCCAGGTGCGCGCCGGGTTGTACTTGGTGGTCACCAGCCGGTGCCGCGGATCCAGGGGTGTGGCCACCGGGGCGCCGAGGTAGACATCGCCCAGGCCCATCACCAGGTAGCTGGCGTCGAAGACGATGCGCTTAACCGCCTCCAGGGACTCCAGGTCATTCACCCGGCGGATGAACTCCAGGTTGCTCGGGCACCAGGGCGCGTCCTTGCGTACCGTGGTGGTGTATTTCTCGATGGCCAGGCGGCAGGCCGGATCATCCCAGGACAGCGGCAGATGGACGATGCGCGAGGGTACCCGCAGGTCCTGGGCATCGCCCAGCGCCTGCCAGCAGCGACTGACCGCCGCCAGCAACTCGGCCAGGGGCAGGGCCTCGGGCTGGTAGTGCACCTGCAGCGAGCGGATGCCGGGGGTGAGCTCGCACAGCCCGGGCAGCGCCAGCGCGGCCAGCGCCTGCATCAGCCCATGGCCGCGAAAGCGCAAGGCCAGGTCCAGCTCCGGTGGGCCGATCTCCAGCAGCAGATGGGTATCCCCGGAAAGCCGCGCCACCAGGCGCTCGGCGCCCTGGCCCAGATCCAGCACCACGGGATCGCCGCGCTCGGGCGTAATGGCGATCTCCGCCTGCGGCTGCAAGCTGCTTTCCTCGGCCAGGCGTGCCTGCTGCAGGCGCCGCGCGGTCGCCAGGTCCACCGGCAGGAAGCGCAGCCGGTCGCCGGCCTTGAGCTGGCCCAGTTGCCAGAGGTCGGCTTCGATCACCGTGACCGGGCAGACGAAGCCGCCCAGGCTGGGGCCGTCGGGGCCGAGGATGACCGGCATGTCGCCGGTGAAGTCCACGGCGCCGACTGCGTAGGGATTGTCATGGATGTTGGAGGGATGCAGACCGGCCTCGCCGCCGTCTTCGCGGGTCCATTCCGGCTTGGGGCCGATCAGGCGCACGCCGGTACGACTGGAATTGAAGTGCACCTCCCAGTCGGTGGCGAGAAAGAGATCCAGATAGGCCGGGCTGAAATAGTCCGGCGCACCATGCGGCCCATAGATGACGCGCAGGGTGCGGGTCTCGGGCAGCCGGGTGGTCAGGGCGGCGGGCAGTCGGGCCTCCGCGCGTGCGTCGGTCAGCGGGTACAGGTGCAGCACGTCGCCGGCGCGCAGGGCGCGGCCACCGTGACCGCCGAACTGGCCGAGGGTGAAGGTGCTGCGACTGCCCAGGTAGTCAGGCAGGTCCAGGCCGCCTCTCAGGCAGAGATAGCTGCGGGCGCCGGCGCCGGTGATGGCGCCCAGGTGCAGGATGGCACCCGCGGGGACGCGAAAGACGCTGTCCATGGCCTGGGGTTGGTCATTCAGCAGGATCGGCAGCGCCGCGCCGGTGACCGCCACCACGGCCTCGGTGTTGAACCTGAGGGTGGGGCCGGCCAGGGTGATTTCCAGGGCGGCCGCGCGGCCATCGTTGCCGAGCAGGCGATTGCCCAGGCGCAGGGCGCGGTCGTCCATGGGGCCGGAAGGGGGAATGCCCACCGACCAGTAGCCGAGGCGTCCGGGGGCGTCCTGCACCGTGGTCTGGGTGCCGGCACTGAGCACCTCCAGGGTGGTGGCCTGGTAGGTCAGGCCTTCCAGGCAGCGGGTCCAGGGCTGGCCGCTGGCGAAGGGCGCGGCGGCGAGGATCTGCTGCAGGTAGTCGCCATTGGTTTCCACGCCATAAAGCCGGGTTGCGGCCAGGGCCTGGTCGAGGCGCTGCCGAGCCGAGTCCCGGTCCGGGGCCCAGGCGATAACCTTGGCCACTAGGGGATCGAAATAGGGGGGGATCTCGCAGCCGGCTTCGACCCAGGTGTCCAGGCGCAGCGCCCGGCCATCAGCGGATGGAAAGTCGACCTGGGTGAGCAGCCCGGGGCTGGGCTGGAAGTCGCGGCCCGGGTCTTCGGCATAGAGTCGCGCCTGGATGGCATGGCCCTGGGGGCGAAGCTCCTTGGCCAGCTCGGCCAGCGGCGGCAGGTCACCGGCGGCCAGTTCGATCATCCAGCGCACCAGGTCCACGCCCCAGACCTGCTCGGTGACGCCGTGCTCGACCTGCAGCCGGGTGTTCACCTCAAGGAAGTAGAAGCGGTCGGCGGCGCTGTCGTAGACGAACTCCACGGTACCGGCGCTGCGATAGCGCACCGCGCGCGCCAGCTCCAGCGCGGCGGCACAGAGCGCTTCGGCCATGCCGGCCGGCAGGTTGGGCGCCGGGGTTTCCTCCAGCACCTTCTGGTTGCGGCGCTGTACCGAGCAATCGCGCACGCCCAGCGCCAGGACCTCGCCCCGACCATCGCCGAACACCTGCACCTCCAGGTGCCGCGCCCGCTCGATGTATTTCTCCAGGAAGACGCCGGCATCGCTGAAGTTGTTCTGACCCAGCCGGCGCACGGCGTCGAAGGCCTCGGCGAGTTCAGGGTCCGTGCGGCACACGCGCATGCCGATGCCGCCACCGCCGGCAGTGCTCTTGAGCATCACCGGATAGCCGATCTCCTGCGCGGCCGCCAGGGCCGCCTCCGGGGTCTCCAGCAGCTCGGTGCCCTCCAGTAGCGGCACGCCCTGGGCGCGCGCCAGGGCCCGCGCCGTGTGCTTGAGTCCAAAGGTACGCAGTTGCTTGGGGGTAGGGCCGACGAAGGCGATGCCGGCCGCTTCGCAGGCTTCGGCGAAGGCGGCGTTCTCGGAAAGGAAGCCATAACCCGGGTGAATGGCCTGGGCGCCGCTCTGGCGCGCCACTTCGAGCAGCTTGGCGGTGTCCAGGTAGGTGGCCGCGGCAGCGCCTTCGCCCAGGCTGAAGGCCTGGTCGGCCTCGCTGACGTGGCGGCTGGCGCGATCGGCTTCGCTGTAGACGGCGACCGCGGCGACGCCCAGGTCGCGCAGGGTGCGCTGGATGCGGCAGCTGATGGCGCCACGGTTGGCGATGAGCAGGGTGGTGAACATTCGAGGCGTCCTCGAAGGCGGCGGGCCGTCCCGCCAGATAAAAGCTCTCGGGGTCGTCCCCAAGAGGCCGCGCGAGGGCGGTAGGTCAGTCGGCGTCTAGCGCTTGCCGCGGTAGCTGTAGCGCCCGGCGCGGACTTCGCAGAGGCGATGGAGACGCGGTCGCAGCCACTGCCAGAGCTGGCGTGCGCGGGTCAGTCCCATAGCAGCACCTCCGCCGGGGTGGGGTTCCAGCCGTTGCAGGGGTTGTTGAGTTGCGGGCAATTGGAAATAAGCAGGATGACGTTGGTCTCGGCGCGCAACTCCACATACTTGCCGGCGCCGGAGATGCCATCGGCGAAGGTCAGGCCGCCGTCCGCGGTCACCGGCACGTTCATGAAGAAGTTGATGTTGGCGCCGATGTCGCGCTTGCCCAGGCGCCCGTCATGGCCACCGGCGCAGAGGAAGTTGTCACGGCAGCTGTGCATCTGCCGGCGATCCAGGGCGTAGCGCACCGTGTTGCTCTCCTGGGAGCAGGCGCCGCCCAGGGTGTCGTGGCGGCCACAGGTGTCGGCGACGATGGTCAGCAGGGGATTGCCCAGGTTGGAATAGAGCACGCTGCCGGTCGACAGATAGACCCGGCCCTGGCGTCTCAGGGTGCGCTGGGGATCGTAGCGTTCCTGGGGGTTGGCGGCGGCGTAGAAGAGGGTGTCCACCGCCTGGTTGCCTTCCAGGTCATGGATGCGCAGGGTCTGGCCGGCCTTGACCTCCTTGAGGTAGGGCGCTCCGGCCGGCAGGAGGGCGCGGTAGCTGGCATCTTCCGGGCGTTTGGTGCTGGCGATCAGGGTCATGGCGGGGCCTCAGAGGAAGTAGCGGGCGGTGTTCTGGAAGGCGCGCTCGTTTTCCGGGCGCGAGGTGCGGCAGCGTTCGGCCACCTCGGGCGCCGCGCGCAACTGGGCGAGATCGACCGGGCGCGGCGCATAGACCGGGTCCGGGTCCAGCGGATGCTGCAGGGCGGTCAGCACCACCAGGGTGTTCATGGGGGCATGCAGCTCGATCAGATCGCCGGCGCGGGAGTTGCCGGGCACGAAGGCAAAGGCGCCCGCGGCATCCACGTCCACCCGGCTGAATAGGTTGAGGGTCATCAGCAGGTCTTCCAGGCCCAGGCCCCACTTGGCCAGTTCCACCAGCAGGTTGTCGGTGCCATTGCGGTGGAAGCCGTTGCGCAACTCCTGATAGCGACCCGCGCCGTATTTCTCCGCCACCTCGGCGGCATTGGCCACGCCGCCAAAGCTGTCGTGCCAGCCGCAGGTGTCGCGCACCACGGCCGCCAGCACCCGCCCCATGTCGGAATAGAGGCAATGGCCTGCGGTGAGACGCGCGGTGTGCTGGCCCTTGAGAGTATCGGGCAGGTTCAACCGCTCGCTGCGGTCATCGGCATTGAACAGCAGCAGGCTGACATTGGCGCCGCCTTCCACGTCGGTCAGCCGCAGGGTCTGGCCGCGGCGCAGGATGAAGGAGGCGGTGCCGCCGCCGAGGACGCGTTCCTGGTAGAGCAGTTCGTCAGTCATGGGCAATCTCGTCAGGTAAGGGCTGGCCGAGTCCCAGCCGCATGCACGGGCCGGGTCTTGGCGGTCAGGGGCAGGTCGTAGGTGATGCGGGCGCCATAGGCGCCGGGGGCTTGCGGGTCCTGGCGGACCTTGTCGAACACCAGCACCCGGGTGGCCAGGCTGAAGCCCTCGTGCAGGTCATGGGTGACCATGAACACGGTGAGCGGGCGCTCGTGCCAGAGCTCCAGCAGCAGGGCGTGCATGTCCTTGCGGATGCCGGGATCGAGGGCGCCGAAAGGCTCGTCCAGGAGCAGGATGCGCGGCCGGGCGATCAGCGCCTGGGCGATGGCGAGGCGCTGCTGCATGCCGCCGGACAGCTGCCCCGGGTACTTGCCCAGCGCCTGGCCCAGGCCGACGCGTTCGAGCAGGGCGGCGGCCTGTTCCCGGGCCTGGCGCTTGGCCGTGCCCAGCAGCCGGCCGAGCAGCGGGGACCTGGGCAATTCCAGGCCCAGGGCGACGTTGTCCAGCACGCTCAGGTGGGGAAACACCGAATAGCGCTGAAAGACCACGCCCCGCTCGGGATCCGGTTCCGCCGAGAGCGGCTGACCATCGATGCGGATCTCGCCGCGGCTGGGCCGCTCCTGGCCGAGCAGCAGGCGCAGGAAGGTGGACTTGCCGCAGCCGGAGGCACCGACCAGGGCGCAGAATTCGCCTTCGCGCACCTGCAGATTGAGGCCTTCGAGCACCACCTGCTCGCCATAGCGCTGCCAGAGATTGCGGACCTCGATCATCAGCGACCCTCCCCGTACCAGGGAAAGGCGCGCCGCGTCAGCAGGCGCAGGCCCGCGTCCAGCAGCCAGGCCAGCAGGGTGATCCAGGCGACATAGGGCAGGATCACGTCCATGGCCAGATAGCGCCGCACCAGGAAGATGCGATAGCCCAGGCCATCGGTGGCGGCGATGGCCTCGGCGGCGATGAGAAACAGCCAGGCGGCACCCAGCTGCAGCCGCAGGGCGATGAGCAGGCGCGGCAGCAGTTGCGGCAGCACCAGGCGCAGGATCACCGTCCAGCTGTTGGCGCCCAGGGTCTGGGCCTTGATCAGCAGTTCGCGTGGCAGCTCCCGGGCGCGCTGGTCCAGCTCGCGGATCAGCACCGGGGTGACGCCCACCACGATCAGCATCACCTTGGCCAGTTCGCCCAGGCCGAAGACGATGAAGAGAATCGGCAGGATCGCCAGCGGCGGGATCATCGAGAGCACCGTCACCAGCGGCGACAGCGGCGCGCCGACCAGGGGCAGGCTGCCCGCGGCGATGCCCACCACCAGGGCGATCAGCGCGGCGATCCCCAGGCCCAGGCCCAGGCGTTGCAGGCTGGCCAGGGTGTCCTGCCAGAACGGATAACCCCGGGTACGCACGTCGGCGGTAAAGGCCAGGCGCTGTACCGCATCGGCCATCTGCGCCACGCTGGGCAACAGCTTGTCGTTGGGGTTTTCTGCCAGCCGGGTGGCCGAGCCCACCAGATAGAGCAGGGCGAGCAGGGCGAAGGGCAGCAGGACCAGCAGGAGCCGGCCGCCCCGATCGGGATGCCGATTGATGAAGCGCATGGGCGTCGTCCTCGCGGCGGGGCTCAGAGCTTGCCGTCGGCGGCCAGCTGTACGAAGGTCGGATCGAAGCGCAGCTTGAGATTGCCCGCGTCCCCGCTGGTCTTGCCGCCCGGATAGGCGATGCCGATGGCCTCGGCGCTGGGTGCGCCCTGGCCCAGCAGGCCGTGTTCGAAGGAGAAGTGGGCGATGCGCTGCATGGTGGTCGGCAGCGCGGGATCCTTGACGAAGGCCAGGGCCTCGGCGGGCGTGGCGAATAGCCGGGTTTTGTCCAGTTGCGCCTGGAAGCCGGCGAGATCGGTACCCGAGGCCTTGGCCATGGCCTCCAGAGCCGCCTTGCCCTTGGCGTCGCCGGATTGCATCAGCGCCAGCATCTCGAACCAGGCACCGGTCAGGGCCTTGCCCAGGGCCGGGTTGTCCTTGAGCGTGGCGGTGTTCACCACCAGCATGTCGAGGATCTCGCCGGGAATCTTGCTGGAATCGAATACCTCGGTGGTGTCGGGCTGAGCCTTGATCTCGGCCAGCAACGGATTCCAGGTCACCACGCTGCGCACGTCGGCGGTCTGGAAGGCGGCCACCATGTCGGCGTCGGAGGTGTTGACGGTGGTTAGGTCCCTCTCGCTCAGCCCCACGTTCTGCAGCGCTCGCGCCAGCAGGTAGTGGGAGACGGAGAACTGCACCAGGTTAACCTGCTGGCCCTTGAGGTCGGCCAGGGTCTTGCCTTTGCCCTTCATCACCACGCCGTCGTTGCCGTTGGAGTAGTCGCTGACGATCAGCGCCGTGCTGTCCACGCCGCCGGCGGCCGGAATGGTCAGGGCGTCCATGTTGGTCATGGCGCAGCCGTCGAACTGGCCGGTGGTGTATTGATTGATGGATTCGACGTAGTCGTTGAGCTGCACGACCTCGATGTGGATGCCGTATTTCTTGGCCCACTTGTCGATGATGCCCTGGGCCTGGGCTTCGCCCCAGGGCATCCAGCCGGCATAGATCGTCCAGCACACCTTGAAGTCGTCACGCGGTGCCGCCTGAGCGGTGGCACCAAGCAGCAGGGAACAACCGAGAACGAGCGAGGCGAGCAGGGGATGGCGCATGGGACCTCCAATAGGATGGACGACGGGACAGGAGCACGCGACTGGCGCTGTGTCTCCCGGGCTTTTGTCCCGCCGTGTAACCCCATCAGAGGTCGACGACTCTCGGACCAGACACCCGCACGAGCGAGTCGGAACCCTAGTCATCCATTGCAGATTGTGGTGCATCAAACCGGCTGGCCGGTGCTCCTGCACCCTATGGCCTTTGCCAGATGCGTGCCAGTTACCGCCAGGTCCCGTACCAGGCGGATTGCTCGCCTGGACATTGAGGCTGCACCCCGCGCGCCGCCCCATCGCAGTGCGTTCGAAGCGGCGCAATGCACCGCTTTGATTCAGCGCCCCAGCGCCTCGATGAGCGCGTGGCGAAAGGCATTGACCGCCGGCGGCAATTCGCGGCCCGCCATGCTCTGCAATTCGATCCGCCGCGCGGCCAGGCCTTCGTCCAGCAGGGGCAGGGCCACCAGTTGGCCTTCGCGCAGTCGACTACGCAGGCTCAGTTCGCTGGAGAGCGCCACGCCGCCGCCCAAGGCGGCGAAGCGATAGAGCGCCTGCATGTTGTTGCTTACCAGCACCGGCTCGAAGGAGAGTCCCTGGACGCCACAGCAGATGTCGAACAGCTGCCGCACCGTGGTATCGGGCATTGGCAGCGCCAGCGGAAAGGGCTGTAGATCGGCCAGGGTCAGCTCGGTACGGCCGGCGAGGGGATGTTTGGGCGCCACCACCGCCTCGATGGCGCCACTCAAGGTGGCGTCGACGCTGATGTCCGGCTCAGGCCTGAGGCTGAAGGTGAGGCCCAGGTCGGCATCGCCTTCTTGGACCTGGCGCGTGACCGCCGCCGGCGCGCAGACCTCCAGGGAAAAGTGGATGCCGGCATAGCCCTGGCGAAAGGCAACGATGACCTCGGGCAGGAAGTCCAGCGAAAAGCCTTCGGTGGTGGCCAGACGCACCTGGCCGCGGCGCAGGTCGGCGAGGCCGCGCAGTTCGGCCGCCACCTGCTCGCTGGCCAGCTGCGCCTTGCGCGCATGCACCGCCAGACGCTCGCCGGCGGCGCTGGGCACCACCCCGCGAGCGCGGCGTTCGAGCAACGGCGTCTCCAGTTCGCGTTCCAGCTTGGCGATCTGGCGGCTCACGGCACTGGCCGCGACATTGAGCCGTTGGGAGGCTTCGCTGATGGAGCCGCAGCGCACCACCTCAAGGAAATAGCGCAGGGCAGTGGACTGGATTCCGTAGGGCTGCATGGGGCCTCCTTTGCCGAAAAGGCATGGCTCGCATCTAAATATTCTGCTTGTGGCATGGGATGGCAAGACCTAGAGTCGGGTCAAGAGATCAATAACAGCCTTCAGCAAGACTTCCTTCCCCGCGTTTCGCGGACCTGCCTTTGACCAACCACCGCCCCGGAGACAGACGGCATGGGACTCAAAGGTTTCGCTTGTGGCATCGCGTTTTCCCTCTTTCTGGCCCAGGGCCAGGCCTTCGCCGGCAAGGCCAACGACACCCTGGTCTACGCCTCGGATACCGAGCCCGAGAACGTCAGCCCCTATCACAACGATGCCCGTGAAGGCGTCATCCTCGCCCACCTGGCCTGGGACACCCTGATCTACCGCGATCCCCAGACCGGCGAATACAAGCCGATGCTGGCCACCCATTGGCAGCAGGTCGATCCGCTGACCCTCGACTTCGATCTGCGCCAGGGCGTGACCTTCCACAACGGCGATCCCTTCACCGCCGATGACGTGGTCTTCACCTTCAACTACGTGGCCTCGCCCGAGGGCAAGGTGGTCACCCAGCAGAACGTCAACTGGATCAAGAGCGCCGAGAAGCTGGGCGAATATAAGGTCCGCCTGCACCTCAAGCAGCCATTTCCAGCCGCGCTGGAATACCTGGCCAATCCCTTGCCTATCTATCCCGGCAAGTACTTCCAGAAGGTCGGTCTGGCGGGCTTCGCGCAGAAGCCGGTGGGTACCGGGCCCTATCGCATCGTCGCGGTCACCAGCGGTCAGGGGGTCACGCTGGAGCGCAATCCGGACTATTTCAAGGACAGTCCCCAGGGGCAGCCGCGCATTGGCCACATCCAGTTCCGCGTCATCCCCGACGCCGAGACCCGTCTCGCCGAACTCATGACCGGCGGCATCGACTGGGCCTGGCGCGTGGCGCCGGACCAGGCCGAGCAACTCAAGGCCGCGCCCAATCTCACCGTGGAGAGCGGGGCCAGCATGAGGATCGGCTTCCTCAGCATGGATGCCCAGGGCAGCTCCAGTCCGGATTCGCCCTTTGCCAAGGCAGAGGTGCGCCAGGCGATCAATTACGCGATCAACCGTAAAGCCATCGCCAGTCAGCTCATGGGGGGCGGCAGCCAGCCGCTGCAGGTGGCGTGCTATCCGGAGCAATTCGGTTGCGACGCCAAGGCGGTACCGGGCTACCCCTACGACCCGGCGAAGGCCAAGGCCCTGCTCAAGGCCGCCGGCTATCCCAACGGTTTCAGCACCGAGATCTTCGCCTACCGCGACCGCGACGTGGTCGAGGCGCTGATCGGGGACCTGCGTGCGGTGGGCATCGACGCCAAGCTGCGCTATCTGAAATACGCCGCCCTGCGTGACCAGCAGCGCGCCGGCAAGGTGCCCATGGCCTTTCTGGCCTGGGGTTCCTTCTCCATCGCCGATGCTTCGGCGGCCACCGGCGTCTACTTCAAGGGCAACGCCGACGACGTGGCCAAGGATCCCCAGGTGATCGACTGGCTCAAGGTGGCCGACACCGCCATGGACCCGGCCGTGCGCAAGGAGAACTACCGCAAGGCGCTGCAGCGGATCGCCGAGCAGGCCTACTGGGCGCCGGTGTTCAACTATTCCATCAATTACGCCTTCACCTCGGACCTGGCCTTCCAGCCCTATCCGGACGAATTGCCGCGCTTCGCCCTGGCCCACTGGAACTGATCCGTCCCGGCGCCCCCCACGGGGGCGCCCCTAGCCGAGGAGCTGAGCATGTCCGCATACCTCCTGCGCCGCCTGGGTATCGCCCTGGCCGTGGCCTTTACCGTTTCCCTCATCAGTTTCTTCCTGCTGCACCTGTCCGGCGACCTGGCCACCGCCATCGCCGGCCCCGAGGCCACCGCCGAACAGATCGAGGTGGTGCGTCATCAACACGGACTCGACAAGCCCCTGGCGACCCAGTACGTCGAGTGGGTCGGGCAGTTGCTGCGGCTGGACCTGGGGCAGTCGTTCTTCTTCCAGGAATCGGTGCGGGATCTCATCGCCAGCCGCCTGCCCATCACCCTGACCCTGGGCGCCATCGCGCTGCTGGTGGCGCTGCTCATCGCCATCCCGCTCGGGGTGCTGGCCGCGGTCAAGCGCGATACCTGGATCGACCGTCTGGCGCTGACCCTGGCGACCTTCGGCCAGGCCATGCCCAGCTTCTGGTTCGCCCTGGTGCTGATCGTCATCTTCTCGGTGACCCTGAAGTGGCTACCGGTATCTGGCAACACCAGCTGGCAGCACTTCATCCTGCCGGCGGTCGCCCTGGGCTACTACGCCACCCCCTCGCTGATGCGCCTGACTCGTGCCGGGATGCTCGATGTGCTGGGCGCTGACTACATCCGCACCGCCCGAGCCAAGGGCCTGAGTCCGGCGCGGGTACTGTTCAAGCACGCCCTGCGCAATGCGCTGATCCCGGTGGTGGCCCTGGCCGCGGTGGAGTTCGGCTTCATGCTGGGCGGCTCGGTGGTGATCGAGGCGGTGTTCTCCCTGCAGGGCATCGGCCAGCTGGCCTGGGACGCCATCGCCCGCAACGACTTCCCGGTGGTGCAGGCCATCGTCCTCTTGATCGCGTTGATCTACATCGTGCTGACACTGGTGGCCGATCTGCTCAACGCCTTGCTCGACCCGCGCATTCGCGTGCGCTAGGAGGCCCCTATGACCGTCGCCAATCCCTTCGTGCTCGACGACTATTTGCCCCCGCGCCCGACGCTGGGCCGCCAGCTGCGCCGCTGGTTCGGTCACCGCGGCTTCGCCCTGGGCGCCGTGCTGCTCGTCGTCATCGTCTTCGCCGCCCTGGCCGCGCCCTGGCTGGCGCCCCACGACCCCTATGCCCAAGACGTGATGCAGCGGATGAAACCACCGGTATGGATGGCCAAGGGCACCTGGGCCCATCCGCTGGGCACCGACAAGCTCGGCCGCGACTATCTCTCCCGGCTGCTCTATGGCGCGCGCATCTCGCTATTCATCGGCCTTGCCGCGGCGCTCATCTCCGGCGCCATCGGCACCTTGCTCGGGGTGTTGGCTGGCTACTACGGCGGCAAGATCGACGCCCTGGTGAGCTACCTGGTGACCACCCGCCTGGCCCTGCCGGTGGTGATGGTGGCCCTGGCCGCCGCCTCCCTGGTAGGTGGCTCGCTGCAGGTGGTGGTGATCCTGCTCGGCTGCCTGCTATGGGATCGCTTCGCCGTGGTGGTGCGTGCCGCCGTGCAGCAGATCCGCGACGCCGAATACGTGGCCGCCGCCCAGGCGCTGGGCTGTTCACCCTGGCGGGTCATCGTCGGCGAGATCCTGCCCAACGTGCTGGGGGCGCTGATCGTGGTGATCACCCTGGAGATGGCCCACGCCATCCTGCTGGAGGCGACCCTGTCCTTTCTCGGCGTTGGCGTGCAGCCACCGTTGCCGTCCTGGGGCCTGATGATCGCCGAAGGCAAGCCCTACATGTTCTTTTCGCCCTGGGTGATCGCCATTCCCGGTGTCGCCCTGATGCTGCTGGTGCTGGCCATCAATCTGGTCGGTGACGGTATCCGGGACCTGGCCGCGCCCAGCGGGCGCAACTAAGCGGAGGACTGACCATGGCACTGCTCGACGTTAAAGACCTGCGCATCGACATCCCCCTGGGGGACGACACGCTGCACGCCGTGCGCGGCCTGGACCTGCAGGTGGAGCGGGGCGAGACGCTCTGCCTAGTGGGCGAATCCGGCTGCGGCAAGTCGCTCACCTCCCTGGCGCTGATGGATCTGCTGCCGCGCCAGGCCCGGCGCCAGGCGGCGCGGCTGATGCTGGGCGAACACGACCTGCTGACCCTGGGTGAAAGGGGCATGCGCGACCTGCGCGGCAATCGCCTGGCGATGATCTTCCAGGAGCCCATGACCGCCCTCAATCCGGCCTACAGCATCGGTGATCAGCTCGCCGAAGTACTGCGGCGCCACCGCAGGCTGGGCCGCAAGGCCGCCTGGGCACGGGCCGAGGCCATGCTGGAAAAGGTCGGCATCAGCAACGCCGGCGAGCGCCTGCGCCAGTATCCGCACCAGCTCAGCGGCGGGTTGCGGCAGCGGGTGATCATCGCCATGGCGCTGCTGTGCGAACCGGACCTCATCATCGCCGACGAGCCCACCACGGCGCTGGACGTCACCATCCAGGCGCAGATCCTGCACCTGTTGCGCGACCTGCAGCGGGAATTCGGCACGGCCATCGTCTTCATCACCCACGACCTGGGGCTGGTGGCGCGCATCGCCGATCGGGTAGCGGTCATGTATGCCGGCCAAATCGTCGAGCAGGCACCGGCCGCCGAACTCTTCGCCGCGCCGCGACACCCCTATACCCGTGGCTTGCTGGCGAGCATCCCGGTACCGGGCCGGACCCGTCCCGGCCAGCCGCTGGGCGCCATCCCCGGCCTGGTCCCCAGCCTGGTCGGCGAACAGCACGGCTGCGCCTTTCGCAACAGATGCCCGCAGGCGGTGGCGGCCTGCGCCGACAGCGTGCCGCTGCTGGAGAAGGGCGCGCACCTGGCGCGTTGCCACTTCGCCCAGCCCAGCGAACCCCTGCGCCGGGTCGGAGGTGTGCGATGAGCCGCGAGATCGTCCTGGAGCTTTGTGACATCCGCCGCGAATTCACCCTGGGACGCGGTCTGTTCCGCCCGCCGGCCACCCTCAAGGCGGTGGATGGCATTTCGTTACGGCTCTATCGCGGCGAGACCCTGGGTCTGGTGGGGGAATCGGGGTGCGGCAAGAGCACCCTGGCCAAGCTGCTGCTGGGGCTGCTGGCGCCCACCAGCGGCGACATCCTAGTGGGCGGCGAGCACCTGCGCGGGGTGGATCGCAAGCGCATGGCCCGGCACATCCAGCCGATCTTCCAGGACCCTTACTCGTCGCTCAATCCGCGCAAGACGGTGCGCGAGATCGTGGCGCTGCCGCTCAAGGTGCATGGCCTGGGCACGCCCGCCGAGCAGCAACGGCGGGTCGCGGAGATGCTCGACGTGGTGGGCTTGCCACGGCGCGCCGCCGACAGCCATCCCGGTCAGCTCAGTGGCGGCCAGCGCCAGCGGGTGGCCATCGCCCGCGCCCTGGTGATGCGCCCGGACGTGCTGATCTGCGACGAACCCACCTCGGCGCTGGACGTCTCCGTGCAGGCGCAGATCCTCAATCTGCTGCTGGAACTCAAGCGTGAATTCGGCCTGACCTATCTGCTCATCAGCCACAACCTGGCGGTGGTGGAGCACCTGGCCGACCGGGTGGCGGTGATGTACCTCGGCAAGATCGTCGAGGAGCGCGAGCGAGCGGCGCTGTTCGCCCAGCCGGCGCATCCCTATACCCGGGCGCTGCTGGATGCGGTGCTCACCCCTGATCCCAGCCTGGGCCTGCCGGCGCTGGGCCTGGGCGGCAGCTTTCCCAATCCCATCTCGCCGCCCAGTGGCTGCGCCTTCCATCCCCGCTGCCCGCGCTGCTTCGGCCCCTGCGCCGAGCGCTATCCGGAACGTGAACCCATCCCCGGCGGCAGCAAGCGCTGCCACCTCCCCGAACCCGCCTGACCCCGGAGTCCGCCATGACCAGCCGTACCCATGCCCTTGAGCTTGCCGCCGCGCACTTCGACAGCGGCGCCTTCCGTGCCCGGCTCGCCACCGCCGTGGCCCATCCCACCGAAAGCCAGGAACCCGAGCGCCAGGCGGAGCTGCAGCGCTACCTGAATGAGTTCATCGCCCCCTATGTGGCCAGTCTCGGCTTCACCAGCCGGCAGCTGGACAATCCGGTCGCCGGCAAGGGACCGTTGCTGATCGCCGAGCGGATCGAGGATCCGGCGTTGCCGACCCTGCTCAGCTATGGCCACGGTGACGTGGTGCGTGGCGATGCCAGCCGCTGGCGCGAAGGCCTTGCGCCCTGGACCCTGGTGGAGCAGGGCGAGCGCTGGTACGGCCGCGGCACCGCCGACAACAAGGGCCAGCACCTGCTCAACCTGGCGGCGCTGGAACAGGTGATCGCCGCCCGCGGCGGACGCCTGGGCTACAACGTCAAGCTGCTGCTGGAGATGGGCGAGGAGATCGGCTCGGTCGGGCTGCGCGCCTTTTGCCAGGAGCAGCGCCAGGCGCTGGCCGCCGATCTGTTCATCGCGTCCGACGGTCCGCGGGTTTCGGCATCCCGGCCAACGCTGTTCCTGGGTGCCCGGGGCACCTTCAATTTCGACCTGCACCTGGAGCTGCGCGATGGCGGCCATCACTCCGGCAACTGGGGCGGACTGCTGGCCAATCCCGGCATCATTCTCGCCCACGCCCTGGCCAGCCTGGTGGATGCCCGGGGCCAGATCCAGGTCGCGGGGCTCAAGCCCACCGAGCTGCCCGCACCGGTGCGCAGGGCGCTGGCCGACATCGAGGTGGGCGGCGCGCCGGGTGATCCGGCCATCGATCCCCTCTGGGGCGAGCCTGGGTTGACCCCAGCCGAACGCGTCTATGGCTGGAACACCTTCGAACTACTGGCCTTCACCACCGGCAATCCCGAGGCACCGGTCAATGCCATTCCTGGTAGTGCCCGTGCCCACTGCCAAATCCGCTTCGTCGCCGGCTGCGACTGCACGACCTTCATCCCGCTGATCGAGGCGCACCTGGCCGAGCAGGGTTTCGCCGCGGTGCGGGTCACCCGTGCCAAAGACGAGATCCTCCACGCCTCGCGCCTGGACCCGGAGAATCCCTGGGTGGACTGGGCCCTGACGTCCCTGACCCACACCCTGGGCGCAAAGCCCGCCTTGCTGCCCAATTTCGGCGGCGGCTTGCCCAATGACATCTTTGCCGACATTCTCGAACTGCCCACCCTCTGGGTACCTCATTCCTATCCCGCCTGCTCCCAGCACGCGCCCAATGAGCATCTCCTGGCCCCGGTCGTGCGGCAGGGGCTGCAACTCATGGCCGGGCTGTTCTGGGACCTGGGCGATCGCTGGAGCCGCAGCTGATGTCCCTTGCCAAGACTACTGCCCTGGAGTGGCTCGCCACCCAGCGCGAGCCGATGACCCGTCTCCTGCAACGCCTGGTCGATACCGATTCCAACAGCTACGACAAGGCCGGCGTGGATGCCGTCGGCGCCGTGCTCACCGCCGCCCTGGACGAAGACGGCATTGAGGTCACCCGGACGCCGGTTACCGACTTCGGTGACGTCCTTGCCGCCCAGGTGGGGCCCGCCACGGGCGCCGCGGTGCTGCTGCTGGGCCATCGCGACACCGTCTTTCCGCCGGGTACCGTGGCCAGCCGCGGCTTCACCCAGGATGCCCGCCAGGCCTATGGTCCCGGTGTCGCGGACATGAAGGGTGGCCTGGTGGCGAGCTGCTTCGCCTTGCGCGCGCTGAAGCGCGCCGGCGAGTTGCCGTTTCCAGTGCGGGTGCTCTACACCGGCGATGAAGAGATCGGCTCCGGCACGGCTCGCCCATACCTGGAAGCGGCGGCCCGCGGCGCCCGGGCCGTGCTCAACTGCGAGCCCGGGCGGGTCAGTGGCAACGTGGTCAAGGCGCGCAAGGGCGGCGCCACCCTGGCCATCAGCGTGAGCGGTCGTGCCGCCCATGCCGGCGTCAGCCACGCCGAGGGCGCCAGCGCCATCCAGGCCCTGGCGCTCAAGGTGGTCAAGCTGCACGCCCTGACCGACTACGAGCGTGGCATCACCACCAATGTCGGTCTCATCGAGGGCGGTACCTCGAGCAATACCGTGGCGCCCAGCGCCACCGCGCGCCTGGACGTGCGCTTCGTCGCCCTGGCCGACTGGCCCGAGCTGCAGAAGCGCATAGAGGCCATCGTCGCCGAGGGAGAGCTGCCGGGAACCCGGGCCAGCGTCATCACCACCGGCCTGTTCCTACCCATGGAAGAGTACCTGAGCCGTGACCTGCTGGCGCTCTACCAGCGCGAGGCGCAAGCACTCGGCTTCAGCGTGGAGGGGGAGTTCACCGGCGGTTGCGCCGACTCCGGCTTTACCGCCAGCCTGGGTGTGCCCACTCTCTGTGGCCTGGGCCCGATTGGCGGCAAGGTGCATACCGACGCCGAGTTCCTGGTGCTCGACACCCTGGTCCCGCGCACCCAGGCGCTGGTGGCCACCATCCTGGCTCTAGCCGTAAAGGCTTGATCCTCTTGTCGGTTTCCGAAACAGGTGCGACTCCTAGCCGGCGAGGGCCACAAGTGGCGACTTTAGATTTTCGAAACTGCTGCGACTGCCTGCGGAATTTTCCGTGAACAATTTTTAGGGATGGCCTTTAATAGGTGGGAACAGCTCGGAGGCCTGCTATCGACCCATAGCGGGCGCACCTTATCCTCGTGCAGCTATTCGCTCTGCTTGCTGAATAGCCGGCTTAGGAAGAGCCATGCGAAGACTTTCACGGTACTGCTCTGCTGCCGCCTCGTGGGTGACTTCCACAACAGCATCATAATTTTCCCGAATGATTCGCTCGATCTCAGCAATGTCAGCCCGGAAAAATTCTTTACGCCCATTGACCTTGTTGAGCCGGCCTGATGCAAAGTGGTCGTGCAGCTTTGCTTCTAACGCGGGCGCATTATTCGAGAAAACCATGGCATGCACATCGAACCAGAATGGCACTGAGGCGTCACCTAGCTCGTCTACTCGGTCCATAGGTTCCAAACGGCGTGTCATGCCTATCTTGTAAACACCTTCACCGAATGCCCCAAGGTTAGAGATCACATACACATATCCGGCTTTGGCATTCTGCTCGCGATAATCAATGAGCTTTTCCTCGCTCTCTAGCTCGGATCGACTAGCTTCAATTTCGGCTAGCTTTACTAGTAGCGCTGAACGCTCTTCATCCGATTGTGCTTGCTCAAGACGAGCCTGAAGGTCGCGCATAGCAGCCGTAAAGTGCTTCCTCTCCTTAGCAATTTTCTCCCGCGCCGAGCGAATTTCCTGCTCCAGCTTCTGCTGCTCTCGAAGCTCTTCTCGGGCACGTTTTGCCTCTTCCTTTTCTTCTTGTTTCTTGATCTGAAATTCATGGGCAAGATAAAGCTCGTCAAGCTTGAGGTCGAGGTAAATACCAGATATCTCTACACTCATGATCTTGCCGAGCCGATTGCAGGCTTCGAACGATTTGAGGATTCGCTTTTCCCCAAGCTCAACGTTGTCGAATTTCACGTTGGCTACACATGCATCCGCTTCGTTGTTGAAAGAGCGGATCACTAGCTTAATCATGTCGTTCACAAGTTTGCGGCCTTGCGCCTGGCTGTTGTTCACAGTCCATTGCATGTTGCCGGTTGCGGCCTGTGCATTCTTGACCATCACCTTCTGTCTATCGCGGACGCTATCTAAGCGAGCCTTGTACTCTTGGCTAGTGGTTAGCTTGAACCTTGGCTCGTAGAGCGCAAAACTCTCTAGGAGAACTGTCTCCTCCCATATAAGTATCTGCTCTTGCAGATCAGTGGAACGCTGGGCAAGCGCTGCCATCTCCCGTTCTGATCGTTGAGTTTCTTCGCGAACAGCCGCCAGCCTCACCTTCTCTTGCTCAACGAGGTTCTGGACGTTTACTACGTCCATGGCACCTATTTGCGTAATTAGCGCCTGTAACTGCGAACATTTGGCATGAAGCTTCGCGAGCTCAGCTTCTAGGGCCTCCGCACGCTGCCGGTGTGCTGGGCCTTTCCAATAGTCACTAAAAGACATGGAGTCCTTCCTCGCTGTGAGTCGAATTGCATATATCAGAAAGCACGAGAGGTGTGTTCTAACACTCTTTATAGCACCTCAGTTCGAAACTCAAAAAGAACAAGCAATCGCTCTTCCTTCCTGGTGCGACCGAGCGTAACCGGACTGAGATCACACAGCCATCATTAGACCGTAAGAGTAAATAGCGCCTACCGGAGGATCGTTCGCCTAGACCTGGTGTCTTGCCTATCTCAACTCTACCTATGAGGACGCGCTACACAAATGGCTGCTAAGGGTCGATTTCTGTCATTGGCTGATTCCGGTTTAGGTATTTCCAAAATGTCGCAACAATTTCGGAAACCGACAGCTATCCTGAACGGGCGCCGCTCGGCACCTGTCCCTGCCTAGGCGCCACCCGCCGAATCAGATAGGCAACAACCCCTCGGTCTTGACTTCGTTCAGCACGAAAAAGGTGCGCACCTGGCGCACGCCGGGCAGGGCGATCAGCCGCTCGCTGTGCAGGCGATTGAAGGCGGCGATGTCCTTGACCCTGAGCTTGATGAAGTAGTCGACGTCGCCGGCCACCAGGTAGCACTCCAACACCGGGGGCAGGGCGCGGGCGGCCGCTTCGAAGGCCTGGAAGGATTCCGGGGTCGATCGGTCCAGCACCACCCCTACCAGTACCGCGGTCTCCCGCTGCACGGCCTTGGGGTCCACATGGGCCCTGACGCCGGTGATGACGCCGCTGTCGAACAGCTTACGCGTGTGATTCCAGCAGGCGCTGGGGCTCAGGGACACCTGGCGGGCCAGCTCGGCATTGCTCAGACGGCCGTCCTGTTGCAGGGCTCTCAGGATCTTGCGTTCGACCGGAGTGAGTTCCGCGCTTTCGCTCATCGAAAGATTCTCCTTTGGAAGAGGATTCTGACTGAAGGGTCTTGTCGTTCAAACACCTAATCCAGAAGGAAAGCAGGTTTTGTGCCGGTCATTCGAAAGCACCTTTTCCAGAGCTTTGCCTAGCATGGAAGGCGTTCTCTCATCACTGGAGTCGCTGCTATGTCCCTGGACCTCGAAAAGCGTTTTTCCCGCGTCAAGCTCGGTTATTTCCCGTCGCCCTTGCACAAGCTGGAGCGCATGTCGAAGGACCTCGGTATCGAACTCTGGGCCAAGCGTGACGACGTATCCTCCGGTCTCGCCTATGGCGGCAACAAGGTGCGCAAGCTGGAATGGCTGGCCGCCGATGCGCTGGCGCAGGGCTGCGATACCCTAGTGTCCATCGGCAACATCCAGTCCAACCACACGCGCCAGGTGGCCGCCGTCGCCGCGGTGTTGGGCATGAAGTGCCGGCTGGTTCAGGAGGAGTGGACCAAGTGGGAAGACCCGGTCTACGACAAGGTCGGCAACATCCTGCTGTCCCGCCTGATGGGCGCCCAGACGCTGCTGGAAGGCGAGGGCTATTCCACCGCGGTGAAGGCCACCTGGGAGCGCGCCCTGGACGAGGTGCGGCGTGAAGGCGGCAAGCCTTACGCCATTCCCGCCGGCGCCTCGGACCATCCCCTAGGTGGCCTCGGCTATGCCCATTTTGCCGATGAACTGGCGGCGCAAGAGCGCGACCAGGGCCTCTTCTTCGATACCGTGGTGACGGCCACCTGTACCGGTTCTACCCAGGGCGGCATGGTGGTGGGCTTTCGCGCCCAGGAGCGGGAACGCCGCCTGATCGGCATTGACACGGCGGCGGACGCCGAGATGACCCGCGCCGCGGTGACCAAGATCGCGCGCAACACCGCCGAGATGATCGGCCTGAAGCAGGAGATCCGCGACGAGGACGTCATCATCGAGCCACGGTTCTGCGGACCGGACTACGGCCTGCCGGATGGTCCCACCGTCGAGGCCATCCGCTACACCGCGCAGATGGAGGGGATGCTCACCGACCCGGTCTACGAGGGCAAATCCATGGCCGGGCTGATCGCCATGGCGCGCAGTGGCGAGATCGCCAAGGGCAGCCGGGTGCTCTATGTTCACCTCGGGGGCGCACCGGCGCTCAACGCCTACCACAACGCCTTCGCCTGAGCCCAGGCCACGACCGGTCACGAGGAGGTCCCGCATGACGAGCCAACCCTGGATAGCGGTAGATGACCTCCGACCGGCCGTGGCGCTGGTCATCCTGCATGGCGGTCTCGACCCCACGGTAACGGGGGAATTGCGCAGCGGCTTGCCCGGCTGCAGCGATCTCCCGGTGTTGCAGCTGGAGGACGTCGACGGGCTGCACGAGGAGTGGCTCACCCAGGGTCCGCAGAGCCGGATCGTACGGCTGTTGTCCCTGCTGGGCGGTGACTGCCTGCTGCTGGCGGTCGAGCCGGAAGGCTTTAACGAGCTGGAATGGCTGGGATCGGTCGCCGGTCAACGACTGCAACAGTTCACGAGCAGCACGCCCACGGGTGAGCTGATCGCTCGCCTGCAACAGCTCAGACGCGAGCGGCTGCTGGCGGTGTTGCCACTTTGAGCGTAGCCGTCAGGCCAGCCGCTCGACCTGTTCGGCGATCAGCGCCCTGATCGCCCGCAGGCAGCGCAACTCGCCGGCGAAGACCGCCCGCAACTCCGGCCACGCGCCGGCCAGGGCCTGATTTTCCCGCTCGGTCTGTTCCAGCAGCTGCTGAGCCTGGGAGGGCAGGCGTTGCCGTAGGCGTTGCAGCTGGGCGGCGGCCGGTGAGCGTTTGATACCCAGCACCTCGGCTGCATCCAGCAATCGCTCGCGGTCGATGGCCGCCAGCCGGTTTTCACCGAGGATCGGCCAGGCGAGGGTGGTTGCGTCCGGCCAGCGCTGCTGGTCGAAAGCGCGGCTCTCGTATACCGCCGTGCAGAGCAGGTCATAGCAGGGTGCGAGGGCCAGCCCCCGCGGTGAGACCAGAAAGCCCAGATTCTTTAGATGAGCATCGGTATTGCCCACCAGCACGTTGAAGGCCAGCCAGGTGAACAGCCGCGTCCGGGTCACGGCGGGCGCCTCGCACAGCCGGGCCAGCTCGGCCAGGCGCTCCACGCTACCCGCCTGGTACTTGAAATGACGGTCCAGACCCAGCACCTGGCAGGCGTCGATGCCGTGGCGTCGCTGCCAGCCGCCCGGGGTACGGACGCGGTCGAAGCGCTCGATCAGATAGACCGGCTCGGGCACGTAGCGGCGCTCGACGGCGGGAACCATCAGCCCGGCCAGACCCGCCAGGCGCATGGTGAACCACTCGTTGATCACCGAATGGGCGAAGGCCTCGTGGGGATGGTCCGGCTTGAGGATATGGGTAGAGGGCAGGGCGCCCACGGGTTCCTGCAGCCCCTGGTCATCGAGGATCACCGCCAGCTTGTGCTGGGCGCCGGCCAGCGACATGCGCTTGTGCGCCTCGTGGGTCAGCGGCAGCTGCGGCATGGCCTGGATCCGCCGGGAGAGATCGGCATCGCTCAGGCGGCGGCGATCTCCCGGCGGCAGGTGCTGACCTTCGGCGAGCAGGGTAAGGGAGCCGGCGGATTCGGCGCCGTACCAGCTCAGCAGGGCGAAGGCATCGGCGGCATCCAGGCGCGCATCCTGGGCGAGCAGTTGCCGCTGGCCTTCCTCGGGTAGCAGGTTATCGAAGTACCACTGCACCGGTCGCTGCGAACTGCCATCGATCAGCGGCGCTCGCTGCAAGGGCAATTGTGGACAGAGCGCGAAGGCCTGCCAGCCGGGTTCATACTGGAAGGACCAGATACCGTTCTCGTCAGCCAGCCGACCTACCAGCTGGTCGTCGATCCAGGCCAGGAGTTCACGCCTCATGGTGTCCGAGTATCCGGCTGGGCTTCCACCTCGGGGGGCAGATCCACGATCAGGCGCACTCCCAGGCCTTCCAGTACCTGGAACAGCTTGCCCCACTGGACGGTTTCGCCACCGCGCTCGACCTTGCCGAGAAAGTTTTCACTGACGCCGAGACTGCCGGCGGCATCGTCCTGGCGCAGCGACTGGGCCTTGCGCGCCTGGCGGACGAGGGCGCCCAGGTCGGCGGCATTCTTGAGTATCACCTGCATGATTTATCCTCACGAGCGTGGGGATCAGGCTAACGCCAAAGGGATAACCGATGCAATCCTCAAGATCGTGAGGATTTTAGCTATCCAAGCTATTATTCAGATCGAATCCTTTCGATCGTGAGGATTTATATCTACAGTCACCGTCGCGCGCCCAGCTGCTGGGGCGCCAGAAAGGCGCTGTGGAAGTAGCTGCGAAAGGCCTGCATGGCCGGCGTCAGTGGATGCTCCCTGTGCCAGGCCAGCCCCACGCTCATGGGGGTGATGGGCTCCACCAGGGTGCGCGTTTCCAGGCGCTTGCCCTCCAAGGACCAGGGCCGATAGACCAGGTCGGAAAGGATGGCCACGCCGCTGCCGTTGGCCACCATGCTGCGTACGGCCTCCACCGAGCTGGTGCGCAAGCGCACCTGGGGTTCAAGGCCCGACTGGCGCCAATAGCGCATGGCGCTCTGTTCGGCCTCGTCGACGGTGAGCAGGACATAGGGCTCGCGGGCAACATCGGCCAAGCTGACGTCGGGTTGATCGCGCAAGGGATGGCCACTGGGCAGCCAGAGGCGGCGCTCGGAATTGAAGAGCGTTTCGGAGACGATGTCCTCGTGGGTCAGGTTGGCGGTCAGCACCACCGCCATGTCTATGCGCTTGTCCAGCAGCGCTTCCTCGATGGCCTGGCGCTCCTGCTCGTGCACCGCCACCGTCACCTCGGGATAGAGCTGTGCCAGGCGTTGCAGGTGGTGGGGGAGGAAGTAGCCGATCACCGTGTAGCTGGCGGCAATGCGCAGCTCGCCGCTGGCGCGGTGGTCGGGCAGGGCGCTGCTCAGGGCGTCGTCGACCCCGCGCAGGATGCCGTAGGCATGGTTGAGGAAATGCCGACCGGCGTCGGTCAAGGCCATCCCCTGGGCCGAACGGACGAACAGGCTGGCACCCAGCAGGCCCTCCAGTTCCTGGATGGCGCTGGTCACCGCCGACTGGGAGATGTTCAGGTGGATGGCGGCCTGGGAGATCTGACCCAGTTCGGCGGTCGCGGCAAAGTAGCGCAGTTGACGCAGGGTTAGGGCCATGGGGATCGTCCTGAGGTATCGATTTTTCCGAACGCTGAACCTTGGATAATAAATCTTCCCAAGGGGGCAGGGCAGTCCTAAGGTCGAGGACAACACACCGCTGCCAGGGAATACCGCAATGATCGAGGTGGACTTCAATTCCGACATGGGCGAGGGCTTGGGCGCCTGGACCCTAGGCGACGGCGTGGATGACCAGCTGCTCGACCTGGTCAGCTCGGCCAATATCGCCACTGGCTTCCATGCCGGCGATCCCAGCCTCATGCAGCGCACCGTGCTGCAGGCCAAGGCGCGCAATGTCGCCATCGGCGCCCATCCGGGCTATCGCGATCTGGTGGGCTTCGGGCGCCGCCCGTTGCAGATGCCCGCCGAAGAACTGGTAGCCGATATCGTCTACCAGCTCGGCGCCTTGCGTGAATTCGCTCGCTTGCACGGCTTGCGCCTGCAACACCTCAAGCCCCATGGCGCGCTGTTCATGCACCTGTCACGGGACGAGGCGGCGGCCCGCCTGCTGGTGGAGACCCTGCAGCGGCTCGAACCCGAGCTGCTGCTCTATTGCCTGCCCAACTCCGCCACCTGGCGTATCGGTCGCGAGCTGGGACAGCCCCTGGTACGCGAGTTCTATGCCGACCGGGACTACGACGCCAGCGGCTCCATCGTACTGGTCCGGCGCGTGGGCGCCCTGGATCCCCAGGCGGTGGCCGAGCGAGTGCTGAGAGCCTGCCAACAGGGGCGGGTCGCCACGGTGGAGGGGGGCGAGGTCGAGGTGACCTTCGAATCCATCTGCCTGCACAGCGATACCCCCGGTGCGCTGGGCCTGGCCCAGGCCATCCGCCAGCGCCTGGACGCCGCCGGCATTGCCATCCGCGCCCCTGGCGCCGGCTAGTTTTCATGCGGACACCGGCGCCAAGACGCCGGGTCCTCCAGTCCTTCGCTACGCCTGCCTTTCCGACAACATCGCCTAGAAGAGGAATCGTCATGGCCGAACATTCGGTGCTCTCGCCCCTGCCCGGGACGTTCTATCGCAAACCCACACCTGATGCGGCGCCCTATGTGGATGTCGGGGAAACCGTCACCGCCGGTACCGTGATCGGCCTGGTCGAGGTGATGAAGCAATTCTCGGAGGTCCACGCCGAGGTCGCCGGGACCCTCACGGCCTTCGTGGTCGAAGACGGCGATCCGGTCGAGCCGGGTCAGTTGCTGGCGACCCTGAGCGGAGCCGACTCGTGAGCACGACAGGGGGCGGCATCCGCCGTCTGCTGGTCGCCAATCGTGGCGAGATCGCTGTCCGTATTCTGCGCGCCGCCAAGGCCTTGAACATCGAGACGGTGCTAGCCTGCAGCGAGGCGGACCAGGATTCCCTGGCGGCGCGGCAGGCTGATGCCGTGGTGGTGATCGGCCCAGCGCGGGCGGATCGCAGCTACCTCAACATCGACGCGCTGCTCAGGGCGCTGCACGACAGCGGTGCCGATGCGGTCCATCCCGGCTATGGCTTCCTGGCCGAGAGCGCGGCCTTCGCCGATGCAGTGGAGGAGGCCGGTGCCATCTTCGTCGGCCCCTCGGGTGACATCATTCGCCGCATGGGCGACAAGGCCGAGGCGCGGCGTACCGCCCTGGCGGCTGGCGTGCCGGTGGTGCCTGGCTCCGCCGCCGAACCGGCCGATATAGAAGCGGCCATAGCGGCAGCCGAGACGGTGGGCTATCCGCTGCTGATCAAGGCGTCGGCGGGAGGAGGAGGCCGGGGCATCCGCCTGGCCCGCGATGCCGCCGAACTGGCGCGGGAATTTCCCCTCGCTCAACGTGAAGCCCAGGCCGCCTTTGGCAACGGTGCCCTCTATTTGGAGCGCTTCATCGAGCACGCTCGCCATATAGAGGTACAGATCCTGGGCGATGGCCAGCGCGCGGTGCATCTGTTCGAACGCGAATGCTCGTTACAGCGTCGCCGTCAGAAACTTCTGGAAGAAGCACCATCACCGGTGCTGAGCGCTGCCCAGCGCGAGACCCTCTGCGCCAGCGCGGTCCGTCTGGCCGAAAGTCTCGGCTATCGCGGCGCGGGCACTCTGGAATACCTGTTCGACGAAGCCCGAGGCGAGTTCTTCTTCATCGAGATGAATACCCGCATCCAGGTGGAGCATCCGGTCAGCGAGATGGTCACCGGCATCGACCTGGTCCAGGCCATGCTGTGCATCGCCGGTGGCGAACCCCTGCGGCTGCGCCAGGAAGACATCCATCTGCTGGGCGCGGCCATCGAGCTGAGGCTCAACGCCGAGGACCCGGCGCGCAATTTCTTCCCCAGTCCCGGAACGGTCGAGCAGCTCGCCTGGCCGCGTGGCGCGGGCATCCGCGTCGACAGCCATCTCTATGCCGGCTATCGGGTGCCGCCTTACTACGACTCGCTGCTGGCCAAGCTCATCGCCCATGGCGCCGATCGCACCGAGGCGCTGGCCCGTGCGCGTCAGGCGCTGGACGAGTTGCGCTTTACCGGCATGGCCACCACCGCATCCCTGCATCGACGGCTGCTGGACGAACCCTGGGTGATCGAAGCCTGCTTCGACACCGGTACCCTGGAACACTGGCTGGCCGAGGAGATTCCCGCATGACGACCGCGATCCGCTACAGCTTTGGCGGCGACGAGCACCTGTTCGTCGAATTGTCCGAAAGCATGTCCCTGGAGACCTTTTTCCGTGGCCTGGCCATGACCCGCGCGGTGCAGGCGCTGCAGTTGCCCGGCATCCACGACATCTGCCTGGCCAATGCCTCCTTCCAGATTCGCTTCGATCCCGATGTCCTGCCGCCCGACCGGCTGCTGGCCGCCGTCCAGGGCGTGGAAGACCTGGCGGTGGCCGAGCGCCAACTGGCCACCCGCATCATCGAGATCCCGGTGCTCTACAACGACCCCTGGACCCACGAGACGCTGATGCGCTTTCGCGATCGCCACCAGGATCCGTCCGCCACTGATCTGGAATACGCCGCGCGCATCAACGGCCTGGCCGATGTCGAAGCCTTTATCGCGGCCCACAGCGGCGCGCCCTGGTTCGTCTCCATGGTGGGCTTCGTCGCCGGGCTACCGTTCATGTTCCAGATGGTGGAGCCGGAGCGGCAGCTGCAGGTGCCGAAGTACCTGCGGCCCCGCACCGACACGCCCAAACAGACCCTGGGTCACGGCGGCTGCTTCGGCTGCATCTACTCGGTCCGGGGTGCCGGTGGCTACCAGATGTTCGGGGTGACGCCAGCGCCCATCTACGATCCGGCGCAGCGCCTCGACTATCTGCAAGAGCACATGGTGTTTTTCCGGCCCGGCGACATCGTCCGCTTCCGCGCCATTGACCGCGCCGAGTACGACCGGATGCTGGCCGAGGTAGAGGAGGGTAGCTTCACCCTGAACATACGCCCCATGGACTTTTCCCTGGACGCCTTTCTCGACGATCCCCGTGGCTATCCGCGCGCCCTGATGGAGGAGCCGGCATGATCAAGGTACTCAAACCCGGCCTGGCCACCGCGATCCAGGACCTCGGTCGCGAAGGCTACTATCACCTGGGCATTCCGCCGTCCGGCGCCATGGACAGCTATGCCTTGCGTGCGGCCAATCTGCTGGTGGGCAATGCAGCCGGCGCCGCCGCGCTGGAATGCACCTTGCTCGGGCCGGAGCTGCAGTTCGCCGAAAACGCCCTGGTCGCCCTGAGCGGCGCGCGCATGACGCCACGCCTGGACGGCGCCGAAATGCCGCTGGACGAGGCCTTCATGGTGCGGGCCGGCCAGGTGCTCAAGTTCGATTACCTCAAGGCCGGTGCCCGCGGCTATCTGGCGGTGGCCGGAGGCTTCGATGTGCCCGAGGTGCTGGGCAGTCGTTCGACCTATACGCTGGGTGGCCTCGGTGGCTTCCAGGGTCGACGTCTCGCCGCGGGAGACGAATTGCCGATCGGAACGCCAGCGGCAGCTGCCAAGCCTGGAACTCGATTACCGAGCGATCTGGTACCGGCCTGCGGCGGCGAAGTGACCTTGCGTGTCGTACCCGGGCTTTATCATCACCGCCTGACCGCGGAAGCCGCCGAGGCCTTTTTCGCCGATACCTGGACGGTGGGCTCCGAAGCCGATCGCATCGGCTATAGATTCAAGGGCGGTCGACCGCTGGCATTCACGCCGCGCGAACAACCCTTTGGGGCCGGCTCGGATCCATCCAATATCGTCGACAGCTGTTATCCCATCGGCTCGATCCAGGTACCGGCGGGCCTCGAGCCCATCGTCCTGCACCGAGACGCGGTGTCGGGCGGCGGTTACGCCATGATCGGCACGGTCATCAGCAGCGACCTGGATCTGATCGGCCAGCTGCAGCCCAACCAGAAGGCGCGGTTCGTCGCCGTAACGTTGGAAGATGCATTAGCGGCACGTCGGATCTACCAGGAACGCTTGCAGCGCCTGGAGCAGGCCTTGGCTGGATGACTGGCGACAATCAGCCAGAACGTTCAACGGTGAGCTGAAAGATCCTGAAGGCGCGGTCGGTAACAGGCGCGTCTTCAGGATCGTCGCTGAACGACCTTTAGCAGAAACGCTGAGCAGCGATGCGTGCGGGTGACACTGGATGCCGGCGAGAAATTGTTCTGCAGCCGTGTACAGGTCCAGCGGTGCAAGCCAAAGACGGTTTTGTTCGCGCAGCGAAGATTCGTCACAAGCAGCAATCGCTGCAGTTAAAAACAAGCTGGTCGACGATGCCAGGGTAGGGAAGTCGAAGCCGAGCCTGGTCTGGCAGTAAGGGAGAAAGGCAGTGGGCTAATTGGATGGCAAAGGGCAATGACCAGCACCTGTCCATATCCAATTTAACATAATATACATTATGCGAAGTTATGGTTATGGAGTGCTGCATCGAGTGGCTGCCTTTTCACGTTGGCTGCTTTCTTCCATTTCCTGCGATCTGGTCATTTTGCCTGGCATTACGGCTTCGGGCATTCAGATCGCCGCTGCCACACCTGTACCGCAAATTCCGCAGCGCCCGTTTGTACAAGACGCCGTCGACAGCTTTAATCGGATGGCGTCCTTTCCCGGAGCTCTTTCTGGTTGTCGCGCCTCTGCCTGTGTCACCACGCGCGAATGTCCTGGGTTTCCAACACGTATTCCATCCCGAGGAATTTTGCATGGCTTATCAAGCCGCTTCCGATCGTTATGACCGTATTCCTTACCGCCGCGTGGGTCGCAGCGGTCTCGTGCTCCCGGCGTTGTCGCTGGGCCTCTGGCACAACTTTGGCGATACCACGCCGCTGGATCGTCAGCGCGCCTTGCTGCGCACCGCCTTCGATCTGGGCATCAATCACTTCGACCTGGCCAATAACTACGGGCCGCCCTATGGCAGCGCCGAGATCAATTTCGGTCGGTTGCTGCGTGAAGACTTCGCCGCCTATCGCGACGAGCTCATCATCTCCAGCAAGGCCGGCTGGGACATGTGGCCCGGGCCCTATGGCCAAGGTGGCGGCTCGCGCAAATACGTGCTGGCCAGCCTGGACCAGAGCCTCAAGCGCCTGGGCCTGGATTACGTCGACATCTTCTATTCGCACCGCTTCGACGAACACACGCCGCTGGAAGAAACCGCCAGTGCCCTGGCCACCGCGGTCCAGCAAGGCAAGGCGCTCTATATCGGCATCAGCTCCTATTCGGGGACCAAGACCCGGGAAATGGCCAAGCTGCTGGCCGACTGGAAGATCCCGCTGCTGATCCATCAGCCGGCCTACAACCTGCTCAATCGCTGGATCGAAAAGGATCTGCTGGATGCGACGGAGGAAATCGGCAGTGGCGTGATCGCCTTTACGCCATTGGCCCAGGGCTTGCTGACCGACAAGTACCTCAATGGCGTTCCGGCCGAAGCCCGGGTCAATCAGCCCGGTGGCCAGTCGCTGCAGCAAGGCCATCTGTCCGCCGAGAACCTGGCCCGGGTCCGCGTCCTGGATGCCATCGCCAAGCGCCGCGGCCAGAGCCTGGCGCAGCTGGCCCTGGCCTGGACCCTGCGCGATCCGCGCATCACCAGCGCCCTGATCGGTGCCAGTCGGCCCGAACAGATCGTGGAAAACGTGGCGGCGCTGGACAACCTGAGCTTTACCGCCGAGGAACTGGCCGAGATCGACACCCATGCGGTCGAAGGCGACATCAACCTCTGGGCCAAGCCGTCCAGCGCGGAATAAGCCTGTGTTCGGCGTATCTGGCGCTCCGGGGCCAGGTACGCCTACCTCTATAAAAGCCCGACCGGTCCAGGGCACAACCACCCTCGCCCGCCCTCACCCATTCGGCTGCTGACGCAGGGTTCCGATCTGCTCCTGTCGATACTGACTGGGCGTCCGTCCGGTCTCGTTACGGAAATGCCGGTTGAAATTGGACAGATTGGAATAGCCGACCTCGAAACAGATGGCGGCGATGGACAATTCCGCCTGCAGCAGCAGCCGACAGGCCCGCTGGATGCGCAGCTTGCGCGCCAGTTCGATGAAACCGTGGCCGGTGACCTTCTTAAAGAAACGCGAAAAACCCGCCTCGCTCATGCCGACGCGCCTGGCGATCACTGGCAGCCGGATATCCTCGGTGAGTTCGCTCAGCAGATAGTCGAAGGCCTGATGCACCCGGGCGGAACTGCGGGCATCCAGCGCCGGCGCATAACAGGCACTGGCCAGGACGAGCCTTTCGGTTTCCGGTGCCCGGGACAGCAAGCCCAGCAAGGCGAACAGCCTGAGTAGCCGCTCGGCGCCGTGGGCCTGGCCGATCGCCTCGATCAAGGCCGCCGCCTGCCGAGCCGTGTCGCCGGTGAACTCCAGCCCGCGGCGGGCCTGTTCCAGCAACGGCAGATAATCGCCCAGCTCCGGCGCCACGGCGCTCAGCGAGCGCAACAATTCGCCGTTGAACTGGATGACCACGTCACGGCCGGCGATCACCTCGCCGGGTGGCAGATCACCGATCCAGTCATGCGGCAGATCCGGCCCGATCATGGCCACATGACCTGCCGCAAAGGGCCCGACATAGTCGCCGGCCAGCAGCCGGCCGCTGCCCTGGCGGATCAGGTGGATCTCGTATTCGGGGTGATGATTCCAGCGCGCCAAGGCGTAGGGATAGTCGTGCTCGTACCAGCGAAAGCTCTGGTCGGGCGCGGCAAGGATCACTTCCAGCTCTGCCGGTCGCGCCTCGAGGAAGGCGGTCGCCTTCATGATGTACCTCTGCTTGTTCTTGTAGGCCCGCACAGACCAGCCTGGCTATCGATGCTTTTTTGACCTCGATGCGCTCGGCGATCCAGGTCAAAAATGTATCGGCAACTGGTCAATGCCAGGTTAGCCAGCGGCTTGGCCCTGCTGTTGTAATCCTCTCCAGCTGCGCTGTCGAGATCAGATTTATATCGGCGGCCCGCCATTCATAACAACAACAAGCTGCCCGTCGTGGCAGTCACGGAGAGAAGAAGATGAAGCGCCCTATCGCCTTGCTGCTGTTGGCCGGTCTCGGGTTGACCGGTGTTGCCCAGGCCGTCGAATCGGTCACCGTTGCCACCGTCAACAACAGCGACATGGTGCGCATGCAGCGGCTGTCCCAGGTCTTCGAAAAACAGCATCCCGATATCAAGCTCAACTGGGTGGTGCTCGAGGAAAACGTGCTGCGGCAGCGGCTGACCACCGACATCACCACCGGTGGCGGCCAATTCGATGTCCTGACCATCGGCACCTACGAAACCCCGCTCTGGGGGGCCAAGAACTGGCTGGAGCCGCTCGACAACCTGCCTGCCAGCTATGACGTCGAAGACATCTTCCCGGCGGTCCGCCAGGGACTGTCGGTCAACAACCATCTCTATGCCCTGCCGTTCTATGGCGAAAGCACCGTCACCTACTACCGCAAGGACCTGTTCAAGGCCGCCGGCCTGCAGATGCCCGACAAGCCGACCTGGTCGCAACTCGCCGCGTTCGCCAGCCAGCTCAACCAGCCGGACAAGGAGCAATACGGTCTCTGCCTGAGGGGCAAGGCCGGCTGGGGGGAAAACGTCGCGCTGCTCAGCCTGATGGGCAACGCCTTCGGCGCGCGCTGGTTCGACGAGCAATGGCACCCCGAACTGACCAGTCCCGAGTGGACGGCAGCGGCCAACTTCTACGTCGACAACATGAAGAAGTACGGGCCGCCCGGGGCTTCCAGCAACGGTTTCAACGAGAACCTGGCGCTGTTCAACAGCGGCAAGTGCGCGCTCTGGGTGGATGCCAGCGTCGCCGGCTCCTTCACCACCGACAAGGGCCAGAGCAAGGTGGTCGATGAGGTCGGCTTCGCCGCCTCGCCCCACGAGGTCACCGACAAGGGCTCCTCCTGGCTGTACGCCTGGTCGCTGGCGATCCCGGCGAGCGCCAAGCACAAGGAGGCGGCCAAGACCTTCATCACCTGGGCGACTTCCAAGGAATACATCCAACTGGTGGCCGACCAGGACGGCATCTCCAACGTCCCGCCGGGCACTCGCCAGTCCACCTACAGCCAGGCCTACCTGAGCGCTGCGCCCTTCGCCAAGATCACCCTGGAGATGATGCAGCACGCCGACCCGGCCCATCCCTCGGCCAAGCCGGTGCCCTATGTCGGCATCCAGTACGTGACCATTCCCGAGTTCCAGGCCATCGGCACCTCGGTCGGCAAGCTGTTCTCCGCCGCCCTCACCGGCCAGATGAGCGTCGAGCAGGCCCTTAACGCGGCCCAGACCTCGACGACCCGCGAAATGAAACGCGCGGGCTATCTCAAGTAACGTCCCTTTATCCAGGACATGATCGCGCACTGCACCGCGCGGTCAGTCTCTCGATTGGAGCCAGACCATGAACAGACTGCAAGGAAAGAGCGCGCTGATCACCGGCGCCGCACGCGGTATCGGCAAGGCCTTCGCCCGGGCCTACCTAAAAGAAGGCGCGACGGTGGCCATCGCCGACATCAATATCGAAAGAGCCCGCGAAACGGCCGAGGAACTGGGCGAGCGCGCCTATGCCCTGGCCATGGACGTCACCGACCAGGCCTCCATCGACACGGCCATCTCCCAAGTGGTCGCTACCGCTGGCAAGCTCGACATCCTGGTCAACAACGCCGCTTTGTTCGACCTGGCACCCATCGTCGAGATCTCGCGGGAAAGCTATGACCGGCTGTTCGCCATCAACGTGGCCGGTCCCCTGTTCACCCTGCAAGCCGCTGCCCGGCAGATGATCGCCCAGGGTCATGGCGGCAAGATCATCAACATGGCCAGTCAGGCCGGGCGTCGTGGCGAAGCACTGGTTGCGGTCTATTGCGCGACCAAGGCGGCGGTGATCAGCCTGACCCAGTCGGCCGGCCTCGACCTCATCAAGCACCGCATCAACGTCAATGCCATCGCCCCGGGCGTGGTCGATGGTGAGCATTGGGAAGGCGTGGACGCCCTCTTCGCCCACTACGAGCAGCGACCGCTCGGCGAGAAGAAGCGCCTGGTCGGCGAAGCCGTGCCCTACGGCCGCATGGGAACCGCCGAGGACCTGGTCGGCATGGCGCTGTTCCTGGCGTCCAGTGACAGCGACTTCGTGGTGGCCCAGACCTACAACGTCGACGGCGGCAACTGGATGAGCTGATCGCCGCTCGGTCAGCTTAGGTCGTGCAGTTCCTTGACGATCGCCGGCCCTATCTGGAGGTCGGCAAAGCTGACCTCCAAGCCCTCGCGCTGCGGCGAGCAGCAATAGGGGCCAACTCGTAGGTCCGCACCCTCTTCGCTGGCGAATCGACACAGCCGCAACAGCGGCCAACTCAGGCCATCCAGGGAATACTGCAGGCGCAGCACCTCGCCATGCAGCGTCATGCGCAGCCAGAAGCCGCGGACGGCATCGGGCATCGGCCCCAGGGCCCAGTCGGAATGCCCCAGGGTGAGGACACTGCCTAGATGGGCGATGCCATCGTTGATCTCCAGGCCCGTCTTGCACCAGCGATCGCTACCCTGCCGTACCATCAGGCCAGCCTGATCGTACAGCTCGGTGAAGGTCCCGGTGATCCGTACCTGCACGGTGAAATCCGCACCGGCCGCATAACCGCGGAAATGCCCGCTGTCACGCTCGAAGCCGTATTGGGTCTTCTGCCAGAAGTCGGTTTCGCTATCGGTACTGATGTGCAGCAGACCATCCGTATCGGACCAGTGAGTCGGTTCGTTCAGCCACTGGGCAGGCAAGGTCTTCGCAAGGCTCATGGACAGGTATCCGCGGCTGATGGGCTGCGCACACGATAGATCAAGGACGCGGGATGCGCCAAACTCGGACCGTGAATCCCTAGCGATACAACGCCAGCAGCTGATGGGGATAGAGCTTGGTGACCATCATCAGCAGGATGACGAACATCCCGAGGAAGCCGGCGACACCCATCCAGAACCAGAGTCTGTAGGCTCGCTGAAAATCCGGGCCAAGCGCCTCGCCGCGCTCCGAGGCTTGCCGTGCAAGCTTCAGCATTCGCCCCTGCAGCCAGAGCACCGGCAACCAGAGCGCTCCTACGGCGAAAAATACCAGGAGTGAGCCGAATACCCAGCCGGAGGATGCCGACAATCCCATCAGCGTGACCAATGCGATGCCTGTGCCCAACTGCAGAAAGCCGGCGGGTGTGGTGATCCAGGTATCGAAGAACACCACCATGCGTGCGACCTGGGCAATGACCTGAGGTATACGACTGCGTGTGGCAGCGATCAGATAAAGGTAGGAGCCCATGCCGAATCCGAACAGGAACACCGCGGCCAGGATATGCAGGTACTTCAGTACCAGATAGGTCATCGCGACCACTCCGTGACCGTGATGAACGAAGGCCCTATCGCCTCCAGATACTCCTGCAGATCTATTTCGCCCACACAGACGCGAGCGCCTGGCGTGGGCTGGAAGCCTGTTGCCATCTTGCAAGCCAAGGCAATGGCTGCACAGCAGGGTATCTGCGGGCCCTTGTCGTGCGTAGCCAGAAGCTCCCAACGGTAGCGCGATGGTTGCTCACCTTTGACACCGCCCAGCTCCAGATAGAAGGCGCTTTTACCGTTGCCAAAAGCCTCAAACCGGCGGCCCAGGCGATGCAGCCTGCTGGCGATGCCATCAGGTCGGCTGATGAGTCCACTCCGTATGGCGCGTGCCAACAGATGATTGGCGAAGGTGCCCAAGGCGAGACCTGGACCGGCCTTGAAGCAGACGTCACGAAGACCATAGCGCTCTGGAAATACCGCCATGTCAGGCACATCCACGTTGGCCACGAGACGCCGACCACGCATGCCTGTTATGGATACCCACTGCAGGCCATACCAGCCAGGCACCTGCTCCAGCCGTCCATTGCGTTGCTGGGGAACGGGACGTCCGGCATAGCTGAGTACGCCCTGGACGGTGGAAAGCCCGGGCATCTTGGCAGAGGACGTGATGCCGTAGCGCAGGCTGTGCGCGCGAAAATCGCCACCTGCCTTCGCGAGAAAAGCCTCAATGACGGCGGCGGACAGCGTAGGAACGGAGCTGCAGCCACTGAGCACAGCCACGCCGCGAGACCTTGCGGACTCGTCGAGCTGGGTGATACCCGCCACGAATTCCCGTGCATCGGATAGATCACAGTAATGCGCGCCTGCGGCTATGCAGGCCCTGGCCACCGCATAGTCCTGCCCTTGAAAAGGCCCCGCAGTGTGAATGACGAGTCCGACCTGGAACGCGCTTAGCGCTTTGGCGAAGTCAGCGCCGAGCACATCGCCCTGCCAAAATCGGGTGCCTAGTTCCTGCGCCAACTGGGCTATCTGCGCTCCGCGCCCTGCGAGCACAAGCTCGATCCCGTCCACTCGCGCCAGACGGCGGCTGATGATGGAGCCGAAATTTCCATACGCTCCCACTACCATCACGTTCAAACTCACCAGTACCGCTCCCCTTTCCAGCCAAGCCGTGTCGTCAGCCTCTCTGGCGACGCCCTTCCTGTGAGCATAGGCCAACAAGGACGGGAGCACCGGCCAAGGGCAACGCTTTCTCAGGACGGGGGGATGGGCTTAAGGCAGGCGGGGCTAGATGTGGCTGCTTGACGTCTTGCAAGTGGTATTAGAGCGTTTTGGCAGGCATGAAAAAAGGGAGCCCTAAGGCTCCCCTGTTCAAGTACGTCTGCTGTCCTCTTGTTCTTGTTGTCGGACGTCAACGTCATCGATCTTTGGTACGCCCCACCAAGGAGGTGGGAAGTGAACAGATTACTTTGGTCGCTCTGGCGAGTTCCAAAATGATCGGTTCGCGAGCCTTGGCCGTCTTGTTCTTGTTGTGGGCGGTTAGCGGCGCATCTTGTTGTTCTTGTGCCAGTAATAAAGCACTCGCCGTGCCAACATTCATAAACCATTGAAATTGCTAGGTTTAATAGATTCGGGCTTGGCGTTCACGCAGTTGTTGCAGAGGATTTCGTTACCTTTTCACTCGGCGGCGAAGGATCTGGTTACGACATTCATCTCCTCGGTAACGCCACTGACCCTCAGCGACTGTAGGTCGAGCGCTTGAGGGTCGCCTCGTTGTTGCGCTGGGCGGCGGGACGTTCCGGATTGTCGGTGGGCAGGTAGAGCAGCCGCGTGGCCAGGACCTCACGACGCGGCTTGATGTCGGGTCGCAGCGCGCCGCGCTGGGTACGGTCGAAATCGCGCAGATCGACGACCTGCATGCCGTCCTCGGCCGGTACCACGAAGACCGGCAGGTTCGCGTGGATCATGGCGTCATAACGGCTTTCCTCACCGAACCAGAGCATCGCCCGTGGATGCGGGGCAATCTTCTTGTGCCGGACCAGGATGTCGTCATCCGCCATGCGATTGAGCGCCTGGTGTTCCTGCCATTCCGGGGTGCGATCCAGGGCGATTCGCTCGCGGTCGGCGCGCGCCATGGCCAGGGTTTTCAGTTGTTCCCGTACCTTGGACACCTTTACCCGCTCTCCTCCGGCGGTATGACCGGCCCAGGTAAAGGTCAGCTGGCGGACCGGATCGGGAAAGCCGTGCACCTTGCGGATCAACTGCTTGGTATTGAAGGCCCCTCCCAGCGCCTTGCGCATGATGCGCGGTCGCGCCTCGGGCGCCAGTTCCAGCTCCAGACGCGTCTGCTCGATGGCGGCACTGAAGGCCGCCTTGCAGCTATTGATGGCCAGGATCTCCTCCATCAACGGCTCGGCCAGCGCGATATAGCCTGGCAAGCGACTGACGGTGCCTGGTGCCTGCCCTGGCTGCAGGTGGAAAGCCAGCAAGGCGTCGCGGGTGAGCTCCACCGCGGCGCTGCCCTCGAAAGCCTCCACGGCGATGTGATCCGGCACTCGCTGCTGCGCCAACAAAGGCAGTCGCCAGACCCGGGCGGCTATCACCTTGCCGGGCCAGCGCTCGTTGAAGGTCGCGATGCTCAGTTTGAGATCTTCGAACGCGTTCTTGATGTCTTCGTGCATGGCCAACTCCAACCTGATAACTACCAGATTGTAGCATTTACAAGAACTTGGGCCTCTTCTTGATAGCTGTGCAGAGGGTTATCATGAAATTCTTCTACGCTACAGGGGTGGTATTGCTATTCAGGGGCTGCAGTTTCTGGGTAAATTGCGAACGACCATCCTGATCCCTGAGGGTGACCTGCAATTCCGCGGTCGTGCCGTCGATCTCGACCTCGCCGAAGAACTGAAAGCCACTAAGGGGTGACGTATTGGCCTGGGGAGGTGCCTTGTGGAACACCACCTCGGGGCCGAAGGTGGCATCCAGCGGGTTGGGACCGAAGCTGCCGGCATTGAGGGGCCCTGCCACGAACTCCCAGAAGGGCTCGAAATCCTGGAACGCCGCCCGGTCCGGGTGATAGTGATGCGCGGCGCAGTAATGCACGTCCGCCGTGAGCCAGACGGTATTGCGAATCCCCTGCCGCGCGATGAAGCGCAACAGGTCGGCCGTTTCCAGCTCGCGCCCCTTGGGGGCTCCGGGATCGCCATTGGCGATGGCCTCCCAGCGCGCCTGGCCCTGCGCATCCTTGCCGTCCGGGACCTGCAGCCCGATGGGCATATCGGCCGCGATGACTTTCCAGGTCGCCCTGGACGCCTGCAACTCCTTCTTCAGCCAGTCGAGTTGCTCCTGACCGAGGAAGGCACCCTGACCGCCCTCCTCGTCACCCAGGTTCCTGTCATTGCCGGCACGATAGCTGCGCATGTCCAGCACGAAGACATCCAGCAAGGGGCCGTAGGCGATGCGGCGGTAGATGCGCCCTGCCCCGTCTGCCGAGACGCCGCGCATGGGTGCGTACTCCAGAAAGGCCTGGCGCGCCCTACCACTCAGGACAGTGATGTCCTTGACCTGGTAGCGCTCGTCCAGCGTCTTGCTCGGCGACCAGTTGTTGGTGGTCTCGTGGTCGTCCCACTGCCATACCTGGGGCACCTCGGCATTAAATCTCTTCAGGTGAGTGTCCATCAGGTTGTAGCGATAGTTGCCGCGGAATTCGTCCAGGGTTTCCGCGACCTTGCTCTTGGCCTCGGTGGTGAGGTTGCGCCAGATGCGTCCCTCTTCCACCGTCAATTGCGCCGGAACGGGGCCGTCCGCATAGATGGTGTCGCCGCTGTGCAGAAAGAAATCCGGGCGCCGCTCGCGCATGGCGTTGTAGATGCGCATGCCGCCGATGTCAGGGTTGATGCCAAAGCCCTGGCCAACGGTGTCACCACCCCAGACGAAGCGGATGTCGCCGCGCTGGCTGGGGGCCGAGCGCAAGTGGCCGATGATGGGCTCGCTGAGCGCACCGCTGTCCAGGTCCTCGAAGCGCACCCGGTAGAAGATATGTTGATCGGCGGGCAGCCCTGCCAGATCGATACGGGCGGTGTAGTCCTGGGCGGCCGTGGTGATCGGCCTCGCCGCTTTGCGTAGCGTGCGAAAGCTTTCCTGGGTATCCCACTCCACCAGTAGCCGCGCCGGGCGATCCGTACGACTCCAGATCAGTGCCCGGCCCTCGGTGACATCACCCGCCTGGACACCATCGGGTATGCCCGGGCGCCCTGCCGGTGCGGCCCAGGTCCGCTGGCCCAGGGCCGGTAACAGCAGCGTGGCTCCCAGGCCTTGCAGAACACGACGACGATCGGGACGAATAAGGGACATGGTGGCGGCCTCTGGCGGAAAACCGTTAGCACTACCCCGCCTTGATGACTTGTTCGTGATATAGGAGGTATCAGGCAAGCCTGATCAGCCCTATAGGGGTGGTATTAATAAATGGACACTTTGGTCTGGGAGGCCTGAAATGGCATCATGGCGGCCTTGTTACGATCCGCCGTTTCGGCCGTCGCGAAGTTGCTTGGAGCCCCCATGTCCGCCAGACCCTACATCACCGTTACCCCGCCCAACGTCGCGCTGCATGGTCGGATCGCCCCACCCGGCTCCAAGTCCATCACCAACCGCGCCTTGCTGCTGGCGGCTCTGGCCAAGGGCACCAGTCGCCTGACCGGCGCGCTCAAGAGCGATGACACCCGCCACATGTCCGAGGCCCTGCGGCAGATGGGTGTCACCGTGGACGAGCCCGATGCCACCACCTTCGTGGTGACCAGCTCCGGGCTCCTGCAGCAACCGGCCGCACCGCTGTTTCTCGGCAATGCCGGCACTGCGGTGCGCTTTCTGACCGCCGCGGTCGCCACCGTCGATGGCGCCGTCACCCTCACCGGCGATGCCTATATGCAGAAGCGGCCCATCGGTCCCCTGCTGGAAACCCTGAGCGCCAACGGCATCCAGGTCGAGGCCCCTAGCGGCTGCCCGCCCGTGACCGTCACGGGTCAGGGACGTCTCACCGCTCGCCGCTTCGAGGTGGATGCCGGGCTTTCCAGCCAATACGTCTCGGCGCTGCTGATGCTGGCAGCGCTGGGCAGCGAACCGGTGGATGTCGCCTTGCGCGGCAGCGACATCGGTGCCCGCGGTTATGTGGACCTGACCGTCGAGGCGATGCGTGCCTTCGGTGCCCAGGTCGAGCAACTGGACGCCGCCACCTGGCGGGTGGCCCCGACCGGCTATGTCGCCCGCGATTACTTCATCGAGCCGGACGCTTCCGCCGCCACCTATCTCTGGGCGGCCCAGGCCCTGACCGGGGGCGCCATCGACCTGGGCGTGGCCGATGACGCCTTTACCCAGCCCGATGCCAAGGCCCATGACCATATCGCCGCCTTCCCCCGGCTGCCGGCGGTCATCGACGGTTCGCAGATGCAGGACGCCATCCCTACCCTGGCGGTGCTGGCCGCCTTCAACGAGACGCCCGTGCGCTTCGTAGGCCTGGCCAACCTGCGGGTCAAGGAATGCGACCGGGTCGCGGCGTTGCACGATGGCCTGAACGCCATTCGTGCCGGGCTCGCCAGCGTCGAGGGCGATGACCTGCTGGTGGCGGCGGATCCCGCCCTGGCCGGCACCCGGACCGATGCCGTGATCGAGACCCATGCCGACCACCGGATCGCCATGTGCTTCGCCCTCGCAGGCCTGAAGATAGCCGGTATCCGCATCCTGGACCCCGAATGCGTCGGCAAGACCTATCCTGAGTACTGGAATGCCCTGCGTAGTTTGAACATCCAGTTGAGCGAGGGTATCGAAGCCTAGGCTTTGTCTGAAAAGTGCCTGCGCTCGGCGACTTTTCAGCAAGCCCCAGGAAACGCTCGCCACACGCCCGCTCGCTGAATGGAATCCCCGCATGCCGATCTCTCTGCTCGAACAGCAGGCGCTCCTGCAGTTGACCTCCCATGCCCTGGTCATCACCGACCGCCAGGGCTGCATCGAGCGCTGGAATCGGGGGGCCGAGCTGCTGTGTGGCTGGTCAGCCGGCGAAGCCCAGGGTCAGCGCTTCATCGAGCTGCTGACGGCGGGCCGCGATGCCGCCTTCCTGACCACCGCTCAGCACCAGGCTCTAATTGACGAGCATGGCCAGGGCGCGGGTTGGATCACGGTTCAGGGCGGCACGCCGCGCTGGGTGGAAATCGCCACCACGGCGCTGAAGGACGCCGAAGACACGCTCGGCTTCGTGCACGTCCTGCAGGATCGCACCGAACAACTGGTGGCCGAAGAGCGGGTGCGGCTGGCCCAGGAGGTCGGCCGGGTCGGCACCTTCGAACTGTTGCCGGGGGAAGCCCGGCTGCTGGTGTCCTCGGGCTTTTGCCAGCTCTGGGGCCTCCCGGTTCGACGTAGCTATTCCCTCGACGAACTGGTCCGGCAACTGCATCCCGACGATGTCGCCAGCCTGCGGACCCTCACCGCGACGCCGGGCGACGACGCTCTGGACTATCTCGAATACCGCATCCGCCGCGCCGATACCGGCGAAGAACGCTGGCTCGGTCGGCGCGGCCAGTTGATGGCCAGCCACGGCAGTGATCGCTACCTGGGCGTGTGCTATGACATCACCGAACGCAAGCTCAACGAAGCTGCCATCACCGAGCGTGATATCTGGCTGCAGGAGCTGTACCACGGCATGCGCGAGGGCTTCTACATGGCCCAGGCGATCCGCGATGCCAGTGGCCGAATGGAGGATTTCCGCTTCCTGGAGGTCAATCCGGTCTTCGCCACCCTGACGGGCATTCCCTTGGATCAGGTCCTGGGGCGGACCCTGCGTGCCTCCCTGCCGCAACTGGAAGCCGATCTGCTGCCCGCCTACATCGACTTCATGAATGGCGATGCGGAGTTCATCCAGTTCGACATCCTGCTGCACCTGCAGCATGAACACTGGTACGAGGTGCGCGCCCACAAGCTGCCAGGCGATCGCTTCGCGGTGCTGTTCATCGACATCAGCGGCCATCGCCGCCAGGCCCAGGAGCTGGCCCGCAACGAGGCGCAGCTGCGCGCCATCATCAACTCCATCGACCAGATGGTCTGGGCCACGCGACCCGACGGCCACCACTTCTATTTCAACGATCGCTGGTACGAGTTCACCGGGGTGCCGGAAGGCTCCACGGAGGGCGAAGGCTGGGCGAACGTCTTTCATCCCGACGACCAGGAACGGACCTGGAAGGTCTGGCATCACAGCCTCAGCACCGGCGAGCCCTACCATATCGAATACCGCCTGCGGCACCGCTCGGGGCGCTATCGCTGGGTGCTCGGCCGCGCCCAGCCGGTGCGTGACGCCAAGGGGCGCATCGAACAGTGGTTCGGCACCTGCACCGACATCCAGAGCATCGTCGATGCGCGAGAGGTCCTCACCCGTTCGCGCCAGGAGCTGGAACAGCAGATCGAGCTGCGCACCCGCGAACGCGATCGGATGTGGCGTATCAGCCATGACCTGATGGTGATCTGCCGGGCCGATGGCGAGGTGAAGACCGTGAACAGCGCCGCCGCCCGCCTGCTGGGACGGCGGGAGACCGATCTGGCCAGCGTCCAGCTCACCGAACTGATCCATCCCGACGATCAGCGCCAGGTCTTCGATACCCTGCGCTGCCTGGGCCGCCAGCAGGGCTCGGCGGGCCTCAGGGCGCGGGTGCGTGCCCGCGATGGCAGCTATCGCATCCTCGACTGGACGGCCAGCGCCGAGGACGATCTCATCTACGCTGTGGGGCGTGACGTCACCGAGCAGCAGGAGCTGCAGGAGCAACTGCGCCAGGCGCAGAAGATGGAGGCGGTGGGCCAGCTCACCGGCGGCATCGCGCACGATTTCAACAATCTGCTCACTGGCATTATGGGCAGTCTCGACATGCTGCAGCGGCAGCAGAAAGCCGGGCGCCAGGACAAGTTCGACCAGTATTTGCATTCGGCGCTGACCTCCGCCCAACGCGCGGCTGCCCTCACCCAGCGCCTGCTGGCCTTTTCCCGGCGCCAGGCACTCGATCTGCAGCCCATCCATGTCAACGACTGCGTGCGTTCCATGGAGGAGCTGCTGCTGCGCAGTCTGCGCGGTGACATCGTGCTGGAGCTCGATCTGGATGGGGGTCTCTGGCAGGCATTGACCGATGGGCACCAGCTGGAAAACGCCCTGCTCAACCTGGTCATCAATGCCCGCGATGCCCTGCCCCATGGCGGCAACATCCGCATCGAAACCCACAATGTCTATCTGACCGACAGCGGCAACGGCCTGGATGCCGTGAGCGCGGGCGACTACGTGGCGCTGCTGGTGGCGGACAACGGTACCGGAATGCCGCCCGAGGTCATGGCGCGGGCCTTCGACCCCTTTTTCACCACTAAGCCCATTGGCCAGGGCACCGGTCTCGGGCTGTCGATGATCTATGGCTATGCCAAGCAGTCCAAGGGTCATGTCCGCCTCGACTCCCTGCCGGGCCAGGGCACTACCGTAGGCCTCTATCTGCCCCGCTACCTGGGCGCCGATGTCGAGCCACCCCGGCTGGCCGCTCCCACGGTCACGGCCCAGGGCGCGGGCAAGACGGTACTCGTGGTGGAAGACGAGCCCGTGGTCCGGCAGATGGTGGTGGACCTGCTCAGGGAGCTGGGCTACGCGACCCTGCAGGCCGAAGACGCCCGCGGCGCCCTGCCGCTGCTGGAAAGCGGGCGGCCCATCGACCTGCTGCTGTCCGATGTCGGCTTGCCGGGCATGAATGGCCGCCAGTTGGCCGAGATCGCGCGGCAGCGCCGGCCTGGCCTCAAGGTGCTGTTCGCCACCGGCTATGCCGAAGGGGCGCACCTGGAAGGCTATCTCGACCCCGGCATGACCCTGATCACCAAGCCCTTCAATCTCGACGCCCTGGCCGCACGTGTCGGCGAAACTCTGGCGGCAGCCGATAGCCTGGCCGTCAGCGCTGCGGCTGATCCGCGAGACGCCGATAGTTGAGCGGACTCTGGCCGGTGCCACGGCGGAAGAACCGGGCGAAGTAGGCCGGATCGGCAAAGCCCAGGGCGTCGGCGATCTCGCCTACCGATGCCTGGGTGTAGGTCAGGGTGCGGCGCGCCTCCAGCAGCAGGCGCTGGTGCACGATGGCCAGCGCCGAGGCGCCGGCCAGCTGCCGGCAGAGGCCATTCAGGTGCACTCCCGAGATCCCGAGCGCCGCCGCGTAGCGCCCCAGGCTCCAGTGCTCGCGATAATGCTGCTCCACCAGCGCCAGGAAGCGTCCCAGGTGTTGTTCGGCGCGCCGTGGCAGGGTCGCGCCCTGTTCCTGGCGATGCTGCCGCAGCAGCCAGATCGCCAGGCTGTCGAGCAAGGCTTCGAGTACCACCTCACGCCCCGGCTTGTGCCCTTCGTACTCGGCGACGAGCTGGCCGACCAACTGATCGATCCAGGTGGCATCCGGCCCGGTCAGGGCCAGGCACTCGGCCCCGAGGAACAGCCCCTGCCCGGCTCTCTGGCAGCGCTGCTTCAGGCGCTCCAGCTGGGGCACCGGCAGGGTGATCACGAAGCCCTCCACCGAGGGCTCGAATTCGAAGGCATGCACGCACAGCACCGGCAGCACCACCAGCAGCGGTCCGCGCCTTTCTCCCTGCCAGTCTTCCAGTTGCAGACGCACCCCGCCCTGGCGCACATAGAGCAGTTGCGCGAGATCCGCATGGCGATGGGTTTCGATATGCCAGGCATGCAGCCGACTGCGGCTCTCGATGGTTTCGCAGTGCAGCAGGTCCGGCGCCGGCCAGGCCTGGGCCTCGCCATACAGCTTGAAGATGGGTGGCAAGGCAGTGGTCATCGACAGTCCCTGGGCGATAGCCGCACGAATCATTGAAAAGTACCAGAAAGTATCGGAAAGGTCGCTGCCGATACCGGCGAAAACCGTCCAAAAATACCGGAGCCCCATAACAAAACGGCGATCACGCCAGACAAAAGGACAGACTCCATGCGCACCCAAGTCGTCATCATCGGCGCGGGCCCCTCCGGGCTGCTGCTGGGCCAGCTGCTCACCCGCTCGGGTATCGACAATGTCATCGTCGAGCGCCAGAGCGCCGACCACGTACTCAGTCGGATCCGTGCCGGCGTGCTCGAACAGGGCACGGTCGATCTGCTGCGCCAGGCCGGCGTCGCCGAGCGGCTGGAACAGGAAGGCCAGGTGCATGAAGGCGTAGAGTTCGCCATCCACGGCCAGCGCGAGCGCCTGGATCTGAACGATCTGCTGGGCGGACGCTGCGTCACCGTCTATGGCCAGACCGAGGTGACCCGCGATCTGATGGCCGCCCGCCAGGCCAGCGGCGCCCCTACCTTCTACCAGGCCAGCGAGGTCCAGCCCCACGAACTCAAGGGCGAGCGCCCCTATGTCACCTGCCAGGTCGCCGGTGAGACGCTGCGCATCGACTGCGATTACATCGCCGGCTGCGACGGTTTCCACGGTGTCTCGCGCCGCAGCATCCCCGACGGCGTACTCACCGAATACGAGCGGGTCTACCCTTTCGGCTGGCTGGGTCTGCTGAGCGATACGCCGCCCGCCGCCGATGAACTTATCTACGTCAATCACCCGCGTGGCTTCGCCCTGTGCAGCATGAGATCGGCGACCCGCAGCCGCTACTACCTGCAGGTGGAAGCCGGGGATTCGGTGGAGAACTGGTCGGACGAGCGCTTCTGGGAAGAGCTCAAGGCGCGCCTGCCGGCCGAGACGGCGGCCCAGCTGGTGACCGGCCCCTCGCTGGAAAAGAGCATCGCCCCGCTGCGCAGCTATGTGGTCGAACCCATGCAGTACGGCCGGCTGTTCCTGGTTGGCGATGCCGCCCATATCGTCCCGCCCACCGGTGCCAAGGGGCTCAACCTGGCCCTGGGCGACGTGCGCAATCTGCACCTGCTGCTGGAACGCGCCTATCGCAGCGGCGATGCCAGCTGCCTCGAACGCTACTCGGCGCTCTGCCTGAAGCGCATCTGGGCGGCAGTGCGCTTCTCCTGGTGGATGACCACCGCCCTGCACCGCTTTCCGGATACCGATGCCTTCACCCAGCGGGTGCAGGACGCCGAACTCCAGGCACTGCTCGATTCCAGAGCGGGTCGCACGACCCTTGCGGAAAACTACGTCGGATTGCCCTTCCCCGCACTGGATTGATCGGGATCGCCTGCAGGTGGTGACGGCTGCGCGTCTGATGCATGATGGCGCCCCCGTTCCACCTGGCGCCCTACCCCCATGCTCGAATTCGCCCTGGACCCCATGACCCTGACGCTGCTCGCCGGGGTCGCCTTCCTCGCCGGCTACATCGACGCCATCGCCGGCGGCGGTGGCCTGCTCACGGTGCCCGCCCTGCTGATGGCCGGCGTTCCTCCCCACCTGGCGATCGGCACCAACAAGCTCAGCTCCACCTTTGGCAGCGCCACCGCTGCCTATACCTTCTACCGCCGCAAGCTGTTCCATCCCCGTCAGTGGCGGCATGCCCTGGTGGCTACCGCCCTCGGTGCGGGGATCGGCGCCCTGGTCGCCCACCATCTCTCCGCGGACTTCCTCAACCAGCTGCTGCCGGTGGTGGTGTTCAGTTGCGCCCTCTATCTGCTGTTCGGTGGCACACCCAAGGCGCCGGTACTCAGCGACGCGTCCGTACCGCAGCGACGCCAGTGGCCGCAGGGGCTGACGCTGGGCGCCTACGACGGCCTGTTCGGACCGGGCACGGGCGCCTTCTGGACGGTCAGCAGCCTGCTGCTCTACCCCCTGGACCTGCTCAAGGCCAGTGGCGTGGCCCGCACCATGAATTTCGTCAGCAACGGGGTCGCCCTGGTGATGTTCATCGCCCTGGGGCAGGTACTCTGGGTGCTGGGACTGACCATGGGTCTGTCGCTGACCCTGGGCGCCTATCTGGGCGCGCGCAGTGCCATCGCCGGCGGTGCCAAGTTCATCCGCCCGGTGTTCATCTGCGTCGTGCTGGCGCTGACCGTCAAGCTAATCTGGCAGCACTGGTTCAGCGCCGCCTAGCCGCTCGACGCGATAGCGATCGATCAGAAAGCGCGAGATGGAAAAGGCCGGCGGCAGCGTCGGCAACTCGCGCAGATGGAACCAGCGTGCATCCTCGATCTCATCCGGTTGGCAGCGGATGTCTCCACCCAGATAGTCGACGTGATAACCCAGCATCAGGGAATGCGGATAAGGCCAGTTCTGGCTGCCCTGATAGCGCAGGTTGGTGACCGAGACGCCCACCTCTTCCATGATCTCCCGGTGCACACAGGCCTCCGCCGACTCGCCCGGCTCGACGAAGCCGGCCAGGGTGCTGAAGACCCCGGGCGCAAAGCGTGGCGACCGCGCCAGCAGCACCTCATCGCCGCGCGTGACCAGGGCGATCATGCTCGGGGACAGCCGCGGATACTGGGTGAGCTGGCAATTCGGGCACTTGAGGCCACGCTGGCCATCGAGGGCGAAGGTAGGGGTACCGCACTGCCCGCAGAAGCGATGCTGCCGGGCCCAGGTGCCGATCTGATTGGCGTAGCCCAGCAACTTGAACAGCGCATGGGGCGACTGCAGCATCAGCGGCCGCAGCGGCTGCCAGACGCAGCCTTCGACGTCCGCCGGCGTATCCACTTCGAGCAGAGTGACCGGCTGCGCCTGCCACTGACCCAGACCATGGTGCTCACCTGCGAACCCCTGGACGCGCGGATCGTCCGGGGCGAAGAGCACCTCCGTCCCCGCGGTCAGAAACGCCTGACCGCTATGCACGACCAGCCAACCGCCGGCGGGTTGGGCGGTCTGGAACCAGCCAGGTTGCCAGAGACTCATGCCGCAGCCGAGGTCCAGCCCAGGGCGCGGATGCTTTGCGCCGCGATATCGAGGATTTCCGGGGTGCCGTCCTGACCCTCGGTGCCACCGCTTTCGACAAAGAACTCGATGCTGCTGAGAGCGTCCGCCAGCACCTCAAGGGTCGCCGGCTCGCAAGCCTGACCACCTTCGATCAGGCAGCGCTGGATATAGCCAGTGCAGGCACGGACCAGTTCAGCGGCACGGGGATTGCCCAGGAAGAACAGCGCACCGCGGACGGTATCCAGCAGCGCCGGCACGGTGGCCAAATGCAGGGTATCGCCCCGCGAATCGAGAAAGGCGCCAATGGCGCGCTTGGCATCGGTCAGGCCCTTGTAGGCTTCCCGGTGCAGTAGCGCCTGGGCCTCGCCCAACTGGTAGTTGGCGACGCTGAGCTGGACGCCTTCGGCTTCCAGCGGCACGTCGATCAGCGAGCCTTGCCCTTCGGGCTGGCCCAGCAGGCTTTCCACCAGCAACAGGGCATCGGCCAGCGGTGCGAGATCTTCGAGCACGAGTGGCTTGTCGCGTAATTGAGAGATGTTCGGCAGGCACTGCTGCAGCACCTGACCGGCATTCTCCTGCCCGACCATTTCCAGGGTCTTGCCCAATAGGCCAACCTGGACATACAGCCGGGAGAAGTTATCGGAGCGCGGCAGACGATGCTGCTCGGCGCCCGTGCGCAGCTCGGCCTCGATGAGGTCGATCAGATCCTTGACCGTTTCCACCTCTTCGCGGATGGCGGCCGACAGCGAATGCATCACGGCATGGCCCGGACCGGCGAGACGCTTCTTGCCGGCTTCGAGCTGAGCATCGGTGAATCCGAGGCGCTCGAAGCCGTAGGCGTTCATGACCTCCTGCGGATGGGCGCCCTCGACACCAGCCAACGCCAGGAGATAGAGGAGTTCCTTGAGGGTGCTACGCGCCGGCTCGTGCAGGTCGTTACCCAGCATCTGACGCAATTCGCGATCGACCCGGGCGAACAACTGCTTGCGTTCACGCGTGGCGGTCAGGCGACCCTGGGCGAAGCCTTCGACCGTGGCCGCGGCAACCCACGGCAGGTAGCCGCCGACATGATCGTGCAGCAACGCGGCGGAGCGCTCCAGCGCTCTCGCCATCAGTCTGAGGCTGGCCGCACCGTTGACGTCACGCAGAAAGCCCAGCAGGCCGATCTGGTAGGTTTGACGCATTCGGCGCGCTTGGGCCTGACGCTCGCGCAGGCCCAAGCGCGTGGTCGCGCTGATCAGGGGGCGTTGGTCGAGACGGACGCTGAAGAAGTAGCTTTCCGGAAGTTCTGGCTCGCCGCCAGCCAGGCGCAGGGCATTGATCGCCGGCAGCAACAGTTCGGGCATCTCGTCCTGGCCGCTGCGCAGCTGTTCGAGATAGCGGCGCAGCACATGCAACCCACGACAGATCGCCATCAGGTGCTCGTCGTGTTCGGGACCGGCACCCGCAGGGATGTCGTTGGCGATCTGCAGGGTCTGGTGGGCGAGCAACTGGGCGCCTGCCAGTTCGATCAGCGTCAGGGCGCCGCGAATCTGGCCAAGACTCTCGACCGCACGCTGCAACAGGCTGCTGCAGTGCCGCTCGACGATGAAGCGTTCAAGATGGGATTCAGCTTCCTCGATGGTCGCGAACAGCTGTTCGCGGACCAAGCTCAAAGCTCTTGCTCCGGTCACCATGGTGCCTTACGCCTCCTGCGCCATTACAACCTCGCCAACGCCATTTTAAAACGGGAAGAAAGGCTTGCTATTCCAACTGGAGCCTAGGTACCTGCGTCTTCCTGACCGGGCCACCCTCATCATTCCAGGCGGACGGGGATCTGACCTCTCGCCATGCCAGGGAACCTTGCTCTGGAACGCTAGACCTGTAAATCCACAAAAGCGAAGCGATAATTCCGAATCGTCATACGAGTTCGCGGCAGAAATAAAGTTCCGCGCAATTCGAAATTCGAGGCTTCATGCGGGCTCAAATGACCAGCCTGCAGCATCTTAGTTGAACGATAGCTGAAAATTGTGAGGTCTTTCAGCTTATTCAGACGAACGCGGACGCCCAGTCATTGGCCGACCGGGCGTATGGCGAGAGGCGGAGGTGGCTATTCGGCGGTGGTGCCGGCCAGCCAGAGCGGGGTCCGTCCACAGCTCTTTTCGATGGCCGCCATGCGCGCCGCATGGGCATCGAGGTCCGCGGGGGTGGCGCTGATTACCCGGGTCCGCTGACGATCGGTCGGCAGCCGCTTGACCGGCATGACGTAATTGCCGTCGCCGTTGCCTTCCTGGCCGTGGGCCGCCAGCGACAGGCTGGTCTGGCCACCGGTCATGGCCAGGTAGACGTCCGCGAGGATCTCGGCGTCCAGCAAGGCGCCGTGCAACTCACGGTTGGAGTTGTCTACGCCGTAGCGCTTGCAGAGCGCATCCAGGCTGTTGCGCTGACCGGGGTGCCGACCGCGCGCCATGACCAGGGTGTCGAGCACCGAGCAGTGCTGGGTGATGTCGGCGCGCTCGGGATGGGCACCCAGCCGGGCGAACTCCATGTTGATGAAGCCCACGTCGAAGGGCGCGTTGTGGATGACCAGTTCGGCGCCTTCGATGAATTCGAAGAAGCTGTCGGCGATCTCGGCGAAGCGCGGCTTGTCGGCGACATATTCATCGGTGATGCCGTGGACCGCGATGGCACCTTCGTCGATCTGCCGATCTGGATTGAGATAGACATGGAAATGCCGCCCGGTCAGTCGCCGGCCGATGACCTCGACCCCACCGATCTCGATGATCCGATGGCCATCGGTCACCGGCATGCCGGTGGTTTCGGTATCCAGAACTACATATCTCATCGCTAACCTCTTGGCTGGTTACGCCTTGGCGGCCTGCTTGGCCTGCCGGACTTCATCGACACCGCGGTTGGCCAACTGGTCGGCCCGCTCGTTCTCTGGATGGCCGGTATGGCCACGCACCCAGCGCCACTCCACCTGATGGCGCTGCACCTGCTCATCCAGGGCCTGCCAGAGCTCGGCATTCTTCACTGGCTGTTTGGCGGCGGTCTGCCAGCCGCGCTTCTTCCAGTTCACCAGCCATTGGGTGATGCCCTTCATCACGTACTCGGAGTCGGTGGTCAGGCGGATCTGGCAGGGGCGCTTGAGCGCCGCCAGGGCCTGGATGGCCGCCATCAGCTCCATGCGATTGTTGGTGGTGTTGGCTTCGCCGCCCCAGAGCTCGCGCTCCGCACCCTTGAATTTCAGCAGGGCACCCCAGCCACCGGGGCCGGGATTGCCCTTGCAGGCGCCGTCGGTAAAGACCTCGACGATGTCGTCACTCATTGGATTCACTCGATTCGCGGCGGCTGATCTTGGCCACCGGCATGGGCACCAGCTTGCCGCGCGGTTCCTTGCGCGCCTGGGGCACCGGACGCAGGCCGAACATCAGCTTGCGCGCCGAGAGCAGATAGAAACCCGCACCCGCTGCCTGTTCGCAATTGGGTTCGGCTTCGCCCTGCTCCATCCAGGCCAGCCGCTGTTGCCACTTGGGGGATGAAAGCGGCGGACGATAACACCCGAAGCGGCGTTTCTCCAGCGCGAAGCCCAGCACCGACAGCCAGTCGCCGACTCGACTAGGGCCGAAACAGCGGGCCTTGCGCAGCGCATCCCGGGCCAGGTAATGACGCACGCCCCAAAGGCTCCAGGGATTGATGCCCACTACGACCAGATGGCCGCCGGGCCGGACGCTCAACGCCGCTTCGCGCAACAGCCGGTGGGGCGCCAGGGAGAAATCCAGGCCATGCTGCAGCAGGACCACGTCGGCCGCATGCTCACTCAGCGGCCAGGCGCCTTCCTCGCAGACGATGTCGACATCGCCCAGCGGCGGCCCGATGCGCACCGCGTGCCTGAGCTGACCGCAATTGGCCGGAGCCGTCGGGTGCGGTCCGTAATGGACGAGATAGCTGCCGAAATGGCGCTTGAGTTCTTCGTCGATCAGCACCCGCTCCTGCTCCAGCAGCAACTGGCCCAGGGGGCCTGCCAGCCATTCCCGCGCCGAAGTCATCAACTTCAGCCAGCGCGGATCGACCTGGGCGGAGAATTCATCGTGCATCGTCTGGTCCTCTCATACTGAAGCCTATGCCCTACCACCCACTGCTACCCTAGGGGCCTGCAGTCCGACCCGAGAGCTCATCCATGTTCGACATCCTTCCGCTGCCCGCCTTCAACGATAACTACATCTGGCTGATCAAGGACGCGGCGACAAGACAGGCGGTCGTGGTCGATCCCGGCGATGCCGCGCCCGTACTCGCCTGGCTCGACGCGAATCCCGACTGGCGCCTGACCGATATCCTGATCACACATCATCATAACGACCATACCGGCGGCATCGCCGCGCTCAAGCAGCGTAGCGGCGCCCGGGTGAGCGCGCCGGCCGACGAGCGCATCGCCGCGGTCGACCTGCCCCTGGCCGACGGCCAGCGGCTAGAAGTCCTGGGGATCGCGTTCGAGGTGCTGCGCGTGCCCGGCCATACCGCCGGCCACATCGCCTTTTATGTGGCTGGCGAACGACCCCTGCTGTTCAGCGGCGATACCCTGTTCTCGGCGGGCTGTGGTCGGCTCTTCGAAGGCACGCCCAGCCAGATGCTGGCCTCCCTGCAGCGCCTGGCCAGCCTGCCGGACGCCACCGAAATCTACTGCGGCCACGAATACACCTTGAGCAACCTGCGCTTCGCCCAGGCCGTGGAACCGGAGAATGTCACGGTCCAACAGGCCCTGGCCGAGACCCAGCGGTTGCGGGAGGCCCAGCGGCCTACCCTGCCCTCCACCCTGGGGCGCGAGCGCCGCATCAATCCCTTTCTGCGCACGGCCGAAAACGGCGTGCGCCAACGCCTGCAGGAGGAGCGCGGAGTGGCTGCGGAGGCGTCTGAGGATACCTATTTCGCCGCCCTGAGAGGCTGGAAGGACACGTTCTGACACCTATTGCCCAGGTCCCGTCACCACGCCGGAACGCGCGGTTTTCGGTCGTCGTACAGGTCACAGGCCAAGGGGTTGTTCCTTGACCCCCCGGGATGCGGTTCCTAGAATCGCCCATCCTCCAGCTCCCGGAAAGCCCAGACCAATGCCGCCAGCGACGCCGAAAACCCGCGAACTAGACGTGCTGGCCACCTCCTTCAAAGTCTCGGCGCTTTGCCTCGCGGTCGTTCTCGCCGGCTGTCAAAGCAACTCGCAGCCGGAGAATCGCGCCTATCAGGCCGATCTGCACATGACGCAAAGCAAGATGCAGCGTCCCCCGGAATGGCTGCGCAAGGCGCCGACCGCGGCGGCTACCAGCGGCGACATCTGGGACCGGGTGCGCGACGGCTATCAGCTCCAGGGCGCAGGCGACAACGGTACCAATCCGCGCATCGATCGCCAGCGCCTCTGGTATGCGAGCCATGAAGCCGCCCTCGCCCAATCCTGCAGCCGCGGCGCGCCCTACCTGCACTACATCGTCGAGCGCCTCGAAGAGCGCAACATGCCGCTGGAACTGGCCCTGCTACCGGTGGTGGAAAGCTCCTTCAATCCCAATGCCCTCTCGCGCAGTGCGGCCTCCGGTCTGTGGCAGTTCATTCCCACCACCGGCAAGTATTTCAATCTGCGCCAGACCCGCTTCTATGACGGTCGCCGCGACATCACCGCCTCGACCAATGCCGCGCTGGACTACCTGAGCAAGCTGCATGACATGTTCGGTGGCGACTGGCTGCTGGCCCTGGCCGCCTACAATGCCGGCGAAGGCACGGTCGGTCGTGCCATCGAACGCAACCAGTCACTGGGTCTGCCGACCGACTACTGGAACCTGTCCTCCCTGCCGCCGGAGACCCAGGACTACGTACCCAAGCTGCTCGCCGTTTCCCAGATCGTGCGCAATCCGGACGCCTACGGCCTGGCCCTGGAGTCCATCCCGAACGAGCCCTACTTCGAAGTGGTGGACATCAAGCAGCACCTGGACCTGGCCCGGGTCGCGGAACTGGCGGACCTGGACGCCAACGAACTCTATCGTCTGAATCCCGCCTACACGCAGCGCGTGACCATGGACGGCCCCAAGCACCTGCTGGTGCCGGCGGAAAAGGCCCAGCGCCTGGTCGCGACCCTGCCCGACATCGCCCCCGAGGCCGTGGTGCAGTGGCAGGAATACCGGGTTCGCCGCGGCGATACCCTGCGCAGCGTCGCCAAGCGCAACCGCGTGAGCGTCGAGCAACTCGTCGCCCTCAACAAGCTCAGTGGCAGCAGCCGCCTGGCCGCTGGCCGGGAATTGCTGATCCCACGGCGCGAGACCGGCAAGACCACCACGCCCCTGGAAACCATCGCCGTGGCCGAAGAGCCCGTGGTACGGACCTACAAGGTGCGCACCGGCGACAGCCTCTGGTCCATCGCCCGGGCCAACGAGGTGGAGCTGGGCGATCTCAAGCGCTGGAACGATCTCGGCAAGCGCGGCCTCAAGGTCGGTGAGACCCTGAAGCTGCACGGTACCGGCAGCGGCACCGCCACGGCCGTGGCGATGCCGGCCTCCTATACCGTCAAGGCCACCCAGGCAGCTGTCAAGACGACCAAGAACGCCAAGGCCGCGCCCACCTACTACCGGGTCAAGGCGGGCGATTCGCTCTACCAGATCGCCAAGCGCTACAACATCGGCGTGCAGGCGCTGCAGGACTGGAATCCACGCGTGGCCTCCGCCCTGACCCCCGGCCAGACCCTGACGCTGTTCCTCAACTGAGGCGCGACCGCTCACCGCAGCGGTCAACCAGCGCTTTTGTCCCGGGTATCGACCTGCTACCTTACCGCCCCACCCGTGCCTGACCCCTAGCGGAGCCAGGCCAGATCTCGCTCTGACCTGCGCAGAGCCATGCCCAACCCGGACCTCAGCCCTTGGCGGCTGCCCGGGATTCAACACAGAAGAGGAAAAAACCATGGGATTTCTCGCCGGTAAGCGCGTTCTCATCGTCGGCGTCGCCAGCAAGCTGTCCATCGCCTCCGGCATCGCCGCCGCCATGCACCGCGAAGGCGCCGAGCTGGCCTTCACCTACCAGAACGAGAAGCTCAAGGGTCGCGTCGAAGAATTCGCCGCGGGCTGGGGTTCCAATCCCGAGCTGTGCTTCCCCTGCGATGTCGCCGATGACGCCCAGATCGAAGCCGTGTTCACCGAGCTGGCGAAGAAGTGGGACGGTCTGGACTGCATCGTTCACTCGGTCGGCTTCGCCCCTGGTGACCAGCTGGACGGCGACTTCACCGCGGTGACCACCCGTGACGGCTTCAAGATCGCCCACGACATCAGCGCCTACAGCTTCGTCGCCCTGGCCAAGGCCGGTCGCGAGATGATGCGTGGCCGTAACGGCAGCCTGCTGACCCTGTCCTACCTGGGCGCCGAGCGCACCATGCCCAACTACAACGTCATGGGCATGGCCAAGGCCAGTCTGGAGGCCGGCGTCCGCTACCTGGCCGGCAGCCTCGGCCCGGAAGGCACCCGCGTCAACGCCGTGTCCGCCGGTCCGATCCGCACCCTGGCCGCCTCGGGCATCAAGAGCTTCCGCAAGATGCTGGCCGCCAACGAGCGTCAGACGCCCCTGCGCCGCAACGTGACCATCGACGAAGTCGGCAACGCCGGCGCCTTCCTCTGCTCCGACCTGGCGTCGGGCATCAGCGGCGAGATCCTCTATGTCGACGGTGGCTTCAACACCACCGCCATGGGTCAGCTCAACGACGACGAGTGATCGAAGCAGCTACCTGATCACCGCGAAGGGCCTGCAATTTGCCGGCCCTTTCGCTTTCAGGTGTCGCTGCGCACCTGGGCATGGCTGATCAGCGCAAAGATCAGACTGCCGCCGACGATGTTGCCGGCCAGTGTCGGCCCGGCGAAGGTCAGCCAGAAATCGCCCCAGCTCGCCTCTCCGGCGAACACCAGGTAAGCCACCTCCAGACTGCCGACCACGATGTGGGTGAAGTCCCCCAGGGCCATCAGGTAGGTGATGAGCACGATGATCCAGATCCTGGCGTGCTCCGCAGCCGGCAGCATCCAGACCATGGTGGCGATCATCCAGCCGGATACGATGCCCTTGGCGAACATCGCCGAGGCATCGTTTTCCATCACCTTGGTTCCTATCTCCAAGAATTTCGCGTCGGCCTTGGCATCGAACAGCGGCAGATGGAGGATCACATAGGCGACCAGGATGGTCCCGAGGAGATTACCCACCAGTACCACCCCCCACAGCCGCCCCAGGCGACCGAAGTTATGCAGGGTGGGTTCGCTCATCACCGGCAGCACCGCCGTCAGGGTGTTTTCGGTGAACAGTTGCTGACGAGCCAGGATCACCGCCAGGAAGCCGGCCGAATAGCCAAAGCTGGCGATGACCTTGCTGTAGCCGCCCTCGGGCAGATTGGCGTTGAGCAGCCCCATCGCCATCAGCGAGAGCCCCATGGTCAGGCCGGCGGCCAGCGCCGACCAGAACAACGCCGCGATGGTCCGTTCCAATTCGTGATCACCCTGGGTGCGGATGATCTCGTGGAGCACCACGGCGCGTGGCAACTGGTTTTCGTCGACGTCCTCTTCTTCTTCGCGACTCAGCTCCGGGTCATCCGGCGTGGACTCCTGGCTCTGTCGCGGTTCTTCGTCCCGCTCCTGGTCTCTCTTCATCAGACGGCCTGCTCGTCCCAGAGGAGTTCATCGTCGTCGCCGATCTCCGTCACGCGATTGAGCGCGGCATCGGCGGCCTCCTCCGCTTCGGAGGCGAGATCGAAATGACGCTCCGTCGCGACCTTGTGAAAGGTCGGATGGGCATCTTCGCGCCGTGCCTTGACGGCGATGACCGCTTCAAAACCCTGTTCAGCCGGAACGGCGGACGAGATCGCTTCGTGATGAGTGAAATGCTTGATGGCCATGGACGCCGTTGTCTCCCAACCTGAGGCGACCGAACTGGTCGCACCTGATCAATAGACTGTCCTGGCGGAAAAACGATCTATGGGAAAGTAGCGGATCAGGCGCCGAACAGCTTCTGCACCTGCAGGTGAAGACGCTCGAGGGAGAAGGGCTTGGTCAGCAAGGGGACCTTGCCCAGCAACGGCGAACCGGTATCGATGATTTCGGCGGGATAACCACTGATGAACAGGACCTTGAGGTCGGGACGCAACTTGAGGGCGGGCTCGGCGATCATCACGCCGGAGACGTCATCGGGCAGGCGAAAGTCGGTGATCAGCAGATCGAGACGCGGCCGACCGGCCAGGATACGAAAGGCTTCGAGCGACGAGGGAGCCTGTAGGACGGTGTAACCCAGCTCGGCAAGATAATCCGCCAGAATCATCAAAATCTGCGGCTCATCCTCGACGACCAGGACAACCTTGCTCTGTTCCGCACTCACCATCTAACCCCTGTACCCACACGCTCGGCCCCGTTGGACAGAGGAGGCCTATAAAGTTCCATTCTAGACAGAGGTTAGGGGCCGCCAGACGCACCAGCGGCCCTAGACCCTTACTGCTGCTTCTTCTGACCTTGCTCATTGAGCGTGGTCTTGCCGGCACCGGTCGCAGCACCTGCGCCTTCACCGGTCTTCTGGCCAGCCGGGGTGCCCATGCCGGCACTGTTGGCCTTCGGCGGATTGCCTGCACCTTCGGTGGCGAATGCAGCGCCACTGGCAGCGATCAGACCAGCAAACATCAAAGCAGAGATTTTCTTCGCGTTCATGGTAGGACTCCGGGTTGTTTGGACACTGTTTAGGCAGGCCAAGCGCCGATTCGTTCTCTACCCGATAACAGAGGCGATGTAACCGAATACTAAAGATTGTGCCTCAGGCATTCCAGCGGCAAGCCACGCTGCCGGAGTTCGTGCACCGGTACCGGCGAACAGGCTGCGGCCCTCATTAGTCGAGCTATTACAGCGAAGAACCTGCAGCTGGACGCTGCAAGCCCTTCCCGCCTCCGCACCCTGCCTAGACGGCGAATTCGCGAACCACGCGATTCAGGCCGGTAGCGAGCTTGGATACCTCGGCGCTAGCGCTGGCGGTCTGGGTGGCACCGGTCGCGCTTTGGGTCGCCAGATCCCGGATGCTGGTGATGTTGCGATCGATTTCCCGGGCCACCTGCGCCTGCTCTTCGGCGGCGGTGGCGATGACCGCATTGCGGTCGTTGATCTGGGAGATGGATTCGGCGATCTGCTCCAGGGACACATTGGCCAGTTGGGCGACCGACGTGGATTCCCCGGCCAGCTGCTGACTCTCGGCCATGGCCTTGACGGCCAACGACGAATCGCTCTGGATGGCGCCGATCATCTGTTCGATCTCGCGGGTCGACTGCTGAGTACGATGGGCCAGCGCCCGGACCTCGTCGGCGACCACGGCGAAGCCGCGTCCCTGCTCGCCCGCCCGGGCCGCCTCGATGGCCGCATTCAGTGCCAGCAGGTTGGTCTGTTCGGCGATGGCGCGAATGACTTCGACCACGGCGTTGATGTCCTGGGCACGGGACGACAGCGCCTGGATCTGCTCACTGGTACTGGCCACGTTCTGGGCCAGCGCCTCGATCGACTGGACCGTGCGGGTGACCTTGTCCAGGCCTTCGCTGGTCAGGGTCTGGGTGTGCAGCGAGGTGCTGGCCGCATCGGCGGCATTCCGCGCGACCTCCTCCACCGCCGAACTCATCTCGGTTACGGCGCTGGCCGCCTGATTGACCTCGTCGTTCTGCCGTACATAACCCCGGCTGGCTTCGTCGATCACGGCGGTCATCTCCTCTGCCGCGGAGGCCAACTGGGTCGAGCTGTCGGCGATATGGGAAACGGTGTCGCGCAGATTGCCCTGCATCTGGGCCAGGGCCTGCAGCATGCCGGCCGCCTCGTCACGACCGACCACGGTGATCCGCTCGGTCAGATCCTTGCGGGCGATCCGTTGGGCGATGCGCAGGGCTTCGCCAACCGGTCGCGTGATGCTGCGGATCAGCAGGGCGGCCAGCACTACGGTGGCCAGAACGGTCAGGGCGATGAGGCCATAAACCCAGTACAGGCCCGTGGTGAAGGTGGCCTTTGCCGCGATTCCGGCGGCCTTGGCGCCGCGCTCGTTGAAGGCACTCAGCTCGGCGATGTGCTTTTCCAGCGCATTGGTGAGCGGGCGTATCGACGTATTGATCAGGACGATGGCACCTTCGTTGTCACCTGTGCGCAGTTTCTGCTCGAAGGCTTCCAGCAAGGTCCGGTAGCCTTCCGCCCCCTTGACCACGGCCGCGTACAACTGGCGGTCTTCGTCGCTGGCCAGGGTCGCCTCGTACTCTTTCACCGCCGCGAAGAAGGCATCGCGATAGCCGGGAAAGGCCGCGACGGTCTGGGCGCGCAGCTGCGGATCCGGCGTGGTGGTGCCCCTCAGACTTTCCAGACGCAAACGCAGCAGCCCGCCGCCCATCTTCGCCGCCAACTGGTTACCTGGTAGCCAACTGGTCTCCACGTCCTGTTCCGCCTCGTAGAGCTTGCCCATCTGTACCACGGCGACGGCGCCGAGTCCGAAGACAATCAGGACGATCACGGAAAAGAACAGGACGGCGCGGGGGGCGACGTTCAGACTGCGCAGACTCATGAGTTGGGCATCCCTAATAAAGTGACTATTAGAGCTATCGGCGCAACAGAGTCCTCTTAAGCCAGGCGCGACGGGCGGCAGCGAACCGGCTGCCAGCGGTCGGTTCGTCGCTCCTCGCGGTAACGATTGCCGGCGCTAGAGCAGGCGCAGCGGATAGTCGACGATCACCCGCAGCTGATCGACCGAACCGCCGGTGGACAGCGAGCCGCGATGCCAGGCCTGGCGTACCCGGATGGACAGACCCTTGGCCGAGCCGGATTGCACGACATAGCGCCCTTCCAGATTCAGCTCCCGCTCCCGGTCGTCGGCGCCGTACAGCCCGCGATAGGCGCTGGTGACGGGCAGGTTGCTGCCATCGATGTCACTGCCCTTGATGTAGCGGGTCATGAGGCTGAGACCGGGCACGCCCAGCGTCTTGAAGTTGAGGTCGTAGCGTGCTTGCCAGGAGCGCTCGCCGGGAGCGTTGAAGTCGGAGAACATCGAGGCATTGCCGAGGAACAGCCCGCCGCCGGTGCGCCCGTTGTCGCCCATGCCGATGTAGTCGAAGGGCGTATCCCCATCGATCCGCTGCCAGCCCAGGGTAAAGGTCTGCGGACCGAGGCTGTAGGCTGCGGCGAAGCTGTAGGCCGTGTTGTCGATGGGACCGGCGTTGGCGGCACCGGTATCGAGGGTCCGGTACAGGTTGGCATCGAAGGTCAGCGACTGGCTCGCCGACAATGGCTGCACCAGGTTGAAGTTGCCGTAGTACTGATTCCAGATGTCGTCGAGCTGGGCCGCGTAGAGCGACAGGCTGACACCCTTGGCCAAGGCGTACTTGCCCCCGGCGTAGTCGACGTGATCCGCGCGGCGCCGGGCATAACCGGCCCAGAGATCACCGTCCCGGTTGGTGCTGACCTGATCGGTACCCGAGGTGAAATGTCCGGCTTCCAGCGTCAGGCCGGAGATGTCCGTGCTGAGGATGCTCCAGCCGGTGGCACTCTGGGGCAGCAGGCGGCTGGTGCTGATGGCGAAGACCGGTGCCGTGGGCAGTTGCTGACCGTAGCGCACCACCGTCTGTCCCAGACGCAGCTTGGCCGCCGCGCCGGCGCGGGAATACTCGTCCGCCGGTTGGTTGCCGGCATGGACGGGTAGATTGCCGGTTCCTCGGCGCCCGGGACCGCCATCGAGCTTCAGGCCCAGGTAGCCGAACGCGTCGACGCCCAACCCGACCGTGCCCTGGGTGAAGCCGGACTGGTAGTCGAGCAGAAAGCCCTGGGTCCAATCCTTCTGATCGGCCCGGCCGTTGCGGCGATCGCTGCCGAAATAATAGTTGCGCAGGGTCAGGGTGAGCTTGCTGTCGTCCAGGAAGCCGTCGGCCCTGGCCTCCTCGCCCGTCAGCAGCCCCATACAGCCGCCCAATACGCCCAGTGCCAGCGGCGCGGCCAGGCGCCTGCCGTGCAACCAGCGACTGGCTCGGGGTAATCCTTTCTGATAGCGCAAGCGTTCCATGAAGTCCTCTGCGGAGTGTGGGTGATCTAGTTGTTGGAAAGACGCGCGCACGAAGGCAGTGGCATCCCACCACGGCCTTGGCGACGTCTGTTGGCAGGCCCGCCCCCCCGTGCGGCCCTGATCTCAGGTCAGAGATTCAGCCAGGCGGCTGCCCTGCTCCCGTGCCGGCGCTTGGTCCTGCAGGGGGCTGGTGTGGGTGCCCAGATGGATGCGCCGATCGGCGACGGCCTCCACCAGGTCCTCGTCATGGCTGACCAGGAGGATGGCGGTCCCGGATTCCTCAGCCGTCTCGACCAGCAGCTCGATCATCTCCTGCTGGGTGATGAGATCCAGCCGCGAGCTGGGTTCGTCGGCAAAGATCAGCGCTGGATCGAGCAAGAGCACGCGCAGCAGGGAAAAACGCTGCAATTCGCCGCCGGAGATGTTGCCGGGCAAGCGATCCAGCAGCCGCTCATCGAGCCGCAGGCGCTGCATCAGCCGGCCAATCCGCGCCGCCTCCAGGCGATGCAACCGCACCAGATCCGCCAGCAATTGGCGCAGGGTCACCGAGGGTGCGAAAGCGGCCACCGGGTCCTGGTGCAGCTTCTGGAAAGCGCAGCGACTCAGACCAGGCTGGCGCCGGATCGCCCCGCTACTGGGCGCGGCCAAGCCGAGCAGGATGTCGCCCAGGGTCGACTTGCCGCAGCCAGACGGCCCGGTCACGCCGAGGATCTCGCCGGGCCGGACGGTAAAGGACAGCTCCTCGAACAGCTGCTTGCCGCCGCGCTGGGCGGACAGGCCTTCCACCGCGACCACGGCGTCATCGGCGAGCGGTCGCGCGGCACGTTTCGACCATTGCGCGGGATCGGCAGCCAGCAACTGGCGGGTATAGGCATGCTGCGGCTGGCCCAGTACCTGCTCAGCCGTGCCCGATTCGATCACCCGCCCCTTGAGCATGATCATCACCTCGCCACCCAGCCGGCGCGCGACTTCCAGGTCGTGGGTGATGATGAGCAGGCTCCCGCCCTCGGCCAGCATGGCCTTGAGCAGGTCGATCACCTCGTCGATGCGATCGCGATCCAGGCCCTTGGTGGGCTCGTCGGCGATGAGTACCGGCGAGCCACCGGCATGGGTGGCGGCAAAGGCCAGGCGCTGGGCCATGCCCCCGGAAAGCTGGAAGGGATACTTGCGCTCGGCGCCGGCCAGACCCAGGCGCGCCAGATCCGCGCTGGCCTTGGCGCGGGCTTCGGCACGGCCGAGGCCAACCACCTGGGTATAGGTCTCGGTGACCTGGGACAGGGCCTTCATGGTCGGGTCCAGGCTCAGCCAGGGTTCCTGGGGCAGCACCGCCAGCCCCCTGCCCCAATGCTCGCGGCGACCGGCCTGGCGGCCCTCTTCGCTGAAGCCGTCCGCCAGGCCGATCTGCCCGTGGGCCTGCAGTCCTGCCGGCAGGTTACCGACCACTCCCTGGGCGAACAGACTCTTGCCCGAACCTGTCTCGCCGATGATGGACAACACCTGACCCGGCGCCAGGCGGATGGACAGCGGTTCCACCAACTGAGCCTCGGCGGTACGGATCTCCAGCGCCGTGGTAGTGAGCAAGGCGGTCATGGCTTGCGTCCTCCGGTGATGAGCAGCAGCGACAGCACGGTCAGAAAGATCGCGAGGATCGGCAGGGCGATGACCAGTGGCGCTTCGGCGTAATAAGGCAGCAATTCGGTGATCATCAGCCCCAGCTCGGCGGTGGGCGGCCGTACGCCGATGCTGACGAAGCCCAGGGCGGCGATAGCCATGATGGTCGAGGCGGCGCCAAAGGCAGCGATGGTCAGGAGAACCGGTGCCAGTTGCGGCCAGAGATGACGGCGCACGATGTAGACCGGCCCGAAGCCCAGCAGCTGGCTGGCGGCTACCGCCGGCGAAGCCAGTACGGTGCGCGACAGCGCGCGGGTCATGCGGAAGTACTCCACCCACAGCACCAGGGCCACGGCGCTATAGAGGGCGACGAAGGAACCGGGAAACACCGCGACGATCAGCAGGACCAGCAGCAGGCCTGGCAGGGCCAGGAACAATTCGGCCAGTCCGCCCAGCAGCTTGTCGACCAGCCCGCCCTTCCAGGCGGCCAGGATACCCATCAGCACGCCCGGGATGGCGGCGGTGCAGACGCTGATGAAGGCCAGCCCCAGCGAGAAGCGGATGGCTACCGACAGCCGCGCCAGCATGTCACGACCCAGGTGATCGGTGCCCAGGGGATAGGCGCTGCTGGGTGCCGCGAGGATCGCCATATAGTCCTGGCGGGCGATGTCGCCCTGCCAGAGCAGCGGAGTGAGCGTGGCGAAGGCGATCAAGGCGGCCAGCAGAGCCAGGCCCAGTCCGCGCGCGGAAGACTTCACTGGAGGCGCCGCCAGGGCAGCGGTAGCGTCGAGATTCATGCGTTTCTCCCGCGCGGGTCGATCAGATGATTGGCGAGATCGACCAGGGTATTGAGGATGACGAACAGCAGTCCCATCGCCAGGGCGGTGCCCTGCACCATGGGCACGTCGCGCTGAACGATGGCGTGGACCAGGCCGTGACCGATGCCCGGCCAGGCGAACAGCGTCTCCACCACCACCACGCCTTCGATGAGATACACCAGCTGCACGCCCAGGTAGGTCACCACCGGCACGCCGATATTGCGCAGGCCGTGGCGCAGGAAGACCCCGGCGCCTCTCAGGCCCTTGAGGCGGCCGAAGCTGTAATAGGCGGAGGCCGCGACCTCCACGGTGGCATCCCGAGCGACCCGGGACGACACGGCGGCCAGCCCCAGGGCCAAGGTCAGCGTGGGTAGCACGCTGTGCCAGAAGGTGCCGTGCCCGGCCGCCGGGAACAGCTGCCAGGAGATGGCGAACAACAGCACGAAGATAACGCCCAGGACGAATTGCGGCAGCGCGCGGATTGCGGTGGTCAACAGCAGCAGGCCGCGGTCCAGCAGGCTGCCCGGACGCAGACCGGCCACCACGCCCAGCGGCGGCCCCAGCAGCAGCGACAGGCAGACGGCGCCAATGGCCAGGCGGATGGAGCTGCCCAGTTCGTGGGCGACGACATCCATCACCGGCTTGCCGGAGACCAGCGAATGGCCGAGATCCAGGGTCAGCAGATCGCCGATCCAGGCGAAGAAGCGCCACAGCAGCGGCTGATCCAGATTGAGCTCGGCCCGCACGGCCTCGGCCGCCGCGGTATCCACCAGGTCGTAACCGTAACGTCCGGCGGCGATGCGGTAGGCGGCGTCGCCCGGCAGCAGGTTCATGAACAGGAAGGTGAGCCCCCCGACCAGCAGGGCGACCAGGCCCGCCTGCAGCAGGCGAAAGGCGAGCAGGCGGGTCATTGGCTCCACCGCATCTTGCTCAGGCCAAAGGTGCGCTCGAAGGGATCGATGGCGGCGCCTTGGACGGCATTGGACACGGCCATGGTCTGGCGATACCAGGCCACCGGGATCACCGGCAGGTCCTTTTGCACCTGGGCCATGGCGGCGTAGCGCTGACGCTGTTGCTCGGCCGGATCATCGCTGGCCAGCAGCGCGGCCAAGGCCTGATCGAAGGCCGGATTCTGCCACCCCAGCGGGCCCCATTCGGCGCCACCGTGGCTGAAGTCATTGAGCAGGGTGACCAGGGGATCAGGCACCAGTGCGAAGTTGCGACCGTAGAGCGCCAGCTGCAGCGAGCCGTCGTTGTGGGCGGCGGGGATGGCGCTGGAGTTCTGCACTGCGACTTCCACGTCCACGCCCACTTCGCGCAACTGCGCCTGCAGGGCGGTAGCGATCAGCGGCAACTCGGGACGATCCGAATAGGTCAGCAGCTTGAGCCTGAGCGGCTTGCCGTCCTTCTGCAGGATGCCATCGGCTCCCGCAGTCCAGCCCTGGCCGGCCAGCAGCTTGCGCGACGCCGCCGGATCATAGGCGAGCGGCGCCAGCTCGGGGTCATGCCAGGCGGGCACGTTCTTGGCGAACAGCTGGGTCGCACCGGTACCCGGGGCGCGCAACACGGCGGCGGCGACGCCCTCACGCTGGATGGCCAGACTGAGCGCCTGCCGCACCTCGACCGGCGCGGTGGCGCCAGCGCCGGAGTTGGGGGTCAGCAACACCACCCGCGGAACCGGCTCGATCAGTACCTTGAGATTGCTGGAGCGCTTGAGTCGCGCGATGCTGGGCGGATCGAGCTGGAACACCAGTTCGGCATCGCCGCTTTCAGCCATCAGGGTGCGGGTCTCGCCGCGGCCGGCGGCCAGGTAGGTGGTCTTGGCGATCTCCGGCTGGGTGCCCCAGTAGCCGGCGAAGCGCTCGGCGGCCAGACGCTGGGGCGGCTCCAGCAGGGTCAGCTGGTACGGTCCCGTGCCGATGATCTTCTGCACCTTGCCATCGGCATCATAGGCGGCGGGCGCCAGGATATTGGTGGAGGAATGCGCCAACAGGGCCAGCAAGGGCTTGAAGGGTTTCGCCAGGCGGATCACCACCTCGTTACCCTCGGCAGTGACCGATTCCATGCCTGCCTGCTTGAGTACTCCGGGCTTGCCGCGTGCCGCATTGAGCGCAGCGGCCGCGGCTTCCGCCGTGAGGTCGCTGCCGTCATGGAATTTCACCCCCTGGCGAATGGCGAGCCGCCAGGTCAGGCCATCTGCCAATTCCGTCCAGCGCTCTGCCAGTCCAGCGATCGGCTTGCCCTGGCCATCGGCTTCGAGCAGGGTCTCGGCGATCTGCATGCGCTGGAAGACGAAGCCGGAAATCGACGGGTCCAGACCACCGATCTCGAAGGGGCCAACCACATCGAAGACGCGTTCCTGAGCGCTGGAAAGGGTCGGCACGAACGCGACCAGGGTGGCCAAGGCCGAAGCGGTCAGGGCCGTGCGGAGGGGGCGGGATGAAAGCATGACAGTCCTTAGCAAAGCGAAAACGCCGATACCCGCTGCTAACACCTAGGTATCGGCCAAGCCAATGAAGGCGCACGTTATATCATAACGTTTCCGCGAGAATCCAAAGCCAAGCCGTGATGGCAACATCTTGAAACAGCTAAGAAATTAGCCCGGGATGCAGCCAGCTGACGGCACCCAGGGACCTGGTGTCGAGGGGTAAGGGGTTCACCCCTCACGGGGAGCGGCGCGGAGAAAGGAGTCGCGTGAAGCCTGAGTGGGTGCAGACTGGACGGCCCCTGGCCGCCCTGCCCTGCGCTATCGACCTACGTTCAGGCAGCGACGTTCAAGGTACTACCCGTGGCGCTACTGGTGCCGTTGCTGCCAATGCTCTGGTACTGGCGCAATACCGCCTGAACCCGTTGCGCATAGGGGCTCGACGCCGTCCCAGTGCTAGCCTCGGCCTCGGTGTCCCCTTGCCCGCTCGTACCCTGGGGCGGCGGTGGAGGCATGGGCGGGCGCGCTGAACCGCCCAGCCCCGCGACGCTGGAATCGCTGGATTCCTCCGTGCCCCTCTGCCCCTGGGGAGCGCCAGGTGCACCCGGCGGCGGTGCGAAGGCCGAGGCAAATTCGCTCTCGCCGACGCTGCCATCGCCATCCTGGTCCAGCATGCCGAGCAACTTGTCGACGTCGATATCTCCGCTTTCGTCGGTAGCCGTCTGGGTATCGCTCGCCGCACTGGCGGCGGCGGTAAGTTCGCTCTTGCTGATGGCGCCGTCGCCATCGCTGTCGAGCTTGCTGAACAGCTTCTTCAACGGGTTGCCGTCTTTACCCCCGCTGACGCTGTTGCCGGACGCTGTCGTAGCTGTGCCTTTGATCGCGCTGGCACTGCTGTAGTAGCTGGAGTAGCCACTGCTATTCCGCTGATCATGAATATCTCTCCTGGGAAATGCGGACATCGGTGTTCCGCACCTACCAGTATCCGCCGCCTGGATGTCGGCCATTTGGCTACTTTGTATGCCCGGCGATACATCAGGGGCGCGGCAGCACCACCTGGCAGGTCAGTCCGCCACCGGGGGTTTCGCCAAGCGTCAGCTCGCCTCCCATGTGCGCCGCCGCTTCCCGGGCGATGGCCAGCCCCAGCCCGGTCCCCCCGGAGGATCTGTTGCGCGAGCCCTCCAGGCGATAGAAGGGTTCGAACACCGCCTCACGATACTGGGCCGGTATCCCAGGGCCGCGATCGAGGATGGAGATGATCAGCCGCTCCGGCTGTTCGCTCAACTGGATCTCCGCCTGGCCGGCGTAGCGCAGGGCGTTCTGCAGCAGATTGCCGAGGCAGGAGCGCAACGCCATGGGCGCCACCTTCAGCGGCTGGCAACCTCCCTGGACCGCGACCTGGGCGCCCTCCTCGGCCGCATCTTCAGCCATGGCCTCGACCAACGCCTGGACGTCGCAGAGGATGGGACGCTCCTGGCGGTGCTGTTCGCGCAGATACCTCAGGGTGCCGTCGAGCAACTCGATCATGTCGTCCACGTCCTGGCTGACCCGGGCATGCAGGCGCGGATCGTCGATGTCCTCGATGCGCAGCTTCACCCGCGCCAGGGGCGTGCGCAGATCATGGGAGATGGCCGTGAGCATGCGCCCGCGCTGCTGGAGTTGTTCGAGCAGATGCTGGTGCATGCGATTGAGCGCCCGTGCGGCCTCGCGAGTCTCCCAGGGGCCGCTGACGGGAATGGGCGAACCGTCGAGGTTATGGCTCAGGTGCTCGGCGGTCTCGGTCAACTGGCGCAGCGGCCGGGTCAGCAGCCGCGCCCCGAGCCAGGCCGCGATCACCAGCGAGCCCAGCTGGAAGATCAAGGGGCCGCCGAGGAACCACTCGATGCGCTGCCACACGCCGGGCTCCCGATGGGGGAAAGGCCCAGGCGGCGATGGTCGATCGAAGGCGGCCTCGCCTTCCATGGGCGGTGGAGGTGGCGGCGGGCGCTCGCCGAGGCCATGGCGAAACCAGAAGAAGGCCAGCAGATGGCCCAGCAGGATGGCCAGCAGAAAGACCCCGAACAGCCGAGCGAACAAGGTATCCAGGCGGCGCATGGCTAGTGCCCTATCTGCCTGGCATCGAACAGATAGCCCTCGCCGCGCACGGTCTTGATCAACTGCGGCGCCCGGGGATCGTCGCCCAACTTGCTGCGCAGCCGCGACACCTGCAGATCGATGCTGCGATCGAAGGCCTCGATCGCCCGTCCCCGGGTGGCATCGAGCAACTGCTCACGGCTCAGCACCTGGCGCGGCTGCTCGATGAAGACCCAAAGCAGCCGCACCTCGGCATTGGACAGGGGCACCATCACCCCGGCGGGCGAATGCAACTGGTGCAGGACACCATCCAGTTTCCAGCCATCGAAGCTGACACTGGTCCGCGGCGCCTTGCGTTGGGTCACCTGCCCCTCCTGGGTCCGCCGCAGTACCGACTGGATCCGTGCCACCAGCTCCCGCGGTTCGAAAGGTTTGGCCATGTAGTCGTCGGCGCCCAGCTCCAGGCCGATGATGCGATCCGCCGGCTCGCACTGGGCGGTCAGCATCAGGATGGGAATGCCACTGTCGCGCCGCAGCGAACGACAGAGGGAAAGCCCATCCTCCCCCGGCAGCATCAGATCCAGCACCACCAGGTCGAAGGCCTCCCCCGCCAGCGCCCGACGCATTTCTAGGCCGTTACCCACGCCCCGGGCACTAATGCTGAAGCGCGCCAGGTAACCGCAAATCAACTCGCGGATCGACGGATCGTCATCCACCAGCAGGATGCGCGAGGTCCAGCGCGGGGATTCGGATGACAGCGACATCGGGGCTACCTGAACAGTCGGACGATCTGGATGCGCATGCTAGCCGTTCGCCCGGCGGGGCAGCTACGGATTGGCATGTAGGCTTGTGTAAAGGTGGTCAAGGGATGGATACCTGAGGTTTGCCGGAGCGCCTATGACCAAAGGCGCCCAGCGTTGGAACGCATCTGCGGCGGGTTCTTTCCCTACGCCAAAGCCTCCCCTTCGGCTTTAACCAGTCGCAGCGGATCCTGGTAGCCGCCTGAATTGGCCCAGGGCTCGGTCACCGCATAACGCAGGCGACCAGAGCGAGCCGCGGCGGCTATGACACCGGAATAAAGCCAAGGCGAAGCGGATGGTGGAGCGGGAGTGGCAGCAGCAGGCCGAGAAAACGTTGGCCTAGTGAGGGTGTCTGCCGAAGCGCTTCACAGGCGATCCGGCCCTGGCCTAATCATGAGTCCCGCTAAAGTTTTTTTGAAATCAATTCATTATCTATAGCGTCACCGCTGAAATAGACTGAGTGCTCATATTAGTCAGTCCAGTTCCGGCAATGAATCATGACGACAATGCCGGCAACCGGATGCTCTTTGCCTGAAGTTTGAGAAGGAGCGATTTGGCGATGAGCCATAATTTCGATTATTTAATTAAAAAGACGCCGTTCGACGAGCGCTACCGCCCCTCGGAAAACACCCGCATCACCACTAATTTCGCCAACCTGGCGAGAGGCGACAATCGCCAGGAGAACCTAAGAAACACCTTGAAGATGATGAATAATCGCTTCAACTCCCTGGCTGACTGGGACAATCCGCAAGGGGACAGATACAGCATCGAACTCGACATCATCTCCGTCGCAGTGAGGCTCGACTGCACAGGTGGCGAAGCCACTATCCCCTTGATCGAAATCCTGAAGACCAACATCCTGGACAGGCACGCCGAAGAGCGCATAGAGGGCGTAGCCGGAAACAACTTCTCGTCCTATGTGCGTGATTACGATTTCAGCATCCTGCTCTCCGAGCACAACAGGGACAGAGAAGGCTTCAGTACCCCAGAAAATTTTGGCGAACTACATGGAAAATTATTCAAAGACTTCGTAGGCTCAAGCGCCTACAAGGCCAACTTCAGCAAACCGCCAATCGTCTGCCTCAGCGTCTCCACCAGCCGGTTGTATCAGCGCACGGAAAATCAACACCCAGTGCTCGGCCTCGAGTATCGGCAAGACGAATACTCATTGACCGATGAGTATTTTGCAAAAATGGGACTGAAGGTGCGCTACTTCATGCCACCCAATAGCGTTGCGCCTCTCGCCTTTTATTTTTCAGGTGACCTGCTGAACGACTATACGCACCTGGAACTCATTAGCGTAATCAGCACCATGGATACCTTTCAAAAGATCTATCGGCCTGAGATCTACAACGCAAATTCGGTCGCGGGCCACCTGTATCGCCCTAACCTGAGGCATCAGGATTACTCGCTGACCCGAATCCTATACGACCGGGAAGAGCGCAGCCAACTGGCGATAGAGCAGGGAAAATTCACTGAAGAGCATTTCATCAGACCCTATCGATCCCTGCTTGAGCAGTGGTCTGCCACCTCTTCCTTTTAAATATTTGCACAAGGCCCGTACCAATGAAGAAGCTGCTACCCACTTCCACCGCAGGAAGCCTGCCCAAGCCCTCTTGGCTCGCCCAACCGGAAACGCTCTGGTCACCCTGGAAGTTGGAAGGCGAGGAATTACTCGAAGGCAAACAGGACGCGCTACGCCTGTCTTTGTTTGAACAGCAGCAGGCTGGCATCGACATCGTCAGCGATGGCGAGCAAACCCGCCAGCACTTCGTCACCACCTTTATCGAAAACCTGAACGGTGTCGATTTCGCCAAGCGCGAGGTCGTCAGAATTCGTAATCGCTATGACGCCAGCGTACCTACGGTAGTGGGAGCTGTCGAACGCCGGAAGCCGGTATTCATCGAAGACGCCAAATACCTCCGCCAGCAAACGACACAGCCGATCAAGTGGGCGCTACCAGGCCCGATGACCATGATCGATACCCTCTACGACGATCACTACAAGAGTCGGGAAAAACTGGCCTGGGAGTTCGCCGGCATCCTGAACCAGGAAGCCAGGGAGCTGGAAGCGGCGGGCGTCGACATCATCCAGTTCGATGAACCGGCGTTCAATGTCTTCTTCGATGAAGTCAACGACTGGGGAGTCGCCGCCTTGGAGCGCGCGATCGAAGGACTCAGGTGCGAGACGGCGGTGCACATCTGCTACGGCTACGGTATCAAGGCCAATACCGACTGGAAGCAGACCCTGGGCTCGGAGTGGCGGCAATACGAAGAAGCCTTTCCCAAGCTACAGAAATCCAAGATCGACATCGTCTCCCTTGAATGCCATAACTCGCGCGTTCCCCTGGAGCTGATCGAACTCATCCGCGGCAAGAAAGTGATGGTGGGCGCCATTGATGTGGCGAGCAACGCCATCGAAACGCCCGAGGAGGTCGCGCAAACCCTGCGGAACGCGCTGCAATTCGTTGCTGCAGACAAACTCTATCCGTGCACCAATTGTGGCATGGCGCCGCTGTCGCGAAGAGTGGCAAGGGGAAAGCTGAACGCCTTGAGCGCGGGCGCAGACATCGTTCGGCGGGAACTGCTAGGCTAGGGTCAGGCCGGGTTCGCCAGCCTGAACGAATCAGGGCGGCGCCATAGCAATCCGAGCCGATAAAAACGCCTGGTGCTTCTATCAGGTGTTTTTGCGTTTTCTTCAGCTCTAATCTCGGCACTGCTCTTCAGCGGTATTCTTAAGCAGGCGATACAGAAAGTCCAACGCCACAAAGCACAGCATGCTGGCGGTGGCTCGTTGATCTGGCGGTCAGCTTCCGTTCGGATGCCTAGCTTTCCTGATAGACTCGATCGTTATCCCTCACTATGTGGAATGTGCTGTATAGCCGGTGCCCCGTACTATCGGTGGCCTGACGTTATCATCTCCATTCCAACTTGTTACCTGACCTTTTGCGATTGCTACGCTGTAGTAGCCCGGCTGCGAAAATCGGCTGAAATGTAGCAAAACGAGCGTAGAACAGACGTACCGAGATGCTTGCCGAAACCGCCTCAAACCCAGCAACCACGCGCCCTGAGCCGTCCCGCCGCTTTTCCGTGGCGCCCATGATGGATCGGGCCGACCAAACCTGAAACGCCCGTCTGGCACGGCCTCCAGAGCCCTCCGCTTCGTTTCGTAGCAAATTTGTAGCACTGACCTCTTCCAGCCCCTCCTTTTCGCCCTCCTCCACGCGCCTTTCCAGCCTGTTCGTCAACGCCTTGGCCAGCGCCTGAGCGTCAGCCTGTGAGCGTCTGTGAACGTGCGAGAGCATCAGCGTGAGCGACGGACTATTATCGCGCTAATTGGGCACTAGCCCCGTTTTATGTTCAGGGCTGGGGATGGCGTAATCTGCGTTACCGACTTTTTGGATGGCCTGCGAGCCCTCTCAGTATGCGGCTTCCAGCGATTGGTCTTACTGTTCCGGCTGCGTAATACCACCGTTCTCCAGTAACAAATCCTACTGTTACGATTAAAAAACAATAAACCTATATTTATCAGTCACTTAGAAAACGGTCACAGAGACGGGGACAGCGCCGGAACAGTAGGCTGAAAAGCGGGAAAGCTAGGAGCGACGCGGGTTGTAGCGGGTAGGGCTGAGTTGGTGACAGTGGGAACGGCTCCCCAGCCCTCTCTGGAAAATAGGGGTCGCAGGCTCGACTAGAAAAAGCCTGGTGGTGCAGGGATTCGCAGGGATTTTCAGCCTACCGTATCTCTACTCCGCCCCAGTAGCGGCGCTGGCCAGAGGCTGCTGCAGGGCTGCAGAAAAAGCGACCCATTTAGCCCGCAGGCGTGGCGGGGGGACGACGGCGCGCGCCAGGTACAGTCTCGCGGAATTCAGCCGGGCCGGCGGTTCATTGAACCCTTGTGAGCTCGTTCGAGGGCCTGGCGCGACTTGCCCTCTTCCTTGTGCGCTAGCACTAGCTACTCGCCGGACCGGTGGTGATAGTGGCCACTGAACGTAAGGTGTGGGTCGACCTCCCATGCCTGAGGCCATTCTGGTCTCCTTGAGAGGTAATCGGATGATCATCGAGATGCGTACCTGGGCCCGAATAGGCGCGCCAGGTGCAAGCCCCCGCAAAACGGCCCCACTGTCGGTGCTGCAAAGCTCCATCAACAGCCTTCATTTGGCCAACCAGTCGCGGAAGGAACAACTCGAGCAGTTATCGGTACAGGCCGTTGAGCCCGATCCTATTGAACCGCCAAATCCCGACACGCCTGATGTTCCAGGAAAAATGGATGCCGATGAAGATGTCGATCCGGCTGAAGTCGATGACCAGGCCGGTGCAGGCGACCCTCTAAACCGTTGATACGAAGGCGCTGGGGATCTTATTAACGCAGGCCTTTGCAGCTCCACTCTTGGCTGGAAACGAAGTTCATCCGGTGCCACAAAGATACTGTGGTCCATGCCTCCTCGGTGAGGGTGCGATGCTAAGAGCGGCAGTTATCTGACCCCTAACGCGGCATCCGAGTATAAAATATGTCCTTCTTCTTAAGCGGTATCAGCAACTTGCAGGTACTGCTGGACAATTGTCTTCAGCGCGAGCGTGACTATTTCAGTCAACCTGCAGGACAGCGTCGCTGCGCTGACCCATTCGTCTTCGTGCGAGCCGCACTTATTTACCGCAAGCGGCAGGACACGGGTGCCGAACGGGCAATCTGTGAGCGATGGGACCTCATCCTTCAAGATTTTGAGCGCCAGGCGCAGGCGGTAGAAATGTCCGGACGTAATAACGCCCTGGCTCTGCAGCTACGTAGCCGCAAGCAGGTGCTAGAACGGCGCGACGCGACGCAGATGCGATTACTGCCGCAGCAACGCGAGACTAGCTAAACGCCTGGTTCTGATCGATAAATCAGAACCAGTAGATTTGCTATTGAGCTAGGCTAGATCTTCGCGTAGAGCTTAATTTGTAGTGCTGACCAACTCATACTGCCGGAAGCGGATCACCTCCTCACCCAGCCAGTCGTTGACCTGAGTCAGCCGTGCCTGCAGCGGCTCCAGCTCATTCGCCGCATACACCTCCGCGGCCTCCTTGATCGAACCGAATCCCCCCGCATTCTGCGGTACGATCCCCATCAGTTGCGGCGGGATCCGAAGGCCGGCGAGCATGTCGTCGCGCGTGATGCTCTTGATCGAGTTGAATTCATCCTTCGCGGCCACCTCGCTGACCGGGATCAGCTGGATGCCGTCCTTCTTCCCGTTGGGCGCGTAGACGAACAGGTTGCGGAAGTTGCCCGGACCCTTGGCCGAGCGCAGCGCGGTGCGCAGGGAGTCGATGTCCTCCTCCTTCTGGGCGGCGTCGGTCATGTAGAAGATGAAGCCGGCGTGACTGCCGTTGTTGTAGTACTTCCGCCGAAACAGCGTGGCCGACTCGTTGAGCAGCGCCGACTGCATGGCGGCAAGCCACTCGGGCATGCCGTAGATCTCCTGGTTGATATCGGCCTCGCGCAGGTGGCAGATGGTGCCCGGGGCGAATTCGTGTTCGTCCCGCCAGCCCCCGCACCTGGAAGAAGCGGCCCTCTTCCCCTCGCCTCATGTACTTGACCAGCGGCGGCTGCAGGCTGATCCGCCGGCGATGCGCTGGCCCTGGAAAGGCCACACCCGGGCCCCAGCCGTGGCTGACCTCGAGGCACTGGAGACCTGGCACTCGCCGCTGCTACAGAAGCTCGACGGCCGCGGTCGGGCCCAAATGGCCCGCAACACCACCCAGCAGCTGCGCCGCAGCCAGCAGCAGCGGATCTGCAACCAGGTAAACCCGAACGGCTCGCCGTTCGGGGCACGCAAGCCGCGATATCTGCGTAGCAAGAAGGACCGCATCAAGCGGCGGATGTTCGAGAAGCTCAAGATGGCCCGGTACCTCAAGGCCAAGGGCTCGCCGCAGCAGGCGGTGATCGGCTTCGCCAGCCGCGTCTCCCGCATCGCCCGCGTTCACCAGTACGGCCTGAAAGACCGCGCCGACCGCGGAGCTCCGAGGTCCGCTACGCCCGACGCAAATTGCTCGGTTTGTCTGATCAAGATTTGCACACTTTGCGAGATCTACTCCTAGATCAACTCGATATTTAGACCAGTTCTTCGACTCTCGGATAATCCAGCTCCCGTTCCGAAGGAGAGAGATTCATGCCGCTGCTAAAACCTTCAGAGATAGCTAATGCAGCATCGCAAACCTGGCAATCAGTGATCTTTGCAGCTGTCGGAGATGCTCGTGTAAAAGTGCTTCGTATGGACGGCACTTCTACGCCTGAAGAGGTGCACGATTACAACGAGCTACTGATCGTTTTGGAAGGCCTACTCGTCCTCGAAACATCAGGCGAGCGCGTAGAGGTACACGCTGGCGAAGTTTACCTGGCGACTGCAGGCGAGCGTCATTCTGTTCTAGCAGGCAGCCGTGGGACGTTGCTCATCGTGGATAAATAGCCCTGGGCATTTGCAGCTGGCACCGCTACAACTCGCTCTAGCTGCACCTTGCGCGCGCGGCAACCATCCTCCGTGGCATGACCGATATCGCCGCCCTCTCCCGCCTCATCGAGAACCTGATCCGCCCTGGCACCATCGCCGAGGTCGACCATGGCAGTCTCCTAGACACGCACCATGCCCGGGTTCGGGTTCAGAGCGGCGAACTGCTGACTGGCTGGTTGCCCTGGCCCACCGTAGGCAAGTAGGTCCTGGTCGTCAGTCCCGGCGGCCAAACTGCACAGGGCATCGCCATCGGCGGCCTGTTCAGCGCCCTCATCCCCGAAAACGGCGATCGCGCCGGCCTGCACCGCCGCAACTACCCGGACAGCGCCGTCGTCGAAGTCATGCTGCTAAAAATTTGAGGTTCTTATCGCATTAGTCGCTTCAGCTGTTCGCCACAGAAGCTTGGACGGACGCTGCCCGCTCAGAAACCTGGGATTCTTGATAGACTGTTTGCCTTTCGCGGCGCAGCCTGATCCGGGCATAAACATTCACGCCCTAGCGCTTTCTCGCCGTGCCATCCTTCCCGTCTGCTGCCGAGTGCCATACGTTTTTTCCGAGTGCTTGAATTCCGCACCGAGCCAGGAAAAGCACGCTGAACCCGAGCAGCACGGTGCTATAAACGAAGTCTCCAAATGCTTGCCGAAACCGCCTCAAACCCAGCAACCACGCGCCCTGAGCCGTCCCGCCGCTTCTCCGTGGCGCCCATGATGGACTGGACGGATCGTCACTGCCGTTATTTCCACCGACTGCTGTCCCAGCATGCCCTGCTCTATACCGAGATGGTCACCACCGGTGCCCTGCTGCATGGCGATGCCCAGCGGTTCTTGCGGCACGACGAGACCGAGCATCCCCTGGCGCTGCAGCTGGGCGGCAGCGTGCCGGCCGAGCTGGCCGCAGCGGCGCGGCTGGGTGAGCAGGCGGGGTATGACGAGATCAACCTGAACGTTGGTTGCCCCAGCGACCGGGTGCAGAACAACATGATCGGCGCCTGCCTGATGGCCTATCCCGAGCGGGTGGCCGACAGCGTCAAGGCGATGCGCGATGCCGTGGCCATCCCGGTGACGGTCAAGCACCGCATCGGCATCTCAGGGCGCGACAGCTACGAGGCGCTGCGGGACTTCGTCGGCCAGGTCGCGGACGCGGGTTGCCGCAGCTTCACCGTGCACGCGCGCATCGCCATCCTCGAAGGGCTGTCACCCAAGCAGAATCGCGAGATCCCACCGCTGCGCTACGACGTGGCCGCGCAGCTGGTGCAGGACTTCCCGGATCTCGAATTCATTCTGAATGGCGGCCTCAAGACCCTGGACACCTGTCGCGAGCACCTGGAGGTCTTCGATGGGGTAATGCTGGGTCGCGAGGCCTACCAGAATCCCTACCTGCTGGCCGAGGTGGACGCGGCGCTCTACGGTTGCGACCGTCCGCCACTGACTCGCCATGAGGTCATGCTGCGGCTGCGGCCCTATGTTGAGGCGCATCTGCAACAGGGTGGTCTCATCCACCACGTCACCCGCCATGTTCTGGGCCTGGCGCAGGGATTTCCCGGCGCGCGGCGCTTCCGGCAACTGCTGTCCACCGATCTGCATCGCAGCCCTGAACCGCTGCGCCTGTATGACGAGGCCACTGAACTTCTCAGAGGCCACTGAGTCACGTCTCCACGATGTCCATTCGTTAACCGAAGGAAAGACCTGCCATGAGCAAGCTGGAACAACTCAAGCAATACACCACGGTCGTCGCCGATACCGGCGATCTGGACGCCATCGCCCGCCTCAAGCCCTACGACGCCACCACCAATCCCTCGCTGCTGCTCAAGGCCGCTGCCCTGCCCCGCTACGAAGAACACCTGCAAGCCGCCTTCAGTGGCGCCGGCGGTGACATCGGCCTGGCCTGCGATCGCTTCGCCGTCGCCGTCGGTGGTGAGATCCTCAAGCTGATCCCCGGCCGCATCTCCACCGAGGTGGACGCGCGCCTGTCCTTCGACACCGGCGCCACCCTAGATCGCGCCCATCGCCTGATCGAGCTGTACGAGAAGGCCGGCATTGGCAAGGACCGCGTACTGATCAAGATCGCCTCCACCTGGGAAGGCATCCGCGCTGCCGAGCAACTGGAGAAGGAAGGTATCCAGACCAACCTGACCCTGCTGTTCTCCTTCGCCCAGGCCGCGGCCTGCGCCGACGCCGGTGTGTTCCTGATCTCGCCCTTCGTCGGTCGCATCTACGACTGGTACAAGAAGGCCGAAGGCCGTGACTACGAAGGCGCCGAAGACCCGGGCGTGAAGTCCGTGACCCGTATCTACCAGTACTACAAGGCCAATGGCTACGAGACCGTGGTGATGGGTGCCAGCTTCCGCAACCTGAACCAGATCGAGCAGCTGGCCGGCTGCGACCGCCTGACCATCAGCCCCGAACTGCTGCAGCAACTGTCGGAAGCCCAGGGCGACCTGCCGCGCGTACTGACCGCCTACAGCACCGGTGGCGAACCCAAGCAGCAGCTGAACGAGGCTGCCTTCCGCTGGGCGCACAACGAAGACGCCATGGCCACCGAGAAGCTGGCCGAAGGCATTCGCCAGTTCGCGCGGGATCAGGAAAAGCTGGAAGTGCTGCTGCCCGGCAAGCGCTAAGCCAGAGCGTGGTCAGTGCCTTTCGAGGGCACTGACCAGATCGCGAAAGGCATTGCGATTGGATTCATTGAGGCCCATCAACACCCGATGGGCTTCAAGCACGCGACTGCGCACCTCGGCTTCGGACTGATCCTGCGGTGGCAGGTCGGTCAGGCAATCCGGGCAAGGCAGGACCGTCTCGACGATATTGAACACCTGATCGAAACCCATGGAATCCAGCAGGCGCAGGATGTCCGGGTTGTTGGTGGTCAGCATGGGCAGCAGCCCGATGCGCTGCCGCGACAGGATCGACAGCTTGGCCAAGAGGCCCAGAGTGGTGCTGTCGATGCTCTGCGTCTCCGTCAGGTCAATGACGATGGACGAGAAATTCAACGACGAGAAGATGTGTTCGATGGTCGCGTCCAGCGCCGAGCACAGGGTCAGACGCACCTCGCCGGTAAACTTCAGGACGAAGGTGCCATCCTGCTCGGCAAATTGGATTTTTCCGGTGCTCATGCCAGGTTCCTGCTCAACACCAGCAAAGCGATATCGTCGGGCATCTCGGTAACGGATGCCAGATCCAGGGCTTCGCTCAGGCCTGCCAGTGTACCGCCGGCACGGCGGACGTAATCGGGCAAGCTGTGTTCTTTCTCTTTCAAATTGTCTCCCGGCAGCAGGTCGAAGATGCCATCCGAAAAGAGGGTCAGGCTGAAACGCTCGGGCAGATCCATCTGGTGGTCATTGTAGGTCGCCTCCTGGAACAGGCCGACCGGCAGCCCCTTGCCTACCAGGAAGCGGGTTTCTTCCGGGGTATGCAGGACCGGCAAGGGCAGATGACCACCGATGCTGTACGCCAGGGTACCCGTGGTTTCGTCGATGACGCCACCCAGCATGGTCACGTGCTTGCCCAATTTGCAATCCAGTAGACCCCTGTTGATGTGACCAAGCACATCCGAGGGCTTGAATTCGGGCAGCGTGCCGTTGCGCTTGGACTCATAGAGCAGCCGCGTGGTCATGAACTTGAGCAGCACGGTCACGAAGGCCGAAGAGGCGCCATGGCCGGAGACGTCGGCCAGGTAGAAGGCGACGCGGTGCTCGTCGATGCGAAAGTAGTCGACGAAATCGCCGGACAGGTACAGCGAGGGGATGATCTCGTGGGCGAAATGCAGCCCCTCGGTTTCCCAGGGCGTCACCGGCAACATGTTCATCTGCACGTGGCGCCCGGCGTTCTGGTCCTCTTGCAGGAGGCTCAGGCTCGCCTGCAGCTCGCGATTGGTGTTTTCCAGCTTGACCCGGTAGCGATCGTTTTCCAGGCGCAGGCGGGCGCGATCCAGGGCGCGATTGACCGAGTGCTCCAGCACCATCAGGTCTTCGAGCGGCTTGATCAGGTAATCGGCGGCGCCCAGGCGCAGGGCTTCCACGACGTCGCTCATGACGCCAGCGCCGGACAGCACCAGCACGGGCGTATCGATGGACAGCTCGCTGATGCGGCGCAGCAGCGTCAGCCCGTCGACCTGCGGCATGCGCAGATCGCAGATGATGAGGTCAGGCTGTTCGCGCTCGAATATTTCCAGGCCCTGCTGGCCATTGCTGGCCTGCAGGACATTGAAGCCACTGTCTTCGAGATAGTCGGCGAGACTGAGGCGAACCACCTCGTCATCGTCAATGATCAGGAGCGTGGCAGGCGAATTAGACATAGAGGATCCAGGCATGCACCCGAACGGCAAACCGGCGGACACTATCCGACACGGGCCACGGTGATTACGACACGGCGGAGACACTACTCCCATCCACCGGGGCGTTCAAGCTTGCCAACCGGATGGAAATTCTTTACAGGGTGCCATTATGGAGTTTATACCTCCAGCAACCCGCCATCCATCCTCCCAAGCAGTAGGATTGCCATGAGTACCATTGACCGTTCTTACAGTGAAAAGCGCGACTTCATTCGCATGCACGTCGACTCCAAAGCCATACTGAAGGTCGGCGATGCCTCCTTCGAGGCGCGCTGCGTCGATCTGTCCAGCACCGGTTTCCAGATCGAGGCCGCCACCAGCCTGCAGGTCGGCGACAAGGTGACCGTGCTCATCCCCTCCAGCCATGCCGAACTCCCCGGCCTGGAAGCGGACGCCGAGGTCCTGCGCGTCCAGGCTACGGACGCGGGCAAACAACTGCTGGGCCTGTCCGTGCTGGAAATGCGCTAACTACTGCGGCCAATAAAAAAGGCAGCCCAGGGGCTGCCTTTTTTATTGGGGCCGGGACTAGAAGTCGTCGACCACCTGACCGTCCTTGACCTTGAATTCGCGGGTCTGCAAGTAGGCGTTGCGAATGAACACGTACTTGTCCCCGGTGATCAGGCGCTCGGCCTGCAGGAGACCGGCCCGGGTATCGACGGTGCTGAGGGCGAAGGCGCTGTTGCGCACGGCGACGTCGTCCACATAGGGATAGGCGCTGGTGTAGCTGTCCGGGATGCGACCGAGGCCGTCACGCACGCTGCTGGGGCCGAAGAACGGCAGGACCAGGTAGGGACCGCTGGTTGCGCCCCACTTGCCCAGGGTCTGGCCGAAATCTTCGTCGTTGCGCTGCAGGCCGGCCTTGGTGGCCACGTCGACCAGGCCGAGGCCGCCCATCGTGGTATTCATCAACAGGCGCGCGGTGTCGACCCCGGCGTGCTCGATCTTACCTTGCAACAGGTCGTTGGCCAGGTTGCGCACGTCACCCAGGTTGTTGAAGAAGTTGCTCACGCCGGTCTGCACGAAGCCAGGCGTGAAGCGCTGATAGCCCTGGGCGACCGGCTTGAGGGCATAGGTATCCAGGGTATCGTTGAACACGAAGATCTTGCGGTTGAAGCCTTCCCAGGGATCGGGATTCTCGGCTTCGGCCGCCATGGCCTGACCGGCAAAGGTCAGGGCCGTTGCAAGGAGCGCTCCCCAGACCCTGGAACCACGTCGCTCGACCATCATCGCTTCTCTCCTCGTTGCACTCAGACGCCTGAAAGGCGCCGATTATAGTCATAGCTTTGCCACTTTGGCTTAGGGCCAGGCGCTGTCACTCGATCTTTGACCCGCCGTTGCGGTCAAAGAATCCGAACACAGGAGAAACGCCCATGACCACCTCTCATCTGCAGGAACAACTCGACCACCTCCGCCACCAGTTGGACCAGGATCCGCCCGCCTCGCCCGAGGATCGGGAAGAACTGGAACTGCTGATCCGGGATATCGAATTCCAGCTGGCCAACGAAGATGCCACCCGGGATGGCAGCCTGGTCGAAGGCGTCAATCTGGCCGTGGAGCGTTTCGAGGTCAGTCACCCCACCATGGCCGGCACGCTGCGCTCGATCATGAACAGCCTGAGCAGCATGGGCATCTGATCACTGCCGGACGTAGCGCTCGGCGGCGGGCTGGATGGCGTCACTGCTTCGGTAGGGATTGATGTCCAGCCCACCGCGCCGCACATAGCGGGCGAACACAGTCAGCTTCGCCGGCTTGAGCAGCCGCCACAAATCCAGATAGATGCGCTCGACGCACTGCTCGTGAAAATCCGCATGCTGGCGGAAGGCGACCAGGTAGCGCAGCAGGCTGGCCGGTTCCAGGGCCAGGCCCTCATCGTACTCGACCACCACGGTGCCCCAGTCCGGCTGACCGGTGACCGGGCAGTTCGACTTGAGCAGGTGGCTGTAAAACCTCTGACTATCCCGCGCTTCGCCCACGTTCAGCAGTTCGGCCTGTGGGTGGGCATAGCGATCCAGACTGACATCCAGATCGTCGAGGCACTGGCCATTCGGGCGCTGGACACCACGGGCCGCCCAATCATCCAAGGACATCAGGTTGACGCCAACGGGACCACCAGCCGCGGCGCTCAGGTCTTTGACCAGCACGGCTTCGAGTTCGGCCATGCTGGCGAACACCGACTGGTTCAGAGAGTTGAGGTACAGCTTGAACGACTTGGATTCAATGATGTTCGGCGAATCGGCCGGGATAGCGAACTCGGCAATGGCCACCACCGGCTTGCCGGAAGGCAGCAACCAGGACAGCTCGTAGCAGGTCCAGACATCCACCCCGCGAAACGGCAGATCCTGCCCGTCCAGGCCTAGTTCCGCCCACTTGGGCGCGCGCGGGATCGGATAGAGCAGCGATGGCGCATATTCGCTGACGTACTCGGTGCTTTTGCCCAGGGGCGATTGTTCTACGCTATGCATGACGCTCAGACACTCAATGACGCATGCCGCGCCCGCTTACGAGCAGACGGATGCTGACCAGATAAAGCACGACCACGGCGAACAGCATGAAGGCGATCGCCACCCCAATGCGGATGTCGGACACCCCGAGGATGCCGTAGCGGAAGGCGTTGACCATGTGCAGGATCGGATTGACCAGGGACACCTTCTGCCAGAAGGCCGGCAGCAGGTCGATGGAATAGAAGACCCCGCCCAGGTAGGTCAGGGGCGTCAGCACGAAGGTCGGCACGATGGAGATGTCGTCGAAGTTGCGCGCGTAGACGGCGTTGATGAAGCCGCCCAGGGCAAAGATCGCCGCGGTAAGGACGATCACCAGCAGCATGATGCCCAGGTGGTGCACCTGCATGTTGGTGAAGAACAGCGATAGCAGGCTGACGATGGCGGCCACGGCCAGGCCGCGCAGGATGCCGCCCATGGCATAGCCGATGAGGATCACATGCGGCGACACGGGCGAAACCAGCAGCTCTTCCACGGAGCGCTGGAACTTGCTGCTGAAGAAGCTGGAGACCACGTTGCTGTAGGCGTTGGTGATCACCGACATCATGATCAGGCCCGGCACGATGTACTGCATGTAGGTGAAGCCACCCATGCCACCGATACGATTGCCGATCAGGTTCCCGAAGATCACAAAGTACAGGACCATGGTGATCGCCGGGGGCAGCAGCGTCTGTGCCCAGATACGGGTGAAGCGGCGCACTTCGCGATGGACGATGGTCCGCAGCGCCACCATGTTGGCTTGGAATTCGGTACTCATCGGGCGACCTTGGCTAGATTCTTTTCCACCAGGGAGACGAACAGCTCCTCCAGGCGATTGGCTTTGTTTCTCAGGCTCTGGACCTGGATGCCGGCGGCGTCCAACTGGCGGAACAGGGCGTTGACCCCACTGGCCTTGTCGATCTGCACCTCGAAGGAGTGATCGCCCAACAGCTTGGCCGGATAGCCGTCCAGCTGCGGCGCCGCCGTCAGCGGCTGGACCACATCGACGATGAAGGTCTCGACGTTGAGCTTCTGCAGGAGCTTGCGCATGCTGGTGTGCTCGACCAGCTCGCCATGGTCGATGATGGCGATGTTGCGGCAGAGATGCTCGGCCTCTTCGAGGTAGTGGGTGGTGAGGATGATGCTGGTTCCCTGCCTGTTCAGTTCGGTGAGGAAGCTCCACATGGAGCGCCGCAGCTCAATGTCGACCCCGGCGGTGGGTTCGTCGAGGATCAGCAGGCGCGGTTTGTGGATCAGGGCGCGAGCGATCATCAGGCGACGCTTCATGCCGCCAGAGAGCATGCGCGAAGGCGTATCGCGTTTGTCCCACAGCCCGAGCTGGGTGAGGTACTCCTCGGCGCGCTCACCGGCGATGCGTGCGGGAATACCGTAGTAGCCAGCCTGGGTGACGACGATGTCGAAGGCCTTCTCGAACTGGTTGAAGTTGAACTCCTGGGGCACCACGCCCAGGCAGCGCTTGAGGCCCGCGGGATCCTTGTCCAGGTCGTTGCCGAACACGGATACCTCGCCGCCGGACTTGTTGACCAGGGTCGAGAGAATGCCGATGGTGGTCGACTTGCCCGCCCCGTTCGGACCGAGCAGCGCGAAGAAATCACCTTCGACCACATCGAGGTCGATCCCCTTGAGGGCGGTGAAGCCGTTGTTGTAGGTCTTGGTCAGACCGCGAATGGAGAGAGCTAGACTCATGTGCCTCCCGGCAAGAACTGATTCGCAAAGAAAAGTGCTACTTCCTATAACCCCGGCGGCGGGCAAAGGTTCGATCCTAGTCGAACCAGACAACGTCGGACAGTGCCCCTATACTGCGCAGCCGCTTTTTCAGGAGACATTCATGGCCACTTCCTATCTCGCCCACCACGTCGCCCTCCTCGCCCAGCTGCGTGCGGTCTTGGCCGACGTCGGCGCGGCTGAGCAGGTGCCCTCGGAGAACCACGCGCTGTTCCTCGACCGCTTCGACGAGCTGGTCGCCGGATTGCCGCAGGCGCCCGAGGAATACGCCTATCTCGGCCAGGACCTGCTCAGCCAGATCTTCAGCCGCTATCCGCAGATCGCCCATCGGGTACCGCGCGACCTGCTGTGGTTCTTTGGCGGCGATTGCCTGCACTTCATGCCGGACGAAGAGCTGACGCTCTATCAGCGGCTGGACGAGCGTCGCCATGAAGCGGAATCCCGCGGCGAAGTCTTCGACTGGGCGCAGGAGCAGCGCCTGATGGCCCTGCCGGAAGACGCAGCGCGTCACTGAAACGTCGAAGGGCTATCGATCGGTTCGATAGCCCTTCGCGACAGCCAGGACGCCAGGCTACCTAGTAGTAGGCGTTTTCGCGGTTGGTGTGGTCGGTGACGTCGCGCACGGCGGTGAGCTCGGGGATCCGCTCCAGCAGGGTGCGCTCGACGCCATCCTTGAGGGTCAGATCGACCTGACCACAGCCCTGGCAACCGCCACCGAAGCGCAGCACCGCGACGTTGTCGTCGACGATATCCACCAGGCTGACCATGCCGCCGTGGCTGGCGAGCCCCGGATTGATCTCGGTCTGCAGGTAGTAGTCGACGCGCTCGTTGAGCGGGCTGTCCTCGTTGACCATGGGCACCTTGGCGTTGGGCGCCTTGATGGTCAGCTGGCCGCCCATGCGGTCGGTGGCGTAGTCCACCAGGGCGTCTTCCAGGAAGGGCTGGCTGATGGCATCGAGGTAGGCGGTAAAGCTCTTCAGGCCGATGGGCTGGTCATCGGGCTTCTCCTCGCCGGGCTTGCAATAGGCGATGCAGGTCTCGGCGTACTGGGTGCCGGGCTGGGTAATGAAGATGCGGATACCGATCCCGGGGGTATTCTGCTTTTCCAACAGGTCGGCCAGGTAATCCTGAGCCGCGTCGGTAATGATGATGGCGCTCATGGTCACTCCTCAACAGGTGTGACAAGTTTACGCCACCCTACCCCTCGACGAAAGCCCTAGTGAAACAGTCGGATAATCGTCTCAATCCAGACGCTGAACGAAGCTGGTGACCCTATTGCGCCCGGCATGCTTGGATTCGTACAGCGCCTTGTCCGCCTGCTGGATCATCTGCTCGTGATTGCCCAGGGGCACCGACAGATCGGTGAGGCCAATGCTGATGGTGAAGGCGATGGGCGTTCCCAGCACATCGAGACGCATCGCCTCCACCGCTTCGCGCAGGCGCTCGGCGAGTAGTCGCGCGCCTTCTACACCCGTGTCGAGCAGCACCACGCCGAATTCCTCGCCACCGTAGCGTCCGGCGATGTCGGCGTTGCGCACATGGGTCTTGATCACCCCGGCCAGCGCCTTGATCGCCTGATCGCCAACGGCGTGGCCATGGGTGTCGTTGATGCGTTTGAAGTGATCGATGTCGAGCATCATCAGCGCTAGGCGGCCGCCATAGCGCTGGTGCCGGGCGAATTCCTCGGTGAGGCGTTCCTCCCAGTAGCCACGGTTGGCCAGCCCGGTCAGGCGATCGGTGCGCGACAGCTCCTGCAGCTTGTCGTTGGACAGCTCCAGTTGCCGCTTGTTGATGGCGACATCGGTGACGTCGTAGATCACCACGCAGATATGGGCGATGGCCCCGGTGGAATCGCGTAGCGGCAGCAGGGTCACGTTCTGGTACATGAAGGCTTCCACGCCGGTGATCGGCTGGTAGCTCTTGAAGTGGACCAGATAGGGTCGCTGTTCCCAGATGGAAAAGGCCCGGGTGCCCAGCAGGACCACGCTTTCGGCCTTGGCGCGAAACCAGGCCTCGTCGATTTCGGCGAAGACCGCGAACAGCGACTGCTGGCTGACCTCGCTGAGGATCCGCCCGGAATGGTTTTCCATGAAGCTGTTCCAGACCTCGATACGGTAGTCGAGGTCCAGCACCACCACGCCGACATCGATGTTCTGCACGATGTCCAGCAGCCAGTGGAGTTCGTTGATATCGATCTGTGCGGCCATGCTCAACTCATCAGGTAGCCGATCTTGCGGGTGATGCGCTTCACCGAATCCTCGGTGAACAGCAGCAGCAGATCGAAGTGGACGTTATGGCCTTCCAGGCTGTAGCTGAGTTCGACCGCCAGGGTCTTCTTCCAGCGCGTCTTGTTGACGACGATGAGCTCGTCGATGGACGCGTGGTGGCCGAGGATGGTCGGATGGCCCTGGGAAAAGCGGATGTCGAACTGCTCGGCGATCCCGGCCAGGCAGGCGCCGATGATGATGCTCGACAGATCCAGCAGCATCTCGATGTCGCCGGACTCCCCCGCCTCGCGCCAGCGCACCAGGCGCGCCATGTCGTCGAATTCAGAGTCGTGGAAGATCAGCAGCGCCTCGCCGGCGATGCCCTCGCCGATGTAGCCCTGGCACACCGCGCTGAGACGATCCTCGCGCTGTGCATCCACCAGCGTCATGTGCAGCTCGCTGACTTCCAGGATGTTGACATTGGGAATGGGCAACTGGACGAAGACATCCAGCGCCTTGGCCAGCAGGGCCCCGGCGCGACCCATGGAGACGTTGACCACCTCGCGGAAGGCATCGCGGAAACTGACTTCCAGCTCTGGACGCGCGATGGGTTCCGCCGGAGTCGTCGGGCTTGGGCTATAGATACCATGGCGCTGGAGCACCGTGGCCAGTTCGGTGGGATCGGCCGGCTTGCGGATGAAGTCCAGGGCGCCCAGTTCGCGCACCCGTGCCACCGCCTGTTCCTGGACATCGCCGGAGACGACGATCACCTTGACCGCCAGACCCTCGTTGCGAATTGCCGCCAGGGTGCCGTAGCCATCCAGGATCGGCATGGTCAGGTCCAGCAGCATCACCTGGCCCAGCCCCTGACGCAGCGCCGTGAGGGCTTCCTCGCCATTGGTGGCCTGGGTGATGGATACCCCCCAGCCTTCGGGCAGGGAGCGCACCAGCTGCTTGCGCGCCATGTTCGAGTCGTCGCATATCACCAGAGGAATCACGGCCACCTTCCATGACACTGTTTTGACGCACAGTAAACGTCGGTCATCTGTCAGTAAAGCAGCACTTCGGGCGCTTGTCCGCCGCCCGCTCTAGATCGCTAAGCATCCCTGGCATGAAAGACTCGCCGACCCTTCATGAGCGCTGCTCATCATGGATCACTGCCGATACCGGGGCGGGCGCCGGCTTTTGCTATGCTGCCACCCTTTGTCCAGCGTCTCTTCATCTCTGTGGAATGCCCATGACTGATCGTAGCTCTCGCCTCGCCGCCCTTCGCCACGCCCTCGCGCAGCGCATCCTCATCCTCGACGGCGGCATGGGCACCATGATCCAGAGCTATCGCCTGGAGGAAGCGGACTACCGCGGCAGGCGTTTCGCCGACTGGCCGAGCGACGTCAAGGGCAACAACGACCTCTTGCTGCTGACCCAGCCGAAGATCATCGCCGAGATCGAAAAGGCCTACCTGGATGCCGGCGCCGACATCCTGGAAACCAACACCTTCAATGCCACTCGGGTCTCCCAGGCCGACTACGGCATGGAAGAGATCACCTATGAGCTGAACCTGGCCGGTGCCCGGGTCGCTCGTGAAGTGGCCGACGCCAAGACCCTGGAGACCCCGGATCGCCCGCGCTTCGTCGCCGGGGTGCTCGGCCCGACCAGCCGGACCTGCTCCATCTCTCCGGACGTCAACAACCCCGGCTATCGCAACGTCACCTTCGACGAGCTGGTGGAAAACTACACCGAGGCCACCCGCGGCCTGATCGAGGGCGGCGCCGACCTTATCCTGATCGAGACCATCTTCGACACCCTCAATGCCAAGGCGGCGATCTTCGCCGTCCAAGGCGTGTTCGAAGAGGTCGGCATCGAATTGCCGATCATGATCTCCGGCACCATCACCGACGCTTCCGGCCGCACCCTCTCCGGCCAGACCACCGAGGCCTTCTGGAACTCGGTACGCCACGCCCAGCCGATTTCCGTCGGCCTCAACTGCGCCCTGGGCGCCAAGGAACTGCGGCCCTACGTCGAGGAATTGGCGACCAAGGCCGATACCTTCGTCTCCGCCCACCCCAACGCCGGCCTACCCAACGCCTTTGGGGAATACGACGAAAGCCCCGAGCAGATGGCGGCGGTGGTGGAGGAGTTCGCCGCCAGCGGCCTGCTCAACATCGTCGGCGGCTGCTGCGGCACCACCCCGGCGCATATCCAGGCCATCGCCGAGGCGGTCGGCAGGCATGCGCCGCGCCAGTTGCCGGACATTCCCAAGGCCTGCCGCCTCTCGGGCCTGGAACCCTTCACCATCAGCCGCGAGTCGCTGTTCGTCAACGTCGGCGAGCGCACCAACATCACCGGCTCGGCCAAGTTCGCCCGGCTGATTCGTGAGGAGAACTATGCCGAGGCCCTGGAAGTGGCCCAGCAGCAGGTAGAAGCCGGCGCCCAGGTCATCGACATCAACATGGACGAAGGCATGCTGGACTCGCAGGCGGCCATGGTCACCTTCCTCAACCTGATCGCCTCCGAGCCGGACATCTCCCGGGTGCCGATCATGATCGACTCCTCCAAGTGGGAGGTGATCGAGGCCGGCCTCAAGTGCATCCAGGGCAAGGGCATCGTCAACTCCATCTCCATGAAGGAAGGCGTCGAAGCCTTCATCCATCACGCCAAGCTGTGTAAGCGCTATGGCGCGGCGGTGGTGGTCATGGCCTTCGACGAAGACGGGCAGGCCGACACCGAGGCGCGCAAGAACGAGATCTGCGCCCGCTCCTACGACATCCTGGTCAACCAGGTCGGCTTTCCGCCGGAAGACATCATCTTCGACCCCAACATCTTCGCCGTGGCGACGGGGATCGAGGAGCACAACAACTACGCGGTCGACTTCATCAACGCTTGTGCCTATATCCGCGACAACCTGCCCTACGCCCTGACTTCCGGCGGCGTGTCCAACGTCTCCTTCTCCTTCCGCGGCAACAACCCGGTACGCGAGGCCATCCACTCGGTCTTTCTCTACCACGCCATCCAGAACGGCCTGACCATGGGTATCGTCAACGCCGGCCAGCTGGAGATCTACGACGAGATTCCGGCCGCCCTGCGCGAGCGGGTCGAGGACGTGGTGCTCAACCGCACCCCGGCCGGCACCGACGCCCTGCTGGCCATCGCCGACGACTACAAGGGCGGCGGCGCGGTCAAGGAAGCCGAGACCGAGGAATGGCGCGGCCTGCCGGTGGACAAGCGACTGGAGCATGCCTTGGTCAAGGGCATTACCACCTGTATCGTCGAGGACACCGAGGAGTGCCGCCAGCAATGCGCGCGGCCCATCGAGGTCATCGAAGGTCCGCTGATGAGCGGCATGAACGTGGTCGGCGACCTGTTCGGCTCGGGCAAGATGTTCCTGCCGCAGGTGGTCAAGTCCGCCCGGGTGATGAAACAGGCGGTGGCCCACCTGATTCCCTTCATCGAGGCGGAGAAAGGCGACAAGCCCGAGGCCAAGGGCAAGATCCTCATGGCCACGGTCAAGGGCGACGTCCACGACATCGGCAAGAACATCGTCGGCGTGGTGCTGGGTTGCAACGGCTACGACATCGTCGACCTGGGCGTCATGGTCCCGGCGGAAAAGATCCTGCAGACCGCCATCGCCGAGAAGTGCGACATCATCGGTCTGTCGGGCCTGATCACCCCCTCGCTGGACGAGATGGTCCACGTCGCCAAGGAGATGCAGCGCCAGGGCTTCACCCTGCCCCTGATGATCGGCGGCGCCACCACCTCCAAGGCCCATACCGCGGTCAAGATCGAGCCGCAGTACCGGAACGATGCCGTGGTCTATGTCACCGACGCCTCGCGCGCCGTCGGTGTGGCCACCCAGTTGCTCTCCAAGGAACTCAAGGCCGGCTTCGTTGAGCGCACCCGCGCCGACTACGTCGAGGTGCGCGAGCGCACCGCCAATCGCAGCGCCCGTACCGAACGCCTGTCCTACGCCAAGGCGGTGGCCAACAAGCCGGCCTTCAACTGGCTCGGCTACCAGGCGCCCAAGCCCAGCTTCACCGGCACCCGGGTGCTGGAAGACATCGACCTGGCGGTGCTGGCCGAGTACATCGACTGGACCCCCTTCTTCATCTCCTGGGACCTGGCCGGCAAGTACCCGCGCATCCTCACCGACGAGGTGGTGGGTGAAGCCGCCACCGCGTTGTTCGACGATGCCCAGGCCATGCTCAGCAAGCTGATCGACGAGCAACTGATCAAGGCCCGCGCCGTGTTCGGCTTCTGGCCGGCCAACCAGGTCCGTGACGATGACCTGGAAGTCTATGGCGAGGACGGCCAGCCGCTGGCCATCCTGCACCACCTGCGCCAGCAGACCATCAAGCCCGAGGGCAAGCCTAACCTGTCCCTGGCTGACTTCGTCGCGCCCAAGGAAACGGGTGTGACCGACTACATGGGCGGCTTCATCGTCACCGCCGGCATCGGCGCCGAGGAACTGGCCAAGGACTACGAGCGCAAGGGCGACGACTACAACTCGATCATGGTGAAAGCCTTGGCCGACCGCCTCGCCGAAGCCTGTGCCGAATGGCTGCACGAGCGGGTGCGCAAGGAACACTGGGGCTATGCCGCGGACGAGACCCTGGACAACGAGGCGTTGATCCGCGAGCAGTACAAGGGCATCCGCCCTGCCCCCGGCTACCCGGCCTGCCCCGATCACACCGAGAAGGCCACCCTCTTCAAGCTGCTGGATCCCGAAGCGAGCTTCAACGAGGCCGGTCGCAGCGGGGTCTTCCTCACCGAGCACTACGCGATGTTCCCGGCCGCCGCCGTCAGCGGCTGGTACTTCGCCCATCCCGAGGCCCAGTATTTCGCCGTGGGCAAGATCGACAAGGATCAGGTCGGCAGCTACACCGAGCGCAAGGGCCAGGAGCTGGCGGTGACGGAGCGGTGGTTGGCGCCGAATTTGGGGTACGACAACTAAGCTGGCAGACGCCTCAGGTAACAAAAACGCGGCCCTTTTCGCTGGCGTCCCTACTAGGGTGTAGGGACTTCCAACGACGAGGACAGCGTGCCCATGAAAGGTCTCACCCTAGCTGCCGGCAGTCTCCTGCTCAGTCTCGCCACCCTGAACGCCAATGCCGCACCCCAGGCTCTCTCCCAGGATCAGTGGCCCTTCACGGCCACGCCCAGGGCCACCTTGGACGCGCCCTGGGCGATCGCCTTCCTGCCGGATGGCACTGCCCTGGTCACCGAGAAAGGCGGTGTGCTCAAGCACCTGAATGTGCAGACCGGCAAGGCCCAGGACATCAGCGGCGTGCCCAAGGTGATCGCCGCCGGCCAGGGCGGACTGGGCGATGTCATCCTGCATCCGCAATACGCCAGCAACGGGCTGATCTACCTGAGCTATGCCGAGGCCGGCGAAGACGGCACCCAGGGCGCGGCGGTCGCCCGGGCCAAGCTGACCCTGAAGGAGGACGGCAGTGGTTCGCTCAGTGACCTCAAGGTGATCTGGCGGCAGACGCCCAAGGTCAGTGGCAACGGTCACTATGGCCATCGCATGAGATTCGGTCCGGACGGCAAGCTGTGGATCACCTCGGGTGAACGGCAGAAGTTCACCCCGGCCCAGGACATGAGCGGCAACCTGGGCAAGCTCATCCGCCTCAATGACGATGGCAGTGTCCCCGCGGACAACCCCTTCGCCAAGCAAGGCGGCGTAGCGGCGCAGGTCTGGTCGCTGGGCCATCGCAATCCGCTGGGTATCGCCTTCGATGCCCAAGGCCGCCTATGGGAGCAGGAAATGGGTCCCCAGGGCGGTGACGAGCTGAACCTGATCCAGCGTGGCGGCAACTACGGCTATCCCGAGGTCTCCAATGGCGACCACTATGGCGGCAAGCCGATTCCCGATCACTCCACACGCCCGGAATTCATCCCGCCCAAGATCACCTGGACGCCGGTGATCTCCCCCGCCGGCTTGATGATCTACGCAGGAGACCGCTTCCCGGCCTGGAAGGGCAATGCCTTCATCGGCGGGTTGTCGTCCAAGGCGCTGGTACGGATCGAACTCAAGGGCGAAGAGGCGCGCGAGGTGGAGCGCTATGCCATGGGCACGCGCATCCGTGACGTCGAGGAAGGTCCCAACGGCAGTCTCTGGGTCTTGGAAGACGGTGCCAACGCCCGGCTGCTGGAGCTGCAGCCGAAATAGCCGCCAGGGTCACCCAGGGACGGGTGACCGCTGTCTCAACGCAGCTCGGAAGGCGAGCGGCGGACGATCTTGATCGAGTGCTTGATCTCGGGCTTGCGGGTCACGCTGATGGGCCGCTTGGTCACGGTGTCCAGGGTGATGTTCCAGAAGCCGGTGCTGGGTACGGTGATACGCGCCGGAAAGGTGTCGAAGGCGCCGCCATGATAGGTGTGGCGGCCACCGTTCTTAAAGCTGCGGAAATTGGCATCGTTCATCAGGCGGATGTTGCACACCCCCGAACTCTGGATGACGACCAGGTCGCCCTCGTTGAGATGCTCGCGCTGGTGGATGAACTTCATGACGGGTCCTCGTCTTGCAAAGGACTAGGATAGCATCCCTGCCCTGTCCTATTATCGCCGCCCGCCCCCGACCTGCCCTTTTCCCATGCGTATTTCCGATGTCGTCCAGTTGCTCGCCGATGCCGGTGCCAAGCCCAAGCACAGCGCCAGAATCCTGCGCGCCTGGTGCCAGGGCCTGCCCCTGGACACCGGTACCCGCCGCCAGCACGCCGAAAATTTCCTGCCCCTGGAGGTGCGTAACGCCATCCCTGCGCTGACCGAGCGCCTGGAGGGCCTGGCCCGGGTGACCTCGGAGCATCCGGGGGCCGACGGCTCGGCGCGGATGCTGGTGACCCTGGGCGACGGCCAGGCGGTGGAAAGCGTGCTGCTGCCGCGTGATGGACTCTGCGTATCGTCCCAGGTCGGCTGCGCGGTGGGCTGCGTCTTCTGCATGACCGGCAAGAGCGGCCTGCTGCGCCAGGTGGGCAGTGCCGAGATCGTCGCCCAGGTCGCCCTGGCGCGACGGATCAGGGCGGTGAAGAAGGTCGTCTTCATGGGCATGGGCGAGCCTGCGCACAACCTGGACAACGTGCTGGAAGCCATCGACCTGCTGGGCAACGCCGGCGGTATCGGTCATCGCAACCTGGTGTTTTCCACCGTCGGCGATCCGCGGGTGTTCGAGCGACTGCCCCAGCAGGCGGTCAGGCCGGCACTGGCGCTGTCGCTGCACAGTACCAATGCCGAGCGGCGGGCCCGGCTGCTGCCCAAGGCGCCCCGCTACGAACCGGGCGAGCTGATCGAACAGGGTGAAGCCTATGCCCGGCTGATCGGCTATCCGATCCAATACCAGTGGACGCTGCTCGCCGGCATCAACGACAGTCAGGAAGAGATGGACGAACTGCTGCGCCTGATGAAGGGCAAATACGGCGTGCTCAATCTGATCCCCTACAACAGCCTGGAAGTGGATGACTACCAGCGCCCCGATGGCGAGCGCATCGTGCAGATCGTGCGCTACCTGCACAGCCGCGGCCTCCTCACCAAGGTGCGCAATTCCGCCGGCCAGGATGTCGATGGCGGCTGTGGCCAGTTGCGCGCCCGGGCAGAGGTGCTGCGCCCCGTACGCGTCAGCGCCTGACCGATCGTCCCGCGCCTGGCCCCGCCTATCAGATGCGGCGGAACGCCAGGCCTGGCGCCCCCCTCAGAGTGCACTCGCACCATTCAGAGGGAAGCTTTTTCCATGCAGGATCGCATTAAACGCCACGACCCCTTCATCGCCGGCTTGAAGGAACGTCTGCCCGAAGAGCTGCGCGAGACCTTTACCGAGGAGCAGCTGGAAGCCCTCAAGCTGGCCTTCGGCACCCGCAGCTGGGGCAAGCACAGCGTCGATCTGCGCGGCACCGTCAAGTTCTGGCATCGCCGTTACTACTTCGTCTTCCTCGCCGGTCGCAACTATCGTCAGCTCTCGCGCCTGGAGCAGGAATTGTCCCTGCTGGGCAAGGCCACGGTGCTGGCGGCGATTCTGCTGGCCTGCGGCCTGGTGGGTCTGGTGCTGCTCTATCTGCTCAAGTCCGCGCTGGGCATCGATATCTTTCCCGACTACTCCTTCGGAGTTTGGACCTGGTTCAAGGGTCTATTCGAGTAGCACGGATTCGCTGGACCCCGGCAGGGAGGCTTGCCCCTCGGGAGACCTCCTATGCCCCACCTGAATCGCCGCCGGACCCTCGGCCTGCTGGCTGCCAGTGCCGCCCTGCCCCTACTGGGCGGCTATCCACTCAACGCCGTTGCGGCAGATGACGAATACCTCGCCCTGGTCGAGAAGGAAGCCCCCGGCCTCGGCTTCTATCGCCTGGCCGATGGCAAGCGCGTCGGCAGCCTGGAATTGCCCGAGCAGCCCCACGAGATCGTCGCCGACCGTCAGGGTCGCTATGCCTATGTCGGCCAGTATGGCGTCAAGAGCTGGCAGGCGCCCGGCGAAGGCGGTCACCAGGTCAGCGTGATCGATCTCGCCGAGCGCCGGCTGGTAAGGTCCATCGACCTGTCGCCCTACCACCGCCTGCACGGCATGCGGCTGGACGACCAGGGTCGCCTCTATGTGCTCAGCGAGACCGATTCACTGCTCATTCGCTTCGACCAGCCCGCCACCGCCGAATCACCCAGTCAGATCGTCCCGGTCGGCGGCACGCGCAGCCACTACTTCGTGCTGACCCGCGATGGGCGGCGTGCCTATGTCGCCGATACCCTGAGCGGCCTGGTTATCCTGGTGGATGCGCACAATCCCGCCGTCCTGCCGGTGAAGAAGTATCTTGGTCAGGCGCCAGAAGGCTGCTGCCTGAGTCCGGACGAGCGGACGTTCTATGTGCGGGACCGGTTCGCCGGCATCCTCCATGCGCTGGATGCCCGCGACCTCGCGCCGCTCCGCCAGGGCAAGCTGCGCGGCGAAGCGGTGCGCGTGGCCGCCTTGCCGGATGGCCGCCTGCTGGTCTCCAACCTGGCGGACAAAAGTCTTTCGCTGCTGCGGCCCGATACCCTCGCCGAAGTGGCCTACCTGCCCATGGGTAGCGCCGTGCCCGGACTCAACCTCGATCCCCGCGGCGAGCGCCTCTTCGCGGCCCTGGAGGACAACCAGCTGGCGGTGGTCGATCTGCGCAGCTGGCGCGAGATCCGCCGCTTCGCTACCGGCAAGGCGCCGGATACCGCCGTGGTCTTTCGCGCCTGAGGCTCTGCAATACGGGGATCCGCTGCCAACCAGTCGGCGGATCCGCAAGGCACGAGAATCATCCGCATTTAACAATCTGAATCATTGTGATACAAATCACCGACCTCCGGGCGCCTTCGCGCCCCTTCGCTTATGTCGGTGATAGCTTTCATGCTCGTTCCCTTTTTGATCATGCTCCGCGAAGGCATCGAAGCGGCGCTCATCGTTGGCATCATCGCCAGCTACCTGCAACGCACCGGTCGTGGTCACTGGATGCCCGCGGTCTGGGTCGGCGTGATGCTGGCCGCCGCGCTGTCGCTGTTCGTCGGCGCCGGCCTGCAACTGGCCAGCGCCGAATTTCCGCAGCGACAACAGGAACTGTTCGAAGCGGTGGTAGGCCTGGCGGCCACGGCCATCCTCACCTCCATGGTGTTCTGGATGCGCAAGGCGGCGCGTTCGATCAAGACCGAGCTGCAGGACTCCCTGGAAAACGCCCTGTCCGCCTCGCGCAACCAAGTCTATGCCCTGATCGGCATGGTCTTCCTGGCGGTCGCCCGCGAGGGCCTGGAAACGGTGTTCTTCCTGCTCGCGATCTTCCAGCAGAGCGCCGGCCCCGGTGCGCCCCTGGGCGCCCTGCTGGGCCTGGTCATCGCCATCGCGGTGGGCTATGGCCTCTATACCGGCGGTGTACGGCTGAACCTGGGCAAATTCTTTCGCTTCACCGGCCTGTTCATCCTCTTCGTAGCGGCCGGCCTGTTCACCAACTCGATCAAGGCCCTGCATGAAGCCGGGCTGTGGAATGCGCTGCAGCAGGTGGTCTTCGACTGGAGCCATGTGCTGCCCGCCGACGGCCCGGTCGGTACGGTCCTGGCCGGTATGTTCGGTTACCAGGACACCCCCACGGTCAGCACCCTTGGCGCCTATCTGCTGTTCCTGGCGGTCACCCTGCCGCTGTTCTTTCGCACCCCGGCGGCGCCCCAGCGTCCTGTCGTAACCACCCCTGCCTCGCTGGAGCGCCCGTCTTGAACAACACCAACTCCCATTCGCCAAAGCCAGGCTCCACGGCCATGCGCCTGGCCGTGATCGGCTCCGCGACCTTGCTGGTCGTGGCGGCCGCCGCCTTCTACTACGCCTCGCGCTCGGCCGGTCAGCGCCATGCCGAGGTGGGTGACGGTGAGGTCAGAGTCGAGATTCTGGCCAATCGCTGCGAGCCCAATGCCCTGGAGGTGCCCGCCGGGCCGGCGCGTTTCCGTATCGTCAACCGCTCGGACCGTGCGGTGGAGTGGGAAATCCTCGATGGCGTCCTGGTGGTCGAGGAGCGCGAGAACATCGCCCCCGGTCTCAGCCAGGTCATCAACGCCACCCTGGCGCCCGGCGACTACGCCATTACCTGCGGCCTGCTGAGCAATCCGCGCGGCACCCTGAAGGTGCTGCCCACGGCCGCCTCGGAAGCCGCCAGCAAGGCCGGCCCGACCCTGACCCAGTTCGTCGGTCCGCTGTCGGAGTACCGCGTCTACCTAAATCAGCAGAGCCGCCTGCTGCTGCAGGGCATCGCCACCCTGCAACAGGCGCTGGCCGCGGGCGACCTGGAGCAGGCCCGCGCCGCCTATGCCGCTGCCCGCCTGCCTTACCAGCGCCTGGCGGCGACCGCCCAGCGCTTCGCCGAGCTGGACAATCGCCTCAATGCCCGCGCCGACTACTACGAACAGCGCGAACAGGATCCAGCCTTCGGTGGCTTCCATCGCCTCGAACAAGGCCTCTTCGCCGGCAACAGCACTCAGGGCCTGGAGCCGGTCGCCAACCGCCTGCAGCAGGACGCCGCCGCGCTGCGCGACGCCTTGCTCGGTCAGTCGCTGCCACCGGAGCAACTCAGCGGCAACGCCGCACGCCTGCTGCACAACCTGGCCAGCACCCGGATCTCGGGCGAGGAAGAGCGCTATAGCCAGCTGCTCCTGCCTGGATTCGCCGCCAACCTGGAGGGCACGCGCAAGGTGATCGAGTTGCTGCGCCCGCTGCTCGCCAAGGGTCATCCCGAGTTGCAGCAACGCCTGGATACCCAGGCCGACGCCTTTGCCGCGGCCCTGGGCGATGTCCACCGCCCCTACTCTTCCCTGTCCCCTGACGATCGCCAGCGCATCGCCGCCGCGGCCCAGGCGCTGGCCGATTCCCTCGACCAGGTCGCCCCGGCCCTGGGCCTTGCCGCCACCAAGACCACGCCATGAAGAAGTCCGCTCCCGATCAGCCCAATATCGAACGTCGCCGCCTGCTGGGTGGCCTCGGCGCCGCCAGCGTGGCCCTGGCCGGTGCCGGGCTCTGCCCGATGCACGCCCGGGCGGCCAGCACCGCCGAGGTGACCCGCGCCCCCGGCAGCGCCAATACCCATCAGCGCCAGGCGTTCCTTGGCCCGCACCAGAGCGGCATCGTCACCCCACGGCCGGCGGCCGGAATGATCGTGGCCTTCGATGTGCTGGCCAGCGATCGCGAGGACCTGGAACGCCTGCTGCGCACCCTCGACGAACGCATCCGCTTTCTCATGCAGGGTGGCCCGGTGCCGGAGGTCGACCCCAAATTGCCGCCGTTGGATTCCGGCATCCTCGGTCCGGTCGTGACGCCGGACAACCTGACCATCACCGTCTCCGTCGGCGAGTCCCTGTTCGATGACCGCTTCGGCCTGAGCGCGATCAAGCCGCGGCAGCTGCAGCGCATGACCGGCTTTCCCAACGACGCCCTGGAAGCGGACTGCTGCCATGGCGATCTCTGCCTGCAGTTCTGCGCCAACACCCCGGACACCAACATCCACGCCCTGCGCGACATCCTGAAGAACCTGCCGGATCTCCTGGCGATCCGCTGGAAGCAGGAAGGCAGCGTGCCGGTGCAGGATCCGCCGCCCGGCCAGCCCGCCGAGAGCGCGCGCAACTTCCTCGGCTTCCGCGACGGCTCGGCCAACCCGGATTCCACCGACCAGCAGGCGATGGACCGGATCGTCTGGGTCCAGCCCGGCAGCGGCGAACCGGCCTGGGCGGCCCAGGGCAGCTACCAGGCGGTGCGCATCATCCGCAATTTCGTCGAGCGCTGGGATCGCACCCCGCTGCAGGAGCAGGAAGCCATCTTCGGTCGGCGCAAGGCCAGTGGCGCGCCCATGGCCGGCGGTCACGAGACCGACGTGCCGGACTACGCGAGCGACCCCAAGGGCAAGGTCACCCCGCTGGACGCCCATATCCGCCTGGCCAATCCCCGCACCCCGGAGAGCCAGCGCAACCTGATCCTGCGCCGCCCCTTCAACTACTCCAACGGCGTGCGCAAGAATGGCCAACTCGACATGGGCCTGCTGTTCATCGCCTACCAGGCCGACCTGGAACAGGGCTTCATCGCCGTGCAGAAGCGGCTGGATGGCGAGCCCCTGGAGGAATACATCAAGCCCATCGGCGGCGGCTACTTCTTCGTCCTGCCAGGCATCACCGATCCAAAGGACTACCTCGGCCGCAGCCTGCTGGCAGCCGCACCGCTTTAAACCCTCGACAGGAGAAGTCGAATGAAACGCTCGTCACTCGCCGTTGCCCTCGGACTGGCTCTGGCCATGCCGGCCTTTGCCGCCAACTCGCCGCTGGACCTGGTCGGCCCCATCTCCGACTACAAGATCTATGTCACCGACAACCTGGCCAAGCTCACCGAGCAGACCCAGGCCTTTACCGCAGCGGTCAAGCGCGGCGACCTGGCCACCGCGCGCAAGCTCTATGCGCCGACGCGGGTCTCCTACGAGCAGGTCGAGCCCATCGCCGAACTCTTCAGCGACCTGGACGCCGCCATCGATTCCCGTGAAGACGACCATGAACAAGGCGTCAAATCCGAGGACTTCACCGGCTTCCACCGCCTGGAATACGCCCTCTTCGCCCAGAACACCACCGAGGGCCAGGGGCCCCTCGCCGACAAGCTGCTGGAGGACGTCAAGGACCTGCAGAGCCGCGTCGACGGCCTGACCTTCCCGCCGGAAAAGGTGGTCGGCGGCGCTGCGGCGCTGATGGAGGAAGTGGCGGCGACCAAGGTGTCGGGCGAGGAAGAACGCTACAGCCATACCGATCTGTACGATTTCCAGGCCAACGTCGATGGCGCCAAGAAGATCGTCGACCTGTTCCGCCCGCAGATCGAGAAGCAGGACCAGGCTTTAGTCGGCAAGGTCGACAAGAACTTCGCCACGGTCGACAAGATCCTGGCCAAGTACAAGACCAAGGATGGCGGCTTCGAGGCCTACGACAAGGTCAGCGAGCGTGATCGCAAGGCCCTGGTCGGTCCGGTCAACACCCTGGCCGAGGACCTCTCCACCCTGCGCGGCAAGCTGGGCCTGAACTAACCGCGGCTGCTAAAACTACTGCGCGTCCGCCAGACGGGCGCGTGCAGTGCTCGGAATCCTCATGTACCGCTCGTACACTCGTGCGCGAGCCCGGTCCGGTTCCTGCGCGCCGCGCGCACCCGCCTGACAGCCGCTCGCTACGCTTTATCAACCACGGTATTCATAAGTGGTATCCGGCGCCGCCCACCCGCTTTCCGCTTATCGCCGGAATAGATTTATATATAAAGAAACATCGCTTTTAAGCATATAGACCTGCTGCTATCGTGCACGGCCTAGAAAAGTCTCCAGAGCACCCCGGGGTGCCCAGGACTTCGATCACGCGCAGCCGTGCGCGCCGCCTGACAGCAGGATGACCATGTACGTTTACGATCAGTACGATCAGCGGATCGTCGAAGAGCGTGTCGCCCAGTTTCGCGACCAGACCCGCCGCTTCCTGGCTGGAGAGCTGGGTGGCGAAGAATACCGCCCGCTGCGCCTGCAGAACGGTCTCTACATCCAGCGCTACGCGCCCATGCTGCGGGTCGCGGTGCCCTACGGCCTGCTGAACACTACCCAGGTGCGCAAGTTGGCGCAGATCGCCCGTGACTACGACAAGGGCTACGCCCACATCAGTACCCGGCAGAACTTCCAGTTCAACTGGCCGGAGCTGGAAGACGTCCCCGAGATCCTCGCCGAGCTGGCCACCGTGCAGATGCACGCCATCCAGACCAGCGGCAACTGCATCCGCAACACCACCACCGACCAGTTCGCCGGCGTCGCCCATGACGAACTGGTCGATCCGCGCCCTTGGTGCGAGATCATCCGCCAGTGGTCGACCTTCCACCCCGAATTCGCCTTCCTGCCGCGCAAGTTCAAGATCGCCGTCAACGGCGCCGCCCTGGATCGTGCCGCCATCGAGGTGCACGACATCGGCCTGGAAGCGGTGCGCAACGAGGCCGGCGAGCTGGGCTTCCGCGTGCTGGTCGGCGGCGGCCAGGGCCGTACCCCCCACACCGGTGAATTCATCCGCGAATTCCTGCCCTGGCAGCACCTGCTCAGCTACCTGGAAGCCACCCTGCGGGTCTACAACCGCTACGGTCGCCGCGACAATAAGTTCAAGGCGCGCATCAAGATCCTGGTCAAGGCCCTGGGCGCCGACGCCTTCGCCGAAAAGGTCGAGGCCGAATGGGCCCACCTCAAGGACGGCCCCATCACCCTGACCGACGCCGAGGTCGCGCGGGTCTCCGCCTTCTTCGTCGATCCGGCCTATGCCGAGCTGCAGGACCAGGACGAAGCCCTCGCCCGCCTGGACGCCGAGCAGCCCGGTTTCGCCCGCTGGCGTCAGCGCAACACCTTCCGCCACAAGCGTCCGGGCTATGTCGCCGTGACCCTGTCGCTCAAGCCCACCGGCGTGGCCCCGGGCGACGTCACCGATCGCCAGCTGGACGCCATGGCCGACCTCGCCGATCGCTACAGCTTCGGCGAGCTGCGCACCTCCCACCAGCAGAACGTCATCTTCGCCGACGTCCGACAGGATCAGTTGCTGGAGCTCTGGCACGAGTTGCGCGAGCACGGCTTCGCCACCCCCAACATCGGCCTGCTGACCGACATCATCTGCTGCCCGGGCGGTGATTTCTGCTCCCTGGCCAACGCCAAGTCGATCCCCATCGCCGAAGCCATCCAGCGCCGTTTCGACGACCTGGACTACCTGTTCGACATCGGCGAGCTGGATCTCAACATCTCCGGCTGCATGAACGCCTGCGGTCACCACCACGTCGGCCACATCGGCATCCTGGGCGTGGACAAGAAGGGCGAGGAGTTCTACCAGGTATCCCTCGGCGGCGACGCCGGTCGTGACGCCACCCTGGCCAAGATCCTCGGCCCCTCCTTCGCCCAGGACCAGATGCCCGAGGTGATCGGCAAGCTGATCAACGTCTACGTCGAGCAACGCACCGAAGACGAGCGCTTCATCGACACCTACCGCCGTATCGGTATCGACCCCTTCAAGGAGCGCGTCTATGCAAAGAATCATTAAGGGCGACCAGCTGGTCACCGACAACTGGCACCTATTGCCCAAGGACGTCGCCTTCGCAGACGTCCCCAACAGCGACGACGTGATCATTCCGGCCGCGCTGTGGCTGGAACACGGCCATGCCCTCACCTGCCGCGACGGCCGCCTGGGCATCTGGCTGGACAGCGACGAAGAGCCCGAGAGCATCGCCGCCGATCTCGAGCATTTCGCCCTGATCGCCATTAACTTCCCGGCCTTCGTCGACGGGCGTGGCTATTCCTATGCGCGCCTGCTGCGCGAACGCTTCGGCTGGACCGGCGAGCTGCGCGCCATCGGCGACGTCCTGCAGGACCAACTGTTCTTTCTCAAGCGCTGTGGCTTCGACGCCTACGTGGTCCGTGCCGACCGCGATCCGGAAGCGGCGCTGGCCGGTCTGCGCGACTTCAGCGTGACCTACCAGAGCGCGGTGGATCAACCGGAGCCGCTGTTCCGTCGTCGTCAGGCCTGACCGCCTCGGACGCAAAAAGAAACCCGCCGCGGCGGGTTTCTTTTTGCCTGGCCTTCGCTCAACCGAGATCGACGACCACGCGACCCACCATCTTGCCGGCAAGAATCTGGCTGATGGTATCGGGCAACTCTTCGAGGCCGACCTCGCGAGTCAGGCTGTCCAGGTCATCCAGCTTCCACTGCACCGAGAGCTTGTCCCAGAGCGCGGCCTTGGCCATCAGCGGCAACTCGACGGAGTCCACACCCAGCAGATTCACCCCGCGCAGGATGAAGGGAAAGACCCCGGCCTCGAAGGTGGTGCCGGCCGTCATGCCACAGCAAGCTACGCTGCCGCCGTACTCCAATGACTTGATGACATTGAAGAGGATGTCGCCGCCGACGGTATCCACTGCGCCGGACCACTGCTGGTCCAGCAGCGGCTTGCCGACGCCATCGGCCAGGGTCGCACGGTCGAGGATCTGCCGAGCGCCCAGCCGATGCAGCCACTCCGCGCGCTCCAGCTTGGCGGTGGACGCCGCCACGTGATAGCCCAGGCGTGCCAGCAACTTGACCGCCAGACTGCCCACGCCACCACTGGCACCGGTGACCAGCACGGTACCAGCTTCAGGGGTCAGGCCCATCTGTTCGAGCTTCTCGACGCACAGCGCCGCGGTGAGCCCCGCGGTGCCCAGCACCATGGCTTCACGCAGGCCGAGATTGTCCGGGCGGCGGATCACCCAGGCGGCCGGCACCCGGATGTACTGGCCGAAGCCGCCGGGAGTGCTCATGCCCAGGTCGTAGCCCGTTACCAGCACCTCATCGCCCACGGCGAATTCGCCAGCGTTGGAGTGCTCCACCACCCCGGCAGCGTCGATACCCGGGGTATGGGGATAGCGCCGGGTCACGCCGCGGTTGCCGATGGCCGACAGGGCGTCCTTGTAGTTGAGCGAGGAGTAGCGCACCCGGATCAGCACCTCGCCCGCGGGCAGGTCGTCCAGGCGGCGCGTCACCACCTCTTGCCGGAAAGCACCATGGGCCCCTTCGGTCACCCAGAGCGCCTGAAAATTGCTCATCGCATAACCTCCATTGGAGTCTTGTTATGGGCCGTCAGTCCCTTGGACCTCAGCGCCAGCGGGTCGACTCGGCCAGGCGCTCCCACCAGGTGCTCACCAGGCGATCGACCCCGAGGCTCGCGGCCATGCCCAGGCGCTCGGGCAACGACTTCTTCTCGACGAAGCGCAGCGAAAAGACTTCGACCACCTGGGCCCGTTCGGCCAGGTATTCGTCACTGGTGCGCAGCTCGTCCACCAGTTGCTTGCCCAGCGCGGCCTGGCCGAGCCAGACCTCGCCGGTGGCGACCTCGTCGATATTGAGCTGCGGCCGGTAGTGGGCGACGAAATTCTTGAACAGCACATGGGTGGTATCCAGATCGTGCTGGAATTTTTCCTTGCCCTTCTCGTCGTTCTCGCCGAACACCGTGACGGTGCGCTTGTACTGGCCGGCGGTGAAGACCTCGAAGTCCACGTCATGCTTCTTCAGCAGGCGGTGGACATTGGGCAACTGGGCGACCACACCGATGGAGCCGAGGATGGCGAAGGGCGCACAGAGGATACGGTCGCCGATGCAGGCCATCATGTAACCGCCACTGGCCGCTACCTTGTCGACGCAGATGGTCAGGGGAATTCCCGCCTGGCGGATGCGCGCCAGTTGCGAGGCGGCCAGGCCATAGCTATGCACCAGGCCACCACCGCTTTCCAGCCGCACCACTACCTCGTCCTTGGGCGTCGCCAGGGTCAGGACGGCGGTGATCTCGTTGCGCAGGTGTTCGTTGGCCGTGGCCTTGATGTCGCCATGGAAATCGAGCACATAGACCCGCGACTTGCCGGTCTCGCTCTTGCGCTTGGTCTTCTCGGCCTTGGTCTCGCGCTTGCGCAGGGCCTTGAAGGCCTCCTTGCCCAGCACGCTCTGCTGTAACCTCAGCCGCAGATCGCGATAGAAGTCATTGAGCTTCTGCACCTGCAACTGGCCAGCGGAGCTGCGCCGGTTGCGGCCGCGGACGGCGACGGTGAACAGCAGCACGGCGATGATGGCGACCACCACGGTGACGGTCTTGGCCAGGAAACTGGCATAGTCGGCAAGAAACTCCACGGACTCTCCTAGGATGGCGGCAGCAGTGCCCTGCCCAGCATACCGAGTCGCCCGACCGATAGAAACTCGGCGATTCCCGGCGGTCTTCCGGCACCGGCTAGCCATTGGCAGCGATCAATCCGTGCACGCGCACCAGCCTTTCAAACAAGCGTATGAATATCCGTTGACAGGCCTCCTGCCGCCCCCTACCCTCGGTCGAGTGCCCTGCCCCTCCCGCCGGAGTGGGCCTCATCGAAAAAGACCACAAGGACCCTCGCCATGAGCGCAGCCGAAGCCATCGCCACCCTGAAGAGCAAGTTCGACCCCTCCGCCGCGGCCGGCCTGGATCTCACCTATCAATTCGACGTCGAGGGCGGTGACAACTACTACGTGGTCGTCAAGGACGGCACCTGCGACGTCCAGCAAGGCGACGCCGCCGACCCGGATTGCACCCTGATCATGGACCAGGACACCCTGGCTGGCATCGTCAGCGGCGAAACCGACGGCATGCAGGCCTTCATGTCCGGCAAACTGCGCGTCGAAGGCAACATGATGCTGAGCATGAAGCTGGGCGAACTCTTCCCCAACTAAGCGCCAGTCATGAAAAAGCCGGGCAATCGCCCGGCTTTTTTGTGCTCTTTTTAAGACCCTGAATCAAGTGTAAAGCGAATAAATTGAACCCGCTATTGCCACCCCAAGAGGGTGGCTTGAGTTATAACTGACCCATTGAAGCAGTTCGCGCTGCCAACACCCTCCCGCCAACTCAGCCCCTAAAAACTATTGCGTCATTTAGGGCAGACTCGACCGCACGAATGTCTGACTCTTCATTACTGCTAAGAGCGGTAGTTTCTCCAGATGAAGTAGTTAGGATTAGCTTGTACTCGTATACTGGCTTGATAGCGCGATACATTTTAATACCGAGAACAAGCAAGCCCACACCTATCGTAGCCATAAGCCAATGAGACTTTAGATTGCCAATCCCAATAAAGAAGAGCGCAAGACCAACGAAAAACACAATCACAGCGTTGGATTTTGATGGAGTTTTATCGGCTGATCCAACCTTGACGGAGCTGACCGAGGCCATTGCATAGGTTTTCTGATTCACAATGAATCGCGTATTCGTAACCTTGATACTGCTTGACGTATAAAATGTTTTTTCCAAACTGACTTCGCTTTCCATGCTGTCCTTACCTGATAGCAAAGGACCAAAACTATCATCTACACCACGCGATTCAAAACCCAACAAAGGGGCTGAGCCTGACGAAAGGGCATAACGGCAGGCTGAGCGCGTTTCGTTGCAGCTGTACCCAGGACTAGAAATGCAGTCAGGGCCGCCGGGGCGGTACGGGCGGAGTGAGATTGCCATCCCAGCCACCGCCGAGCGCGGCGATCAGCTGGACGCTGGTGCTGAGGCGACTGCCCAGCAGGGTCAGGTTGGTGCGTTCGTTGCTCAGGGCGGTGGTCTGCAGGGTGACGACGTCGAGATAGCCGATCAACCCGGCCTGGTACTGATTCTCTGCCAGTTGCAGGGCGCGGCGCGCGGCGTCCAGGGCCTCCTGGCGTACGCCGGCTTCGTCATCGTAGGTGCGCAACTGCACCAGGTAGTCTTCCACCTCGCGGAAGCCATCGAGCACGGTCTGGCGATAGCCGGCGACGCTGGCGTCGTAGCTGGCTTCGGCCGACTCCACCTGGGCCCGGCGCAGGCCACCATCGAACAGCGACAGGGCGAAGGATGGCCCGATCGACCAGAAGCGATTCGGGGTGCTGACCAGGCTGCCCCATTGGCTAGCGCTGTAGCCACCGCTGGCGCTCAGGGTCAGGTCGGGATAGTAGGCGGCTTCGGCGACGCCGATGGCGGCATTGGCGGCCATGACCTGGCGCTCGGCCTGGGCGATGTCCGGACGCCGCTCCAACAGCGTCGAGGGCACGGCGCTCGGCAGCGGCGGCAACTCGGGAATCGTCTTGACCGCAGCCAGCTGGAAATTGGCCGGGACTTCGCCGACCAGCACCGCGATGGCGTTTTCCAGCTGGGCGCGTTGATACCTGAGATCGATGGCGTCGGCCTGGGTGCTCTTCAGCTGGGTGGTGGCCTGAGCGACATCGGCCGGAGTGACGATACCGGCGCGATACTGGTTCTGGGTCAGCCGCAGGGAGCGCTCGTAGGCGGCCACGGTGGCGTCGAGCAGCCGCTGCTGGGCATCCAGCACCCGCAGCTGCAGGTAGTTGGTCGCCAGTTGCGTCTGCAGACTAAGGCGGGTGGCGGCCAGCTCGGCGGCGCTGGCCTGGGCGGTGGCCCGATCCGACTCCACCTGGCGGCGGACGCGGCCCCAGAGATCCAGCTCCCAGCTCACCCCCAGACTGGCGTCATAGGCGTTGCTGATGGTACTGGTGCCGCTGCTGCTGAAGGTGCTGCTGGTGCCACTGGAGTTGCGGATGACGGTGTTGCTGCCCGAACCGCCGCCGCGTCCGGAACGGGTGGCGCCCAGGCTGCTGGACAGGGTCGGGAACAACGCGGCCCGCGCCTGACTGACCAGGGCCAGGGATTGCCGATAGGTCGCCTCGGCCTGGGCCAGGCTCTGGTTGCGCTGGTTCAGCTGGACCATCAGGCGATCCAGGGTCGGATCATCGTAGCGGCGCCACCAGTCGCCACGGACCTCCAGATCCTTGGGCGCGGCGGCCTGCCAGCCCTCGGCATGACGGTAGGCGACCGGCACCGCAGTGGTCGGCCGCTGGTAATCCGGGCCCAGGGTACAGCCGGCCAGTAGCAGAGCCAGGGTCAGCGTCGGCAGGCGCAGGGTTGGAGTCATAGCGGCGTATCCAGGGCAGCGTCGGTACGGATGCCGCGCCAGCGATTGACGCGGCGGCGCAGGCGTTCGAAATAGAGATAGACCACCGGGGTGGTGTAGAGGGTGAGGATCTGGCTCAAGACCAGGCCACCGACGATCACCAGGCCCAGTGGCTGGCGCATCTCGGCGCCTTCGGTATTGCCGATCAATAGCGGTACGGCACCGAGGATGGCGGCCATGGTGGTCATCAGGATGGGCCTCAGGCGCAACAGACAGGCCTGGCGAATGCCCTCCTCGGGCGTCAGTCCCTGCTGGCGCTCCAGCTGCAGGGCCAGATCCACCATCATGATGGCATTCTTCTTCACCACCCCGATCAGCAGGAACAGGCCGAGCATGGAAATCAGGCTGAACTGGCCACCGGTGAGCTGGATGGCGAGCAAGGCCCCTACCCCGGCCGACGGTAGCGTCGAGAGGATGGTCAGGGGATGCACGTAGCTCTCGTAGAGCACGCCTAGGACGATATAGACCAGCACCAGGGCGCCGAGAATCATCAGCGGTTGCCCCGACACCGTGCTGGCGAAGATGTTGGCGGATCCGCCCAGGCGACCCTGGACATCGGTCGGCAAGCCGATGGCCGCCACCGCGCGCTGTACCGCCCGGGTCGCCTGTTCCAGGCTGACGTCCGGCGCCAGGTCGAAGTTGATGCTCTCCGAGGCGAACTGGCCATCGTGGGTAACCCGGTCCTCGGCGAGGCTGTTGGTGTAGTAGGCGAAGGCCGACAGCGGGACCTGGGCGCCGCTGCTGGTGATGACCCGCACCTGCTCGAGGACGGTCGGATCCTGGGCATAGCGCGGATTGATCTCCATCACCACCTTGTACTGGTTGAGCGGCTCGTAGATGGTCGAGATCTGCCGCTGGGCGAAGGAGTTGTTGAGCACCGCAGCGACGGTCTCCATGTCCACGCCGAGGCGCTTGGCCTTCTCGCGGTCGATCTGCAGGGTGATCTGCTGGGTGCTGCCTTCGCGGCCGTCCACCGCGGTCAGCTCCGGCAGCGCCTTGAGTGCGGCCAATACCTTGGGCTGCCAGGTTTCCAGCAGCCCGACGTCGCCCGAGAGCAGGTTGTACTCATAGGACGAGGTGCTCTGCTGACGACCGCCGAATCTCAGGTCCTGGTCGGCCATGAGGAACAGCTGGGCGCCCGGCACCTTGGGCGCGTTGGCGCGGATGCGCTCGATGACCTTTTGCGCATCCAGCTGGCGCTCGGCGATGGGCTTGAGGCGAATCAGCATCACCGCGTTGTTCACCCCACTGCCGGAGCCGGAACTGCCGACGAAGCCGGAGGCGCTGGCCACCGCCGGATCGGCCAGCAGCGACTTGCGCAGGATCTCGATCTTCGGCTGCATGACCTGGAACGACAGCGCATTGTCGCCGCGGATGAAACCGATCAGCTGGCCGGTGTCCTGCTGCGGCATGAAGGTCTTGGGCACCACCACATAGAGCAGCACGTTGAGCGCTATGGTCGCGATCAGACTCAGCAGGGTCAGCCGCCGATGACGCAGGGCCCAGCCGAGGCTGCGGTTGTAGCCGGCCACCAGCCGGCGATGGGCCCGCTCGCTGAAACGCTGCAGGCGGCTTTCGGTGGCGGGATCGTGGGGCCTGAGCCAGCGCGCGCAGAGCATGGGCGTAAGCGTGAGAGACACCACCAGCGACACCAGGATGGCGGCGGCCAGGGTCAGGGAGAATTCGCGGAACAGCTTTTCGACGATACCGCCGATGAAGAGGATGGCGACGAAGACGGCCACCAGGGAAACGTTCATCGACAACAGCGTGAAGCCCACCTCGCGGGTGCCCTGGTAGGCCGCCTTGAGCGGCGCCATGCCGTTATCGATGTGCCGGGCGATGTTCTCCAGTACCACGATGGCATCGTCCACCACCAGCCCGGCGGCCAGGATCAGGGCCATTAGCGACAGGGTATTGAGCGAGAAGCCGAGCAGGTACATGACGGCGAAGGTACCTACCAGGGAGATGGGCACCGCCAGGGCCGGGATCACCGCGCTGCGCAGCCGGCCGAGGAACAGCCAGACCACGCCGATCACCAGGAAGACGGCGATGATCAGCGTCAGTTCGGCTTCATGCAGGGTGGCCTTGATCACCCCGGATCTGTCCATGGCCACTTCCAGGCGCGCGCTGGCCGGGACGATGGCCTCCAGCGCCGGCAGGCGCGCCTTGAGCGCGGCGATGGTCTCGATGATGTTGGCATTGGCCTGCCGATTGACCACCAGCAGCACGGCGCTCTGGTCGTTGTAGAAGCCGGCGTTGTAGCGGTCTTCCACGGCATCGCTGACCTTGGCGACATCGCGCAGGCGCAACGTCGCGCCATCCTGGTAGCGGATGATCAGGGGCGCATAGTCGGCGGCCTTGAACAGCTGGTCGTTGGCCTGGATCTGCCAATTGTGTTCGTCATTGGCCACCGCGCCCTTGGGGCGGCGCTGGTTGGCACTGTTGATGGCGGTACGGACGTCGTCCAGCGCCAGCCCGTAATGCTCCAGCTGGCGCGGTTCCAGCTCGATGCGCACCGCCGGCAGGGAGCTGCCACCGATCTGCACCTCGCCCACGCCGCTGACCTGGGACAGGCTCTGGGCCAGCACCGTGGACGCCAGGTCGTAGAGCTCGCCCTTGCTCAGGGTCTTGGAGGTCAGCGAGAACACCATGATGGGTGCCTGGGACGGATTGACCTTGCGATAGCGTGGCATCTGGCGCATGCCGCTCGGCAGCAGGTTGCGCGAGGCATTGATGGCCGCCTGCACCTCGCGGGCGGCGGTGTTGACGTTCTTGTCCAGATCGAACTGGATGATGATCTGCGTCGAGCCCTGGCTGCTGCGGCTGGTCATGGAGCTGATGCCGGCGATGGTGCCCAGGGAACGCTCCAGCGGTGTGGCGACGCTGGAGGCCATCACCTGGGGACTGGCCCCGGACAGGGTCGCCGAGACCGTGATGGTGGGAAAGTCCATCTGCGGCAGGGGCGCCACCGGCAACAGCCGGAAGGCGATGGCGCCCAGCAGCAGCAACGCCAGGCTCAGCAGCAGGGTCGCGACCGGCCGGGCGATGAAGGGCGCCGAGAGATTCACCTCAGACCGCCCTGCGTCGACCCAGGCGCTCGCCCAGGCTGTCGAAGGCCAGGTAGATCACCGGGGTGGTGAACAGCGTCAGCACCTGGCTGACCAGCAGGCCGCCGACCATCACCAGGCCCAGCGGCTGGCGCAACTCGGCGCCGGCGCCGGTGGCCAGCATCAGCGGCACCGCGCCGAACAGCGCCGCCAGGGTGGTCATGAGGATCGGCCGGAATCTCAGCAGCGCCGCCTGGTAGATGGCCTCCTCCGGCTGCAGTCCCTGGTGGCGTTCGGCATCGAGGGCGAAGTCGATCATCATGATGGCGTTCTTCTTGACGATGCCGATCAGCAGGATGATGCCGATCACCGCGATCAGCCCGAGGTCGTTGCCGGTGAGCAGCAGCGCCAGCAAGGCGCCGATGGCCGCTGAGGGCAGCGTCGAGAGGATGGTCAGCGGATGGATGAAGCTCTCGTAGAGCACCCCCAGCACGATGTACATCACCACCACCGCCGCCAGGATCAGCAACAGGGTGCTGGACAGCGAGGCCTGGAAGGCCGCCGCCGCGCCCTGGTAGTGGGTGTTGATACCTACCGGCAGGCCGATCTCCTGCTTGGCCGCGTCGATGGCGGCCACGGCGGCACCGAGGGAAACGCCGTTCGCCAGGTTGAAGGACAGGGTCACCGCCGGGAACTGGCTGAGGTGGTTGATGACCAGACGGGTCGGCCGCTGCTCCATCTTCACCAGGCTGGACAGCCGCACCGGGACGCGACTGGTGTCCGTGGTGGTTTCGGTCGTGCTGGCCGTACCGGTGCCACTGCTGCCGCTGGAGGAGGTACCACTGCCCGCCTTTACCCAGACCTGGCTGAGGGCATCCGGCCCCAGGCTGTCGGCAGCGGCGCTGGCCAGCACCACCCGGTACTGGTTGGCCTGGGTGTAGATGGTCGAGATCTGCCGCTGACCGAGGGCGTCGTAGAGGGCGTCGGTGATGGCCGAGACCTGCACCCCCAGGCGCGCCGCCGCGTCGCGGTCGATGGTCAGGTACAGCTGCAGCCCCTTGTTCTGCAGGTCGCTGGTGACATCGGTGAGCTCGGGCCGCTGGTGCAGCGCCTCGGTCAGCCGCGGCACCCAGGTGTCGAGCAGAGTGGCGTCGGGTGAATCCAGGGTGAGCTGATACTGGGTGCGGCTGACCCGGTCTTCCACGCTGAGGTCCTGCACCGGCTGCATGTAGAGGGTGATGCCCACCACCTTGGCGACCGCGGGCCGCAGCCGGTCGATCACCTCCTGGGCCGTGACGTCGCGCTCGCTCTGCGGCTTGAGGTTGATCTGCATGCGACCGCTGTTGAGGGTGACGTTATCGCCATCGACGCCGATATAGGACGACAGGCTCGCCACCGCCGGGTCTTGCAGCACCACCGCGGCCAGGGCCTGTTGGCGCTCGCTCATGCCACGGAAGGAAATCGACTGGGGCGCCTCGGTGATGCCCTGGATGGAGCCGGTGTCCTGGGCTGGGAAGAAGCCCTTGGGCACCAGCAGATAGAGCACCGCGGTAAGCACGAAGGTCGCCAGCGCCAGCAGCAGCATCAGCGCCCGATTGGCCAGCGACCAGCGCAGCGCCCGGCCGTAGCCGGCGATCAGCCGCTCCAGCCAGACCAGCTGGTGCTCGGCGGCTTCCTCGCGCTTGAGCAGGCGGGCGCACATCATCGGCGTGAGGGTAAGGGAGATCACCAGGGAGATAAGAATGGCCACCGCTAGGGTGATGGCGAATTCGCGGAACAGCCGGCCGACCACGTCCTGCATGAACAGCAGCGGGATAAGAACGGCGATCAGCGAAACGGTCAGGGACACCAGGGTGAAACCGATCTGACGGGCGCCCTTGAGCGCCGCCTCCATGGGTGTGGCGCCCTCTTCCAGATGTCGGGAGATGTTTTCCAGCATGACGATGGCGTCGTCGACGACGAAGCCGGTGGCGATGGTCAGGGCCATCAGCGACAGGTTGTTCAGCGAGAAGCCGGCCAGGTACATGGCGCCAAAGGTGCCGATCAGCGACAGCGGCACCGTGACCGAGGGAATCAGGGTGGCGCTGAAGCGGCGCAGGAAGACGAAGGTGACCATCACCACCAGCCCCACCGCCAGCAGCATCTCGTGCTGGACGTCGGTAACTGCGGCGCGGATGGTCTCGGTGCGGTCGCTGAGCACGGCGATGTCGAGACCGGCCGGCAGGCTTTCCTTGAGGCTGGGCAAGAGCGCCTGGATGCGGTCGACGGTCTGGATGACGTTGGCGCCGGGCTGGCGCTGGACATTGACCAGGATGGCGCCGCTGCGATTGGCCCAGGCGGCCAGGCGGTCGTTTTCCGCGCCCTGGGCGATGGTGGCGACATCACCCAGGCGCAGGGCGCCGTTGTCGGCGTAGTTGAGGATCAGGTCGCCGTAGGCCTTGGGATCGCGCAACTGGTCGTTGGCATCCAGGGTGGCGACCCGGGTGGGGCCGTCGAAGCTGCCCTTGGGCTGGTTGGTGTTCTCGCTGGTGACCAGGCTGCGCACGTCGGCCAGGGTCAGGTTGTGGGCGGCGAGCTTGTCCGGATCGACCTGGATGCGCACGGCCGGACGCTGGCCGCCGGCCAGGCTGACCATCCCTACCCCGCTGACCTGGGCCAGCTTCTGCGCCATGCGGGTATCGACCAGGTCGTAGAGCGTGGGCAGCGGCAGCGTCCTGGAGCTGATCGCCAGGGTGACGATGGGCGTATCGGCCGGATTGACCTTGTTGTACACCGGCGGCGCCGGCAGGTCGTTGGGCAGGAGGTTGTTGGCCGCATTGATCGCCGCCTGGACCTCCTGTTCGGCGACCGACAGGTCCAGCTCCAGGTTGAATCTGAGGGTGATGACCGAGGCGCCGCCGGAGCTGGTGGAGGCCATCTGCGACAGGCCCGGCATCTGCCCGAACTGACGCTCCAGGGGCGCGGTGACGGCACTGGTCATGACATCGGGGCTGGCGCCCGGATAGAGGGTGAGCACGCGGATGGTGGGATAGTCCACCTGCGGCAGGGCCGCGACCGGCAGCAGACGATAGGCCAGCAGACCGGCGATGAGCAACGCCACCATCAACAGGGTGGTGGCGACCGGGCGCAGGATGAAGGGGCGCGAGATATCCATCGCGGCCGGTCAGCCCTGGGTCTTGCCGGGCTTGCGTACCGCCGGCTTGGCCGGTTCGCTGGGCGCCGCCGAGGCACCGGTGACCACCTCCACCTCGTTGCCCTCGCGCAGGCGATCGGTGCCCTCGGTCACCACCCGGTCACCGGCGGCCAAGCCTTCGGTGACCACGGTCAGACTGCCGTCATCCGGCCCCAGCTTGAGGCTGCGGACCTGGATCTTGTTGTCGGGCCCCACCACGTAGGCGAAGGTGCCATTGGAGCCGAACTGGATAGCCGCGGAAGGCACCACCAGGGCCTGATCCAGCACCTGTTCGCGCACCCGCACGGTGACGAACTGATTGGGGAACAGCGCCTCGTCGCCATTGGCGAAGCGCGCGCGAAACTTGAGGGTGCCAGTGGCCGTATCGATCTGGTTGTCGAAGCTCTGCAGGGTACCGTCGGCGACCTTGCGCGAACCGCCGCGATCCCAGGCTTCGACCGGGAGAGTCTGGCCGGCGCGGGCGCGCTTGAGCAACTCGCCGAGCTGGCTTTCCGGCAGGGTGAAGACCACCGAGATCGGCTGGGTCTGGGTGATGACGGCGACCACGGTGCTGTCGTTGGCGGACAGCAGGTTGCCCCCATCCAGCTGACGCAGGCCGACACGGCCGGCGATGGGCGCCTTGATCTGGGTGAAGGCCAGATTCAGCTTGGCATCGGCCACCGCCGCCTGGCTGTTCTTGAGGGTACCGCGGTACTGGTTGACCAGGGCCTCCTGGGTATCCAGCGTCTGCCTGGCGATGCTGTCCTCGCGGAACAGCCCCTGGTAGCGCTTGAGGTCCAGCTCGGCGTTGCGCAGCTGCGCCTGATTCTGCTGCAAGGTGCCCTCGGCCTGCTGCAGCGCCACCTCATAGGGGCGTGGGTCTATGGTGGCCAGCAGCTCGCCGGCCTTGACCTTCTGGCCTTCGTCGAAGGCGACGCGGACCAGTTCGCCGGCGACCCGGGTGCGCACGTTCACGGTATTGAGCGCGGTCACCGTACCGATGGACCGGCGCACGATGGGAAAGCTGCGCTGTTCGACCGCCACCACCCGCACCGGGGTCGGGCCGGTCATGCCGAAGGGCGAACGAGCCCCCTTGCCGGCCGCGGCCTCGCTCTTCTGGCCGTGCTGGTGATACCAATACCAGCCACCCGCGGCCACCAGCACCACGAGGACGAGCAGCCAGACCAGTCGGCGACGGGAGGAAGAGCTAGGCGAAGAGTCGGACATCGGAGAATACGTACACGCTGGGGAAGGCGGAAGATAAGCAGTAGCGAGACGGCTAACCAGCCCCTTTACTGCGATTTTACCTAAAGCAAAACGGGCAGACACAAAAGGCGCCTGCCCGTTTCGAAGCGCCCACCGCGTGGCGCGGTGGGTTGCCGGCGATCAGCCGAGGACGGCGAGCGCAGCCGCGTAGTCCGGCTCCTGACCGATCTCGGGCACCAGTTCGCTGTGCAGCACCCTGTCCTGTTCGTCCAGTACCACCACGGCACGAGCGGCCAGGCCTTGCAGCGGACCGCTGGCCAGGGCGACGCCATAAGCCTGCAGGAATTCGGTACCGCGCAGGGTGGAGAGGTTCATGACCTTTTCCAGGCCTTCGGCGCCACAGAAGCGCTTCTGGGCGAACGGCAGGTCGGCGGAGATGCACAGCACCAGGGTGTTATCCAGCTTGTCGACTTCGCTGTTGAACTTGCGCACCGAGGTGGCGCAGGTCGGGGTGTCGACGCTGGGGAAGATGTTGAGCACCTTGCGCTTGCCGGCGAGGCTGGCCAGGGTGATGTCCTGCAGATCGCCATTGACCAGGCTGAAGGCCGGGGCCTGTTGGCCAGGCTGCGGCAGGTTGCCCTGCACCTCGACCGGGTTGCCACGCAGATTGACGGTTGCCATGAACAGCTCCTTTCTCATGAGACGGGACAGGGAGTAAACACGTTTTCCGCACCCGATCAAAGCGTTACGCGCCCCTGCTTCAAAAATCGCGGCGATAGAAGAAATCCAGGGAATTGGCCAGACCGCTGGCGATCTCGAGATAGAGCCGGCGGGTGAGCTGGTAGCGCAGGGCGACGGTATTGGCCGAATCGAACACCCCTACCCCATAGCGCACCGACAAGCGATCGGTGAGATCTCCCGAGGCCACCACGCTGGTCTTGTCCCCCGATCCAGCGGTATCCAGCTGGAAGTTCTGGATGCCCAAGCGCTGCGCCAGGGCACCGGCGGTGCCGGAACTGCCGGCCAGGCCCAATGCCAGCGCCGCCTGGCCGAGCACGTTGTTGTCGCCTTCGCTGCCGCTGGACAGCGGCCGCCCCAGCACCAGGTAGGCCAGCGCCTGCTCCTGGCTCATGCTCGGCTCGGAGAACACTTCGATACGCGGCTGCTGGGCGAAGCCCGAGAGCCGCAATCCCGCGGTGACATTCTGCTCCTGCACCACCCGTACGGCTTCCACATCGATATAGGGCTGGGCGATAGGCCCCTGGAAGAACAACCGAGCGCGCCTCATGGTCAGGCGCTGACCATAGGCGTTGTAGCGGCCGTTGCGCAGGTTCAGCTCGCCGCGGGTGTCGAGGTTGTCGCCGATGTGGACCCTGCCGACGATTTCCGCGGACAGGCCAAAGGCGTCGAAGGTGAGCTTGTCGGAGCCGACCAGCACATCGACGTCCATGGCGATCTGCATGGCCTGCTGCCTGGCCGGCGCCTCCTGGCCGACGATGACGGCATCGTCCGACACCTTGACCGTGGACGGCGGCAGCTGCTGCACCTGGATGCGCCCACGCGGCACCCGGACCTCGCCCGCCAGGGCCAGGCGGCCGTTCTGCATCAGGATCTTGAGATTGGGCGCCACTTCCAGCTGCGCATAGGGCTCGACGTTGACGGGAAGCTTGTCGCCGGTGACCGCTACGTCGACGTCCAGGCCATTGGCCCAGCCGACGCTGCCCCGGATCTGGCCGCGCCCCTGAGTGCCGCTGCGCCAGCCGCCGTCGAGCAAGGCGGTGTCGCCCTGGATACGGGCGGTCAGGCCGAGGTCCTGCAGGCGCGTCGGCACGCTGCCGCCGCCGATGTCGCCGCCGCTGAGCTGGATCTGGCCGTTGACCCGCGGTTGCAGCAGGGTTCCGCCCAGCTCGCCCGCGCCGTTGATCTTGCCTTCCAGATGCTCGATGCCTTCGACGAAGGCCTTGCCGAGAGCCAGATTCAGGCCCTGCAACTGGAAGCGACCGGCCAGCGCCTGGTTCGGATCGCGGGGATCCAGCCGCGCCTGCACATCGAGCCGGCCGAGGTCAGCACTGGTCAGGCGCACCTGGGTGTCCACCTGCTGCGGTTTTAAGGCGCTGGTGACGTCCAGGCTGTCGTAGCTGAAGGTCTGCCACTGGCCCGCGGCGTCGCGCAGCCTGAGGCTCCCACGGCCGGCCTGGAGACGGATCTCGCCATCGGGTCCGGCCTTGGGCAGGCGTAGGTCGACGTCGCCATCGAGGCTGCCCTGCCAGGCCAGTTCCGGCGGCAGCAAAGGTTGCAGACTGGCCAGCGGGAAGGCGCGCAGGTGCCAGGCGAGACGGGTGTCGGGCAGTAGCTGCTGATCGTCGCCGCAAAGGCTGGCCGCGCCGGACCGCCAGCAATGCCGGCCCAGTTCCAGGCGCCCGTTGGCCAGGCGTTCGATGCGCGCGGGGTTTTGCAGGGTCCAGTTCTGGCCGCTGGTGGCAACCGAGCCGCGGGCCAGCTGGCCCTTCCAGTCGCCGTTGTCGGCCAGGGTACCGCCGGCCGCGAGCGCCAGGTTGAGCTGGGGCCCCTTGAGCGACAGCTCGGCCTGCTGTTGGCGGCGATCGCCCTGCCCCTGCAGGCGCAAGACGCCAAAATCGCGCCCGGCCGCCTGCAGGCCCTGGGCGGTCAGCTCCAGCTTGCCGCGCTGGCGATCGTCCAGAGTGGCCGCCAGCCCCAGGCTGCTCATGCGGTTGTCGGCATAGGCGAGCTGGCGCCCATCGAGCTGCAGCTTGCCCGCCGGTGCCTTCAAGGTGCCCGCCAGATCCAGGCGACCCTGGGCGCTGCCCGAGAGATCGGGCCAGAGCTGGGCCAGTCGGCGCAGATCCAGTTGTAGTTGGCCCTGCAGCCGCTGGTCGAGGGCGCCCTGCCCCTGGATGCGGTTGTCGCCCAGGCGAACATCCAGCTGGGAGACCTGCCACTGCTCACCGGCGCCCTGGGCCTTGGCCGCCAGGACCGCCGGTTGGTTGCGCAGTCGGCCCTTGAGGTCCAGATCGGCATCCAGCTGCAGGCGGCCATCCTTGAAGGCACCGGAACTGCGCAGCGGACCGGCCAGGCTGCCGGGCAGCTGGGCGACCCAGAAGGCCGGATCCAGGCGACTCAGATCGAGAGCCACCTGCCAGCTCACGCCGTCGGCGAAGCCCAGGTTGACCTTGCCCTGCGCCCGCCCCTGGCCGGCCTGGAGATCCAGCGAGGGCAGATTGAGCTGGGTGGTATCGCCGGTGAAGGGGGTGGCCAGGGTGAAGGCACCGGCCGGACCGGTGGCCGCGGCCTTGAGATTGCCCAGGTAGGCACCGTCCCGGTAGGCCACCTCGCCCTGCAGGCGCTGCAGGCTCACCGGCGGCTCCGCCATGGGATACAGCCGCCGCCAGGGGAAATCGCGCCAATCCAGGGTGGCATCGGCCGCCAGCCCTTCCTGCCAGTCGAGCTGGCCGGCCAGCGCCACGCGCTGCTCGGGCGCGGCCTGCAGGCGCAGGGCGGCGATCCGCGCGCCCTTGGCATCGACGCGACCGTCCAGATTCAAGTCAACCGGGCCGCCCTCGCCCGGCAATTTCGCTTGACCGACCAGCGTGTAGCCGGCGGCCAGATCGCCCCGCGCCGTCAGCTTGAGATCATTCAGCCGCAGGGTCTCGGGCAGGCTGGCGGCCGCCTTGAAGCCATCGGCCACCAATTGCAGATCGGCCGGGACGTTGTCCACCAGCGGCTGCACCGTGCCGGTCAGGCGGCCGGGCAGATAGCCGCTGCTGTCGGCCTCCAGGCGCAGGGTCTGCTGCAGCTCGCCCTCCAGCTTGAGCACCAGCGACCAGGGCGCGGCCTCCGGCGCCGGCAGGCCGAGGGTGCCCTGCAACTGCAGCGGCCAGGCACCGCTGGGCTGCAACCGGCCATGGGTATCCAGGCTGATGCCATGGGCCATGCCGGCCAGGCGCTCGATGGTTATCCCATCAGCCTGCCAGTGGGCCTGGAGTTCCAGGTCGCGGGCCTGCTCGGCGCCGTTGTAAAGAACTTCACCGATCCGTACCTCACCCAGCTGCACCCCCAACGGCAAGCCGAGGCTGGGTAACTGGATGGGTCCGCTCTTTTCCGGCACCGGCTCCGGACTGGGCGCCTGCTCGATGGCGATGCGCGAGGCGACCAGGGTATCGATGCACAGCTGCAGCCTGAGCAGGCAGCCGGGTCGCCAGGCGAATTCGGGGGCCTCGACCGTTACCCGGGTGGCGCCCCCCTCCCAGACCAGCTGCCGAGCCTGCCAATGGCCACCCAGGCGCCCCTGAAACTCGGTCAGGGTCAGACCCGGCACCCGCTCCAGCACCAGGCGGCCGATGCCGGCGTTGCCCAGGACCAGGGCCAGCAACAGGATCAACCCACCGAGCAGGGTCGCCAGCACGCCAAGGATGACACCGCCTACCGACTTCACAGCTCAGGTCCTATGGAAAAGTGCAGGCGGATACCGCCGGGTTCGTCGAGGCCGTGCGCCAGGTCGACGCGGATCGGCCCGACTGGCGAGACCCAGCGCACGCCCACGCCGACGCTGGTCTTGAGCTCGTAGTTGTTGAGGTCGTTGAAGGCGCTGCCCTGGTCGATGAAGGTCGCCAGCCGCCACTTGTCGCGCAGGGGATATTGGTATTCGACGCCTCCAGTGACCAGGTAGCGACCGCCCACGTAGTCACCTTCGTCGTTTTCCGGTGACAGGGTCTGGTAGTCGTAGCCGCGAACGCTCTGATCGCCACCGGCGAAGAAGCGCAGCGACGGCGGGATCTTGTTGTAGCCATTGGTGAGGTTGCCGCCCAACTGCAGGCGTCCGAGGAAGCGATGGCCGTCGCCCACGGTGATCAACCCGCGGGCCAGCGCCGTGGCGTGAATCATGTTGGCGTCGGAGAGTAGCCCTTCCTTCGCCGCCGAGACGCCGAATTGCAGGCGGTAGCCGCGATTGGGGTCGATGCGGTTGTCACTGCGCAACAGTGAGAAATCGACCCCCGGCATCACCAGGTTGGAGGTGCCTTCGTCATTGCCCAGGCGATAACTTTCGTTGCGCCACTTGAGCGAGAGCACCCGCTCCCAGCCATTGGGAAACTTGCGATGCCACTCGGGACCCACGGTCAGCAACTGGCTGAGGGAATCGTCGTCGGCGATCTGCTCGTACTGGTAGCCGCCGGCGAAGCGGAACTTGTCATTGATCGGGTCCTGCCCGGGAATGTCGTACCAGGTGGCAATGCTCTGGCGTGGCGCCGACAGCTCCGCCTCCGCACCCAGGCTGTGGCCCTGGGGATTGAGCCAGTGGTTCTCCCAGGTGAATCTCAGCCGCGGGCCGACATCTGTCGAATAGCCGGGACCAAAGCCGAAGGTACGCGGCTTGCGGGTCCGCAGGGTGACCGTCACCGGCACCTCGGCGGCACCTTCCTGCTTGGGATAGGTGTCGAGCCGCGCGCCATCGAAGAAGCCGCTGGCCAGCAGGTTGCTCTGGAAATCGGCGATCAGCTCGGAATCGTAGGGCGTGCCCTGGGCGAAGGGCACCATACGCTGCAGCAGATCGGGATCGAAAGGGGCATCCCCTGCGAAGGCCACCTTGCCAAGGACGAAGCGCGGCCCGCTGTCGAACACCAAGGCGATGTCGGCGAAGCCAGTGGCGGGATCGATCCGCAGCTGGTGCTGGGTAAAGGTGCCGCGAAAGAAGCCATACCGCTGCGCCTGATTCTGGATCAGGCTCTTGGCATCTTCATAGAGTCCCTGGTTCAGCGGCTGGCCTGGCTTCAAGCCGGCCGGAATCGGCCGCTGAAAGGCCCGCAATCGCCGCGCTGGCCCCTCGATGCGAATATCCACGTTACGCAGCTTGATCGGCTCACCGGGTCGCACCTCGACGACCAGCCGCGGTGTCTCGCCACTCTCTACCCGAGTCTCGATCTGCGCGTGGTAGTAGCCGAGCGCCTGAGCCGCCTGCTCGGCCTGCCGTTCCGTCGCCGGACGCAGGCGCTGCAGCCCGGCGACATCGCGCCCTTCCACCGAGCCGATATAGGCCTGGATGTTGTCTCGCAGGGGGTTGTTGGCCGGTTGGACGCGAACGCTGACCTCGGCCGGTGCCGCCCAGGCCATGCCGTGCAGACAACAAACTCCAATCAGGGCGCGGCGTAGAGCGTTCTTATTCATACGGGGATGCTAACGGGCGTTGCGCTGTGAGACAAACAGGAGTGGCCAGGGTTCGCCAGGTCGCCGCTGCGACAGGAGGCTTTCTGCTAGGCTAGGGCCATCCATTTTCCAGGACAGCTTCATGAAGATAGTCTGCTTCAATATCAACGGCTTACGCGCAAGACCTCATCAACTTTCCGCCATCATCGAACGCTATGATCCGGATGTGATCGGCCTGCAGGAAACCAAGGTCTCGGACGATCAGTTCCCGCGCGAGGAAGTCGAGGCCCTGGGTTACCACGTGCACTATCACGGCCAGAAGGGCCACTACGGAGTGGCCCTGCTGTCGCGCCTGGCGCCGCTGGAATTGCACAGGGGTTTTCCCGGCGATGGTGAAGAGTCGCAAAAGAGATTCATCTATGGCGTCTTCGCCGACCGAAAGGGTCAGCCACTGGTGGTCATGAACGGCTATTTTCCCCAAGGGGAGAATATCGCTCACCCAACAAAATTCCCTGGCAAGAGGAAGTTCTACGCGGATCTTCAGAATCTACTTGAAGAGCGTTTCACGCCGGACACGCCCTTGCTGCTCATGGGGGATTTCAATATCTCCGCCCAGGACCACGACATCGGCATAGGTGCGGTCAACGCCAAGCGCTGGCTGCGCACGGGCGCCTGCAGTTTCCAGCCGGAAGAACGCGAATGGATGCAGCGACTGCTGGACTGGGGCCTGATCGACAGCTATCGCCAGCTGCATCCGGACGTCGACGACAGGTTCAGCTGGTTCCCCTATCGCAGCCGCGGCTTCGAGGACGAACCCAAGCGCGGCCTGCGCATCGATACCATCCTCGCGTCTCGGGTGCTGCGCGAACGGATCGTCTCGGCAGGCATTGACTATGAGATCCGTGGCATGGAGAAGCCCTCCGACCACGCGCCGATCTGGCTAGAATTGACCTGAGGTCCTGTCACATCGGCGTCATGTGGCCTGCCTAAGGTGGCGGCCTTGTCTCAGGCTCGAGGCCTATTCCATGAACGGCTCTGCCCCGGTATTCCGCCGCGCCTTCCTGCGGCGAGCGGTGCTCGCGACCTTGCTGCCCCTGCTGCCTTCGCCCCTTCTGGCCGGCGAACCCACCACTGTCATTCTGCGCCTGCAAGGCTCCAACACGATCAACGCGAACCTGGGCCCGCGCCTGGTCGCGGCCCTGCTCGCCGAGCGCGGCTATCGGGATCCACAGGTGATACCTGCCACCGTGATGGACGAATGGCAGCTGGTGGCCCGGGCGCCGAATGGCAGTGCCGTGGCCATACAGATCGCCGCCCATGGCTCCAGCACCGGCTTCACCGCCCTGGCCGCGGGCACCACGGATCTCGCCGCGGCCTCCCGGCCCATCAAGGACAATGAAGTCAGCGCCCTGGCCAATCTGGGTGACATGGGCAGCAAGGACGCGGAGTACGTGATCGGGCTGGATGGCCTGGCGATCATCGTGCATCCCGGCAATCCCCTGCGAGAGCTCGATCTCCAGCAGTTGGCGCAGGTCTTCGCCGGCGATATCACCGATTGGCAGCAACTGGGCGGCCCGTCCGGGCCGATCCGGATCTATGCGCGGGATGATCGATCGGGCACCTACGACACCTTTCGCGAACTGGTGCTGAATCCTGCCGGCAAACGCCTGAGTGCGGCTGCCAAGCGCTTCGAGTCCAATGAAGAATTGGCGCAGCAGGTGGCCGCCGATCCTGGGGGCATCGGCTTCACCAGCCTGGCGGCTGCCGCCAAGGCGCCAAAGCTCGCCCTGCGCGACGGTGAAGGCCGCGCCATAGCCCCCAGCGAAGCCAGCATCGCCACCGAGGACTATCCACTCGCCCGGCGACTCTTCTTCTATGGCTCGCCCGCCCAGCGCTCGGACTGGGCGCGCAGTCTGCTGGAGTTCAGCCAGACCCCTGCCGGCCAGGCGGTGGTGCAACAAAGCGGCTTCGTCGCCCAGCGCATCGAACCCCTGACCATCAGCGATACCCGTGGCATGCCACCCGCCTATCTGGAGCTGGCTCGCCGCGCCCAGCGCCTTACGGTGAATTTCCGCTTCACCGCCGGCAGCGCGCGCCTGGATAACAAGGCACTGCGCGATGTCGAGCGCCTGGCCGCCTTCATGCGCCGGCCGGAAAACGCCCATCGGCAGCTGATCCTGGTGGGCTTCAACGACGCCACCGAGGATCCGGCACGGGCAGCGCTGCTGGCCCGTCTGCGCGCCACCGCGGTCGCCACGGCGCTGCGCCACCAGCAAGCCTTCGCTGGTGAGCTGCTCTCCCTTGGCGACCAACTGCCTGTCGCAGGGCTGTCAGCCAACGGCCGGGTAAAGAATCGGCGGGTCGAGGCCTGGATTCAATAGGGACCGGTCGGGCCTTTCCAGGAAGCGACCTGGGGCAACACGGGGACGTATCCCTCCCTGTTGCCCAGGTTCGTGCCAGGCACCCCAGGAGCCACTATCGATAGCGACAGGCATCCCAATCAAGACTTAAAGTACTTTCTCAACATACCTCTATAATCACAATCAAAAATCATATTCAAGTTCTTGATTTTAAAAGTATTTATCTATCGACTTTCTGCTATTTCAGGTGTGAGGAAAAGCGGGACTATCGGGAGGCAGGTGCCACCTTCTCCAACCCTTGCAGACGCTCGCCCGCGCGAATCCCCCGCGTCGAAAACCAGCCAGCCCGGGTTTCCAAGGCATAGCGCGCCGGGGCCCGGGAGCAGTGGCGGGTATCGGTCAGCGGCTGCATTTCGACGGTATTGAGGACTTTGCCGCCGGCATCGATGAAGGCGGCGGCTAGCGCGCTGGGGGTATCGCGCATCCAAAGGCAGCGTTCGTCATCCCCGGCAAAGACGAACAGCATGCCTTCGTGGGCTGCCAATGGCGGTCGCCCCATGAGTCCCTGGGCCCGTTGGGCTGGAGTCGTTGCCACTTCTACAGCGAGGCGCTGGTCGCCGATCCGCAGCTCGATGCGCTCTGCCGCCCAGATGGGCATAGCCGCCAGTGCGGCCAGCAGCAGGCCGCTCCGACCAGGGCCCAGCGCCCGTTTCGCTCCGTCTCGACCCTGGATAAAAAATGTCATTGCATGTGACCTTTGCCAGGCGAAAGCAATCTATCCCACATTGTCAGACAACCTCTCGAGTCCGATGTCGACCGCCAGCCTACCGCCTGCACCCTCACCCGCTCTGGCCACCCGCATTACCCTGGGCACGGTGCTCTTTACCTTTATCGCCTACCTTACCATCGGCATCCCCCTGGCCGTGCTGCCGGGCTTCGTGCACGACCAGCTGGGCTTCAACTCCATCATCGCCGGCCTGGTGATCAGCAGTCAGTACCTGGCGACCCTGTTCTCGCGCTCCCATGCCGGACGCATCATCGACACCGTGGGCGCCAAGCAGTCGGTGCTCTATGGCATGCTCGGCTGCGGTCTCAGCGGCGTGCTGATGCTGGCCTCGGTACTCTTACAAGCCTGGCCCTGGGTCAGCCTTGGTGCTCTGTTGCTCGGCCGACTGGTGCTGGGCTGCGCCGAAAGCCTCTCGGGTACTGGCGCCATCTCCTGGGCAATCGGCCGGGTCGGCCCGGCTAACACCGCCAAGGTGATCTCCTGGAACGGCGTCGCCAGCTACGGTGCCCTGGCCATAGGCGCCCCCCTGGGCGTGGTGCTGGTGGACAGCCTGGGACTGTGGAGCTTGGGCGCCAGCATCATCGGTCTGGCGGCGCTGGGCTATCGGATCGCCAAGCCGCGCCCGCCCATCGTTCCGGTGCGCGGCGAACGCCTGCCCTTCACCACGGTGCTGGGCCGGGTATTGCCCTTCGGCCTGGGCCTGGCGCTGGGTGGCATCGGCTTCGGCACCCTGGCGACCTTCATCACTCTCTATTACGCCAGTCAGGGCTGGAGTGGCGCGGCCCTGTGCCTGACGGTGTTCGGCTGTTTCTTCATCGGTGTACGCCTGGTCTGCGCCAACGCCATCAATCGCCACGGCGGCTTTCGCGTCGCCATCGTCAGCCTGGCGGTGGAAGCCGTGGGCCTGACCATCCTCTGGCTGGCCCCCAGCATAACCACCGCCCTGGTGGGCGCCGCCCTCACCGGAATCGGCTTCTCGCTGGTGTTTCCGGCGCTGGCCGTGGAAGCGGTGCAGCGGGTTCCGGCCTCGAACCGCGGTGCCGCCCTGGCCGGCTATTCGGTGTTCATCGACCTTTCGCTGGCGGTGACAGGGCCTCTCATCGGCGCCGTGGCCACCCATTTCGGCTATGCCGCCAGCTTTCTCTGCGCGGCCCTGGCCGCGCTGGCAGGCTTGGCCCTCAGCGTTCGCCTCCTCTGCCGTTTCGACGAGTCCTCGCGAGAACAGCCATGACCACGACCGCCCCGCCTGCCGCCTCCCTCGCCATCACGCTGCGCATCGTTTCGATCGTCGTCTTCAGCTTTCTGCTGTTCCTGGCGATCGGCCTGCCACTGGCGATCCTGCCGGGCTACGTGCACGACGATCTCGGCTATGGATCGGTCATCGCCGGACTGGCGATCAGTATCCAGTACCTCGCCACCCTCTTCACCCGCCCCCTCGCCGGTAAGCTGGCCGACAGCATCGGCGCCAAGCGTGGAGTGATCTACGGCCTGTTCGGCTGCGTCGCCTGCGGCGTGTTGACCCTGCTGGCCACCTCGCTGCAGAGCGTACCGGGTCTCAGCCTGGGCCTGCTGATCGTCGGCCGGGTCATCCTCGGCATGTCCCAGGCCATGATCGGTACCGGTTGCCTGAGTTGGGGCATGGGCAGCGTCGGCATGCAGCACGTGAGCAAGGTGATCTCCTGGAACGGCATCGCCGCCTATGGCGCCCTGGCTCTGGGCGCGCCCCTGGGCGTGGCCATGGTAGCGGGCCTAGGGCTCTGGAGCCTCGGCGTGGCCATCGCCCTGCTCGGTGCCCTGGGTCTGGCCCTGGCCTGGAACAAGGAGCCGGCGCCGGTGATTCCAGGCGAGCGGCTGCCCTTTCACAAGGTGTTCTGGCGCATCAGCCCCTTCGGCCTCTGCCTGTTGCTCAGCTCCATCGGCTTCGGCGCTATCGCCACCTTCGTCACGCTCTACTACGCGAGCAACGGCTGGCCCAACGCGGCCTTCTGCCTGACCGCCTTCGGTGCGGCCTTCATCTGCGCGCGGCTGCTGTTCGCCGGCACCATCAACACGCTGGGCGGCTTCCGCGTCGCCCTGGCCTGTTTCAGCGTGGAGACCCTAGGGTTGCTGCTGCTTTGGCTGGCGGTCACCCCACAGATGGCGTTGGTGGGCGCGGCCATGGCGGGTTTCGGACTCTCGCTGGTCTATCCGGCCTTGGGCGTGGAGGCCATCGTCAAGGTACCGCCAACCAATCGCAGCGCGGCGCTGGGCGCCTACTCGCTATGCCTGGATCTGGCGCTGGGGATCACCGGCCCTCTCGCCGGCGCCATCGCCAACGGCTTCGGCTTCAGCGCCATCTTCCTCTTTGCCGGTCTCATGGCCCTGGCGGGCCTGGGTCTGAGTGCTTTGCTCTATCATCGAGCGCTGCGCGAGAGCAAAGACCCGATCAAGACCTGAATGGCCGCATTGGTCGAGGGCGAAGCCCTGGATCGGGAGCGCCCAGGCTGCTGCCCCCTGTGATCTCTACAATGGGCCGGGATCCGGAATCGGTGCGGGCGGCTTGGCCGGTTCGGTAAGATTCTCGACCACCTCGTCAGGGATCTCGGTATCGATCTCTTCATCGGCCATGTCGGAGTCGTTGAGGGGTGCCTGATCGCCGCCCAGCCAGAGGGCCAGCGGAGCGGTGGTGTCGGGCGCGGGAGAAAGAGAAAGGATCATGCCGTGGCTCCTGTGCCGTTCGGTCTCAAGCTTTAGTTGGTCGACGACGCCAGATGTTTCACCCTGGCGCCTACCGCACGTCGCCCCATTCGCCAGCGGCGTCAGTGCCTTGCCAGAGCCTTCGGGCGGAGACGCCGTCCCGGTTGGCAAGTCCATACCCCGAGTAATCGCCAGTCTTTTCGGGCCATTGGCCAGCAGCCTGGCCTGCGCCTGACTAGACTCCAGGGATCCTCCCATGCCGGATTGCCTGCCTATGGATACCCCGACCCGCTATGCCAGCCCCGCGAATCTGCTCGCGGTCGTTTCGGAAGATGAGCTGCTGCTGCAAGCCCTGGTACGCGAGGTGCTCAAGCAGGAAGGCTTCCATGTGGAAACCTTTGGCACCGCCGACGCCGCCCTGCAATTTCTGGAGCTGCACTGGCAGCAGGTGAACGTCGTGGTGTCGAACGTGCGGATGCCCGGCGTGATCGATGGCGTGCAACTGGCCAAGATCGTCAGCGAGCGTTGGCCCGCGGTGCCCTTCGTCTTGATGTCCGGCTACGCCGGCTTGAGAAATGATATCCCGTCCGGGGTGCCCTTCCTGCACAAGCCGTGGACGCTGGATCAACTGACCGAAGCCGTCTGGAAGGTGGTACCCCGGCCAGACTTCCCCGGCCCCGCCGCCAGTTAGTCCAGCGACAGCCAGCCGCCGCCTGCCCCGTACAAACCACCTCGCAGCTATGCCACAATAGGCGGCATGTCGGGCGCCGCCCGCCTTTACCGCAGCCCAGCCAGGCCGCCGCGCAATGTCGCTGCCCATTGACCCTGCCCGCTGGAGCTCTGCCCATCCGACCGGAACGCCCTGTCCAAGCCGCTTGCCGGCCCGGACAGCGGCCGAGCTCCGGTCTGAAACCCCTTACAGGTACCCCCTTTGATCTCCACCGCTAACATCACCATGCAGTTTGGCGCCAAGCCGCTGTTCGAGAACGTGTCCGTCAAATTCGGCAACGGCCATCGCTACGGCCTGATCGGCGCCAACGGCTGCGGCAAGTCCACCTTCATGAAGATTCTCGGGGGCGATCTCGAACCCACCGGCGGCCAGGTGATGCTCGAACCCAACGTACGCCTGGGCAAGCTGCGCCAGGATCAGTTCGCCTATGAAGACTGCACGGTCATCGATACCGTGATCATGGGCCACGCCGAGCTGGCCAAGGTCAAGGCAGAGCGCGACCGCATCTACGCCCTGCCGGAAATGAGCGAAGACGACGGCATGGCCGTGGCCGAACTGGAGGTCCAGTTCGCCGAATACGACGGCTACACCGCGGAAGCGCGGGCGGGCGAGTTGCTGCTCGGCCTGGGCATCCCCCAGGACCAGCACTTCGGCCCCATGAGCGCCGTTGCCCCCGGCTGGAAGCTGCGGGTGCTGCTGGCCCAGGCGTTGTTCTCCGATCCGGAACTGCTGCTGCTCGACGAACCGACCAACCACCTGGACATCAATACCATCCGCTGGCTGGAAGGCATCCTGGTCGCGCGCAACAGCACCATGATCATCATCTCCCACGATCGCCACTTCCTGAACAGCGTCTGCACCCACATGGCCGACCTGGATTACGGTGAGCTGCGCCTGTTCCCCGGCAACTACGACGAGTACATGACCGCCGCCACCCAGGCCCGCGAGCGCCTGCTGTCGGACAACGCCAAGAAGAAGGCCCAGATCGCCGAACTGCAGCAGTTCGTCAGCCGCTTCTCGGCCAACGCCTCCAAGGCCAAGCAGGCCACCAGCCGGGCGCGCCAGATCGACAAGATCCAGCTGGACGAGGTCAAGCCGTCCAGCCGCGTCAGTCCGTTCATCCGCTTCGAGCAGTACAAGAAGCTGCACCGCCAGGCGGTGACCCTGGAAAACGTCACCCAGGGCTTCGACGGCACCCCGCTGTTCAAGCGCCTGGGCCTGCAGATCGAAGCCGGCGAGCGGGTCGCCATCATCGGCCCCAACGGCATCGGCAAGACCACCCTGCTGCGCACCCTGGTGGGCGAGATGGCGCCACAGAGTGGCGAGGTGAAGTGGACCGACAGCGCCGACGTCGGCTATTTCGCCCAGGACCACGCCGAGGACTTCGCCGACGACGTCACCCTGTTCGACTGGATGGGTCAATGGACCCAGGGCGGCGAGCAGATGGTCCGCGGCACCCTGGGTCGCATGCTGTTCTCCAGCGACGACATCCAGAAGTCGGTCAAGGTCATCTCCGGTGGCGAGCAGGGTCGCATGCTGTTCGGCAAGCTGATCCTGAAGAAGCCCAACGTGCTGGTGATGGACGAACCCACCAACCACCTGGACATGGAATCCATCGAGGCGCTGAACCTGGCACTGGAAAATTATCCGGGCACCCTGATCTTCGTCAGCCACGACCGTGAATTCGTCTCCTCCCTGGCCACCCGCATCCTCGACATGAGCGAGACCAGCGTGGTGGATTTCAGCGGCAGCTACGACGACTACCTGCGCAGCCAGGGCATCAACGGCTGACCCCAGGGTTCGTGTAGTGGGTCGCGCAACCCACTACACGAACAAAATAGATGGTGCCCTAAGCAGTTACCCTAGGTATCATTTCGCACCGAAACGGGTACTCGACCAGGATCGCCGCGATCATCACCTATCGTTTGCGCCGGGAGACCAGGGGTCTCCTGCCACGTCTCGTAACACGTAGCGCCCCCTTCCGGCACGCTCGACGGGTTCCCTTTCGCATACTGATCTCCCCGCCTGGCATCGGCCTCTGCCGATCCGCCAGAACGGTCGGCCCCAACCTAATAAATCAGAACATTGCCGGACGGCCGCTGTCGCAACTGACTGCCATGCCCTACCGGTTGCTCGCCCCTGCCTGTCCGTCCGTGGTCAGTCCGGGGTTGCCCAACTCGAGGTCGGGCTCCGACGCCCGCTCTCCCTCAGGTGTAAAGCGAGACACTGTCTCAGGAGTACGATGAATGCACAGTGGTAACGAAGAGTCGGATTTCGTTTTCGTCGGCGCGGGAATCATGAGTGCGACCCTGGCGGTCATGCTCAAGGAGCTGGAGCCCACGAGTACCGTCGAGGTACTCGAACTGCTCGACGTAGGCGCGGCGGAGAGTTCCAACCCCTGGAACAACGCCGGAACCGGCCATGCGGCCCTCTGCGAGTTGAACTACACGCCGGAAAAGGCGGACGGCAGCATCGACGTCACCAAGGCCCTCAGCATCAACGGCATGTTCGAGGCCTCCAGGCAATTCTGGTCCTACCTGGTCGAGGAAGGTCACTTCGGCTCGCCGCGCGCCTTCATCAGCCCGGTGCCGCACATGTCCTTCGTCCATGGTGCCAAGGACATGGCCTTCCTGCGCAAGCGCTACGAGGCCCTCAAGGACCACGCCTGCTTCGACGGCATGGAGTATTCCGAGGATCACGCCAAGCTGCGCGAGTGGATGCCCCTGGTGATGGAAGGCCGGCCGGCCACCGAAGCCGTGGCCGCGACCCATGTGGCCGGGGGTACCGACGTCAACTTCGGCGCCCTGACCATGAGCCTGCTCGGTCACCTGCAGACCCGTCCCGGCACCCAGGTCCGCTACAACCAGAAGGTGGTGGACCTGACCCGCGAGGCCGACCAGCGCTGGCGCCTGACCATCGAGGACAGTCGTTCCGGTGCCACCCGCACCCTGATCGCCAAGTTCGTCTTCCTCGGCGCCGGTGGTGCGGCCCTGCCGCTGCTGCAGAAGTCCGGCATCCCCGAGGGCGCCGGCTACGGTGGCTTCCCGGTGAGCGGCCAGTGGCTGCGCTGCGACGATCCGCACATCGTCGAACGGCACCAGGCCAAGGTCTACGGCCTGGCCGGCGTCAACTCGCCGCCGATGTCGGTCCCGCACCTGGACACCCGCGTGGTGGATGGCAAGAAGTCCCTGCTGTTCGGGCCCTTCGCCGGCTTCACCACCAAGTTCCTCAAGCGCGGATCCTTCCTCGACCTGCCCAAGTCGATCAAGTCGGGCAACATTGGCCCCATGCTCGCCGTGGCGCGTGACAACATGCCGCTGACCCGCTACCTGGTCGGCCAGGTGCTGCAATCCTTCGACCAGCGCGTCGAGGAACTGCGCGCCTTCTACCCGGCCGTGCGCAAGCAGGACTGGCGCCTGGAAGTGGCCGGCCAGCGGGTGCAGATCATCAAGAAGGACCCGCAGAAAGGCGGCATCCTGCAGTTCGGCACCGAGATCGTCGCTTCCGGTGACGGCACCATCGCCGCCCTGCTGGGCGCCTCCCCAGGTGCTTCCACCTCGGTGTCCATCATGCTGACCCTGGTCGAGCGCTGCTTCCCGAGCCGCTACCAGAGCGAAGAGTGGCAGGCCAAGCTGCGCAAGATGTTCCCCTCCTTCGGTCACAAGCTGGCCGAAGAGCCGGAGCTGCTGCGGGAAGTACGGGAGCGCACCACCCGCGTGCTGCAACTCGACCAGCCGGCGTGACACCCCCTGGATGGCCCACTGGCGGCCATCCCTGCTCCTGACGCCCCCACCCCAGCAAAACCGCCCCCTCTCCCTCTGGGAGAGGGCTGGGGTGAAGGGCTATCGCCCTCCGACGCCTGCCTAATCCCCCAGCGCCGCGCCCTCCCGTCTTGGGTCCGCGCCCCCCTGCCAGCCTGATCCCATCCGGCGAATGACCTGGATGCCACTGGTCATCTCGTCTTCGCGTACCTGGTGCCCACGCTGCTTCAGTGCCTGGCGCAAGGCCGGGGTGGTCTCGCCGCGCTCCAGCTCGGTGGGGCCGTTACGGCTGCCGAAATTCGGCAGGCCCGCAGCCGCCTGGGGATCCAGCTGCCAGTCCAGCAAGCCGACCAGGGTCTTGACCACATAGCCGGCAATCTGCGAACCGCCCGGCGAGCCCAGGGCCGCCAGCAGCTCGCCACTCTGGCGGTCGAACACCAGGGTTGGCGACATGGTCGAGCGCGGTCGCTTGCCCGGCTCCACCCGGTTGGCCACCGGCAGGCCCTTCTCCCGCGGCACGAAGGAAAAGTCCGTCAGCTGATTGTTGAGCATGAAGCCCTTCACCATCAGGTGGGAGCCGAAGTAGCTCTCCACCGTGGTGGTCATGGACAGGGCGCCACCCCAGGCATCCGCCGCCACCACCTGGGAGGTGGAGATGCGCAGTGGCGAGCGATCCGGTGCCCAGGCCAGGGTCGGGCCGGGTGGGACCCCCGGCGCGGCCTTGCCCAGGCTGCGCTCACCGACCTGCTGCGCACGACTGGCCAGATACCCGGGATCGAGCAGCCCCTTGACGTTGACCGGCACCAGCTCCGGATCGGCTACGTACTGGGCGCGATCGGCATAGGCCAGGCGCTCGGCCTCGGCGATCAGGTGCACGGCTTCGGGACGCGGCTCCTGGCCCGCCGGCAGCGCGGTCGGTACTGGCCGCAACGGCGCCAGGGCCCAGGCCGGATCACGGGCTTCCAGGGCCTGGAGAATGCCCAGGGTCTGGGCCACGGTGATGCCGCCGGCGGGCGGCGGCATGCCGCAGACGCGCCAGCGCTGGTAGTCGGTGCACAGCGGCGTGCGCGTCCTGGCGCGATAGCCGGCCAGGTCCTGAAGACTCAGGCTGCCGGGATTGGGGCTCTCCTGCACGGCGCTGGCGATGGCCTGGGCCAGGTCGCCGCGATAGAGCGCTCCGGCGCCCTCCCGGGCGATCAGCGCCAGGGTATCGGCCAATTCCGGGTTGCGCAGCCGGGTACCCACGGGCTTCACCTGCCCCTGGGCATCCAGATAGAGCGCGGCCATGCCGGGTGACTGCTTGAGGAAGGGGTCGTGGAGCAGTTGGTTATGCAGCCGCGGCGACAACGGGAAACCCTCCCGGGCCAGGCGGATGGCCGGCTCGAACAACACCCGCCAGGCCAGCTTGCCGTGGTCGCGATGCGCCAGTTCCAGCGCGCGCAACACCCCGGGCACCCCGACCGAGCGCCCGCCGATGCGGGCCTCCTCGAAGGCCATGGGGCTGCCATCCGCACGCAGGAAGAGCTGTTCCGTAGCACCTGCCGGGGCGGTTTCGCGACCGTCGTAGGCCTGAACCTTGCGACCGTCCCAGTAGAGCAGGAAGGCACCGCCGCCGATTCCCGAGGATTGCGGCTCGACCAGGGTCAGGACCGCCTGCATGGCGATGGCGGCATCGATGGCCGAGCCACCCTGCCGCAGGATCTCCCGCCCGGCCTCGGCTGCCAGCGGATTGGCCGCCGCCGCCATCTGCCGGGTGGCTTCGCTGGCCGTCAGCCCGGGCCGATAGCCGGAGCCAGCCTCGGGGGCGACGGGCAAGGAGGTCTCGCGGCTGTGGCTACAGGCCGCCAGGGTCAGGGACAGGAACAGGGGCGTGAGGATCGACAGAGGGGTTCGCAACATGGGGCTCCTGGGCAACGGGCGGCATTCGCCCGCCTAGCCTAGCCCATCACCTGCAGCCATGCCGCCTGCCTGACCTCAGAACGGCAGATGACGGTGAAGCAGGCCGCCGCAGAGCACGTCCAGCCACAGCAGCTGATGCAGGGCGACGATGGCGAAGAACACCAGGCGAAAACTCAGCTTGACCGTCTTGTGGCGGAAGCGCTGCTGGGCGATCAGGGCACCCGGCCAGCCACCGAGCAGCTCGCCCAGGTGCAGGACCCGCTCCGGCACGCGCCAGCCCTTGTCGCGGGCGCGCTGCTTGTCGTGCTTGTAGAGCAGGTAGGTGACCACGCTGGCCAGCAGGTAGAGCGGCAGTGGCCAGAGCACCCCATGGCCGAAGGCCAGGGACAGCATGCCCACCAGCGGCAGGATGAAGACGGCGATCTGCAGCAGCGCGAGCATGTCCTGCCGGGCGATGGCCGCGCGTTGCTCATAGGGCGTCAGCGCCCCCGCCCGTTTGCTGGTCTTGGGGGGCGCTTTCTGCCCAGACGCACGAGCCGGCTGGCGCCGGCTCTGCTGTTCCTTCTCGGGCTTCACCCGGCCGCCTTGGCCGCGTTCCAGTCGATCCAGCCGAATTGCCAGGTGGCCAGGATCAACAGTCCGAAGACGATACGGTACCAGCCGAACACCTCGTAGCTGTGGTTGCCGATGAACTTCAGCAAGGCCTTGACCGCCAGCATGGCGAAGATGAAGGAGGTGATGAAGCCGACCCCGAACACCAGCACATCGCTGGCAGTGAACAGATGACGGTACTTGTACACCGAGTAGACGGTCGCGCCGACCATGGTTGGCATGGCCAGGAAGAAGGAGAACTCGGTGGCCGCCTTGCGCGACAGACCGAACAGCAGGCCGCCGATGATGGTGGAACCGGAGCGCGAGGTGCCCGGAATCATCGCCAGGCACTGGGCGCAGCCGACCTTGAGGGCGTCATGCCAGCGCATGTCGTCCACCTCTTCCACGCGGATGCGATGGGTACGCTTTTCCGCCCAGATCATGATCACGCCGCCGATCACCAGGGCGAAGGCCACGGTGATGGGATTGAACAGGTATTCGTGGATCAGGTCACCAAGGATCACGCCCAGCACCGCAGCGGGCAGAAAGGCGACGATCAGGTTGCCGGTGAACCGCTGCGCATAGGACTTGCGCGGCAGATCGGTGACGATCTCGAAGACCTTGAAGCGGTATTCCCAGACCACGGCCAGGATGGCCGCCAGCTGGATGATGATATTGAAGGCGATGGCCCTTTCCCCGCCGAAGCCGATCAGATCGGCGACGACGATCTGGTGGCCGGTACTGGAAATGGGCAGGAACTCGGTGATGCCCTCGACGATCCCCAGAATCAGCGCCTGCAAGGCACTCCATAGGTCCATGGTATTACTCCATCCAAGTGAAACATTTGCAGGTAGCCGGGTCCGAAGACGCCGGCGGCAACGGGGTTCGAACCGTGACGCTCCGCAGGGCGTGGCCCTTCGCGGTACCCAGGACAGCTCATGCTGTGGTGGTCGCCCGGCACCTTACCAGAGCGAGACCGGTTGAAGAGACCGATAGACGGCCATTAGGTGCCGTACAATGACGAATCGAATCTTTCCGGATGTGAAGCATGTCGTTTCTGGAGTCGCTCACCACCCTGCTGGGCATGTCGCCCGTGGAGCTGCTGGCCGCCGTTCTCGGGGTGATCGCCGTCTGGCTGACGGTGCGCCAGAACATCTGGGCCTGGCCCATCGGCCTGGTGACGGTGGTGCTCTACGCCTGGATCTTCCTGGAGGTGAAGCTCTATTCCGACATGTTGCTGCAGTGCATCTATGCGGTGCTGCAGCTCTATGGTTGGTGGCAATGGCTGCGGGGCGGCCAGCAACACCAGGGTCGGGTGGTCAGCTCGCTCACCACCCGACCGCTGCTGGCCGGTCTGGCCGTTGGCGCCCTGGGTAGCCTGGTCCTGGGCTACCTCATGGGCACCCACACCGATGCCGCCCTGCCCTGGCTGGATGCCGCGCTCACCGGTTTCAGCCTGGTCGCCCAGTTCTGGATGGCGCAGAAGCGCCTGCAGTGCTGGGTACTGTGGTTCGTGCTGGACGTCATCTATGTGGGCCTCTTCTATTACAAGGGCCTCTACCCCACCGCCATCCTCTATGCGGTCTTTGTCGGTCTGGCCGCCTACGGCTGGCTCGACTGGCGCCGAGCCCTGGCGACCGCACGATGAAAGTGGTGGTGCTGACCGGCCCCGAATCGAGTGGCAAATCGTGGCTGACGACGGTTCTCGCCGAGCGCTTCGGCGGGGTCCGGGTGGATGAGTACGTCCGCGAATACTGCGAGCGGCACGGCACCGATACCTGCCTGGCGGACGTGGATGTCATCGCCCGCGAGCAATTGCACCGCGAGGACCGGGCACGCGCGAGCGCACCGGCGCTCCTGCTGCTCGACACCCACCTGCTGAGCAACCTGCTGTGGAGTCGATTGCTGTTCGGCGCCGCGCCCGACTGGCTGGAGCCGGCCCTGCTGGCGCGCCGCTATGACCTGCACCTGCTGCTCGATCCTCGCGACGTCGCCTGGCAGGACGACGGTCAGCGCTGCCAACCGGAGCTCGCCGAGCGCTTGGCGTTCTTCGCGCAGTGCCGGGACTGGCTGCAGGCCCATGGCCAGCCGGTGCTGGAAATCGCCGGCGACTGGCCCGAGCGGCAAAGGGCCGCGCTGGCTGCGGTGAGCCGATTGCTGCACGACGCCTGACCCGCCGGTAGAATGACGCCCTGTACCGGAGAACGCCATGCACGACGACGATGCCTCTTTCGCCGACTTCACCCGCGGGATCCGTCCGCTCAAGCAGGATCGCGCCGACACCGGCAAGTCGCGCGCCGACCTGGGCCAGATCGCCCAGCGCCGCGCGGATGCGACCAAGACCACGACCGCTACCCGGGTCGACGGCCTGAGCGATGCCTTCGTCATCGACGTGGGCGCCGAGGACGAACTCTACTGGGGCCGCGATGGCGTCCAGGACACCCAGCTACGTCGCCTCAAGGGCGGCCAGATTCCCTTCGAGGGCAGCCTGGACCTGCACGGCATGACCGTGGAAAGGGCCCGGGAAACCCTCTGGGACTTTCTCGCCGAGGCCACTCGCCTGGAAATCCGCTGTGTGCGCATCACCCATGGCAAGGCCGCGCGCCTGGATGGGCGCCGACCGCTGATCAAGAGCCACGTCAATACCTGGTTGCGCCAGCATCCGCAGGTACTGGGCTTCACCTCCTGCCTGCCCCGCCACGGTGGGACCGGCTCGCTTTATGTCTTGCTCAAGCGCACCATGCTCGAAGGTCGCGACGAGTGATCCTGTGACTCGGGTGACGTCTCATCCGAGCGCCAACTTCCTTATCGACAAACAGGAACCCAAATGTCTCTCGAACAGCACTACTCCTCGATCCTGACCGGACTCGGCGAAGACATCAGCCGTGAGGGGCTGGTGGACACACCCAAGCGCGCGGCCAAGGCCATGCAGTACCTCTGCCGCGGCTACAGCCAGACGCTGGAAGAAGTGGTGGGCGACGCGCTCTTCACCTCGGACAACAGCGAGATGGTGCTGGTCAAGAACATCGAGCTGTATTCCCTGTGCGAGCACCACATGCTGCCCTTCATCGGCAAGGCCCATGTTGCCTACATGCCCAAGGGCAAGGTGCTGGGCCTGTCCAAGGTGGCGCGGGTGGTCGACATGTTCGCCCGCCGCCTGCAGATCCAGGAAAACATGACCCGGCAGATCGCCGAGGCCATTGAGCAGGTCACCGGCGCCGCCGGGGTCGCGGTGGTCATCGAGGCGCAGCACATGTGCATGATGATGCGTGGCGTGGAAAAGCAGAATTCCTCCATGGTCACCTCGGTGATGCTCGGCCAATTCCGCGCCAACGACGCTACCCGTGCGGAATTCCTTGGCCTGATCAATCGCTGAGACCGGTACGACGTCCGCTATCCTGAAGGGTCGAAACCTCAACCCTTCAGGAGACTTGTCCATTATGACGGACGTCCACAGCCTTACCCTGTTCCGAGCCCAACCCGAACGCTCCCAGGCGCTGGGTGCCCACCTGCTGGATCTGGCCGCGGTGGCGGTCAAGGACGAGGGCTGCCTGGACTATCGGGTATTCCAGGGCAGCGAGGACGGCGATCTCTGGGTGGTCCAGGCCCGCTGGACCTCGATCGCCGCCCAGGACGGACACTTAAACCAGCCGCACACCCTCGCCTTTCTGGACGAGCTGCCCAAGTTGGCGGACGAAGTGGATCTGTATCCGCTGGAGCCGAGAAAGCCGACGGCTGAGCTTTGATCAGAGGCTGCCAGGATTGCGATAAATCGTAGGTTGGGCTGAGGCGGCTCTTTCGTCGAAGCCCAAACGGGGCCGGTGCCGGGGCAAGAGCTGTTGGGCTTCGCTGCGCTCAACCCAACCTACGGTATCCGTAGCAGGATCGTAGGTTGGGCTGAGACGGCTCCATCGTCGAAGCCCAACAGGGCCAGCTGAGTCAAACCCTGTTGGGCCTCGCTGCGCTCAACCCAACCTACGGTGCCCGTAGCAGGACCGTAGGTTGGGCTGAGACGGTTCTATCGTCGAAGCCCAACAAGACTGGCGCCGAGGCAAGAGCTGTTAGGCTTCGCTGCGCTCAACCCAACCTACGATTCGAGCAACCCGTTACGGCCATGGCGGTCCGCCGAGGCGGACGCTCCGGCATCGCAAGGTGTTGCCCTTCGCGTACGGACACCATGGAAGGTGCCAGCAGGACGTTGAGGTACGACGGCGTTATCGCGGCCATGGGCCGCTCCTACCGTCGTGCGCTACCCGTAGGAGCGGTCCATGGCCGCGATCAATCGCAAACTCAATACTCGGACAGCGCGAAGCTCGTCAGGGCGAAGGTGGGGATGCCGGCCGCTTCCAGGCGCTTGGAGCCGCCCAGTTCGGGCAGGTCGACGATGGCGGCAGCTTCGTGGACCTCGGCGCCCAGGCGGCGGATCAGGTTGCCGGCGGCGACCAGGGTACCGCCGGTGGCGATGAGGTCATCGACCAGCAGCACCGAATCACCGGCGCCGACGCTGTCCTTGTGTACCTCGATCACCGAGTCGCCGTATTCGGTGCTGTAGACCTCGGTCAGCAGCTCGGCCGGCAGTTTGCCCTGCTTGCGGAACAGCACCAGTGGCTTGCCCAGCTCATAAGCCAGGATCGGACCGATGAGGAATCCGCGCGCATCCAGCGCCCCGACGTGGGTGAAGGACGCCGAGCGATAGCGCTCCAGCAATTCCGCCATGACGGCGCGCAGGCCTTCGGGCGACTGGAACAGCGGCGTGATGTCCCGAAAGATCACCCCCGGCTTGGGAAAATCGGGCACGGCGCGGATGAGGGATTTCAGGGCGGATTCGGAAAAGGACATGGCAGAGACTCTCGGGCGCCGGGCGCCTGGTTGAATACGATTGCCCAGTATACCGGGGCCCGCACGGCCGGGGCCAACCAGCCGTCCTTGGGAGCTGAATCGATTCATGTAGTGACCTGGATTGACAGCTACCAATGGGACGGACATCCTTCGCTACGCGCAAACGTTTGCGTGACCACAAAAACCATAAGAATTCGGAGATCCTCCTATGCTGGCCTTTCGCCCTGCCCGCCTGCTGGCGGCTATCGCTCTCGCCTCCGCTTCGCTGATCCTGCCGCTCACCGCCAGTCATGCCACGGCCGCCGAAAAGCCCAAGGTCGCGCTGGTCATGAAGTCCCTGGCCAACGAGTTCTTCCTGACCATGGAAGACGGCGCCAAGACCTACCAGAAAGAGCATTCCGCCGACTTCGACCTGATTTCCAACGGGATCAAGGACGAGACCGATACCTCCAGCCAGATCCGCATCGTCGAGCAGATGATCGTGTCCAAGGTCGACGCCCTGGTCATCGCCCCGGCCGACTCCAAGGCACTGGTTCCGGTGCTGAAGAAGGCCAGCGACGCCGGCATCAAGGTGGTCAACATCGACAATCGCCTGGATCCGGAGGTGCTCAAGTCCAAGTCCCTGGACATCCCCTTCGTCGGCCCCGACAACCGCAAGGGCGCACGCCTGGTGGGCGAGTACCTTGCCAAGCAGCTCAAGCAGGGTGACCAGGTCGGCATCATCGAGGGCATCTCCACCACCACCAACGCCCAGCAGCGCACCGCAGGCTTCAAGGACGCCATGGAAGCGGCCGGCATGAAGATCGTCGGCGTGCAATCCGGCAATTGGGAAATCGACAAGGGCAATGCCGTCGCCGCGGCCATGCTCAACGAATACCCCGACCTCAAGGCCCTGCTGGCCGGCAATGACAGCATGGCGCTGGGCGCCGTCTCCGCCGTGCGTGCCGCGGGCAAGAAAGGCCAGGTGCAGGTGGTCGGCTACGACAACATCAAAGCCATCAAGCCGATGCTCAAGGACGGTCGCATCCTCGCCACCGCCGACCAGTATGCCGCCAAGCAGGCCGTGTTCGGGATCGAAGCCGCGCTCAAGCTGGTCAAGGGCGAGCCCACCGGTGCCAAGGACGGGGTGATCGAGACGCCGGTCGAACTCGTCACCCAGCCCTGATCCGAGGAGAGCCCCCATGTCGTCCGAGGTCATCCTCAGCGCCCGTGACATCGGCAAGACCTATGCACAGCCGGTACTCGGCGGCGTGGACCTGGAGTTGCGCGCTGGCCAGGTGCTGGCGCTCACCGGGGAAAACGGCGCCGGTAAAAGCACCCTGTCCAAGATCCTCTGTGGCCTGGTGCAACCCACCACCGGCGAACTGAGCTTTCTCGGCCGACCCTATGCCCCGGGCAGCCGCCGCGAAGCGGAGGCCCAGGGGGTGCGGATGGTCATGCAGGAGCTCAACCTGCTGCCTACCCTCACCGTGGCGGAAAATCTCTTTCTCGACCGCCTGCCCCGCCGCCTGGGCTGGATCGACCGGCGCCAGTTGCGCGAACAGGCGCGGCTGGCCATGGCCCAGGTCGGCCTGGAGTCCATCGATCCGGATACACCCATCGCCGAACTGGGCGTGGGTCATCAGCAGATGGTGGAGATCGCCCGCAACCTGATCGGCGACTGCCGAGTGCTGATCCTCGACGAGCCCACCGCCATGCTCACCTCCCGCGAGGTGGACCTGCTGTTCGAGCAGATCGAGCGCCTGCGTGCCCGCGGCGTGGCGCTGGTCTACATCTCCCATCGCCTGGAAGAACTCAAGCGCATCGCCCAGCAACTGGTGGTCTTGCGCGATGGCCGCCTGGTGGCCGATGCGCCCATGGCGCACTACGACATCGACCAGATCGTCAGCCTCATGGTAGGTCGCGATCTCGGCGAGCACCTGGACATGGGCGAGCGCCGCTTTGGACCACCCTTGCTGGAAGTCCAGGGCCTGACTCGCGCCGACAAGGTCCAGGACGTCTCCTTCAGCGTCCGCGCCGGCGAGATCTATGGCATCTCCGGGCTCATCGGTGCCGGTCGCACCGAGTTGCTGCGGCTGATCTTCGGTGCCGACCGTGCCGATTCCGGCGCGGTGCGCCTGGCCGGCAAGCCGGTCGACCTGGGGTCACCGGCCAAGGTGGTACGTCAGGGCATCGCCCTGATCACCGAGGATCGCAAGGGCGAAGGCCTGCTGCTCAGCCAGCCGATCAGCGCCAACCTGGCCCTGGGCAACATGGCCAAGGTCGCCCAGCAGGGCCTGGTCAGCGGTACACGCGAAGCGGCCCTGGCAGAGCGCCATATCAAGGGCATGCGCATCCGCTGCAACGGTGGCAGCCAGCCGGTGGGCGAACTCTCCGGTGGCAACCAGCAAAAGGTGGTCATCGGGCGCTGGCTCGAACGCGATTGCCAGGTGCTGCTGTTCGACGAACCCACGCGCGGCATCGACGTCGGCGCCAAGTTCGAGATCTATGGCCTGCTGGCCGAACTCACGCGCCAGGGCAAGGCCTTGGTGGTGGTCTCCAGCGACCTGCGCGAGCTGATGCTGATCTGCGATCGCATCGGTGTGATCTCCGCCGGCCGCCTGGAAGCGACCTTCGACCGTCATGACTGGGACCAGGAGCGGCTGCTGGCCGCCGCCTTCGCCGGCTATCGCTCCCGCGAAGCTCTGCTGGAAGAACCCGTCCCGCCGCAAACCCTTTCTCAGGAAGCCATTCGATGAGCAGTCTTCCCGTCACCTCCGCCCGACGTGCCTTCGGCCTCGGCCTGGGCACCTACGTCGGCCTGGCCGCCGCCCTGCTGGCGATGATCGTGCTGTTTTCCCTGCTGAGCAGCCACTTTCTCTCCTACGCCACCTTCACCACCCTGGCCAACCAGATCCCCGATCTGATGGTGCTCGCGACCGGGATGACCTTCATCCTGATCATCGGCGGCATCGACCTCTCGGTGGGTTCGGTGGTCGCCCTGGCCGCCGCCGTGGTCAGCGTCGCCACCCTGGAATGGGGTTGGGGCATCCTGCCAGCCGCCGCCCTGGGCATGCTGGCCGCGGCCCTGACCGGCACCCTCACCGGCAGCGTCACCGTGGCCTGGCGCATCCCCTCCTTCATCGTCTCCCTGGGCGTGCTGGAGATGGCTCGCGGCGCCGCCTACCAGCTGACCGATTCGCGCACCGCCTATATCGGCGATGCCTACGCCTGGTTGTCGACGCCCTTCGCCTTCGGCATCTCGCCCTCCTTCGTCATCGCCCTGCTAGTGATCGTGGTCGCGCAGCTGCTGCTGACCCGCTCGGTGCTCGGGCGCTACCTGATCGCCATCGGCACCAACGAGGAAGCGGTGCGCCTGGCTGGGATCAATCCCAAGCCCTACAAGGTCATCGTCTTCGCCCTCATGGGCCTGCTGGCGGGCCTCGCCGCGCTGTTCCAGATCTCCCGTCTGGAAGCCGCCGACCCCAACGCCGGCGTCGGCCTGGAACTGCAGGTGATCGCCGCCGTGGTGATCGGCGGGACCAGCCTCATGGGTGGGCGCGGCTCCGTGATCAGCACCTTCTTCGGCGTGCTGATCATCTCGGTGCTGGCCGCGGGCCTGGCCCAGATCGGCGCCAGCGAGCCGACCAAGCGCATCATCACCGGCGCGGTCATCGTGGTCGCCGTGATCCTCGACACCTACCGCAGCCAGCGCGCCAAGAGCAAGGGCTGATGGCGACCATCAAGGATGTCGCCGCCCGTGCCGGCATCTCATACACCACGGTCTCCCATGTGGTGAACAACAGCCGCCCGGTCAGTCCGGGCGTGCGGGAAAAGGTCGAGGCGGCCATCGCCGAACTGGGCTACGTACCCAGTGGCGTGGCCCGCTCCCTGCGCAGCCGTGCCACCGGCACCTTTGGCGTGCTGGTGCCCAATGCGGTCAACCCCTACTTCGCCGAACTGGCCCGCGGCATCGAAGATCACTGCGAGCGCCAGGGCTACAGCGTCATCCTCTGCAATTCCGATGACGATGCCGACAAGCAGCTGCGCTATCTGCGGGTGCTCAAGGAGCGGCGGATCGATGGCCTGGTGGTCGCCACCGTGGACGGCGATCCGCGCTTCGCCCGGGCCCTGGCCAGCCTACGCATCCCGCTGGTGCTGGCCGACCGGCCGCTGGAGGGCGTCCAGGCCGCGCATATCCGCATCGATCACCACCAGGGCGGTCTGCTCGCCACCCGCCACCTGCTGGAACTCGGCCATCGCCGGATCGCCTGCATCGGCGGCCCGGCCGATTCCCCGGTCGCCAGCGAGCGGATCACCGGCTACCAGGAGGCCCTGGCGCAAGCCGGCGTCGCGCCTGGCGCCATCCAGCGCTGCCCCTTCACCGCCGCGGCCGGTCATGCCGCCGCCCGCGCGTGGCTGGCCCAGCCAGAGCGCCCGACCGCGATCTTCGCCGGCAACGACACCATCGCCCTGGGCGTGCTGCGCGCCGCCGCCGAGCAGGGTCTGAGCGTCCCCGCCCAGCTCTCGGTGGTAGGGTTCGACGACATCGAGCTCAGCCGCTATCTCTACCCCGCCCTCACCACCATCGGCCAGTCGATCCGCGATCTCGGCGAGCGCGCCGCCCAGCTGCTGCTGGCGCGCCGCGAGACGGTCGGCAGCCCTTCCACCCACGACATCGCCGTACCCCGACTGGTGCTGCGCGAATCCACCGCGGCGCCCCCTGCTCTGGAGACCTCCCATGCACCCTGACGTCGTCGTCATCGGCAGCCTCAACATGGACCTGGTGGTGCGCGCTCCGCGCCTGCCCAAGGGCGGCGAGACCCTCGCCGGCCATACCTTCACCACCGCACCCGGCGGCAAGGGCGCGAATCAGGCCGTCGCCGCGGCACGCCTGGGCGCCCGGGTCGCCATGATCGGCTGCGTCGGCGCCGATCCCTACGGCGACTTCCTCACCCGCAGCCTGCTGCAGGAAGGCATCGACTGCCGGGGCGTCTCGGTGGCGCCCGAGGTGCCCACCGGCATCGCCTCCATCCTGGTGGATGACCAGGGCCAGAACGCCATCGTCATCGTCGCCGGTGGCAACGGCGAATTGTCCGCCGCGCAGCTGCAGGCCCAGGAGACCCTGCTGGACCAGGCCAAACTGGTGATCGCCCAGCTGGAAGTCCCCCTGGCCACCGTGGGAGACGCCCTCGCCCGCGCCCATGCCCTGGGCAAGACGGTGATCCTCAACCCCGCGCCCGCCACCGGCCCGCTGCCGGCCGAGTGGTACGCCCATATCGACTACCTGGTGCCCAACGAAAGCGAAGCCAGCCTGCTGACCGGGCTGCCGGTGGAAAATCTGGAGCAGGCCGAGGTCGCCGCGCGCCAGCTGGTCGCCGCCGGTGCCCGCCAGGTGCTGCTGACCCTGGGCAGCCAGGGTCTGCTGCAGGTCACCGCAGACAGCTGTCGTCACCATCCGGCCACTGCGGTCAACGCGGTGGACACCACCGCCGCTGGCGATACCTTCCTCGGCGGCTTCGCCGCTGGCCTTGCGGAGGGGTTGAGCGTGGAGGCGGCCATCGCCCTCGGCCAACAGGCCGCCGCCATCGCCGTCACCCGCCCAGGCGCCCAGCCGTCCATTCCCACCCGCCAGGAGCTCGCCCGGTGAAGAAAACCGCTCTGCTCAACATCGCCCTGTCCCAGGCCGTGGCCAGTCTCGGCCATGGCGATCTGGTGGTCATCGGTGACGCCGGCATGCCGGTGCCGCCGGGTACGCCGCTGGTCGATCTGGCCGTCACTCCGGGCGTACCGGATTTCCTCAGTGTGCTGCAGGCGCTGCTCAGCGAGATGCAGGTGGAAAGCCATCTGCTCGCCGAGGAAACCCTGAAGGTCCAGCCGCCGGCGCTGGCCGAACTGGAACGCCTGAACGCCGACGGCGCCCTTGGCAGTCGCCGCCTCGTGTCCCACGACGAGTTGAAGACCCTGTGCCGCCAGGCTCGGGTGCAGGTTCGCACCGGCGAGTGCCAGCCTTACACCAACCTGATCCTGGTCGCCGGCGTCACCTTCTAGCCAGCCGCCCCGGCCAGCAGCCGGCGGGTCGCCAGCAGATCCAGCGGACGGGCGAACAGATAGCCCTGGGCATGGCGCGCGCCCATGTTCTTGAGCAGTTGCAGCGCCTGGGCGTCCTCGACGCCCTCGGCGACCACGTCCAGCCCCAGGGACTCGGCCATGCGCACGATGGCGCGGACGATGGCGACACTGCGTGCGCTGTCGGCGAGGCGCAGCACAAAGGACTTGTCGATCTTGAGGCCGCGAAAGCGATACTCATGGACATAGCCGAGCGACGAAAAGCCCGCGCCGAAATCATCCAGCACCACCGATACGCCCTGTAGATCCAGCGCCTCCATGGCGGCCTTGGCGCGCTCGGGTTCAGCGACCAGGGCCCCTTCGGTCAACTCCAGGCAGATCCGCGACGGCGCCACGCCGTGCGTGGCCAGGATGTTCAGTACCTCGTCGGCGAATTCCGGGCGCACGATGCTGTAGCTGGAGCAGTTGACGTGGACCACCGGCCAGTGGGCATGGGCCGGCTCGGCCAGGATGGCGGCGATCCGCGTCAGCATGTAGGTATCCAGCCGACCGATCAGCCGCAGGCCTTCCAGTTCGGGTAGAAAGGCGCCGGGCGCCAGCACGCTGCCGTCCGGCTGCCGCCAGCGGATCAACGCCTCCAGCGCCGCCACGCGGCCGGTCGTGACCTCGATGATCGGCTGGAAGAAGGGTTCCAGTTCGTCGCCGTTCTTCAGCGCCTTGCGCAGCGCACCCTCGCGCACCACCTGGTCGGACACCACCTGGCGCAACTCCTGGTTGAACACCGCGAAGTTGTCGCGCCCGCCCTGTTTGACCCGGTACATGGCGGTGTCGGCATCGCGCAGCAGATCGTCCGGCTGGCGATGCAGACTCGCATCGGCCACCACGATGCCGATGCTGCAGGAGGCGAACAGGCTGTGGTCGTCGATCACCAGTGGCCGGTCGAAGGCCTCGATGATCCGCTGGGCGATGGCCACCGGCGATTCCAGCCCACCACCGGGCACCAGGATGGCGAATTCGTCACCGCCCAGCCGTGCCAGCAGATCGGTTTCCCGCAGGCAACTGGACAGCCGCTGCCCGGCCGCGACCAGCAGCAGGTCGCCGAAGGGGTGGCCGAACTGGTCGTTGATGCGCTTGAACCTGTCCAGATCGAGAAACATCACCGCCAGGCCGGTGCCATCGCGCTCCAACGCCGCCCAGAGGCCGGCCAGGCGTTGCTGGAAGAAGCTGCGGTTGGGCAGCCGGGTCAGGGCATCGTGGTTGTTCTCGTACAGCAGTCTGGCATTGGCATCGTCCAGCGCCCGGGTCCGTTCCTGGACCCGGACCTCCAGCGCCTGGCGTGACTGCTGGATGGCTTCCGCCGCGCTGCGCCGGGACAAGGCGGTATCGATATGGCGTGAAACGAAGGTGAGCAGCTCCTGGTCGCGTTGGCTGTAGTAGACGTCTTCGCGATAGCTCTGCACCGCCAGCACCCCGCGGACCTGCTTGCCGTCATAGAGCGGGATGCCCAGCCAGGAGCAGGCTTCGGGGGTACCCTCGACCGGGGTGATCTCCCCCTCTTCGATCAGTCGATGCGCCTTGTGCCGATCGATGATGCAGGGTCGCCGCTGGCGGATGGTGTATTCGGTGTAACCCCGGGTGCCGCGCCGGGTGACGGGCGCCGTGGTACGGCGCTCATCGGCGAAATAGGGAAAACTCACCTCGCCGGACAGGTCGTCGTAAAGGGCGATGTAGAAATTGTGCGCATAGAGCAGCTCACCCACGACCCGGTGCAGGCCGCCCAGCAACTCGGTCATGTCGGTGCTGGCGCTGGACAGCTCGGCGATGCGGAACAGCGCCGCCTGCAGTTGCTCGGCGCGCTCGCGCTCGGCGATCTGTTCACGCAGCCGGGCGTTGACTTCGGACAGCTCCTGGGTGCGCTGCCCCACGGTGGCCTCCATGTCTTCGCGCCGCAGGATGCGATCCAGCGCCATGGCCACGTCGCGGGCGATCACCTGGAACAGCGCCTGATCCTCAGGGCCGTAGCGGCGTTCGCGGTCGTAGACCTGCAGGCTGAGCACGCCAAAGGTCCGATCAGCGCCATCCTTGAGCGGAATGCCCATCCAGAACTCCGGAACCGAGCCCTGGCAATAGTAGGGGCCGTTGGTCTGGGCCGCCTCCATGGCCTCTTTGGGTAGTAGCAAGGGCTCGCCATGCAGGAGCACATAGGCGGTCAAGCTCGGTTGCGCCCGATCCAGTGGCTCGAAGGAGCCCGGTTCAGGCGGACTCTCGTCGCGCTGGTCGAAATAATAGGGATAGTGGATCTGGTCAGCGTCCGGATCGAGCAGCGCCAGACAGAGGTTTTCCGCGTCGATCAGGGTCACCAGCAGTTCATGGGTGCGCTGCATGAACAGCTGCCGATCCACCGTCGAGCTGGCCAGATAGGTGATGTCGTAGAGCACCTGCTGGATGGCCTGGGCCCTTTGCAACTGCAGGCGCTGCAGCACGAAGCCGAATCTCAGGGCCAAGGCGGCGAAATCGGTACGGTCGTCCGGACGGGCCAGCAGCCAGCCCAGGGGCGTCGGTCCATTGCCGGTGGGATGACAGCTGAGCGAGGCCTGGACGCAGAGCTGCGCCAGCTCCTGATCGTCGAGCAACGCCGGCCAGGCACTGGCGCCACTACCGGTGGCCATGCACGACCAGTTGCCGCGACGCTGGTACCAGGCCCAGTCCGCATCGGCCGCCGCCGCGCAGAGTTGCGCGATGATCTGCTCCGCCTCCAGGCCCTGGGCATTCGGATCCGGCCAGCGTTCCTCCAACGGCTTGGTCGAGCGTGCGCCAGACTGCTGTTCCTTGGGCCCCTTCATGCTGACTCCTTCCCTTGCATCCACCGGATCCTGACACAGATGTCTGCCTCTCCGGCAAGTACGGGGTGAACGGTTTTCCTAGGGGCGCGAACGGCAAAGATATTACTAAACCCAAAATTGACTGGGACAAGAGTTGTACAGCCGGAGGGTCGTTGTCCAACAACCAGCCCTGCCAGACGACCCTTTGCCGCTGGGCTTGTAGAACAAAATCCCTGGCCCTTTTCCATCGATCAGAAAGACCGCCGTCCCGCGAATCTCTTGCTAGCCGCCCCCCACTAATAAGCAGACAGAACGCAATCTGGCGGGGCCTTCCGGCCCGTTGTCGCCTCTCTCTACGACCAGGAGTTTTCCATGACGGCTTCCAAGCAAGACAACCTGATCGACTGGCTGCGTGACGCCCATGCCATGGAAGAACAGGCCGAGAAAATGCTTTCCGCCCAGGCCGCGCGGCTGGAGCACTATCCGCAACTGCGCCAACGCATCGAGCAGCACATCAAGGAAACCCAGGAGCAACGCCAGGTCCTCGAAGGCTGCCTGAGCCGCCTCGGCAGCAGCGCCTCGACGCTCAAGGACATGGGTGGCAAGTTGATGGCACTGGGTCAGGCGATTGGCGGTGCGCCCATGAGCGACGAGGTCATCAAGGGCGCCATCGCCGGTTATGTCTTCGAGAACATCGAAATCGCCACCTACACCACGTTGATCGCCGCCGCTGCCGAGATCGGTGATACCGAAACGCAGCAAGCCTGCGAACGCATCCTCGAACAGGAGAAGGCCATGGCGGCCTGGTTGCTGGAAGACCTGCCCGTCACCACCAGAGCCTTCCTGGAACGCTCCGCCGATCCCGATCTGACCGCGAAGCGCTGAACTACCCCGTGTTACCCGTGACTAGCCCCTGGAGGTTACATGTTCGTCCATAATAAGCGACTGCAATATACCGTGCGCGTGTCCGAACCCAATCCCGGCCTCGCCAACCTGATGCTGGAACAATTCGGCGGCCCCCAAGGCGAACTCGCCGCCGCCATGCGCTACTTCACCCAGGCGATAGCCGAGCTCGACCCGGGCCGCAAGGACATGCTGTTCGACATCGCCACCGAAGAACTCAGCCACCTGGAAATCATCGGTTCGATGATCGCCATGCTGAACAAGGGCGCCAAGGGCGACCTGGCGGAAAAGACCCAGGAAGAAGCGGACATGTACCGCTCTCTGACCGGTGCCGGCAATGACTCCCACCTCACCCAGATCCTCTACGGTGGCGGCCCGCAACTGATCAACTCGGGCGGGGTGCCCTGGACTGCGGCCTATATCGACACCGTCGGCGAACCGACCATCGACCTGAGGTCCAACATCGCTGCCGAAGCCCGGGCCAAGATCGTCTACGAGCGCCTGATCAACGTCACCGACGATGCGGGTATCAAGGACACCCTGAGCTTTCTGATGACGCGCGAGATCGCCCACCAGAAATCCTTCGAGAACGCCCTGCACTCCATTCAACCAAACTTTCCCCAGGGCAAGATGCCGCCACGACCGGAATTCGCCAGCGTCTACTACAACATGTCGCAGGGTGAAGGCGACATGCGCGGTCCCTGGAATCAGGGTCAAGACTGGGAGTTCGTGGAGCAGCCCGCTCCTGCCGTGGATGGTGGCGACGGCCTGGCCAGCGTCAAGCTGCCACCCATGCAGGCCAAGGCGGTGGAGCAACTGGCAACCCGCACGATGTCGGACCCCAGCGCAGCCCCGGTGACCGGTGCCGACCTGGGTGCCGGCCTGGCCAAGCAGCTCGACAAGAACCGTCTCAACGAGTGATGCCGATGCGGCGACACCCCTGGGGTGTCGCCGCCTTCACCCCACCAATGACCTTCCGTCGGCCAGTCTGCGCCGATTCGCCTTCCGCAAGAACCTGGCCATTTGCCATCGGTCCTACTGCCGTCATCGTAGTAGGGAAAGCCCTGATGGAAGATTATCTCCTGGCGTTCGCCATGGTCGTCCTGACCACCTTGTTCATAGGTCTCACTACCGTCGGTCTGGTGGAATTCGCCTGATGGCGCTTTGCCGCCTTTTGCGCTGAACATTTGTTCAGCGGTGCAGTCTGCCGCTGTGCATTGATGCCATCACGTCTTACCGACGTAGCCAGGGACGCCACCATGAAACGCCACGCCTATGCCTTAGCCCTCGTTGCAGCCGCCGTCTGCAGCGCACCCGCCTTCGCCATGGATCAGGATGCCCTGCAATTCGAGCAGGCCAGCATGATCGCCTTCAAGAGTTGCGCGAACAAGGCGGTGATCGCCGGTACCCGCATCGGCGACACGGCCCGTTTCTCCGATACCGACAGCTGCGTAGCCCAGGCGCTGTCGCAGATCGAACCGGCCTATCAGAAGGCTCTGACCTCTCTGCAGAACAATGGCACCGCCCGGCGCTGCCTGCAGACCTACTACAGCAACTGGCGCACGCTGATGAAATCGCTACCGGAGCTGCAGTCCAAGCCGCCGTCCTCGGTCCTGCTGACCGCCAACGGGGGTGAGCGCCGACTCAACCAGTACTGGCAATTCGTGGTCAGCGCTCGCTGATCACGCCCCGGCGCCCACTGGGGAGCCTGGCTCCCCTCCTGGCGTTTCAGCCGATGGCGACATGGCCCGGCTGCGCCGCGACCCGTGCCAGCCACGCCTGGATCGCCGGATAGTCGTCCAGGCGAAAGCCCCCTTCGTGGGCGACGTGGGTATAGGCATAGAGCGCTATATCGGCGATCGAATACTGCTCCCCCACCAGGAAAGGCGTGCGTTGCAGCTGCTGCTCCATCACCCGCAACGCCTTGTAGCCACGGACCTGGCAGACCTCGTACTCCTCACGGCGCTCCGCAGGCAGCCCCTGATAGAGCTGGATGAAGCGCGCCACCGCCACATAGGGCTCGTGACTGTATTGCTCGAAGAATTGCCATTGCAGCACCTGGGTGCGCAACCGCGGTTCGCTGGGCAGGAAGCCTGTGCCGTCGGCGAGGAAGTTGAGAATGGCGTTGGACTCCCACAGGCAGGTGCCGTCTTCCAGCTCCAGCACCGGAATCTTGCCGTTGGGATTCTTCGCCAGGAAGGCGTCGCTCTGGGTCTCGCCGGCGAGGATATCCACCTCGTGCCAGCGATACTCCACGCCGAGCAGGTGCAGCATCAGCACCACCTTGTAGCAGTTGCCGGAACGGCGATCGCCATAGACCTGATACATCTCACAGCTCCTTGTAGGTAGGGGTGGCGTCGCGAATCACGTCGGCCAGGCGCGCCAGACCGGTATCCAGGCGCTCGGGCAGCACATGGCTGAAGTTGAGCCGCAGCAGGCCAGGGTGGCGATCCGGCTCGGCGAAGAACGGCTCGCCCGGCATGAAGGCGACGTCCTGCGCCAGGGCCGCGTCCAGCAGGGTACGGGTATCCAGGGGCGTTTTCAGCTGCAACCAGAAAAACAGCCCGCCCTGGGGAATCTGCCAATCGGCCAGCTCGCTGAAGTGCCGGGTCAGCGCCTCGGCGAAGCCATCGCGACGCTCGCGGTAGAAGGCCCGCACCTCCTGCAAGTGCCTTGCGTAGCGCTCGCTGCCGAGCCATTGCAGCACCTGCCACTGGCTCATGCGGCAGGTATGCAGATCGGCGGCCTGCTTGAGCGCTCGCAACGGCTTGAGCAGCTCCGGCGAGGCGATGAGGTAGCCCACGCGCAGGCCGGGCAACAGGGTCTTGGACAGGCTGCCGGTATGGATCCAGGCGCTGCGCTGCAACTGGGCGCACAGCGGTCGTGCCGGGGCGCCGTCATAGCTGAGTTCGCGATAGGGCTCGTCCTCGACCAGGGTCACGCCGAATTCGTCCAGCAGCGCTGCCACGGCCGCACGGTTGGCCGTGGAGTAGCGCACGCCGGAGGGATTCTGGAAGGTCGGGATCAGGTAGGCGAAGGCCGGGCGCCGCTCTTGCAGCCGCAGGCGCAAGGCGTCCAGATCCAGCCCCTCCGGAGTCAGGCTGACCTCCAGGCAATCGGCGCCAAAGAACTGGAAGCTCTGCAGCGCGGCCAGATAGGTGGGGCCCTCCACCAGCACCGGCGTGCCGACATCGAGATACAGCTTGGCGATCAGGTCCAGCGCCTGCTGCGAACCGGTGGTGACCAGCACCTGGTCCGCCGTACAGTCCAGGCCATAGTCGCGCGCCTGGGCGGCGATGGCCTCGCGCAGCGCCGGCTCGCCCTCGCTCATGCCGTACTGGCCCAAGCCGGCCGGCAGCTGGCTCCAGTCCACCGCCGGCAGACAGCGCTCGGCCGGCAGACCGCCAGCGAAGGACATCACCTCCGGCCGCTGCGCCGCCGCCAGGATGTCGCGGATCAGGCTGCTCTTGAGTCGGCTTACCCGTTCGGAAAATGCCATCTGCCCTCCTGTGGCCCGTGGCCGGCTAATGAGTCAAACTACTTGACCGACCCTAATCCACACCGGAAAGACAAGTCAATATGCTTGACCTAAATCAGACCGCTCAGCAGCGCCTGGTCATGGAGACCTTCTTCTTTAGTTACCAGGCCTTCACCGCCAAGGCCGACGACATGCTGGCGCGCCGTGGCCTGAGCCGGGTCCATCAGCGCATCCTGTTCTTTATCGCCCGCGAGCCGGGGCTCAGCAACAAGGCCCTGCTGGAGGTGCTCGGGGTCAGCAAGCAGGCGCTGAACATTCCGCTGCGGCAGTTGCTGGAGATGCAACTGGTGGCCATGGAGACGGATGCCACGGACAAGCGCAAGCGGCGGCTGTCGCTGACTCGGGGCGGCGCTGCGTTGGAGCAGACCCTGAGACGCGAGCAGATGCGCCTGGTGCAGGCGGCGCTGGCCACGGCCGGGCCGACCGCGGCCGAGGGCTGGCTGGCCTTCAACCAGGCCCTGGCTGATCGCCAGGACACCGCTGGTAGCCAGGACAGTTCGGAACCCTCGGTCGACTCCTGAAAACTGTACTGCTCGTTCGCGGCCCTGGTGTATGGATACCGGCCCCAGGTGCCTGGCTAAGCTGACGCAAAGCTCAGGGAGGCCCTCATGACCGTCGAACTGCTCTCCGCCTTCATGCTCTTCGCCTTCGTCTCTTCCGCCACGCCCGGTCCCAACAACATGATGCTGTTGGCGTCGGGGGTCAATTTCGGCTTCCGCCGTACCCTGCCGCACATGTTCGGCATCAGCCTGGGGCATATGCTGCTGGTCATCTGCACCGGTCTCGGACTGGGTCAGCTGTTCGTGCTCTATCCACCGCTGCAGATCGCCTTGCGAGTGATCGGTGGCGCCTACCTGCTGTATCTGGCCTGGAAACTGGCCACCGCCGCGGCTCCCACGCCGCGGGAGTCAGGCAGCGGCAAGCCCTTCGGCTTCTTCCAGGCTGCGGCCTTCCAGTGGGTCAATCCCAAGGCCTGGGTGATGGCGATTGGCGCGGTCACCGCCTATATTCCGGCCGAGAACTTCACCGCCAATCTGCTGCTGGTCGCCCTGCTCTTCGCCTTGATCAACCTGCCCAGCGTCAGCCTCTGGACGCTGTTCGGCATGGGCCTGCGCCGCCTGCTCAGCAGTCCGGCGCGCCTGCGGCTGTTCAACTGGAGCATGGCGCTGCTGCTGGTGCTGTCCCTCTACCCCATCCTGCTCGGCCATCACTGAGGTTTTTGATGCACGCGGCTCCACAACGCCTTACCCCGCTGGCCGATAGCTCCCCCGCCGCCGTGGTCGCCGGTTTCGTCGCCATGCTGGTGGGCTACACCAGCTCCCTGGTGCTGATGTTCCAGGCCGGCCAGAACGCGGGGCTCAGCACGGGCCAGATTTCCTCCTGGATCTGGGCGCTGTCCATCGGCATGGCGCTGACCACCATCGGCCTGTCGTTGAAGTACCGCACCCCCATCGTCATCGCCTGGTCGACCCCGGGCGCCGCCCTGCTGGTCTCCAGCCTGCCCTCGGTGCCCTACAGCGATGCAATCGGCGCCTTCGTCCTCTGCGCGGTGCTGCTCGCCCTGTGCGGCCTCACCGGCAGCGTCGACCGTCTACTGCGTCGGGTACCCCCGGCCCTCGCCGCCGCCCTGCTGGCAGGCATCCTGTTTCGCATCGGCATCGAGATCTGCGCGGCAGCCCAGCACCAGACCGGGCTGGTGCTGGGCATGGCCCTGGGCTATCTGGTAGCCAAGCGGCTGTGGCCGCGCTATTGCGTGCTGGTGGCCCTGGTGGTCGGCCTGCTGCTGGCCGCTGGACTGGGCTTGCTGGACTTCCACGCCCTGCGGCTGGAGCTGGCGGTGCCGGTATGGACCACCCCGACCTTTTCCCTGGCCGCCACCATCGGCATCGCCCTCCCGCTGTTCGTAGTGGCCATGGCGTCACAGAACATGCCCGGCATCGCCGTGCTACGGACCGATGGCTACGCGGTTCCAGCCTCGCCGCTGATCGCTACTACCGGCCTCGCCTCCTTGCTGCTGGCCCCCTTCGGCTCCCATGGCATCAACCTGGCGGCCATCAGTGCGGCGATCTGCACCGGTCCCCAGGCCCATGAAGACGCCAGCAAACGTTATACGGCGGCGGTCTGGTGCGGACTTTTCTATGGTATCGCCGGTTTGTTCGGCGCCACCCTGGCCGCGCTGTTCGCCTCGCTGCCAAGCGAACTGGTGATCTCGGTGGCCGCCCTGGCTCTGCTGGGTTCCATCATGAACGGCTTGCACGGCGCCCTGGCCGAACCCAGCCAACGCGAACCGGCGCTGATCACCTTCCTGGTCACCGCCTCGGGGCTGACGCTGGCCGGCGTAGGCTCTGCCTTCTGGGGTCTGGTGGCCGGTCTATCGGCCAGTTTGCTACTCACCGCACGCCGCCGGTAGAACCTGAAACCCTCCTGACCGGTCGGAACTGCATCCTTCCCGTCAGGAGAACACCATGTCCCGTACCAATCGCCAGTTCCTGCTCGCCAAACGCCCCTCCGGCGAACCCACCTCCGATACCTTCGAGCGCGTCGAGCAGCCGGTCGGCGAACCCGGCGCCGGCCAGGTGCTGATCAAGAATCTGTTCCTCTCCCTCGACCCGGCCATGCGTGGCTGGATGAACGAGGGCAAGTCCTATATCAAGCCCATCGGTATCGGCGAGGTCATCCGCGCCCTGGGCGTGGGCGAGGTAGTGGCCTCCAACCACCCGGACTTCAAGGTGGGCGATACCGTCAACGGCATGCTCGGCATCCAGGACTACTACCTGGGCGAACCCCAGGGCTTCTACCCAGTGGATCCCAGCAAGGCCAGCCTGCCCCAGTATCTCTCGGTACTCGGCATGACCGGCCTCACCGCCTACTTCGGCCTGCTGGAAGTCGGCGAGCCCAAGGCCGGCCAGACCCTCGTGGTCTCAGGCGCCGCTGGCGCGGTCGGCAGCATGGTCGGCCAGATCGGCAAGCTCAAGGCCTGCCACGTGGTGGGCATCGCCGGCGGTGCGGAAAAATGCCGCTATCTGATCGAGGAGCTGGGCTTCGACGCCGCCATCGACTACAAGGCCGAGCCAGACCTGGCGGCCGCCCTGCGCCGTGAGTGCCCCAACGGCATCGACGTCTATTTCGACAACGTCGGCGGCCCGACCCTGGATGCGGTCCTGGCGCAGATCAATTTCCGCGCCCGGGTAGTCCTGTGCGGTGCCATCAGCCAGTACAACAGCGACAAGATCCAGGGCCCGCAGAACTATCTGGCGCTATTGAGCAATCGCGCCCGCATGGAAGGCTTCATCGTCCTCGACCACGCCGCCCGCTATGCCGAGGCGCAACAGCAGCTGGCGATCTGGCTGGCCGACGGCCAGCTCAAGTCCCGCGAGCATGTGGTGGAAGGCCTGGACACCTTCCCCACGACCTTGATGAAGCTGTTCTCCGGCGAGAACTTCGGCAAGCTGGTGCTCAAGGTCTGAACCGCGTCGGAAAATCGTCGCGAGCGGGCCGCCTATGCGGTCCGCTTGGCCTCCAGGCGCCAACTTATAGACGGCTAATCGCCATCATCTGCCTAAGTCATTGATTTTTATGAAACTATAAGACTGGCACGCTTCTCGCTTCAGAGGGACTATCCGCCAAGGAGAACAGGCATGGTCCCGCCCTCATCCAACACCATCAATCTCGATCGCGCTCGCCAGCAGCGTAACGCCAGCCAGGTGGCCCCCGTTCGCGAAAGCGATCCCCTGGTGCTGAGTACGCTACGTCAGCGGCTGCTCAGCGTCCTGCAGTCATCGTTGGATCTCGAACGGGTCCTGCAGCTCTTTCGGCAGGAGGTGGATACCCTCGTGGACGTGCCTGGGCTCGCCTATCGCAACGCCGCAGAAGACGTGGTCATCAGACTGGGCGAAGAGCAGGGTCACCAGGTGCACTACCACCTGAGCCAGGGCGATATCCGCCTGGGCGAGCTGACCTTCTACCGTCAGGAGCGCTTCCAGGACAGCGAGCTCAGTGCGCTGGAATACCTCCTCGGCACCCTGCTGTTTCCCCTGCGCAACGCCCTGCTCTATCGCGAGGCGCAGAACAATGCCCTGCGCGATGCCCTCACCGGGGTCGGCAATCGCAACGCCCTGGACCGCGCCCTGGTGCGGGAACTGGAGCTGGCGCGCCGTACCCAGCAGCCCCTGTCGCTGCTGATGCTGGATCTGGACCACTTCAAACGCATCAACGACCGCTTCGGCCACAGCGTCGGGGACGACGTGCTGCGGCAGACCGCCCGCACCCTCAGCAACTGCCTGAGAAGCATGGACATGATCTTTCGCTTTGGCGGCGAGGAATTCTGCGTGTTGCTGTCGGCCACCGGTCATGAGGCAGCCCATATCGTGGCGGAGCGCCTGAGAGCGGCTGTCGAAGCTCAATCGGAGACCGCCGGCGCCATTCCACTGCCGGTCACCCTGAGCCTCGGACTGGCGACGCTACGTGACGTCGAGTCCCCGCGCTGCCTGCTGCTGCGCGCGGATCGAGCCCTCTATCAGGCCAAGGCCGAAGGCCGCAATCGATCCTGCAGCCTGACCTGAGGGTCGCCTGGGGCCAGGCGACCGCTCTGCTTAGCGGCGACCGCCCTTGCCGGTACCGCCACCGCTCGGACCGCGACGCGGCGCGATACCAGGCGAGGTACGGCCCTTGCTGACCGGCTTGCGGCCCATTTCGCTCGGCCGCTCGGCCACGGCCGACCCCTGGGGCTTGCTGGCCTTGGCCGCCTTGTTGAGCTTGTTGCGCGAACCCCGACCGGCATCGATCGGCCGCGCGGTCTTGCGCTGCTGACGTTCGAGCTTTTCCTTGGTCTTGCCGCCCATGGCCGGCAGCGCCACCGGCGGCAGGCCAACTTCGCCCGCGAGGATGTCGATCTCCCCCTGGGTCATCTCGCGCCAGCGGCCGACCGGCAGATCGCTGGTCATGAACACCGGACCGAAACGAACGCGCTTCAGACGGCTCACCACCAGGCCCTGGGACTCCCACAGCCGGCGGACTTCACGGTTGCGGCCTTCCATCACCACGCAATGGAACCAGTGGTTGAAGCCATCGCCTTCCGGCGCCTGCTGGACGTCGGTGAAGCGTGCCGGACCGTCTTCGAGGATCACCCCGTTCTTCAGGCGCAGCAGCATCTCTTCGGTCACCTCGCCACGTACCCGCACCGCATATTCGCGGTCCATTTGGTAGGACGGGTGCATCAACCGGTTGGCCAGTTCGCCATCGGTGGTGAACAGCAGCAGACCGGTGGTGTTGATGTCCAGGCGACCGACATTGATCCAGCGGCCCTGCTTGGGCTTGGGCAGGCGGTCGAAGACGGTGGGTCGGCCTTCGGGATCGTCACGGGTGCAGATCTCGCCCTCGGGCTTGTTGTAGATAAGTACCCGGCGTACCACTTCCTCGGCCTGGTCGCGCTTGAGCAGACGTCCGTCCACTGCGATGGCGTCCTTGGGCATGACTCGCAGCCCCAGGGGGGCGACCACGCCATTGACCTTGATGCGGCCTTCGCCGATCCAGGCTTCGACATCGCGACGCGAGCCGACGCCCAGGCGCGACAGCACCTTCTGCAGCTTTTCGCCAGCTGGCGCAGGGACGGTTTCTTCGAGGGATTCGTTTTGGGGATTCTTGTCGAGGGTCATCAGGCACCTCCCGGTGTAGTGGACGACAAAGGCGCCGCGGAACGGGCGCCAGCAAAAAGACAGGGGCGCATGATAGCGCCCCTGCTCGCGCCAGCCTAGCGAGTGTGGTGTCTCTGAAATTGACTGCACAATTTCGGCGGCGCTTTTTCGGCTGTGGCGGCGTTGCCACTCCTCGCCATAGCCCTGCTATGACTCGTACCGGCGCCTGGCCACAGCCAAGAAATCACTCGCCAATTCTTGCGCGAACTTCAGAGACACCGCACTAGCCCAGCGGGTGACGGATGGCCGCAGGCTCAGTCGAGCGTCGCCAGGGCCTCGCGGCAGAGTTGTTCGACGCGCGTCCAGTCCTTGGCTTTCACTACTTCACCCGGCAGCATCCAGCTACCGCCGACGCACAGCAGATTGGGCTGCTGGAAGTAGTTCTTCACATTGCCCGGATTGACGCCACCGGTCGGGCAGAACTTGAGCTCGGCGAAGGGACCAGCGAAGGCTTTAAGCGCATCCACGCCGCCATAGACGTTGGCGGGGAACAGCTTGAAGCGGCGATAGCCCAGGCGATAGGCCTGCATGATCTCGGAGGGCGTGGCGATGCCCGGCAAGAGCGGAATGGGTGCCGCTACCCCGGCCTGGAGAATTTCCTCGGTGGTGCCCGGGGTGACGATGAACTGGGCGCCAGCCTCGACCGCGGCGTCGAACATCCGCACGTCCAGCACGGTGCCCACCCCCACGTCCAGCTCAGGACGCTCCTGGCGCAGTAGCCGTACGGCATCCAGCCCGTGGGCGGATCTCAGGGTGATCTCCAGCGCCGTAAGACCACCAGCGGCCATGGCGTCGGCAAAGGGCAGCACGTCGGCCGGATCGTTGATCACGATCACCGGCAGAATGCGCGCGCGGGCGCACAGGGCATCTAGGGTCGCGATCTTGTTCTGCATGTCCAAAACTCAACTCCTCGTCAGGGGCACCAATAGACGACCAGAGGTTCGCGCAGGAACGCCTTGATCGGAGTGGCCAGCTCGTCGCCCTCGGCCAGAGCGGTTTCCAGTACCTGTCGCTTGCCCGCGCCCTGGACGGCGAGGATCTGTTGCCGCGCCCGGCTCAGATAGGCGCGGCTCAGGGTGATGCGGGTCTGGGGCGCGGACGGTGCCACGCCTGGGAAGCTCAGGCGTTCGCTGGCCGGATCCAGGGCCTCTTCCAGACCGGGACTGCCGGGGAACAGCGAGGCGGTATGGGCGTCGTCGCCCATCCCCAGGACCAGCACATCAGGCGTACCCAAGGCGTCGCGGAGCCGGGCTTCGGTCAGGGCCATGCCCTCCTGCGCAGTGGCCGCCGGGGTATAGAGATCGACGAATCCGGCCGCGGCGGCAGGTCCCTGGAAGAGGTGCTGGCGCAAGAGGCCGCCGTTGCTGTCCGGATCATCGATGGGTACCCAGCGCTCGTCGGCCAGGGTGACCAGCACCTTGGACCACTCCAGGTCCGCCTGAGCCAGGCGTTCGAGGAAGGGCACCGGACTGCGCCCACCGGAAACGATCAGCAAGGCCTCGCCACGGGCCGCCAGAGCCTCGCGCAGCGCGGTGGTGACCGTCTCGGCCAACGCCGTGGCATGGGCCTCGCGGTCGGGCAATTCGCGCAGGGTCACGCCCTGCCCCAGATCAGACGTCGCCATACCAGGATCTCCCGTCTCGTGCGATCAGTGCGATAGAGGTCAGCGGACCCCAGCTGCCGGCGGCATAGGACTTGGGCGAGTCGCCCATCTTCGACCAGCCATCCATCAGCTGATCGCACCATTTCCAGGCCGCTTCGATCTCGTCCTTGCGGACGAACAGCGACTGGTTGCCCTGCATGACTTCCAGCAGCAGCCGCTCATAGGCATCCGGGGTGCGCAGATGCTTGAAGGTCTCGGAAAAATTGAGTTGCAGCGGACCGCTGCGCAGTTGCATGCCCTTGCGCAGACCCTGGTCCTTGCTCATCACCTGCAGCGAAATACCCTCGTCCGGCTGGATGCGGATGATCAGGCGGTTGCTGATCAGGCTGCGCTGCTCGGGGGCGAAGATATAGTGCGGTGGTTCCTTGAAGTGGATGACGATCTGCGACAGCTTCTGCGGCATGCGCTTGCCGGTACGCAGATAGAAAGGCACGCCCGACCAGCGCCAGTTGCGAATGTCGGCGCGGATGGCGACAAAGGTTTCGGTGCGGCTTTCGGTGTTGGAGTTGGGCTCTTCCAGATAGCCCGGCACCGGCTTGCCGTCGCTGTAGCCCGAGGTGTACTGGCCGAGGACCACGCGGCTGGCCAGCTGGTCGGCGGTAATCGGTTCCAGCGCCTTGAGCACCTTGACCTTCTCGTCACGGATGCTGTCGGCCGACAGATCCGCCGGCGGATCCATCGCGGTCAGGCAAAGCAGTTGCAGCAGGTGATTCTGCACCATGTCGCGCAACTGGCCAGCCTGGTCGAAATAGCCCCAGCGGCCTTCGATGCCGACCTTCTCGGCCACGGTGATCTCCACATGGGAGATGTAGTTCTGGTTCCACTGGGTCTCGAACAGGCTGTTGGCGAAACGCAGGGCGATGAGGTTCTGGACGGTTTCCTTGCCCAGGTAGTGATCGATGCGATAGACGCGATCCTCGGGGAAGAAGCGCGCCACGGCGTCGTTGACCACCTTGGAGGATTCCAGGTCGTAGCCGATGGGCTTTTCCATCACCACCCGGGTGCGCTCGCACAGACCGACGGCGGCGAGGTTCTCGCAGATGGCACTGTAGACCAGCGCCGGGGTCGCGAAATAGGCGATCAGCGGCGAGGTCTCACCCACATCCTCGGCAAGTCCCGTATAGTCTTCGCGATTGCGGAAATCGATGGCGCGATAGCCGAGGCGACCACGCATCCGCGTCCATACCGTTTCGTCCCAATCGGCCTTGGGCACATAGTGGCGCAGGCGCTCCTCGATGTGCTCCAGCTGCTTGACCCCATCGCCCTGGTCACGCGCCAGCGCCATGATGCGGGTATCCTCGTGCAGCAAACCTTCACGATCCAGCTGATAAAGGGCAGGGAAAAGTTTGCGCAGGGCCAGGTCGCCCAACGCGCCGAAGATTGCCAGGGTACAGGGTAGAACTCGGACGCCAGCCATAAATATTCGTTCTTTTACTTAAAGTTTGAGATATTCCAGCACCATGATAGGGGAGCCGGGGCGATTCGCGTAGTCTTTATATTAAAAAATACGGCGCCGGGGTAACCCCGGCCCAAACCTTTTATAGCCTTAGGATAGAGGCACAACAACCACTAGGAGTTCTCATGGATCGTGCCAGCACCCTGCTGCAAACCATCCAGACCCGCATCGGCGAACTCAACCGCGCGGAGCGCAAGGTCGCCGAGGTCATCCTGCAGAATCCCCGGCAGGCCACGCGCTACACCATCGCGGCCCTGGCCCAGGCGGCGCAGGTCAGCGAACCCACCGTCAACCGCTTCTGCCGCTCCCTGGGCGTGAGCGGCTATCCGGAAATGAAGATCCAGCTGGCGCAGAGCATCGCCAGCGGCGCGGTCTATGTCAGTCAGGCGGTGGAAGCCAACGACGAATCCGAGGCCTACGCGGAAAAGATCTTCAGCAGCACCATCGCCTCGCTGGACAGCGCCCGCCAGCGGCTGGACGCCCGTACGGTCGATCGCGCGGTAGATCTGATGATCCAGGCGCGGCAGATCCACTTCTTCGGCCTGGGCGCCTCGGCACCAGTGGCCCTGGACGCCCAGCACAAGTTCTTCCGCTTCAACATGGCGGTGTCGGCGCATTCGGATGTACTGATGCAGCGGATGCTCGCGTCCATCGCCAGGACTGGCGATCTGTTCGTGATCATCTCCTATACCGGCCGCACCCGCGAACTGGTGGACGTGGCCAAGCTGGCGCGGGACAACGGCGCCTCGGTGCTCGGCCTCACCGCCAGCAATACCCCCCTGGCCAAGGTCTGCACCCACAGTCTGGACATCCCGTTGCCGGAAGACACCGACATCTACATGCCCATGACCTCGCGGATCATCCAGCTCACCGTGCTGGACATCCTGGCCACCGGCGTCACGCTCAAGCGCGGCGTGGATTTCCAGCCGCACCTGCGCAAGGTCAAGGAAAGCCTGGTCGCGACCCGCTATCCCTCTGAGCCCGACCAGGGCTAGCGAATAGCCCACTCGCGTGCTCCAGTTTCCCGGAGCACGCTGGCCGTCAGATATCGTCGCGGTGGCTGAACAGATCCCAGGTGGACATGAACAGGGCGGCGATCAGCGGGCCGATGACGAAGCCGTTCAGACCGAACAGCGACATGCCGCCGATGGTAGAAATCAACACCACGTAGTCGGGCATCTTGGTGTCCTTGCCGACCAGAATGGGGCGTAGCAGGTTGTCCACCAGACCGATCACCACCACGGCGAAGACGATCAGGATGACCCCTTTGATCACTGAACCGGTGGCCAGGAAGTAGATGGCCACCGGCACCCAGATCAGCGCCGAGCCGACCGCGGGCAGCAGCGACAGGAAGGCCATCAGGGTGCCCCAGAGTACAGCGCCCTGAACGCCCAGCACGCCGAGGATGAAGCCGCCCAGGGCGCCCTGCACCACGGCAACGATGATGTTGCCCTTGACCGTGGCGCGCACCACGGCGGTGAACTTGGCCATCAGGCTGCGCTTGTGCATGTCGCTCAGCGGAATGGCCTTGCGGATCAGCGCCACCAGCTGCGAACCGTCGCGCAGCAGGAAGAACAGCAGATAGAGCATCACGCCGAAGCCGATCAGGAACTGGAAGGTGCCCTGACCAAAGCTGAAGGCCTGGGTAGCGACGAACTGGCTGCCCTGCATGGCACCTTCGGAGAGCTTCTGGCGAATACCATCCAGGTCACCGGCACCGAAGCGCTCCAGCACGCCACGTACCGAACCCGGCAAGGCGCCCCAGATCTGCTGATAGTACTGGCCGAAGTTGAGCTGACCGCTGCTGACCTGCTGGTACAGCAGCGAGCCTTCCTGCACCAGGGAAATGGCGATGAACACCACTGGCAGGATGACGATGAGCAGGATCACGAACAGGGTGCAGAGCGCCCCGAGGTTGCGTCTGTTGTTGAAGCGGCGAACGAACCAGCGCTGCAGCGGGGCGAACAGGATGGCGAGGATGGCGCCCCAGAACACCGCGCCCAGGAAGGGGGTGAGGATCCAGACGAAGGCCAGCGAGACCACCACCAGCAGGATCAGGAACGTCTTGTTTTCCAGCCGAGCACTTTTCATTGGCTTTCGCGATTCCACACAAGGATGACAGGCCTTGCTTAGAGCCTCGGAAGCCGTGGGGTTCCCATGAGCACCCCCAACTCGACCCGAAGAGGCGCGCCAGCGTGGCCGGCGCGCCCAGGATCATACGCGAAACTGACGAACCAGGCCGTCCAGGCGCTCGCCCAGGCCGACCATGCCGGCGGTGTTGCGCGCGCCTTGCTGGGCACCCTGGGCCATGCTGTCGACCGCACTGGCGATGGTGTGGACGCTGCGATTGACCTCTTCGGCCACCGCCGTCTGCTCTTCGGCGGCACTGGCGATCTGGCTGTTCATGGCATTGATGGTGGCGATCAGCTCGCTGATCGCGGCCAGTGCGTTACCGGCCTGCTCGGCCTGAGCCGTAGTGGCCTCGCCCATGCCGCCCGAGCGTTCCATGGCCCCGACCGCACGGCCGGTGGCCTGTTGCAGGCGATCGATCATGGCCTGGATTTCCTGGGTGCTCTGCTGGGTCCGGCTGGCCAGGGCTCGTACCTCGTCGGCGACCACGGCGAAACCGCGACCGGCCTCGCCCGCCCGGGCCGCTTCGATGGCGGCATTGAGGGCCAGCAGATTGGTCTGCTCGGCAATCGCGCGAATCACGTCGAGCACGCCGACGATGGCGCCCACGTCCTGCTTGAGGCCATCCAGGGACACGCTGCTCTGGCGGACCTCCTCGACCAGTTCGTGAATGCGCGCCACGCTGGTGGCAACCGTCTCGCGGGCCAGCCGACCTTTCTCCTCGGTCTGACGGGTGGCTTCGGAGGCCTGCAGGGCACTGCTCGCCACTTCCTGGGCCGCCGCGGACATCTGGTTGATGGCGGTGGCCACCTGGTCGGTTTCGCTGCGCTGGCGCTGCATGTCGCGATCGGTGCGCTGGGCCTGCTGGGCGACGTCGTCGAGCAGACCGGTGAACTGGTGAGTGATGTCGACGACCTGGGCGATGGTGCCCTGGATGCGATCGACGAAGCGATTGAAGGCGGCGGCGAGTTCACCGATCTCGTCGCGCCCGTTGACCGGCAGGCGGCGGGTCAGATCGCCCTCCCCGGCCGCGATGTCGTCGAGATTCTCCCGGATCTGCGCCAGAGGCCTGAGGGTGCGGGCGGCAAACAGCTGCGCGACGATGCCGATCACCACCAGCAGCACGCCGGCCACGCCGAAGATCAGCCAGAGCTGGTCCTGGGTGCGCTTGGCGACCTGCTGGGCCACGGCAGCGACCTCGGCCTCCACGCCATCCAGATTCACCGCCGAGCCGATCACCAGATCCCATTTGGGCAGGTAGTCGGTGTAGGCGAGTTTGGGCACCAGCACGTCCTTGTTGCCGGGCAGCGAAGAGCTGTAGCGACTGAAATGCGAGCCATCCTTGCCGACCCGAACCAGTTCCTGGTTGAGGTAGACGCCAGCCGGGTCGCGGTTGTCCTTGAAGCTCTTACCGATGCCGGCCGGGTCGTTGCCCTTGAACAACCGGACGACGTTCGAGTCGTAGCCGAAGATATAGCCGTCCTTGCCATAGCTGATGGCCGACAGCAGGCGGATGGCCTCCTTGCGCGCCTCGGTATCACCGTCAGCGGCCTTGTCGTACAACGGCTTGACCACGGTCATGGCCGTTTCGACGGTGTTCTGCAGGGCGCTGCGACTCTGCACCATGAGCCGCTCGCGGGCATCGGCGACATCCTTGGCTGCCTGCGCCTGGAACACCCAGTAGGACAGGCCGCCCAGGACGACAGTGAAGAGGCAAACGGGCAGCACTGCCAGCAGGGTGACTTTCAGTTTCAGGCTCACGGGGTTCTCCTTGGTCGCAAGAGCTCAGGGCGTTATCGACCCCTTGCCCACAAACTTGACCGCAGAGTCATCTCCCGGACGAATGCCTGGTGCCGGCGCCTGGCAACGGCAGGCGGATCACCACGGCGAGACCGCCCAGCGCCGCGACCTCTAGCGCCAGGGTTCCGCCGCAGCTGTCGACGATGTCCCGGGCAATCCCCAGGCCCAACCCATGCCCCGCCACCGCCTCATCCAGACGGGAGCCCCGGTTTAGAATGGCCTCGCGCTCCGCTTCCGGCACACCGGGTCCGTCGTCTTCGACCCGGATCAGATAGCCCTCCTCATCCTGCGCCACCTCCAGCCGGACCTGCCGATCGGCCCACTTGCCGGCGTTGTCCAGCAGATTGCCGAACAGCTCCAGCAGGTCTTCACGGTCCCAGGGCAGCCGAAGCCCTGTGGGCAGTTGGCAGTCGAAACTCAGGTGCTCGCCATGCAGCCGATTGAGCAGCACGCAGAGCTCGCGCAGCTCGGCGACGTCCAGATAAGCACCCGGCAAGGCCTCGCCGGCCAGTCGGGCACGGCGCAGCTCTCGCTCCAGCCGTTCGCGAATGCGCGCCAACTGCTCACGCAGGCTGTCGCGCTGCTCCGGCAACCCCTGCAATTCCGGCCGCTCGGCCAGGCTGGTGAGGACCGCCAAGGGCGTCTTGAGGGCATGGCCCAGATTGCCGATGCCATGCCGTGCACGCTTGAGGCCTTCTTCGGTATGGCGCAACAGCGCATTCATTTCCGCCACCAGCGGCGCGAGCTCGGTGGGCACGCTGGCGTCCAGCGTCGAGCGGCGGCCCTGGTGCAGCTGGGCGATCTGCTCGCGCACCTGCTCCAGTGGGCGCAGCGCCCGACGCACGATCAGCCGTTGCAGCAGCAGGACCACCAGCAGGGTCGCCAGGCCCAACAGGGCGCCGAAGGCGAGGATACGCTGCAGGTTGGCCAGCAAGGGGTTGTAGTCGTCGGCGACCGTGACCTGCACCGTCTGGCCATAGCGCTGGTAATCAGCGCGGTAGGTGAGCAGGCGCTGGCCACTGGGACCGTCCGCCAGGGTATCGCTCAAGCCATTGCCGGGCGGCGCTTCCAGTTGCGCATCCCATAGCGAGCGCGAGCGCCAGCGGATATCCAGCGCCGGGATCTCGATCAGGAAATAGCGGCCCGACAGCGGCCGGGTATAGAGGCTGCCCAGGCGTCCCTCGTCCAATTGCAGGCCATGGGGGCCGCGTACCAGGGCAGCGAGCAGATTTTCCGTCTCGCCGCGTAACCCGGTTTCCAGATAGCGGCGCAGGGCATGATCCACCAGCCAGGCGCCGCCGAGTACCAGCACCAGACCGGCCACCAGCAGGATGGCCACCAGCCCGACCCTGAGGCGGGTCTGGATGGATCTCAATCGACACCGCCCAGGCGATAGCCCTGACCGCGACGGGTCTCGATGACGTCCCGCCCCAGCTTGCGCCTCAGGTGATTGACGTGCACCTCGATGACATTGGAATCCCGCTCGCTCTCGCCGTCATACAGGTGATCGTTGAGTCGCGTCTTGGACAGGATCTGGCCGGGATGCAGCAGAAAACAGCGAAGCAGGCGAAATTCCGCCGCGCTGAGGGCGATGGTCTCACCGCCACGGACCACGCACTGGCGCGCCTCGTCCAGCGCCAATCCCCCGGCTTGCAGCAGTGGCTGATTGGCGACGCCACGCACTCGCCGCAGCAGCGCGGCGATCCGCAGGCCCAGCTCTTCGGGGTGAAACGGCTTGGTGAGGTAGTCATCGGCGCCCGCCTTGAGGCCATCGATGCGTTCGGCCCAACTGTCGCGCGCCGTCAGGATCAGCACTGGCGTCGCCAGCGCGGCGGCGCGCCACTCTCCGAGCACCTCAAGGCCTGGCCGACCTGGCAGGCCCAGGTCGAGAACGATAAGGTCATAGGGCTCCTGGGCACCCTGCCAGGCGGCGTCGCGGCCATCGGCCAACCAGTCGACGGCGTAACCCTGGCGCGAGAGGAACGCCGCGATCTCGTCGGCCAGGGCCACATCGTCTTCCACCAGCAGCAGGCGCATCTAGTCGTCCACCTCGTCCTTCAGGATGGCGCCATCCATCGCGCCGATTTCCAGTTCACGGACCACATCGCCAACGAGGATCTCGATCTCGTAGCGATACTGGCCGTCTTCTTCTTCCAACTCGGCTTCCAACAGCCGGGCCTGGGGGTAGCGTTCGTTGACCCGCTGCAGCAGGGTCTCCAGGGGCCGGATCACCCCCTCCTTGCGCAGCCTGAGGGCCTCGTCCTGATCCAGGTCGCGGGCCTGGATCAGGGGAGAGACGCCGCCGAGCAGGATCAGCCCGGCAAGGACGACGGTCAGTCGTCGCGCTGATTTTTCAGGACTTCGCCAGTGGTGGCGTCGAGTTCCAGATCCCATTTCACACCTTTGGGGTCACGCAGTTCCAGTTGGTAGATGTAGCGGCCATATTCTTCTTCCAGTTCGGTCTCGTGGGTGGTCGAGCCCGGGTGCTTGGCGATGGCGGCCTGGTTGAGCACCTCGAAGCTCTTGATCTTGCCGCTGTCACGCAGCTTGAGGGCTTCGTCGGGGCCGAGGTCGCGGGCCTGGGCGACGCCCACACCGGTGAGCAGGAGGGCGGCGGTCGCGAGGGCGGTGAGCTTTTTCATGAGGATTCTCTCTCTGGTTGCTGTTCGATCTGGGTCCAGAGTAGCGATCCGCCATTAATCGAAACTTAAACGCCACTTAAGCCAAGCTTAATCGGATCGGACCGCGCCAGGGCACTTCCGGGTCCAGGGATTCGCCCTTTTGCGTCACCCGCAGTCGACCTTCGCGAGCCAGTTCCCGTGCCGTGTCGCGTAAGGGCTCCATCAGCGGTCGCCAGTCCGCGGCCAGGCTTCTTGCCACTTCCGAGGGGCAAAAGGTCGTGCCCGGACGGCATGCCTGGGCCTTGCCCAGCAGGGCGTCGCGCAGCTGTACGTCGGTCGGCTTGGATGCGGTCATGAGAACCTGGTCCCTTTTCCTGGAGTCCACCGTTTCGACCAGGAAAACGTCGGTGCAGTCATGACCTCTCGCTCGAAAGTAATGCAACGCCTCGCCCAGACCGATTTGCCCATCCCCGCCGATGAGCGTGACGACACCGGAACCGCCCTCTGTGCCCCCCTGCCGCCCGATCTCAACTACGTCGATGACAATCAGGCCGGCCTGAGCCGCCGCAAGCTGCGGGGCAAGTGGGCCTACTTCACGCCCGAGGGCGAACGCATCCGCGATCAGGCGGAAATCGAACGCATCAACAAGCTGGCCATTCCGCCGGCCTATACCGATGTCTGGATCTGCTCGGACGCCAATGGCCATCTGCAGGCCACTGGACGCGATGCCCGCGGGCGCAAGCAATATCGCTACCATCCGCGCTGGCGCGAGATCCGCGATACCGACAAGTATGAGCGGATGCTGGCCTTCGGGCAGGCCTTGCCCAAGCTGCGGCAACGGGTGGAAGAGGATCTCGCTCGGCGCGGCCTGTGCCGTGAGAAGGTCATGGCCACGGTCATCAGTCTGCTCGATGCCACCCTGATCCGGGTGGGCAATGCCCAGTACGCCAAGAGCAACAAGTCCTATGGGCTCACCACCCTGCGCAACCGGCATGCCGAGGTGCACGGTAACACCATCGCCTTCCACTTCCGTGGCAAGAGCGGTGTGGAGCATGACATCAAGGTCAGCGATCCGCGGCTGGCACGCACCGTGAAGAAGTGTCTGGAGTTGCCTGGCCAGCACCTCTTCCAGTACGTGGATGGCGATGGCGAACGCCATACCGTGACCTCATCCGACGTCAACGCCTACCTGCACGAGCTGACCGGTGCGGATTTCACCGCCAAGGACTATCGCACCTGGGCCGGCAGCGCCCTCGCCCTGGAAGCCCTGCGCGAGTTGCGTTGTGAAACCCAGACCGACGCCAAGAAAGAACTGGTGGACATGGTCAAGGCGGTGTCCCGCACCCTGGGCAATACCCCGGCAGTATGCCGCAAGTGCTATATCCATCCAGGCGTGCTGGATGCCTTTCTGGCCGGTGACCTCTGCACCCTGCCCAAACCGCGCAAGCGCAAGGGGTTGAAGGAGGAGGAGGTCCTGCTGCTCAACTTCCTGCAGCGGCTGGAACAGCGGATGGCAGAAACCCAGGCGGCTTGACGGAAAGAGGCGGTTCGCTCCGCCTCTGGTTATCGCGGTGCGCCATCGTTGGTAGGGTTGCTCCAACGGTCCTGACGCCCAGCTGTATCGCTGCAATAGTAGCCCTGGCAGCCTGATGACGAAGCAGTGTTTGTTATGTTATAACTTTTACATCGTTATCCAAGGCTCGATCATGGCATCCCCGCGCCCTTCCCTGCTATTGCTCTCCGTACCCGCTCGTCTGTCGCTCGCCTGCATTCCTCTGGTCGCTCTGTGGCTGGCCGTAGGCTGGGCGGTCGCCCTGCCATGAGCGCCGCCATCGAACTCCAGGACCTGACGCTGGCCTATCAGCGGCATCCAGCCATTCATCATCTCAGCGGGTGCTTCCGGACCGGCAGTCTGACCGCCATCGTCGGTCCCAATGGGGCGGGCAAGTCCACCCTGCTCAAGGCCATTGCCGGCACCCTGCGACCGATCAGCGGCCGGGTCAACCGGGCAGTGCCGCAACGCCGTCTGGGCTATCTGCCCCAGGCCGCGGAGATCGATCGCAGCTTTCCACTCAGCGTGCTGGAAACCGTGGTGCTGGGCGCTTGGCGTGGTTTGGGCCTCTGGCGCGGCGTCACCGCTGCACACCGGAAGGACGCAACAGAGGCGTTGCAGGCCGTAGGCCTCGAAGGCCTGGAGGATCGCCTGGTCGGCGCCCTGTCTTCTGGCCAGTTCCAGCGGGTGCTGTTCGCGCGCTTGCTGCTGCAGGATGCGCCCGTGCTGCTGCTGGACGAGCCCTTCACCGCCATCGATGCCCGCACCACCGCGGATCTGCTGACCATCGTCAGGCGCTGGCATGGCCAGGGCCGTACCGTGATCGCCGTGCTGCACGACCTGGAGCAGGTCCGTCAGCACTTTCCCGAGACCCTGCTGCTGGCCCGGGAAGCCATCGCCTGGGGCCATACCGACCAGGTGCTGATCACCGAGAATCTGGCCCGCGCCCGCAATCTCGCCGAACACTGGGACGCCCATGCGGGGGTCTGTGAACGCGCATGACCCTCTATCAGCTCCTCTTCGAACCCTTCGTCGAATTCGGCTTCATGCGCCGCGCCCTGGTGGCCTGCCTGGCCCTGGCGCTGGGCGCCGGTCCGGTGGGCGTTCTGCTGATGCTCAGGCGCATGAGCCTGGTGGGCGATGCCATGAGTCACGCCGTGCTGCCGGGTGCGGCGCTGGGCTTCATGGTCGCCGGGCTGTCGCTGCCAGCCATGGGTATCGGCGGCATGCTCGCCGGACTGCTGGTGGCCGGACTTGCGGGTCTGGTCAGCCGCTTCACCAGCCAACGCGAAGACGCCAGTTTCGCGAGCTTCTACCTGATTTCCCTGGCTGCCGGGGTGCTGATCGTATCGCTGCACGGCTCCAGCGTGGATCTGCTGCACGTGCTGTTCGGCACCATCCTGGCCATCGACGCCACGGCGCTCTACCTGGTCGCCGGCATCGCCACCCTGTCGCTGGTGGTCCTGGCGGTGATCTACCGGCCACTGGCCCTGGAATGCTTCGACCCGGGCTTCCTGCGCGCCGTGGGTGGCCGTGGCTCGCTCTATCACCTGCTGTTCCTGCTGCTGGTGGTGCTCAACCTGGTCGCCGGCTTCCAGGCCCTGGGCACCCTGATGGCAGTGGGCCTGATGATGCTGCCGGCCACCGCCGCGCGCTTCTGGGCCAACAGCCTGCCCGGCCTGATGGCGGTGGCCAGTCTGATCGCCAGTCTCAGCGGGCTGGTCGGCCTGGTGCTGTCCTACCACCTCGGCTGCGCCTCCGGCCCCGCCATCGTGCTCACCGCCGGTGGCTGCTATCTCCTATCCCTGCTGTTCGGCCGTCTGGGGCTCTATCGACGGCTGCGTCCCCGCCCTCATCTCACCCATTGAAAGGAGTCACCATGAAATCCCTGTTTTCCCTGGGCGCTGCCCTGCTGCTCGCCGCCGCCGGCCAGGTACAGGCCGCACCGGTCAAGGCCGTCGCCACCTTTACCGTGATCGCCGACGTGGTCAAACAGGTCGGCGGCGACCAGGTCCAGGTCACCTCCCTGGTCGGTCCCAATGGCGATCCCCATGCCTACGAACCGACGCCCACGGATGCCCAGGCGCTGAAACAGGCCGATGTGGTCTTCATGAGCGGCCTGCACCTGGAAGGCTGGATGGATCGCCTGATCAAGGCTTCCGGCCAGGCACGTCCGCCAGTGGTGCTCAGCGAAGGGATCAAGACCCGCGAAATGGCGGAAGACGAAGATGACCATGGCCATGCTGACCATGATCACGACCATGGCGGTATCGACCCCCATGTCTGGAACAACCCGCTCAATGTGGTCGTCTACACCCGCAACGTGGTGAAGGCGCTGTCCGAGGTGGATCCGGCGGCTGCCGCCACCTTCAAGGTCAACGGTGATCGCTACATCGCCGAACTGGAGGCCCTGGATCGCTATGCCCGCGAGCAGATCGGCCAGGTGCCTAAGGCGCAGCGCAAGGTGCTGACCTCCCATGACGCCTTCGGCTACTTCGCCGATGCCTATGGCGTGACCTTCATTTCGCCGTTGGGCCTGTCGACCGAGGCCGAGGCCTCCGCCCAGGACGTTGCCAAGCTGATCCGCCAGATCAAGCAGGAGCACGTCGCCGCCTACTTCTTCGAGAACTCCAATGACCCGCGCCTAGTGCAGCAGATCGCCAAGGCCAGCGGTGCCCAGCCGGGCGGCGAGCTCTATGTGGAGGCCCTGTCACCCGCTGATGGCCCGGCGTCCACCTACGCAGCCATGTTCCGCTACAACGTGGATACCCTGGTCAAGGCGATGAAGGGCGGGCATTGAGGCCCGGGGTCTTTCGGTAGGTTGGGTTGAGCATAGCGAAGCCCAACAGCGTGAAGGTCGAGCCCCTTCACGTTGGGCTTCGACGGTGGAGCCGTCTCAACCCAACCTACGTCTGACTGGTAGGTTGGGTTGAGCATAGCGAAGCCCAACAGCGCGAGGGTCGAGCCCCTTCATGTTGGGTTTCGACGGTGGAGCCGTCTCAACCCAACCTACGCCGGAC
>NZ_VBTN01000003.1:345491-910670 GCF_013277805.1 Pseudomonas sp. MS15a(2019)
TTGAGCGGCGCGAAGCCCAACAGCGCGAGGGTCGAGCCCCTTCAAGTCGGGCTTCGACAGTGGAGCCGCCTCAACCCAACCTACGTCTGACTGGTAGGTTGGGTTGAGCATAGCGAAGCCCAACAGCGCGAGGGTCGAGCCCCTGCCTGCTAGGCTTCGACGATGGAGCCGTCTTAACCCAACCTACGCCGGACCGGTAGGTTGGGTTGAGCGGCGCGAAGCCCAACAACGCGAGGGTTGAGCACCTTCGCGTTCGGCTTCGACGCGAGGCTGGTCACCTAAACCACCGGCACCTCTTCGAGGTGTCGGTATTCCGCACCCAAGCGCCGGGCCAGCTCCGCTGCCCGTCCCAGGCGCAGCGGTCCCAATTCGATATCCAGCACCCGGATGGGGCAGTCCGGTATGGCCAGCCCCTCCAGATCACGTAGGCGCCCGTCGGTGACTAGCAGCAACCGGCATTCCTCGCCCGGACGCTGCCGCCGCCGAGTCTTCAGCCAGTCATGAGCTTCCGCCAGCCCCGCCAGCAAGGGCGTACCGCCCCCTGCGCCTAGCTGCTCCAGCCAAACCTGCAACGCCTGACCGCTGCGTTGCCCCTGGAAGGACCATTCGGGCCGTTCCCCTGCCGCCTGCAGCACGGCGACGCTGACCCGCTGGCGGTAGGCCTGCTCGAACCAGTCGGCCAGCAGGCCCTTGGCCTGGGTCAGGGCACCGTGGCGGCGGGTAGATGCGGAATGATCGAGGATCACCAACCAGAGCTGTGCCGGACGCCGACTGCGCGGCTGGCGCAGGAGATCACCGGCGCGCCGCGGACGACCGCGGAGCAGGGTCGGCACCCAGGCGATGGCACCTTCCGTGCCCGACGAACGAGCGCCGTGGCGACCCCCAGTGGCCTTGCCCGTCCCGTTTCGGGCATCGCGATCCAGGGTATGGGACGATCGGATGCCTAGGGCTTTTTTGCCTCGCCCAACCGGCGTCTGGGGCCCGATGCCACGGGCTCCGCTGCCAGGGCGCCCCAGCCATCGTCGCCTGAGGGCTCGACGTCACCCTGTCTCTGTTGATCACTTTTTCCTCGCTCCGAAGGGTCAGAAGGCAGTCTTTCCTCTAGGGGTGGTATTAATGAGGTTGAATCTTTTATGTCCCGTCGCCGATGGCGCAGGGCGAAATCGGCGACGGCAATGATATCCGCGTGCTCGATCAGCGCGGCATCGCGCCAGGCGGCATGGGCCCGGGCGGCGCGCAGCCAGACCAGGTCGGCGCGCAGGCCATCGACGCCGGCCTGGTGGCAAGCCGTGGTGATGGCCTCAAGGGCCGCCTCATCCAGGGGAATGCTGCCAAGGCGTGCACGGGCCTGGGCGCAACGCTCGCGCAACTGCGCCTGATCGGACGCCCATTGAGCGACAAAGGCCGCGGGATCGCTGTCGAAGGCCAGGCGTCGACGCAGGATCTCGGCCCGCTCAAGAGGTGCCGGCCGGCTGTCCAGCGCCAGGGCGAAGCCGAATCGATCCAGCAACTGGGGGCGCAACTCGCCCTCCTCCGGATTCATGGTGCCCACCAGCAGGAAACGGGCGGCGTGCTCATGGGAGATGCCGTCCCGCTCCACCCGGTTGACACCGCTGGCGGCCACGTCCAGCAGCAGGTCGACCAGGTGATCCGGCAGCAGATTGACCTCGTCGACATAGAGCACGCCTCCATCCGCCGCCGCCAGGACACCCGGCGCGAAGCGCGCCCGGCCCTCGCCCAGCGCAGCGTCCAGATCCAGGGTGCCGACGATGCGCTCCTCGCTGGCGCCCAGCGGCAAGGTGATGAAAGGACCGCCACCGAGCAGGTCGGCCAGCCCGCGAGCCAGGGTGGACTTGGCCATGCCGCGCGGCCCCTCGATCAGTACGCCGCCGATGCGGGGATCGATGGCGTTGAGGCACAGCGCCAGCTTCAGGGGCTCAGCGCCGACCACGGCGGCCAGGGGAAAGACGGGGGCGGTCATCTCAGGCTTCATCCATATCCATCAATAGCTGTTCGAGGGCGTCGCGGTAGTCGCCTGGTTCCTGCCAGAGCCCACGTTGCTGGGCTTCCAGCAGGCGCTCGGTCATGTCGCGCAGGGCCTCGGGGTTGTGGCGTTCGACGAAGTCGCGGGTATCGGTATCGAGCAAGTAGGCATCGGCCAGTTGCCGGTACTGGTGATCCTCCACCAGCTCGGTGGTGGCGCCGAAGCCGAACAGATAGTCCACGGTAGCGGCCATCTCGAAGGCGCCCTTGTAGCCGTGGCGCTTCATGCCGGCGATCCACTTGGGATTGGCCGCCCGGGAGCGCACTACCCGCCCCAGCTCTTCCTTGAGGGTACGGATCCTGGGCAGATCGGCCTGGGCGTGGTCGCCGAAGTAACTGGCGCGACGCTGGCCGCTCAGGGTCTCGGCCGCGGCCAGCATGCCGCCCTGGAACTGGTAGTAGTCGTTGGAATCGAGCAGGTCGTGCTCGCGGTTGTCCTGGTTCTGCAGCACCGCTTGCAGGCGACCCAGGCGGCGCAAGAAGTCGTCACGGGCGGCGGTGCCGTCATCCTCGGCGCCATAGGCGTAGCCGCCCCAATTGAGATAGGCCGTGGCCAGCTCGCTGCGCTCCTGCCACTGGCGCTCTTCCACCGCACCCTGGACACCGGCGCCATAGGCCCCGGGCTGGGCGCCGAAGATGCGCCAGCCGGCCTGACGCCGCGCCAGATCGGCGGCGGTACCGGCCGCTTCCAGGACCGCGCGCTCGCGGCGCACCTGGGCGGCCAGGGGGTTGAGATCGTCCGGTTCGTCCAGCGCGGCGACCGCCTGGACCGCGGCATCGAACAGCCGTACCAGACCGCCGAAGGCGTCGCGGAAGAAACCGGAGATGCGCAGGGTGACATCCACCCGCGGTCGATCCAACAGCGACAGCGGCAGGATCTCGAAATCCTCCACCCGAGCGCTGCCGGTCTGCCAAACCGGACGCACGCCCAGCAGCGCCATGGCCTGGGCGATGTCGTCGCCGCCGGTTCTCATGGTCGCGGTGCCCCAGACCGAGAGGCCCAGTTGGCGCAGGTGATCGCCCTCCTCCTGCAGATGGCGCTCCAGCAACAGATTGGCCGACTGCCAGCCGAGGCGCCAGGCGGTCATGCTCGGCAGATTGCGCACATCCACGGAAAAGAAGTTACGCCCGGTGGGCAGGACGTCCAGCCGGCCGCGACTGGGGGCGCCGCTGGGTCCGGCAGGAACGAAGCGCCCGTCCAGGGCCGCCAGCAGGCCGCCGATTTCCGCCGGCCCACAGGCGTCCAGCGCCGGCGCCACCTGGGCGACCAGGTGCTCCAGCACCGGACGGGTCGCCGGCAGTTCGGCCAGCGCCAGTGGCAAGGGTTCACCCTCCACCGTTGCGGCGACCAGGGCAAGCGCCAGCAACTCGAGCCGCTCGCGCGTATCGCCCAGGGTCCGCCAGGCTTCGGTCGAAAGAGCCACCAGGCACGGCGGACGCGGTCCCTGCCATGGCTCGCCGAGATCGGCGGCCAAGGGATCGAACGCCAGCTGCAGATCCTTGGCCAGCGCCCGCAGGAGACTGGCATTCCCGCCCTGGGCATCGCCCCGGGGGATGCGCAGCAGGGCGACCAGAGTATCCCGCCGCAGCTGCCCGGTGGGCGACTCGCCGAACACATGGAGGCCGTCGCGAATCTGGGATTCCTTGAGATCACAGAGATAGGCGTCCAGTTGCGGCAGCCAGCTGTCCGGGTCCTCGGTGATCACCAGCCCCAGCTCACGATCCAGGGCGGTTTCGCGCACCAGTTGCAGGATCTCGCCGCGCAATTCGGTCGCGCGTCGCAGGTCCAGCAGGCTGGCGTCGTAGTATTCGTCGGCCAGGCGCTCCAGGTCGCGCAGCGGCCCGTAGCTTTCGGCGCGGGTCAGCGGCGGCATCAAATGGTCGATGATCACCGCCTGGGTGCGCCGCTTGGCCTGGGCACCCTCGCCCGGGTCATTGACGATGAAGGGATAGACGTTGGGCAGCGGTCCGAGAATGGCGTCCGGCCAGCATTCCTGGGACAGGCCCACGCCCTTGCCCGGCAGCCACTCCAGATTGCCGTGCTTGCCCATATGCACCACCGCCTGGGCGCCATAGGCCTCGCGCAGCCAGAAATAGAAGGCCAGGTAGCCATGGGGCGGCACCAGCGAGGGATCGTGGTAGACCGCCGCCGGATTGACGTCATAGCCGCGCGCCGGCTGGATACCGACGAAGGTCAGGCCAAAGCGCACCCCGGCTACCATGAGCCGACCGCGCCGATGCATGGGATCGGCCTCGGGCGCCCCCCAACGTTCCGTCACCGCCTGCTGCAAACTCAGCGGCAGGCGGGCGAACAGCGCCTGGTAGTCATCCAGCGCCAGGCTCTGCAGGGCCGGGCGCAGATCCCGCAGGGCGCTGTCGTTGGTCACTCCACCAAGCAGGCGCTCGATCAGGGCGGTACCACTCTCGGGCAGATTGGCCACTGGATAACCGGCCGTCTGCAGGGCCTGAAGCACCTTGAGTGCCGCTGCCGGGGTATCCAGGCCAACGCCGTTGCCGATACGGCCATCGCGGGTCGGATAGTTGGCCAGGATCAGGGCGATGCGCTTGTCCGCCGCCGGACGCCGCGCCAGCTCGATCCAGCTGCGCGCCAGCCGCGCGACGAAGGCCATGCGCTCGCCATCGGCCTGGTAGTTGACCACGTCGCTTTGACTGCGCTCGCAGCGCCAGGCCAGGCCCTTGAAGCTGATCGGCCGGGTGATGATGCGCCCATCCAGTTCCGGCAGGGCGATGTGCATGGCCAGGTCGCGGGCCCCCAGACCCTGGGGGTTCTCCTGCCAGCGTTCGCGATTGTCCTGGGCGCAGATGGCCTGGAGTACCGGCACCGGTCGGCGGAACGGCGTGAGATTCGGCCGCTCCGGACTGGACTGGGCGAAGCCGGTGGTATTGAGAATCAGCGCGGTGTCGGTCTCGTCCAGCAGCCGCTCGACTTCCGTCAGGCAGGCCGCCTCCTTGAGGCTGGCCACGGCGATGGGCAGCGGATTCAGCCCCTGGGCCTCGAGTTGCGCGCAGAAAGCGTCGATGAAGGCGGTATTGGCCGACTGCAGATGGGTGCGGTAGAACAGCAGCGCCGCCGTGGGCCAGTCCTGTCGCCAGCGTGGGCGCCAGCCGGCCAGCCCCAGGCCTTCAGGCTGATAGACCGCCACCCGCGGCAACTCCCGCGGTGGCTCGTAAAGGTATCGGGCATCCAGGCATTCGGCGGCCAGGCAGTGCAGGAAATCCCGGGCATTGCCCAGGCCGCCTTGACGCAGGTAGCGCCACAGCCGTTCGGCCAGGTCCGGTGCCACGGTGCCCAGAGCCATCAGCTCAGGGTCAGGGCGATCGCAGCCGGGCACTGCGATCAGGGTCAGCCCCCGCGCGGCCAGCTCGGCGAGGCGTTCCATGCCATAGCGCCAGTAGCTCTGGCCGCCATGCAGGGAGATGAACACCACTCGCGCCTGGCTCACCACCTCCTCGACGTAGAGGTCCACCGAGGCGTGGTTCTGCAGCTGCATGGGATTGGCCAGGCGCAGGCTGGGATAGCCGGCATCCAGGGTACGGGTCGCCTCGGCCAGCAGGGCCAGATGCGAATCGCCACTGCAGAGCACGACGATCTCACCCGGCGTCTGCGCCAGATGGGCGATGCCGTCGTCCGGGACGAAGCCACCCGGCTGGGTACGCAGCAGATGCATCTGGCGTCAGGCGACCGCGGCGCGCAACTGGGCGGTGATCGCCGCCTGGTCCAGCTCCTGGCCGATCAGCACCAACTGGGTGCTGCGGGTCTCGCCGGTCTTCCAGGCACGGTCGAAATGCTTGTCGAAGCGGGTACCGACCCCCTGCACCAGCAGTCGCAGCGGCTTGCCGGCAATGGCCGCGAAGCCCTTCACCCGCAGCACGCCATGGCTCTTGACCACCTCGGTCAGCGCCGCCAGCAGGGTCGCTTCCGCCACCTCGGGCAGGTCTACGCCAAAGGAGTCGAATTCATCGTGGTCATGGTCTTCATGACCTTCGAGGTCATGGTGGGTCGGACGGCTGTCGATATGGGCCTCGGATTCGGCTTGCAAGCCCAGCAGCACCGACAGGGGCAGCACGCCACGACTGGCTTCCACCACCTTGACCGCGGGCGGCAACTCTTCGCTCACCTCGGCGCGGACCCGGGCCAGGGCCTCGGCGTCCAGGCCGTCGGCCTTGTTGAGGATCACCAGGTCGGCACTGGCGAGCTGATCTTCGAACAACTCGTGCAACGGCGATTCATGGTCCAGGTTCGGATCCTGGCGGCGCTGGGCATCCACCTGCTCGGGATGGGCGGCGAAGGTGCCGGCCGCCACCGCGGGACTGTCGACCACGGTGATCACCGCGTCCACGGTGCAGGCGCTGCGGATCTCCGGCCACTGGAAGGCCTGCACCAGAGGCTTGGGCAGCGCCAAGCCGCTGGTCTCGATGAGGATGTGGTCGATGTCGCCGCGACGCGCCACCAGCTCCTTCATCACCGGAAAGAATTCTTCCTGCACGGTGCAGCACAGGCAGCCATTGGCCAATTCGAAGACGCGGCCCTGGGCCTCTTCTTCGGTACAGCCGATGCTGCACTGGCGGAGGATCTCACCATCGATGCCCAGCTCGCCGAATTCGTTGACGATCACCGCGATGCGGCGGCCTTCGGCATGGTCGAGCATGTGCCGCAACAGGGTGGTCTTGCCGGAACCGAGGAAGCCGGTAACGATGGTGACGGGAGTCTTGGCCAGGGTTTTCATGGGCTGCCCTTAGAAAGAAAGCAAAAAAAGACGGGCAGGCATGCCAGGCGCTCGCGCAGCGGCAAGGCCCTGGTGGCAGCCCGGATCACCCCGCCCGGTTGCGTATGGAAAGCTAGCGAGGCAGGTCTCCTGCTCACGGCGCCCTACTCCAGCCTTCCCGCGTGAGCAGTGGCCTTAAAGCTTGTTCATAATTTCGCGAGCTAGCGTCAATTATGAACAGGCTCTGTGGAGAGGCTGAAGATGCCGCTTACAGTTGCGGGGGCAGCCGCGGTGTCGCACCGCGTTCCCTTTCAAGCTCTTGCGGACAAGAGCACCTCGAAGCCCGACAGGCTACGAGTGCCCCGCCGGGGTGTCAATCGAACAGGCTTGACCGTCGGACGACCCGCGTGGTCTGCTCGCCCCTGCTTCAGGTGTCGCGACTCCGCCAGGGGTCGCGGTGAAACGGGAAGCCGGTCCAAGTCCGGCACTGCCCCCGCAACGGTAGACGAGCGCAGGATCACGATGCCACCCGGCTGGCAAGCTTGGGGAAGGCGATCCTGGTAGTCGTACGGGAATGCGGTCTTGCGCGAGCTAGCACCTGGCAAGGCGGAACCCTGCAAGGAAACGCAATTTACCGAGAGTAAATGAGCACTCCGCGAAGGGCTTCAGCGCAGCCAGGCCGACGCGCAGCCAAAACCGCACCTTGAGACCCTCGTGAGTCCGGAGACCGGCCTGTCGCTTTCAAGCAACCCGCGGTGGGCGGTCGTGCTGGACGGCGGCCGCCTGCGGTTCGCTGCCTCGGCGCGTCCCTGCCGCTTCGACTCCGAGGCCTTGCCATGACCGCTACCCGCTCGACGACCGCCCTGCCCCAGCCTCATACCCATACCCGCGCCCAACGCCTGACCGCTACGCTGCTCGCCTGCCTGCTCGGCCTGGGCCTGGTGTTCCTGGCCGGTTTCTCCCATGTCGAGGCGCTGCACAACGGCGCCCACGATACCCGCCACAGCGAAGGCTTCCCTTGCCACTAAGAGGAGTTCGTCATGTTCCAGCGTATCGCCTTCAGTGCCGGCGTGGCCGGGCTGCTCGCCGCTCTGTTGCTGAGCATCTTGCAAAGCGTCTGGATGACGCCGCTCATCCTCCAGGCGGAAACCTACGAGGTCCAGACCGAAGCCCCGGCCACGGCCGAGCATCAGGATCATGGCGAGGAAGAAGCCTGGGCCCCGGCAGATGGCTGGCCGCGCACCCTGTCGACCTTCGGCGGTAACCTGGTGGTGGCCGTGGGTTTCGGCCTGGTGCTCGCCGGCCTGCTCAACCTGCGCGCGCCGAACCGGACCTACCAGGGCTTGCTGTGGGGGCTGGCCGGCTACGCCACCTTCTGCCTCGCGCCGAGCCTGGGTCTGCCACCGGAGCTACCAGGCACGGCCGCGGCGGACCTCACCCTGCGCCAGGCTTGGTGGATAGGCACCGCGGGCGCTACCGCGGCCGCCCTCGCCCTGCTGGCGTTCGCCCGCCACCCAGGCTTCAAGATCGCCGCTCTGGGCCTGCTGGTCATTCCCCACTTGCTGGGAGCGCCCCAGCCGGTCGCGCATGAGAGCCTGGCACCACAAGAACTGCAACGGCACTTCCAGATCGCCGTGCTGGTGAGCAACCTGCCTTTCTGGCTATTGCTAGGCCTGGCGTGCAGCTGGCTGTTCTGCCGTCAGGAGCCGCAAGGCTGATGGCGCTGGTCCTGGGCCTAGGTTGCCGTCGAGATTGTTCGGTGGAGGAGCTTGCCGAGCTGGCGCAAGAGGTGCTGCAGGAAGCCGGCTGCGACCGCGCCGCCCTGACCGCCTTGGCGACGGTGGCCAGTCGACTCGAAGAACGCGGACTGCGCGCCCTCGCCCAACGCTGGCAGCTGCCTTTACAGGGCTTTCCCGCTGAACGCCTGGCGCAAGAACGCGGCATAACCTCAGCCAGCAAGCCGGTGTTGCAGCATGTTGGCAGCTCCAGTGTCGCCGAAGCCGCGGCCCTGGTTGCGGCCGGTGAAGGCGCCCGCCTGTTGGTGAGCAAACGCAAGAGCGCGGCGGCAACGGCAGCCTTGGCCTACGCCTGAGACGCCGCTTGCGCTTCGGCGTCGCTGACCCGGGCGCGGACATGGATGGGGCTGAAGGGCTCGTTCTGTACCAGTTCCACCAGGGCTTCCTTGACCAGCTCGAGGATCGCCATGAAGGTCACCACCACGCCAAGGCGCCCCTCATCCAAGGTGAACAGTGCCACGAAGGGCACGAAGGCACCATCCTTGAGGCGCTCCAGCACCTGACTCATGCGCTCGCGGGTGGACAGGACCTCGCGTGTCACCTGGTGACTCTCGAACAGATCGGCCCGGCGCAGGACCTCACCCATGGCCAGCAGCAACTCGCCCAGCTCCACCTCGGGCAACAGCTTGCGCGCCCGTGCCTCGGGCGCCGGCAAGGTGGGCACCACGAAGTTGCGGCCCTCCCGCGGCAGATCATCGAGCTCCTCGGCGGCCTTCTTGAAGCGCTCGTACTCCTGCAGGCGGCGGATCAGTTCGGCACGGGGATCCTCCTCCTCGGCTTCCAGGCCTTCGGCGCGCGGCAACAGCATGCGCGACTTGATCTCCGCCAGCATGGCGGCCATCAGCAGGTACTCGGCCGCCAACTCCAGCTGCACCGCCTTCATCAGCTCGACATAGCTCATGTACTGCCGGGTGATCTCGGCGACCGGGATGTCGAGGATATTGATGTTCTGCTTGCGGATCAGATAGAGCAGCAGGTCGAGCGGCCCTTCGAAAGCTTCGAGAAAGACCTCCAGCGCATCCGGCGGGATATAGAGGTCCTGGGGCAGTTCGGTGAAGGCCTCGCCATAGACCAGCGCCAGACGCAGCTGCTCGGGTTCGAGCAGCTGGGGATCCAGGGCTTCGCTCATGCTTCGATCATGAAGGGCGTCGGATCCCCGGCACCGACCCTGATCACTTCCGGCTCGTCGGCGGCCAGGCTGATGACGGTCGATGGCTGCAAGCCTCCCGGTCCGCCTTCGATCACCAGATCGACGAAGTGCTCGAGACGCTCGCGGATCTCCCAGGCATCGCCCAGGGCTTCGTCATCCCCCGGCAGGATCAGGCTCACGCTCATCAAGGGTTCGCCCAGCGCCTCCAACAGCGCCAGGGTGATGGGATGCTGGGGCACCCGTACGCCAATGGTGCGCCGCTTGGGGTGCAGCAGCATGCGCGGCACCTCGCGCGTGGCGTTGAGGATGAAGGTGTAGGGGCCGGGGGTATAGGCCTTGAGCAGCCGGAAGGCGCTGGTATCCACCTTGGCATAGATGCCCAGCTCGGAGAGATCGCAGCACACCAGGGTGAAGTTGTGCTTGTCGTCGAGCTGGCGGATGCGGCGGATGCGCTCCACAGCACTCTTCTCGCCGATACGGCAGCCCAGCGCATAGGACGAATCGGTGGGATAGGCGATGACGCCACCGGACTGGATGACTTCCACGGCCTGACGAATCAGCCGCGGCTGGGGATTCTGCGGATGAATCTCGATGAACTGGCTCATTGGGGTTCCCGATTCTGAGGGTACAGCGGTTGACTGAAGCGCGCCCAGAGGGGCGGCAGATCTTCGGGCAACGGACGGTACATGCCCAGGTCCGACCAGTCGGCCGGCGCATGGAAATCGCTGCCCGCACTCACCATCAGACCGAATTCCCGCGCCAGAATTGCCAGGGTGCCGACCTGCTCGGCCGGCTGCACGCCATTGACCACCTCGATGGCGTGGCCGCCGCCGGTGACGAATTCCCCGATCAGCTTGCGCAGCTTGGTGCGGGTGAAGCCATAGGCCAGCGGATGGGCCAGACTGATCCATGCCTTGGCTCCCTTCAAGGTCGCCAGGGTCTCGGCCAGGGTCGGCCAGTGCTGCTTGACGTCGCCGAGCTTGCCGCCGCCCAGCCATTTGCGAAAAGCCTCGCCGCGGTCCTCGACAAAGCCCGCCTGCACCAGGTATTCGGCGAAATGCGGCCGGGCCGGCGCATTGCGACTGTCGCCCAGGGCCAGCTGCACCGCCCGGGCGCCGTCCAGGGTGCCGGGCATGCCCTTGGCCGCCAGCCGCCGGTCGATTTCCCGAGCGCGTTCCCAGCGCCCCTCGTGCAGGGCTTCCAGCGCGGCGTTCAACTCAGGCGCCTCGGGGTCGAAGTTGTAGCCCAGCACATGCAGGGTCGCGCCGCCCCAGGTGCAGGACATCTCGATCCCGGAGAGCAGGCGCAGCCCCAGGCCATCCGCGGCTGCCAGGGCTTCGGCATAGCCATCCAGGGTGTCGTGGTCGGTGATGGCCAGCAGTTGCACCCCGCGCTCATGGGCGCGTCTGACCACCTCGGCGGGCGCGAAGGCGCCGTCCGACGCGGTGGTATGACAGTGCAGGTCGATACGCATGGCTTTCTCCTCCGGCTTCATCAGGTATTATGCCGCGATGCACTGCTATCGGCTGCGTTAATGAAACAATTCATCGATTTCATCCCCCTGCTCCTGTTCTTCCTGGTCTACAAGCTCGATCCGCGTCCGGTGGAGTTCGCCGGGCACGCCTTTACCCTGGGCGGCATCTTCAGTGCCACCGCGGTCCTGATCATCGCCTCCCTGGTGGTCTACGGCGCGATCTTCGCGACCCAGCGCCGGCTGGAGAAGAGTCAGTGGCTGACGCTGATCGCCTGCCTGGTGTTCGGTGGCATGACCCTGGCGTTCCATAGCGAGACCTTCCTGAAGTGGAAAGCGCCGGTGGTGAACTGGCTGTTCGCCCTGGCTTTCCTGGGCAGCCAGTTCATCGGCGACAAGCCGCTGATCCAGCGCATGCTGGGCCACGCGGTGCGACTGCCGGCCCCGATCTGGACGCGGCTGAACATCGCCTGGATCATCTTCTTCATCGTCTGCGGCTGCGCGAATCTCTACGTGGCCTTCACCTACGAAAGCTTCTGGGTCGACTTCAAGGTCTTTGGCAGTCTGGCGATGACCCTGGTATTCATGCTCGGTCAGGGCCTCTATCTGGCGCGCCATCTGCAACCCATGGATGAACCGCGAGACTGATCCCATGAGTCAGATACTGCTGATCGACGACGACCAGGAACTGTGCGACCTGCTCGGTGCCTGGCTGAAACAGGAAGGCTTCGAGGTCACCGCCTGTCATGCCGGCAGCGACGCCCGCACCCAGTTGCGCGAGGCGACGCCGGACGTGGTGGTGCTGGACGTGATGCTGCCTGACGGCAGTGGCCTGGAATTGCTCAAGCAGCTGCGCAGCGATCATCCGCAACTGCCCGTGCTGATGCTGTCGGGACGGGGCGAACCGCTCGACCGGATCCTCGGCCTGGAGCTGGGTGCCGACGACTATCTGGCCAAGCCCTGCGATCCGCGCGAACTCACCGCCCGCCTCCGAGCCATCCTCAGACGCAGTCATCCGGCCCAGCCCGCGGCCCGCCTGCAGCTAGGCGACCTGTCGCTGAGTCTGGCGCGCGGCGTCGCCAACATCGGCGAAACCGAGATCACCCTGACCCTCACCGAGAGTCGCATCCTCGAAGCCCTGCTGCGCCAGCCGGGCGATCCCCTGGAAAAGCAGGCCCTGGCCCAGGCGGCCCTGGGCCGCAAGCTGACCCTCTACGATCGCAGCCTGGACATGCATGTCAGCAATCTGCGCCGCAAGCTCGGCAGCCATGCCGACGGTCGTCCGCGCATCCTGGCGCTGCGGGGCCGCGGCTACTACTACAGCGTCTAGCCCACCGCGCAGCCTTTACCCCCTCTTTACCCCCGCTGACCGCCACTGACTCCTCCGCTCCTAGACTGGGCTCATCCGGTGTTGCACCGGTCATCCCAAGGAGATTTCTCGATGCGCAAACTCATGCCCGCCGTGCTGTTCGCCGCCCTGCTGCCGACCCTGACCCTGGCCGCTACCCAGGACAGCACCGACATCACCCCGCCGCCCCACGGCAAGCTGATGGATGGCGGTCCGCGTGGCGACGGCCCCCTGCGCGGTCTCAAGCTGACCCCCGAGCAACGCGAGCAGGTCGGCAAGCTGATGGGCGAGGAACGCCAGCAGCAGCGCGAGATCGTCAAGAGCTACCTCGACAAGCTGCCCGAGGATCAGCGCAAGGCTCTGCACGATCAGCTGGATGGCAACCGCGACAAGACCCGTCAGTCCATTCGCGCCCTGCTCAAGCCCGATCAGCAGAAGCGCTTCGACGAAATGGAGAAGAAGCGTGAGGATCGCGCCAAGGAGTGGGCCGAGTTCCAGCAGTGGAAGCAAGACCACAAGTCCTCCTGATCCCCGATCGCTGCGCCGATGGTCCTCGGCGCAGCGTCTGACTAAGAATCTGCCCAAAGTCTCGCGAGCTAGAGACAAACAAGGCCTAGGCGGCCCCACGAAAATGCCTGAGGAAGCGGATCGGACCCGCGCTCGGGTTTACGAGTGGTAAATGAGCATTCCGAAGGCATTTTCAACGCCGTTTGGCCGACGCGCAGCAGACTTTGAGCAGCTTCTAAGGCGACTGCATGGTTTTTCGTTCTCTCTTCTGGCGCATCTTCGCCACCTTCTGGCTGGCCATCCTGTCCGCGGTCGGCCTGACCATGCTGCTCGGCCACCTGGCCGATCAGGATTCCTGGATCCTCGCGCAGCATCCCGGCCTGCGCGACCTCCCCGAACAGTGGGTGCAACGTTATGAAAACGAAGGTCCCGCCGCCGCTCAAGGCCTACTCGAACAGCGCAAGGGCCGCTATGGCATCGATGTGCTGGTGCTGGGCGAGAACGGCTCGCCCCTGGTGCGCGGCACCCTGCCACCGCGCATCTTCGACCAGGATCTCGACCAGCCGCAGCGTCAGCAGCGCCCCGGCCCCGGCGCCCGCGACCCCAACCGGCCGTTGCCCTGGCGACGCCTGACCGACGAATACACCAGCCCGAGCGGCCAGACCTACCTGTTCATCTACCACCTGCCCACCCCCGAGCTGGGTGCCTGGCGCCGGCAGAGCCTGTTCTGGCCGGTCGGCATGCTGGCCATCGCCACGGTGGTGCTGACCCTGTTCAGCCTGCTGCTGACCCTCAGCCTGACCCGCCCGCTCAATCATCTAAGGCGTGCGGTCCATGATCTCGGGCAGACCGCCTACCAGCAGGACACCCTCGCCCGCCTCGCCCGCCGCAAGGACGAACTGGGCGTGCTGGCCGAAGACTTCAATCGCATGGGCGCCCATCTGCAGCGCCTGATCGACAGCCAGCGGCAGCTGCTGCGCGACGTGTCCCACGAGCTACGCTCCCCGCTGGCCCGCCTGCGCATCGCCCTGGCACTGGCCGAACGCTCCGACCCCCATGACCTGGGCAACATGTGGCCGCGCCTGACTCTGGAATGCGACCGCCTGGAAACCCTGATCGGCGAGATCCTCGCCCTGGCGCGTCAGGAAGCGGATCCAGGCCCACCCGAGCAGCTGGAACTGCATCCGCTACTCGAAGGCCTGGTGGACGATGCTCAACTCAGCGCACCCCAGCAGCGGGTGGAACTCGACGTTCCCGCCGCCCTGCGCCTGGACGGCTGGCCGGACGTCCTGGAACGCGCCCTGGACAATCTCCTGCGCAATGCGCTGCGCTTCAATCCGCCCGCCCGTCCCATCGTCATCTCGGCAGCCGCGACCGCCGGCGAGGTACGCATCCAGGTACGTGACCATGGCCCCGGCGTCAAGGCCGACGACCTGCCGCGCCTGGGCGAACCCTTCTTCCGCTCGGACCAGCAGCACGCCACAGGGTACGGCCTGGGGCTGGCCATCGCTCGCCGCGCCGTGGAGCGCCATGGTGGCGAGCTGCACCTGAGCAATCACCCGGACGGCGGCTTTCTCGCCACCGTCACCCTGCCGCTCAGACCGGTGCTGGCCAATGGCTGACCTGAGCGCTCAGATCACGTGGCGCCGGAAGCCGCGGCGCCACCTCGGGCGTGCCCAGGTAGATGTAGCCCACCAGTTGCTCGTCCTCGGTCAGGCCAAGGCCCTGCAGGACCCAGGGATCGTAGCTGAACTCACCGGAGCGCCAGACCGCACCCAGGCCCAGGGCGAAGGCCGCATTGACCAGACCGTGGGCCACGCAACCGGCGGTGATGATCTGCTCCTGAACGGGCACCTTGAGGTGCGCCTGGGGCACGGCGACGACGGCGATCACCAGGGGCGCCCGCAGGGGCATGCGCCGGGCCTTTTCCACGGCCGCGGTATCCGCGTCGGGCTCGCGACGGCGCAAGGCGTCGGCATAGAGCCTGCCAAGCGCCGTGCGACCCTCGCCGGCCACCAGGATCAGCCGCCAGGGGCGCAGCAGCTTGTGGTCCGGCGCCCGGTCCGCGGCGCGCAGCAGGACCTCCAGTTGCTCGGGGGTGGGGCCCGGTTCGGTCAGGCGACCGACCGAGGCGCGATTGCAAAGAGCTTCGAGGGCATCCATAGCGTCTCTCCTGTAAGGATGCCGCAGTGTAACCCAGGGACGACGGCCGAATTTGGCTGTCACAGCAGCGGAATCACTGACATTCTTGGCCGCTACCCGGATGGTCAGCTAAGATCGCGAATGCTAGAAAACCCGGCCGCTTTCATCGTCGCGAACGGAGTTATCCCGACCTCTCGCCTTTCTCGAAACGGACCCGACAGATGAAGTTTGCGCTCAACCGGTTCCTCGCTGCGTCCGGTGACAGCCTGGGCGTCTACTACGCCCGGGTGTTCGCCTATCTGATCGCCGCCGCCAGCGTCACTGCGGGTTACTACACCCAGACCGATGCCGTGGGCCTGTGGTTGATCCCCTATGCCCTGCTCTATCCGCACCTGGCCCAGACCCTGAGCCTCAAGCTCAGACGCGATCGTGGCGCCCAGACCGATATCCTGCTGGCCGCCATAGACGCCATTCACGTCGGCATGGCCGCAGTGGTGTTGCGCTTTCCGCTGATGCCTACCCTGATGCTGCTGTTCATGCTCGGCTACACCAGCATGCTGCGCGGTGGTCCCCGTCTGCTCGGCCTCTGCCTGCTGTTCGCCACCAGTGCCGCGGCGCTGGGCAGTGCCACCTTCTTCCAGGGCGTCGACCTCACCAGCCCGCTACTGGTGGCGGTCACCAGCGTAGTGGGCACCATGCTGCACCTCTGGGGTACCGGCTACTTCCTGCACCGGCAGCGCAAGCGCCTCATCCAGATCAACGACGACCTCAAGCGCGAGCAGGAGAAGTCGGCGATCCTGGCGCATAACTTGGCGAAATACCTCTCGCCCCAGGTCTGGGAATCCATCTTCACGGGCAAGCAGCACATCGCCCTGGGCACCCAGCGCAAGAAGATCACGGTGTTCTTCTCCGACATCAAGGGCTTCACCGAGCTGTCCGAAGAACTCGAGGCCGAAGCCCTCACCGACATGCTCAACAACTACCTCAACGAGATGTCGAAGATCGCCGTGAAGTACGGCGGCACCATCGACAAGTTCGTCGGTGACTGCGTGATGGTGTTCTTTGGCGACGCCAACAGCCAGGGCGCCAAGAAGGACGCCGTGGCCGCGGTCTCCATGGCCATCGCCATGCGCAAGCACATGAAGGTCCTGCGCCAGCAGTGGCGCAGCCAGGGCATCAACAAGCCGCTGGAAATCCGCATGGGCCTGAACACCGGTTACTGCACGGTCGGCAACTTCGGCTCCAGCACGCGCATGGACTACACCATCATCGGTCGCGAAGTGAACCTGGCCAGCCGCCTGGAGAATGCCGCCGATGCCGGCGAGATCCTGATCAGCCACGAGACCTACTCGCTGGTCAAGGAAACCATCATGTGCCGCGACAAGAGCTGGATCACCGTCAAGGGCTTCAGCAAGCCGGTGCAGATCTACCAGGTGGTGGACTTCCGTCGCGACCTGGGCGCCTCCCCCAGCTATGTCGAACACGAACTGCCGGGCTTCTCCATGTACCTGGATACCAACAACATCCAGAACTACGACAAGGAGCGAGTCATCCAGGCGCTGCAACTGGCGGCGGAAAAGTTGAAGGACAAGGTGATCCTCTAACTCCTCCGCCTTTCCTGCAGGCAGAAAAAAGCCCCGGATATCCGGGGCTTTTCCATGGGACCGCGGGAATCAATCCTCGCGATAGCGACGCAGGCGCAGGGCCTTGCCAGCTACACGGGTGTCCTTGAGCTTGGTCAGCAGACGCTCCAGGCCTTCCTCGGGCAGCTCCACCAGGCTGAAGGAGTCACGGATCTGGATGCGGCCGATGGCCTCGCGATCCATGCCGCCTTCGTTGATGATGGCACCCAGCAGGTTCTTGGCGGCAACGCCGTCACGGGCGCCCAGGGCGGTGCGGCAACGCACGCGGCCTTCCGGCAGCGGCTGCATCGGACGACGCTCGCCGCGATCCGGACGCTCGCCGCGCTCAGGGCGGTCGCCCCGCTCAGGACGCTCGCCACGGGGACGTTCGCCACGACCGGCGCCGGGGGTCAGCGGCTGCTCGCGACGCACCGACTCGATATCCAGGGCGCGGCCGCTGGTCAGTTTGGCCAGCAGGGCCGCCGCCAGGGTCGAAGGATCGCACTGCAGACGCTCGCACAGTTCCTGACGCAGGGCGCCGTGAGTGGTGTCGGCATCGGCCAGCAGCGAACCCACGCCATCGGCCAGGCGGGAGATACGGGCTTCCAGCACGGCTTCGGCGTCGGGCAGGCGGATTTCGCCGACGCGCTGACCGGTGACGCGCTCGATGACCTGCAGCATGCGGCGCTCGCGCGGGGTGACCAGCAGCAGCGCACGACCTTCACGACCGGCACGGCCGGTACGACCGATCCGGTGCACATAGGATTCCGGATCGTAGGGCATGTCCACGTTCAGCACGTGGGTGATGCGCGCCACGTCCAGACCACGGGCAGCGACGTCGGTGGCGACCACGATGTCCAGCGAACCGTCCTTGAGGGACTCGATGGTCTTCTCGCGCTGGGCCTGGGGCATGTCGCCATTCAGGGCGCTGACGCGATAGCCCTGGCGCTCCAGCAGCTCGGCCAGGTCCAGAGTCGCCTGCTTGGTGCGCACGAAGGCGATCAGGGCGTCGAAGTTCTCCACTTCCAGCAGGCGCAGCACCGAGGCCGGCTTCTGGTCGGCGTGGACCATCAGGTGCGCCTGCTCGATGCGGGCGACGGTCTGGGTCTTGGCCGCGATGCGGACGTGTTGCGGCTCCTTGAGGTGACGCTCGGCGATGGCGCGGATCGACGGCGGCAGGGTCGCCGAGAACAGCACGGTCTGGCGGGATTCCGGCATGGCTTCGAAGATGAATTCGAGGTCATCCATGAAGCCCAGCTTGAGCATCTCGTCGGCTTCGTCGAGCACCAGGTGCTGGACAGTGGCCAGCAGGTTGTCGTCGCGACGCAGGTGGTCGCACAGACGACCGGGGGTGGCGACCAGTACCTGGGCACCCATGCGCAGGGACTTCAGCTGCGGGCCCATGGGCGCGCCGCCGTAGAGGGCCACGACCTTCACGCCGGGCATCTCGGTGGAATAGGTTTCGCAGGCGGTAGCCACCTGCAGGGCCAGTTCACGGGTGGGAACCAGCACCAGAATCTGGGGTTCGCGACGGGACGGGTCGAGCTGCGAGAGCAGCGGCAGAGCGAAGGCTGCGGTCTTGCCGGTACCGGTCTGCGCCTGGCCGATCATGTCGTGGCCGGCGAGGATCACCGGGATGGACTGCGACTGGATGGGCGACGGCTCTTCGTAGCCGACGGCCTTGATGGCGGCGAGGATGGCGGGATTGAGATTGAGCGCAGCGAAATTGCTGATGTCCTGGGTCATTGTCTTGCCTCGTGTGCTTCGCAAAGACCCCAAAGCCAAGAGCTGCGCTTATCCGAATGACCGAAGTCGCCCAGGCAGCCAAGGTGTGAGCTTTTTGCGAAATAAAGATGAAAAAGGGGTGGAGCGTCTAGGATTGTTCGCCGTCGGGCGAACGCACGACCGGTGTAACCATGGCGGCGGACCGGGAAAATGCAGTTCCTGAACGGAAGGTCAAAAAGACCGGGGCGAATAATACCCGAACCCTGGACATTTCTCCAGAGAACCTTGGTCTACTTTTAGGGTCAGGTTGCCGCACGCAGGTTGTTCAGATAGGCCTCCAGATCGAAGCCGATGCGCAGGCTCAGTTCGCGAACGCGCTGCCGTGTGCCAGCCTCGTCCAGCTCCTGCTCCAGGCTCGCCGGTACCAGCAGGATCACGTTGCCCTCCACCACCGGGCACTCCCAGTAATGATGGCGGAACAGCCCGCGCAGCAGCGCCGCGCCCAGCGGCTTGCCGTCGGTGGCGCTCCACTGGTTGATCATCAACCAGCCGCCCGGGTTGAGCTTGGCCTGGCAGTTTTCCAGAAAGCGCCAGGCCAGGTGGGCGCTGGACGGGCCGACATCGGTGTAGAGATCGACAAAGATCAGATCTGCCGGCGCCGCGCTATCGAGCAGCTCCAGGGCATCGCCGATCCGGATCTGCAGCCGCGGATCTTCGCCAAGGCCAAGATGCTGCCGTGCCAGGCGCGGCACCGCGGGGCGCAGCTCCAGGGCTTCCACCGCCTCCAGGGGCAGCCACTTGAGGCAGGCCTGAGTCAGGGTGCCGGCGCCCAGGCCGAGAAAGAGCGCCCGCTGCGGCTGCGGGTGGCAGAGCGCGCCCAGCAGCATGGCGCGGTTGTAGTCGTATTCCAGCCAGGCGGGGTCCGTGGTGAAGACACAGCTCTGCTCCACCTCTTCGCCGAATTCAAGGAAGCGGTAAGGCCCCACCTCCACCACCCGAATCCGGCCATGGTCGTCGACGACCTCTTCCAGCAACACTTCCGTCTCGACCATCACCACCCTCCTCTATAGCCGCCCATGGTAGCCGCGATGGGCACTGTCTATCGAGAGTTGTCGCTGCTATCGGTTACCATGGAAGGCTTCGTCGCACCACTCAGAGAGAATCATGTCCGCGCCCTGGAGCCCCACCAGCTGGAGAGGCCTGCCCATCCAGCAACAGCCCGAATACCCCGATCAAGCCCGTCTCGCCGATGTCGAGCGCACCCTGGCGGGTTATCCGCCTCTGGTCTTTGCTGGCGAAGCCCGCGAATTGCGCCGACAGTTCGCTGAGGTCACCCAGGGGCGGGCCTTCCTGTTGCAGGGCGGCGATTGCGCGGAAAGCTTCTTCGAATTCTCTGCCGGCAAAATTCGCGACACCTTCAAGGTGCTGCTGCAGATGGCGGTGGTCATGACCTTTGCCGCCGGCTGCCCGGTGGTCAAGGTCGGTCGCATGGCCGGCCAGTTCGCCAAGCCACGCTCTGCGAATGACGAGGTCCAGGATGGCGTCTCCCTGCCGGCCTACCGCGGCGACATCGTCAATGGCATCGACTTCACCGAAGGCAGCCGTGTCCCGGATCCGCAGCGCCTGATCCAGGCCTACAACCAATCCACCGCGACCCTCAACCTGTTGCGCGCCTTCGCCCAGGGTGGTTTCGCCGACCTGCACCAGGTGCATCGCTGGAACCTGGACTTCATCGCCAACTCGTCCCTGGCCGACCGCTATCACCAGTTGGCGGACCGCATCGACGAGACCCTGGCGTTCATGCGCGCCTGCGGCCTGGACACCGCGCCCCAGGTCAAGGAAACCAACTTCTTCACCGCCCACGAGGCGCTGCTGCTCAACTACGAAGAAGCCTTCGTCCGCCGCGACAGCCTGACCGGCGATTGGTACGACTGCTCCGCGCACATGCTCTGGATCGGCGACCGCACCCGTCAGCCCGACGGTGCCCACGTGGAATTCCTGCGTGGCGTGAACAACCCCATCGGCGTCAAGGTCGGCCCTTCCACCACCAGCGAAGACCTGATCCGCCTGATCGACACCCTCAATCCGGAGAACGATCCAGGCCGCCTCAACCTGATCGTGCGCATGGGCGTGGGCAAGGTTGGCGATCACCTGCCGCGGCTGATCCAGACCGTCGAGCGTGAAGGCCGCCAGGTGCTGTGGAGTTCCGACCCCATGCACGGCAACACCATCAAGGCCTCCAGCGGCTACAAGACCCGGGATTTCGCCAGCGTGCTGGGCGAGGTCAAGGAGTTCTTCGGCGTGCACAAGGCCGAAGGCACCTATGCTGGCGGCATCCATATCGAAATGACCGGACAGAACGTCACCGAGTGCATCGGCGGCGCCCGTCCGGTCACCGAGGACGCCCTCTCCGATCGTTACCACACCCATTGCGATCCGCGCCTGAACGCCGATCAGTCCCTGGAACTGGCCTTCATGATCGCCGAGACGCTCAAGGGCATCCGTCGTTGAGCAGCATGCGCGGCGCTCTCTAGCGCCGCGCCACTGCCTCCCGCAAGACGTCCGCCGGCCCGTGCAATTGCAGGTCGGCGAGGCCCAGCCAGTCGGCCAGGGCCCGTAACTGCCCAGCCAGGGCATCCAGGCCTTCCTCATCCAACCCCGCCGGCTCCAGGTGCACCGCATGCACCGCCAGGCGCGACTGCGCCCGCTCGGCGCGCAGATCCACCCGCGCGGCCAGCCGCTCTCGGTAGAGAAAGGGCAGCACATAGTAGCCATAGACCCGTTTGGGCGCCGGCGTGTAGATCTCCAGTCGATAGCGGAAACCGAACAACTGCTCGGTGCGCTCGCGCTCCCAGACCAGGGAATCGAAGGGCGATAGCAATGCGGCGGCCTGCACCGGCCGCCCGGGGTTCGGGGTATCCACCACATAGGCTGGCTTCGACCAACCCTGCACCTGGATCGGCTGCAGACTGCCCTCCTCCTGCAACTCGGCGATACCCTGGCGTGCTTCGGCGGGACTCAGACGGAAGTAGTCGCGCAGCTGGACCTCGCTCGCAACCCCCAGAGCACGGGCGCTGCGCAACAGCAGTGCCCGCCGTGCGGCTTCAGGCGTGGGGGCCGGAGCCGCGAGCAGCGCCGCCGGCAGTACCCGCTCGGGCAGGTCATAGAGCCGCTCGAAACCGCGCCGCCCCGCCACCGTCACCTCGCCGGCAGCGAACAGCCACTCCAGCGCCAGCTTGCCCGGACTCCAGTCCCACCAGGGACCGGCCTGCTCGGCACGCTTCGCCAGGCTGCCAGCGCCCAGGGCGCCGCGTTGCACGACCGCTTCCAGGGTCTGGGCGACGACCTGCGGCTGCTCGACGGCGAACCGTGCCAGCTGGCGATAGATGCCGACGCCCTGGCGCGCCTGTTCGCGACGCCAGCGCAACTCGGCCCAGACCTCGGCTGGCACCAGCGAGGCCTCGTGGGCCCAGCATTCGTAGAGCTGGCGCTTGCGCCCCCGGCCCCAGGCCAGGGCATCGAAGTCGGCGAAGGCATAGCGGCCGAGACGACTGAACAGCGGTAGATAGTGCGAGCGCACCAGGGCGTTGACCGAGTCGATCTGCAGCACATTCAGGCGCACGGCCTGGCGGTACAGGGCGGCAGCGCCCGCGCCGCCCTTGGGTTGGCTACCGAAGCCCTGGGCGCGCAAGGCCAGGCGTCTGGCCTCGCGCAGGGAAAGGCTTTCCATCCGAACTCCTGATAGCGAGAGGTGATGCTCCACCCTAGCAGGATCGGCGGCCGCCCTCCTCTGCCGGCTGCTGCCAGAAGGGCTTGTCAGCCTCCTGCCAGGCATCGGCGCGACTCAGACCCAGGTCGTGCAAGGCACTGTCATCCAGCCGATAGAGCGCACGGCGCTGACGGGAGACCTGCATCGCTCGCTGCAACCAGGCCAGGGCCCGACGCAGGCGGCAGCTGACGTCCAGATATCCACGGGCGCGAGCGAACGAATCATGGTGAGTAGCGAGCCGAGCCATGGTGAAACTCCTTCTCCAAGGGGTATGGCTCAAGTCTGGAAGCTGGCATAACATCAATCCAACGAATCTTTCTGATGCGATCCATTCACCAGGCTGATGCCATGAACTATCCCAGCATAGAGACCGATCTGTTGCGCACCTTTGTCGCCATCGCTGACCAGGGCGGCTTCACCCGTGCCGCCGAGGTGGTCAATCGCACCCAGTCGGCGGTGAGCATGCAAATGCGCAAGCTCGAAGAAGACGTACTGCAGCGGCGGCTGTTCGAGCGAGAGGGCCGCCAGGTACGCCTGACGGCGGAAGGCCAGATCCTGCTGGGCTTCGCCCGGCGGATCCTCAAGCTGCATGGCGAGGTGATGACTACCCTGCGCGAGCCGCACATGGTGGGCACGGTGCGCATCGGCACCCCCGATGACTATGTCATGAGGTTCATTCCGGGCATCCTGGCGGGCTTCGCCAAGGCCTATCCGCTGGTGCAGGTGGATGTCCACTGCGAGACCACCGCGGGCCTGCTGCAACGTCAGGACCTGGATCTGACCATCGTCACCCGCGAACCGGGCAACGAGATCGGCCTGCCCCTGCGTCGCGAGCGCTTCATCTGGGCCGAGGCGCCGGGTTTCGATATCCACCAGCGCGATCCGTTGCCGCTGGCGATGTTCAACACCTCGTGCTTTCTCAGCGAATGGGCCCGACGCGCCCTGGACAGTCGTGGGCGTGGCTATCGTCTGGCCTACAGCAGCCCGAGCCTGGCGGCGCTGCTGGGCATCGTCAAGGCGGGCCTGGCCGTCACCGCGCAATTGGAAAGCCTGTTGCCCAGCGAACTGCGCCGCCTGAGCGAAGCCGAGGGCATGCCCGATCTGCCGGCCTGCTCCATCGAACTGCTGCGCAATCCGCGCAGCGCTTCACCCATCATCGACACTCTCGCCGAGCATATCGCCGAGGGCTTTCGGCAGTAGGACTTGTCTGAAAAGTCGCCGAGCGAAGGTGAGGCAAAGCAAGAATCAGCGAGGAAGCGGATTGGACTCGCGCTCGAGTTTACAAATGGTAAATGAGCATTCCGACCGAGCTGGCGATCCAGCTGATTTTTAACGCAGGATCACCCATGCGCAGGCAGTTTTCAGACAACGTCTAATCAGCGCAGCGCCAGCAGCACCGCACACAGCAGCAGGAAGCCACAGAACAGCAGCCGCAGCAGGCGCTCTGGCAGCTGGTGCGCCAACTTCACGCCCCAGCTCACGCTGAGCAGCCCACCCAGGGCGAGCGGAATACCCACGCTCCAGTCGACCTCCCCATGCCAGGCGTAGCTGGCCAGGGTGACCCCGGTGGTAGGCAGCGCCATGGCCAGGGACATGCCCTGGGCCGCCACCTGGGTCAGGCCCATGACTCCGGCCAGGATCGGCGTGGCGATCACCGCCCCACCGACACCGAACAGCCCGCCGACCATACCCGCAACCAGCCCCAGCACGCCGAGACCCAGCCGGCTCGGCGTCGTCAGCGGCGGCTGGCCACGACGATAGAGTTGCCAGAGGTTGTAGAGCACCAGCAGGAACAGGAAGCCGACGAAGCCGTGGCGCATCGAGCGGGCATCCAGGGACACCGCCAACGCCGTGCCCACCAGGGCCGACAGCATCCCGGCCGCGGCCAGCAGCCCGGCGCGTTGCCAGTCGATGCGGTTGCGCTGGTTGTACTTGTAGACCGACAGCAGCACGTTGGGCACCACCATCACCAGGGCGGTGCCCTGGGCCAGTTGCTGGTCGAGGCTGAACAGCAGGGCCAGCACCGGAATGGCGATCAAGCCGCCGCCGATGCCGAACAGGCCACCCACCACGCCCAGCAGCGCGCCGAGGACGACATCGATCAACAACGTAAACAGCGATTCCACGATGGCACTATCCAGCAGCGAAGAAAGGTTGAAACAGCGGTCGATCCCGGCAGACACCCAGACAGCAAAAAGCCCGGCAAGCCGGGCTTTCTGTCGAGACGCCTGGTTTAGACCTTGGCGCGCGACTTGTACTCGTTGGTACGGGTGTCGATCTCGATGTGGTCGCCGATATCGCAGAACTCGGAAACCTTCAGCTCGTAGCCATTGTTCAGGCGCGCGGTCTTCATGACCTTGCCCGAGGTGTCGCCGCGAACGGCCGGCTCGGTGTAGGCGATCTGGCGCACGATGGTGGTGGGCAGCTCGATGGAGATGACGCGGTCGTTGTAGAACACCGCTTCGCAGACGTCGGTCATGCCGTCTTCGATGAAGGCAATGGCTTCGCCCAGGTCGTCTTTCTCGACTTCGTACTGGTTGTAGTCGTTGTCGACGAACACATACAGGGGATCGGCGAAGTAGGAATAGGTCACTTCCTTGCGATCCAGAATCACCGGCTCGAGCTTGTCATCGGCGCGGAAGACGGTCTCGGTCGCGCTGCCGGAGAGCAGGCTCTTCAGCTTCATCTTGACCACTGCAGCGTTACGGCCGGACTTGTTGTATTCAGCTTTCTGGATGACCCAGGGAGCGTTGTCGATCATGGCCACTTGGCCGGCACGGAACTCTTGTGCGGTTTTCATGCGGTTATCCGTATGGATGGAAGAACGGGATTTCGAGGCGCCATATGATAGCCAATCTGTATGGAAATGCACCAGGCTGGCGGCAAGATCGCTGTGAGAAGCCATCCGATCGCTCCAATCCCGCGCCAGCAGACGCCAGTCCTCGACCTGCGCCTCCAGCGCCGACCAGGCTACTGCCAGGTCGCCGCGACCGTTCCAGGCTAGCCATAGGTCACTGACCGCAGCGCCCAGTTCAGGGGTGCCCGAGGCGACATAGCGCGCCAGAAAGGCCTCGAGCTTGACGAAGTGGGCGTCCTCTTCCTGCGGATAGATGTGCCAGACGAAGGGATGCGCCGCCCACTGGGCGCGGACGAAGGAGTCCTCGCCACGGATGGCATTGAAGTCACAGCACCACAGCAGCCGGTCGTAGTCCTGCTGGGAGACGAAGGGCAGCACCTGCACCCGCAGGGCGCCGCGACGGTGGCTGTCGCCGGCCTTGAGCCAGTCGACGCCGAGCCAGGCGGCGACGTTGGCCAGCACCCGGCCCTCCGGTACCAGCAGGCAGGTGGGGCGCGTGCCGGCGCTGAGGGCATCGAGCCAGTCGATCAGCGCCGGGTTCTCGTAGGCGAACAGCGAGAACAGTCGCTCCCCGGTCTGGCGTCGAACGCCCAGCCCAGCCAGAAAGTCGTCCCGGGCCGTGGCCGCCTGGAGGAAGCCGTCACGCTGATCGAGCAGGTCGTGCTCACGCAGCAGTCCGCCCACCTTGGCGGTGAAGCCGGGAAAGAAGAAATACTTGTTCAGCCCGGTGGGTTGCAGCGACGGCAGGGCGTGGCAGCCTTCGATCCATTCCTCCGCGCTCAGGTATTCCAAGTTCAGCCAGAGCGGTCGCTCGGCGCGACGCGCCATGGCCGTGACGAAGCCGTCCGGCAGCTGGCAGGCGAAGGCCTCCACCACCACGTCGCCCGGCTCCGCTGCGGCCCAATCGGCGCGCCAGAGACGCACCTCGACGCCACGGTGCCATTGCTGCTCGGCCGCGCCATCGACCCCCGGCTGGATGCGTGCCAGGGGATAGAGGTCGTCGATCCAGAGGCGGACCTGCTGGTCATGTTCGGCGACCAGCTGATGGGCCAGGCGCCAGGTGATGCCGGCGTCACCATAGTTGTCCACCACGGTGCAGAAGATGTCCCAGGCAGCCATGCCATACCTCTAAGTCATTGATATCGAATCGTGTTCTGCGCCCTTGCCAGGCGGTCGCGAGGCGGATTCCAGTGAACCCAATCACACCGCGACCCCAAGCGGGTCGGTAGTATCCGCGCTTTTTCGGACGGATTCTCCATGTCGTTGCGCCCCGCCCTGCTGTTCTGCCTGAGCCTGGCTTCCTTGAGCGCCCTGGCGACCCCCCAGCCGCCTCGCACCTTCAGCGAAGCCAAGGTGGTCGCGGCCAAGGTCTATGCCAAGCAGGGCGTGGATTTCTATTGCGGTTGCCACTACAACGGCAAGACCGTGGACCTCAAGAGCTGTGGCTACGTCCCGCGCAAGAGCGCCCAGCGTGCCAGCCGCATCGAATGGGAACACATCGTGCCGGCCTGGGTGATCGGCCATCAGCGCCAATGCTGGCAGAAAGGCGGCCGCAAGAACTGCACCGCCAACGATCCGGTGTACCAGAAGGCCGAGGCCGATCTCTTCAACCTGGTGCCGGTGGTCGGCGAGGTCAATGGCGATCGCAGCAACTTCGCCTTCGGCTGGCTGCCGCAGAAACCGAGCCAGTACGGTGCCTGCCAGATGGTGGTGGACTTCAAGGCCAAGACCGCCATGCCGCGCCCGGAGATCCGCGGCATGGTGGCGCGCACCTACTTCTACATGAGCGACCGCTACGGCCTGCGCCTGTCCAAGCAGGACCGCCAGCTTTATACCGCCTGGACCAAGCAGTATCCGCCGGAAGCCTGGGAGCGCCAGCGCAACCAACGGCTGGCCTGCATCATGGGGCGTGGCAATCCCTATGTAGGCGAGACCAAGGCCTGCAAGTAAGGCGGTGCAGAGCCAGTTCAAAGGCTCTCAGGCGGCGGAGGGGATGCCGCTATGGAATCTCAGCTCGCGATCGCTGGAGGTGATCAACTCCACTTCCAGGGCACGCACCTCGGCGATCTTGGCGTCGACGTCGTCGCGCTCGCCATAGAGATAGGCGAGCTTGAGATAGTCCTGGAAATGCCGGGCCTCGGAGGCCAGCAGGCCGCTATAGAACTTGCCCAGCTCCGCGTCTAGGTGGGGCGCCACAGCACCGAAGCGTTCACAGGAGCGGCACTCGATGAAGGCGCCGATCACCAGGCTGTCGGTCAGCTTCAGCGGCTCGTGGTTGCGACAGAGCTTGCGCAGGGCACCGGCATAGCGCGCCGAACTGACGTTGCGGTGCTCGATGCCACGGCGCTTCATGATTTGCAGCACCTGCTCGAAATGGCGCAGCTCTTCACGGGCGATGCGGGACATCTTCCAGGACAGCTCGGCGCGATTGGAATAGGTGAACAGATAGTGAAAGGCGGCGCCAGCGGCCTTCTTCTCGTTGTTGGCGTGGTCCTGCAGCAGCGTCGGCAGGTCCTGCAGCGCGGCCTCGACCCAGGCATCCGGCGTGCGGCAACCGAGGAATTCGTTCATCTCGGGCAAGGACATCAGCGTAATCCCGTGCAAAAGCCGCGCATTATAGAGAAAGGCGCGCGCCTGGGCAGCGCCACTCGCCCGGCAGCACTCAGACGCGGCTGTCGACGCCTTCGAGCAGGAAGCGTGGGGCGATGTAGCGATCGTAGTGAGCTTCGGACAGGAGGAAGAATTCCCGGTCGATGGCGTCACGCAGATCGGCAAGGGGGCGCTCGCGAAACTCCGGCAAGAGGCGCACGCCATAGGCATCCAGCTGCTGGATGTGGCGCGCACCGCGGGCCAGCAGCTGGTAGGCCCAGCAGTATTCCGACTGATCCGGCCGGAAGCGGATGCTGCGCTGCTGCAATTGCTGGCGCAAGAGCCCCGGATCGAAGACATCGACCTTGGCCGACACCACCTGCACCAGCAGCAATTCCAGACGCGCCCAGACGGCGCGGCGCTCTTCTTCGCCGTAGAGATTCCAGTTCACCACCTCGTGGTGGAATCTCTTGCAGCCACGGCAGACGTGGTCGCCGAACATCGTCGAGCACAGGCCGACACAGGGCGTCTTGATGACAGGAGCGGGCATGGGCGGCAAGCCTTGGAGCAAAACGCCTAGTCTAGCCGGAAACGTCGACGACCGGCGCGGGCCACCCGCGCCGGTCGTGCAGAACCCCAGGCCAAATCACACCGCGGCGACGCTCCGGCTTGGCAGCGGATTGGCGCTACGGCGGCTCAGCCCGTAGAAGAACAGCCCGCCCAGGAAGCAGCCGGTGAACCAGGCGAAGTTGGCGATGGGCTTGAACCAGGGCACGAAGGTGAAGCACAGCCCGATCAGCGCCGCGGCCACCAGTGCCTGGACCGCGACCCAATTGACGCCGCCGCTATACCAGTAGGCGCCACTCGGGCTGTCGTCGAACAGCGCATCGACATCGATGCGGCCCTTGCGCAGCAGGTAGTAGTCCACCAGCAGGATGCCGAACAGCGGGCCGATGCAGGACGCCAGGACGTCCAGGGTGTAGTGGATCACCTCGGGGTTGTTGAACAGATTCCAGGGGGTGAGAAAGATCGAGGCCACGGCAGCGATCATGCCGCCCGCGCGCCAGCTGATCTTGCTCGGCGCCACGTTGGCGAAGTCGAAGGCGGGCGAAACGAAGTTGGCGACGATGTTGATGCCGATGGTGGCGGTGACGAAGGTGAAGGCACCCAGCAGCACCGCGGTGGTGTTGTCGATGCGGGCCACGGTGGCGATGGGATCGTGGATCATCTCGCCGAACACCGGAAGGGTGCCGGAGACGATCACCACGGTGACCAGGGAAAAGGCCAGGAAGTTGATCGGCAGGCCCCAGAAATTCCCGCGACGAACGTCCTGCATGGAGCGGCAGTAGCGGCTGAAGTCACCGAAGTTGAGCGTGGGCCCGGAGAAATAGGACACCACCAGGGCGATGGCGACGATCACCTGGCCAAAGGCCGCCCAGCCGGTCAGCTGCTTTTCCGCCAGGGTAAAGCTGATATTGCTCCAGCCGGCGCGCCAGACGATCCAGGCGGCGAGCAGGAACATCACCGCATAGACGGCAGGGCCAGCCCAGTCGATGAAGCGGCGAATGGACTCCATGCCGGCCCAGAACACGCAGGCCTGCAGGAACCAGAGGGTCAGGAAGCCACCCCAGCCCAGGTAGGAAAGACCCAGGAAATCGCTGTCGCCATAGACCGCCAGCGCGGGGAAGAAGCGCAGCACCACGATGACCAGGGCGCTGGAGGCCAGGTAGGTCTGGATGCCGTACCAGGCCACCGCGATCAGGCCACGGATCACCGCTGGAATGTTCGCGCCGAAGACGCCGAAGGCCAGCCGGCAGACCACCGGATAGGGTACGCCGGCCTGCTGGCTGGGCCGGGCGACCAGATTGGCGATGACCTGAACGATGCAGATCCCCACCAGCAGCGCGATCAACACCTGCCAGCTGGCCAGCCCCAGGGCGAACAGGCTGGCGGCGAAGACATAGCCACCGACGCTGTGCACGTCGCTCATCCAGAAGGCGAAGATGTTGTACCAGCTCCATTTCTGCTCGACCGGGCCGAGGTCTTCGTTGTACAGACGTGGGCTGTAGCCCGGGGGAATCTGCTGGTTCATGAATCGCCTCCTCCATGGTGGCGGGTACCTGCATACGGCGCCCGCCTTGTTTTGTATACAATCCCACCGAGCAGAGACCGTGCCAGTTACCGCGAAATACCTTTAACTCGCTGGCTCACTAGGGATTTTTCACAGGAAGAGCTACCAATGCAGCATTCCAGACGTTACCGGACGTGCACTCCCCTGGGGCGTTTGGTGGCAGACAGGCGCTACCTTGGCGCACAGAGTCGACCAGATTCCCCCATCGTCGAGGCCCCATAACTTGTATACAATATAGGCAAATCGCCGGAGCCAGCCCATGAGTGCAGTACCCTCGCCGCTCGCCGTTGCCGCCTCGCCCCGGGACGAGCGGATCTACCAGGACATCCTCGACGCCATCGTCGAGCATCGCCTGACTCCGGGCACCCGGCTGCCGGAAGACACCCTGGCGGAAACCTTCGGCATCAGCCGCACCGGCATTCGCAAGGTGCTGCAGCGGCTGGCCCTGGAACGCCTGGTGACCCTGCGCGCCAATCGCGGTGCCCAGGTCGCCCAGCCCAGCGCCAAGGAAGCCCAGGACATCCTCGCCGCACGCCAGCTGATCGAACCGGCGCTGATGCCCCTGGTGGCCGCACGGGTCGACAGCGCCCAGCTCGCGCCCCTGCGGCAGCTGTGCCTCGAGGAGCACGAGGCCCAGCATGGCGGCCGCCACAGCCTGGCGATCCAGCTGTCCGCGCGCTTCCACGTCGAACTCGCCGCCCTCGCCGACAATCAGGTGCTGACCGAGCAGGTCGCCCAACTGGCCAGTCGCTCCTCGCTGCTGATCGCCATCTATGGCTCGCGGCACAGTCTGGGTTGCGATTGCGGCCAGCACGAAGACCTGCTGGACCTGCTCGTCCAGGGCAAGGGCGCGGCCGCCAGCGACTGGATGGCGCAGCATCTGCGCCTGATCCGCGAATCCCTGCGGATCGACCGGCCTGTGGCCGCCGAGCCCGATTTCCGCAGCATCTTCAAACGCAGTTGAGGCGTCCCATGCAGATTCAGGTCATCAATCCCAATACCAGCGCCAACATGACCGCCAAGATCGGTCGCGCAGCCCAGGCCATCGCCCGCCCGGGTACCACCATTCTCGCCAGCAACCCCGAAGCCGGTCCGGTTTCCATCGAGAGTCACTACGACGAAGCCGTGGCTGCGGTTGGCGTGATCGAGGAAATGCGCAAGGGCGTCGACGCGGGCTGCGCGGCCCATGTCATCGCCTGCTTCGGCGATCCGGGCCTGCTGGCCGCGCGGGAAATGGCCAAGGGGCCGGTGCTGGGTATCGCCGAGGCCGGTTTTCACCTGGCCAGCCTGCTGGCCACCCGCTTCGCCGTGGTGACCACCCTCACCCGCACCCGCATCATCGCCGAGCACCTGCTGCAGCGTTACGGCTTTGCCGAGCTGTGCACCTCGGTGCGCTGCATCGACCTGCCGGTGCTGGCGTTGGAGGCCGCCGACGACAGCCTGATCGAGCTGATCGCCGCCGAGGGGCGTCGCGCCCGGGACGAGGAAGGTGCCGGGGCCATCGTGCTGGGCTGTGGCGGCATGGCCGATCTGCGCGAAGCCCTGAGCGAGGCCATCGGCATTCCGGTGATCGAAGGTGTCAGCGCCGCGGTCAAGCTGGCCGAATCCTTGGTCGACCTGGGCCTGGGCACCAGCAAGCACGGTGACCTGGCCTATCCCATCGCCAAGCCCTTCAGCGGACGCTTCGCGCATCTGGGTCGCTAGGCTACGGCCAAGGTCTAACGGCGTGACGCACACGATGCGACAACGCGGCGCTTAACTTCGTCAGAGGCTTGGCGTAGAATTAGGCAGCCTTATAGGCGCAATGTCCGATACGAAGCTGTTTTCAAAGCGTCACGAGCAAAGTATCCGGCGATCCGGCAGCGGCGGCCTCATCAACCGCCTGCTGCCGATTAGCTCTCCAGCAGCCGGCGTAAAACTTTGAAAACAGCTTCCAGCGGAATGCGTCCGGCGCGACGGCGGTCCTGCCCGCAGCCTCCCCCGTCATACCCTGCCGGATACATTTCGGGGCGCCAGCCCCCGGACGCAATATTGGACCACTGATGAGGGTCAACCTGTGCTTGAAGCCTATCGTAAACACGTAGAAGAGCGTGCCGCCCAGGGCATCGTGCCCCAGCCGCTGAACGCCGAACAAACGGCCGGTCTGGTCGAACTGCTGAAGAATCCCCCGGCCGGTGAGGAAGAATTCCTCGTCGACCTCATTACCAACCGCGTACCGCCGGGCGTCGACGAAGCCGCCTACGTGAAGGCCGGTTTCCTCTCCGCCATCGCCAAGGGCGAAGCCCAGTCCCCGCTGATCTCCCGTCAGCGCGCTACCGAGCTGCTGGGCACCATGCAGGGCGGCTACAACATCGCCACCCTGGTCGAGCTGCTGGACGACGCCGAACTGGGCGCCGTGGCCGCCGAGCAACTCAAGCACACCCTGCTGATGTTCGACGCCTTCCACGACGTGGCCGAGAAAGCCAAGGCGGGCAATGCCCACGCCAAGGCCGTCATGCAGTCCTGGGCCGAAGGCGAGTGGTACAAGAAGCGTCCGGAAATCGCCGAGAAGTACACCCTGACCGTGTTCAAGGTGCCAGGCGAGACCAACACCGACGACCTCTCCCCCGCCCCTGACGCCTGGTCGCGTCCGGACATCCCGCTGCACGCCCTGGCCATGCTGAAGATGGCCCGCGACGGCATCGTGCCCGAGCAACAAGGCAGCATCGGTCCGCTCAAGCAGATCGAGGAAGTGCGTGCCAAGGGCTTCCCGGTCGCCTACGTCGGTGACGTGGTCGGCACCGGTTCTTCCCGCAAGTCCGCCACCAACTCGGTGCTGTGGTTCTTCGGCGACGACATCCCCTACGTGCCCAACAAGCGCGCGGGCGGTTTCTGCTTCGGCTCCAAGATCGCGCCGATCTTCTACAACACCATGGAAGACGCCGGTGCCCTGCCGATCGAATTCGACGTGTCTGAGCTGGAAATGGGCGACGTCATCGACGTCTATCCCAAGGCTGGCAAGGTCACCCGCCATGGCAGCGACGAGGTGCTCGCCACCTTCGAACTCAAGACCCCCGTGCTGCTGGACGAAGTCCGCGCCGGCGGCCGTATCCCGCTGATCGTCGGCCGTGGCCTGACCGAGAAGGCGCGTGCCGAACTGGGCATGGGTCCGACCGACCTGTTCAACAAGCCGGACCAGCCGGCCGAGAGCAGCAAGGGCTACACCCTGGCGCAGAAGATGGTCGGCAAGGCCTGCGGCGTCGAGGGCGTGCGCCCCGGCACCTACTGCGAGCCGAAGATGACCACCGTGGGCTCCCAGGACACCACTGGCCCGATGACCCGCGACGAGCTGAAGGACCTGGCCTGCCTGGGCTTCTCGGCTGACCTGGTGATGCAGTCCTTCTGCCATACCGCGGCCTATCCCAAGCCCATCGACGTCAAGACCCACCACACCCTGCCGGATTTCATCCGCACCCGTGGCGGTGTTTCCCTGCGTCCGGGCGACGGCATCATCCACAGCTGGCTGAACCGCATGCTGCTGCCCGACACCGTCGGCACCGGTGGCGATTCCCACACCCGCTTCCCGATCGGCATCTCCTTCCCGGCCGGTTCCGGTCTGGTCGCCTTCGCCGCGGCCACCGGCGTCATGCCGCTGGACATGCCGGAGTCGGTACTGGTGCGCTTCAAGGGCAAGATGCAGCCCGGGATCACCCTGCGTGACCTAGTGCATGCCATTCCCTACTACGCCATCCAGAAGGGCCTGCTGACCGTCGAGAAGAAAGGCAAGAAGAACATCTTCTCCGGCCGCATCCTCGAGATCGAAGGCCTGGAAGACCTGACCGTGGAGCAGGCGTTCGAGCTGTCCGATGCCTCCGCCGAGCGCTCCGCCGCCGGCTGCACCATCAAGCTGTCGCCGGAGTCCATCACCGAGTACCTGCAGTCCAACATCACCCTGCTGCGCTGGATGATCGAGGAAGGCTACGGTGACCCGCGTACCCTGGAGCGCCGTGCGCGCGCCATGGAGGCCTGGATCGCCAACCCGGAACTGCTCGCCGCCGATGCCGACGCCGAATACAGCGAAGTCATCGAGATCGACCTGTCCGAGGTCAACGAGCCCGTCCTGTGCGCCCCGAACGATCCGGACGACGCCCGCCTGCTGTCCCAGGTGGCCGGCGACAAGATCGACGAGGTGTTCATCGGTTCCTGCATGACCAACATCGGTCACTTCCGCGCCGCCGGCAAGCTGCTGGACAAGGTCAAGGGCTCGATTCCGACCCGCCTGTGGCTGTCGCCGCCGACCAAGATGGACCAGCACCAGCTGACCGAGGAAGGCTACTACGGCATCTACGGCAAGGCTGGCGCACGCATGGAAATGCCGGGCTGCTCGCTGTGCATGGGCAACCAGGCCCGCGTAGCCGCCAACGCCACCGTGGTGTCCACCTCCACCCGTAACTTCCCCAACCGCCTGGGCGACGGCGCCAACGTCTACCTGGCGTCGGCGGAACTGGCCGCGGTGGCCTCGATCCTGGGCAAGCTGCCCACCGTCGAGGAATACATGGAATACGCGAAGAGCATCGACAGCATGGCCGCGGACGTCTACCGCTACCTGAGCTTCGACCAGATCGCCGAATTCCGTGAAAGCGCCGAGAAGGCCCGTATCGCCGCCGTCGAAGTCTGACGTTAGCGTTAGGTACTGAGAAACCGCCCTTCGGGGCGGTTTTTTATTGCGCCGCGATCCTGGCTGTCCAGGACAGCTGCCTCCCCTTGAACCGGTCTTAAGCGGCGGTTAACCCAAACGCCCTACCCTCAAGTTTTCCATCTACCGAGATCACCTCATGAAACGTCTTGTTATCGTGAGCCTATCCACCCTGCTGCTCGGTCTCAGTCAGACGACGATGGCAGCGGGTTGTATCAAGGGCGCCGTGGTTGGCGGCGTGGCGGGGCATGTGGCCGGTCACCACGCCATCGCCGGTGCCGTCGCCGGTTGCGTCATCGGCCATCACCTGGCGGCGAAGGCCAAGGAAGAGCAGCAGCACGGTCATTCCTGAATGCGATGAGGCGCTTTCCAGCGGTGGACATGAGTCGCTATCAACATCGCGACTATTCACCGAAGCAGCCATTCGCACAGCGCCTGAGACGGCTTTAACGCAGACTCTTCACGCTCTCCCAAGCCCAGTCCGTATCGCGGCCATGGCCCGCTCCTACAGCTTCAGGCATGGCTGTAGGAGCGGGCCATGGCCGCGATATCGATAGTCCGCCAACGACCCAGGTGATTAATGGCGTCCAGGGCGACTTGGCGGCCAAGCTGTAGCGCAGGAGAACTGGCGAGGCTCGGCAAGGTCAATTGTTACAGGACATTACTTCGCACCCACGAGAGGTCGCCACCATGAAGCTCCTGCCTACCCTTGCCCTGTCTGTTCTGCTGCTCGGCGCCAGCCAAGCCACCTTCGCCGCCGGTTGCGTCAAGGGCGCCGTGGTCGGCGGCGCCGCGGGCCACGTCGCCGGTGGTCACGGCGTTGCCGGTGCAGCGGCGGGCTGCGCCATCGGTCACCACGAGGCCAACAAGAAGGCCAAGGAAGAACAGCAGGCCGCGCCCAAGCAATAGTTGCAAGGCCCCGCCAGCACTGGCGGGGCCGATTTAACGCTTTCTTTACGCCCCGCCACCGCTCCCCGCCTCGCTTCTTTACACCCCTCCTCCCGACAATTTCTCCACGCGGCAACGGCCGTCTCTGGAGAACTCGCGATGACCCCCTGGAATCTTCTGGCCCTGCTCCTGGCACTGGGTCTGTTCGTCTATCTGCTGGCGGCGCTGCTGCGCGCCGGCCGGTCCTAGGGAGGCGGCATGGACAGCCAAGCCGCGTTCCTGATCCTGGCCTTCCTGGCCCTGACCTTTCTTCCCGCGCCCTTCCTGGGGCGCTACTTCTACCGCGCGCTGGAAGGCGAGCGGACCTGGCTGACCTTTGTCGGCGGGCCCCTGGAGCGCCTGACCCTCAAGGTGGTGGGCACCGATGGCCGCGGCCAGGACTGGCGCACCTATGCCATCGCCCTGGTGCTGTTCAACGGGCTGGGGATCATCCTGCTGTTCACCATCCTGCTGCTGCAGGGCAGTCTGCCGCTCAATCCGCAGCATCTGCCCGGTCTGGAATGGACCCTGGCGCTGAACACCGCCATCAGCTTCGTCACCAACACCAACTGGCAGGCCTACAGCGGCGAAGCCTCGCTGAGCTACTTCAGCCAGATGGTTGGCCTGGGCGTGCAGAACTTCGTCAGCGCCGCGGTGGGCGTGGCCGTGCTGGCCGCCCTGGCCCGCGGCATCACCCGCCGTAGCGCCCAGGAGATCGGCAATTTCTGGGTCGATCTGTTTCGCGCCACCTTCTATGTGCTGCTGCCGCTGTGCGTGCCCCTGGCGCTGCTGCTGATCTGGCAGGGCGTGCCCCAGACCTTCGCCGCCTATGTCGATGCCACCACCCTGCAGGGCGCTAGCCAGACCCTGCCACTGGGCCCGGCGGCCAGCCAGATCGCGATCAAGCAGCTGGGTACCAACGGCGGCGGCTTCTTTGGCGTCAACTCGGCGCACCCCTTCGAGAACCCCACGGCGCTGAGCGATCTGCTGGAGCTGTCGGCCATCCTGATGATTCCGGCCGCGCTGGTGTTCAGCTTTGGCCACTACGTCAAGGATCGGCGGCAGAGCTGGGCGATCTTCGCCGCCATGTTCAGCCTGCTGGTGGTCGGAGGCGCCGTGGCCATCGGTGCCCAGAACCACGCCAACCCCGCGCTGGCCGGCCTGTCGATCACCCAGGGGGCGTCCCTGGAAGGCCTGGAGACCCGCTTCGGCGGTACCGCCTCGGCGCTCTGGGCAACGGTGACCACCGCCGCCTCCAACGGCTCGGTGAACGCCATGCATGACAGCCTGGCACCCCTGACCGGCCTGATCGCCCTGTTCAACATGATGCTCGGCGAGGTGATCTTTGGCGGCGTCGGCGCCGGTCTCTACGGCATGCTGCTCAATGTGCTGATCGCCGTCTTCATCGCCGGCCTGATGGTGGGTCGTACCCCGGAATACCTGGGCAAGAAGCTGGAAGCCCCCGAGGTGCGGCTGCTGGTGGCGACCCTGCTGGTCATGCCGCTGGGCGTGCTGGTGCTGGGCGCCATCGCTGCCGGCGTTCCGGCCGGCGTGGCCGGGATCGGCGCCAGCGGCCCCCATGGTTTCAGCCAGCTGCTCTATGCCTACACCTCGGCCACGGCCAACAACGGCTCGGCCTTTGGCGGTTTCAGCGCCAACACCCCCTTCCACAACCTGATGCTGAGCCTGGCCCTGCTGATCGGTCGCTTCGGCTACATCCTGCCGATCCTGGCCATCGCCGGCAGCCTGGCCGCCAAGCGACCCGTGCCGCTCGGCCCCAACAGCTTTCCCACCCACGGGCCGCTGTTCGTCACCCTGCTGGTGATCACCCTGCTGCTGGTGGGCGGCCTGACCTTCCTGCCGACGCTCGCCCTGGGGCCGATCGCCGACCATCTGCAACTGTTCGGAGTCCGCTGAAATGGATGCCCAGACCCACACCCTGCCCACTCCTACCCCTGGCACCCTGTGGCGCCAGGCGCTGCGGCAGGCCTTCGTCAAGCTCGACCCGCGCCAGCAGATCCGCTCGCCGGTGATGTTCGTGGTGGAGATCACCGCGCTGTTCTCCACCCTGCTGTGCCTGGCGCCCAACAATGGCGTGAGCACCGGGGTGGCGGTGCAGATCACCCTCTGGCTGTGGTTCACCCTGCTGTTCGCCAACTTCGCCGAAGCCCTCGCCGAGGGGCGTGGCAAGGCGCGCGCCGACAGCCTCAAGGGCATCGGCCAGAACCTCGCCGCGCGCCTGGAGGAAAACGGCGAGCAGCGCATGGTGCCGGCCAGCTCGCTGCGCAAGGGCCAGATCGTGCGTGTGGAAGCCGGCGAGCTGATCCCCGGTGACGGCGAGATCATCGAAGGCGTGGCCGCGGTCAACGAGGCGGCCATCACCGGTGAATCGGCGCCGGTGATCCGCGAATCCGGCGGCGATCGCTCGGCCGTCACCGGCAACACCCGAGTGGTGTCGGACTGGATCCGGGTGCGCATCACCGCCAACCCCGGCGAATCGACCCTGGACCGCATGATCGCCCTGGTGGAAGGCGCCAAGCGCCAGAAGACCCCCAACGAGGTCGCCTTGGACATCCTGCTGATCGGCCTGACGCTGATCTTCCTGCTGGTGGTGGTGACCCTGCAGCCCTTCGCCGCCCTGGCCGGTGGCGAGCTGCCGCTGCTTTTCCTGGTAGCGCTGCTGGTAACCCTGATCCCCACCACCATCGGCGGCCTGCTCTCGGCCATCGGCATCGCCGGCATGGATCGCCTGGTGCGGCTGAACGTGATCGCCACCTCGGGGCGCGCCGTGGAAGCCGCCGGTGACGTCCATACCCTGCTGCTGGACAAGACCGGCACCATCACCTTCGGCAATCGCCGGTGCAGCGCCCTGTACGCGGCCCAGGGCATCACCCCCAAGGCCCTGGCGGAGGGCGCCCTCTATGCCTCCCTTGCCGACGAAACCCCGGAAGGCCGCTCGGTGGTGGAATACCTGCGCAACCTGCACCCGCTGGAGGAGCCGCCGCGCGCCCAGGTCACGCCCATTCCCTTCAGCGCCGAGACGCGCCTGTCGGGCATCGACTGGCAGGGCCGCGAGTATCGCAAGGGTGCGGTGGACGCCGTGCTGATGTTTCTCGGCCAGACCCGCGCCGACCTGCCGGAGGTATTGGCCCGGGAGATCGAGACCATCGCCAAGAGTGGCGGCACCCCGCTGCTGGTCTGCGGCGAAGGCCGGCTGCTGGGCGCCATCCACCTCAAGGACGTGGTCAAGCCGGGCATCCGCGAGCGTTTCGCCGAGCTGCGTACCCTGGGCATCCGCACCGTGATGGTGACCGGCGACAACCCCCTGACCGCTACCGCCATCGCCGCCGAGGCCGGGGTGGATGATGTCATCGCCGAAGCCACGCCCGAGAAGAAGCTGGAGCGCATCCGCAGCGAACAGGCCGAGGGCAAGCTGGTGGCCATGTGCGGTGACGGCGCCAACGACGCCCCGGCCCTGGCCCAGGCCGATGTCGGCATGGCGATGAACGATGGCACCCAGGCCGCCCGCGAGGCCGCCAACCTGGTGGATCTGGATTCGGACCCCACCAAGCTGCTCGACGTGGTGCAGGTGGGCAAGGAGTTGCTGGTGACCCGCGGCGCCCTGACCACCTTTTCGGTGGCCAACGACGTGGCCAAGTACTTCGCCATCCTGCCCGCGCTGTTCGCCGGCATCTATCCGCAGCTGAACGTGCTCAACGTGATGCACTTGGCCAGTCCGCAGAGCGCCATCCTGTCGGCCATCGTGTTCAACGCCCTGATCATTGTCGCGCTGATTCCCCTGGCGCTGCGCGGGGTACGGGTCAAGGCCGCCAGCGCCGCCGCCCTGTTGCGCCGCAACCTGCTGATCTATGGGCTGGGCGGCATCGTCGTGCCCTTCATCGGCATCAAAGCTATCGACCTGGCGCTCGGCGCCCTGGGTCTGGTCTGAGGAGACCGCCATGCTCATGCAATTACGTTCCGCCGCGCTGATGCTCCTGTTGCTCAGCGCCTTGACCGGGGGCGCCTACCCCCTGCTGGTGACGGTGCTCGGCCAAGTGCTGTTCGCCGACCAGGCAGGCGGGAGCCTGATCCGCCGCGACGACGGCAGCGTCATTGGCTCCCGCCTGATCGCCCAGCAATTCACCGGCCCCGAGTGGTTCCAGCCGCGCCCTTCCGCCGGCGACTACGCCACCGTCTCCAGCAGTGCCAGCAACCTGGCGCAGTCGTCGCCAGCGCTGGGCGAGCGGATCGAGAAGGCGCTGCCCGACATCCAGATGGCTGGCCAAGGCCCGGTGCCCCAGGAACTGGTGACCACCTCCGCCAGCGGCCTCGACCCGGACCTCACCCCGGCCGGCGCCCGCTATCAGATCGCCCGGGTCGCAGCCGCGCGCGGCCTGGCGCCGGAGCGCCTGGAAGCCCTGGTGAGCGAACAGACGCGCACCTCGCGCTTCGGTCCGGCAACGGTTAATGTCCTGCTCCTCAACCTGGCCCTGGCAGACCTGAGCAAATGACCGACAGCACCGGGCGCGCCGAAGCGCTGCTCGCCGAACACCGCGAAGGCCGTGGCCGCCTCAAGGTCTTCCTGGGGGCGGCGCCCGGCGTGGGCAAGACCTACGCCATGCTGCAGGCGGCCCAGACCGCGCTGCGCCAGGGCCGCCGGGTGCGCGCCGGGATCGTTGAAACCCATGGGCGGCGGGAGACCGCCGCCCTCCTCGCCGGCCTGCCCCAGCAACCGCTGCGGCGGGTCGAGCACCGCGGCCTCAAGCTCAGCGAACTGGATCTAGAAGGCCTGCTGGCCGATCCGCCGGAGCTGGTGCTGGTCGACGAACTGGCCCACAGCAACGCCCCCGGCAGTCGCCATGCCAAGCGCTGGCAGGACGTGGAGGATCTGCTCGCCGCCGGCATCCACGTCTACACCACGGTCAATGTCCAGCACCTGGAAAGCCTCAACGACGAGGTGCGCGACATCACCGGCGTCCAGGTCCGCGAGACCGTGCCCGACCTGGTGCTGCTCGACGCCGATGACCTGGTGCTCATCGACCTGCCGCCGCGAGAGCTGCTGGAGCGGCTGCGCGAGGGCAAGGTCTATGTGCCCGAGCAGGCCCGCGCAGCCATCGATGCCTTCTTCAGCCAGACCAATCTCACCGCCCTGCGTGAACTGGCCATGCGCACCGCCGCAGCCCAGGTGGATTCGGCGCTCGCCCTGAGATACCGCCAGCAGGGCCAGGCTGCCCCGCCGCTGCTGGGCCGATTGATCGTCGGCGCCGGCACCGCGCCTTCGGCGGAGCGCCTGGTGCGCCATGCCAGTCGCCTCGCCGACCAGCGCCACCTGCCCTGGACCCTCGTCCACGTCGATACCGGCCAGCCGCTGGACGATGCTGCCCGCGCCAACCTCCAGGCTAGCCAACGCCTGGCCGAACGCCTGGGTGGCGAGGTGCTGACGCTGCGCGACAGCGATCCGGCCCGCGCCCTGGTCCGCCATGCCCGCGACCAGCGCGCCAGCGTGCTGCTGATCGGCCGCGGCCGCCCGCGCGGCTTCAGTCTGAGGCGCCGCCTGGCCAGTCGCCTGCTGCGCCTGGCCCAGGGGCTGGAGATCGCCATCCTCGATCTGGATCGCGACGCCCCGGCCGCCGCCCGCCCGCGGCGGGCGATCAAGCCCGGCCCCTATGGCGCCGCGATCCTGGCGACCACGGTAGCCGCGGCCATCGCCGAAGGCCTGTCCGGGCTGCTGGAACTGCCCAATATCTCGCTGATCTTTCTTGCCGCCGTCCTGCTGGTGGCGGTACGCAGCAGTCGCGGCCCGGCGCTGTTCTGCGCCCTGCTGGGCTTTCTCGCCTACGATTTCCTGTTCATTCCGCCGGCCTTCTCGCTAACCATCAACCGCGAGCAGGATGTCCTCACCCTGGCCTTCTTCCTGCTGATGGCGCTGCTCACCGGGGATCTGGCCGCTCGCCAGCGGCGCCAGCTGCAGGCGCTACGCCTGACCCAGCGCGAGACGCTGGCGCTACTGGACTTCACCCGTCAGCTGAGCGCCGCCAGCGATCGCCAGGCGGTGGTCAGTGTCACGCTCAAGCAATTGGGCGACGCGACTCGCCACGTCTGCCTGCTGCTGCCGGAAAAGGCCGGGCAGTTGGTGACCCAACCGGGCGATCTGACCCTGGCCAACAACGAACGCATCGCCGCCGAATGGGCCTGGAAGCAGGAAAAGCCAGCCGGTTGCGGCACCGACACCCTGCCCTCCGGCGGCTGGTGGTGGTGGCCGCTGCTGAGTGAGAGCGGCAGCTTGGCTGTGCTGGGCGTGCGACGAGACAACGCCCAACCCCTGGACCACGCGGAGCGTCGCCAGCTGGCCAGCCTGGCGCAGCCCCTGGGCCAGGCCCTGGCACGGGTCCGCCTCAGCGAGGATCTGGAGGCCGCCCGCCTGCACGGCGAGACCGAACAGCTGCGCAGCGCCCTGCTCGCCTCGGTGTCCCACGACCTGCGCACCCCGCTGACGGTGATGCGCGGCTCCATCGACGCCTTGGCCACCCTCGGGGACGCCATTCCCGCCAGCGATCGACAGGAATTGCTGGAAGCCACCCGCCAGGAGGCCGAACGCCTCGATCGCTATATCCAGAATCTGCTAGACATGACCCGCCTCGGCCACGGCAGCTTGCAGCTGGCACGGGACTGGGTCGACCCCGGCGACATCCTCGCCAGCGCCCTGCAGCGCCTGCAGCCGCTGCTGAGCGGATTGCAGGTAGCCACCCGGATCGAGGCGGGTCTGCCACTGCTCTGGGTTCATCCGGCGCTGATCGAACAGGCGCTGGTCAATGTGCTGGAGAACGCCATCCGCTTTTCCGTACCCGGTGGCCGGCTGGAGATCAGCCTGCTAGGCCAGGGAGGTGAACTGCAGATCGCCGTAGCCGACGAAGGCCCGGGCATCCCGCCGGAAGAGCGCCCACGGATCTTCGACATGTTCTATACCGCCGCGCGGGGTGACCGGGGCGGCCAGGGCACCGGCCTGGGCCTGGCGATCTGCCAGGGCATGGTGGGCGCCCATGGCGGGCGGGTCAGCGTGGAAGACGGCCTGGACGGTCGTGGCACCACGCTGCGGATGCACCTGCCGCTACCGGCGGCGCCACCTGCGGAATAAGGCTGCGTATCCCTGCAGTACCAGACGCTATGATGATGCCCTCTTGCCTGGAAAGCCCCAGATGCCCGCTCACGTCCTCGTCATCGACGACGAACCCCAGATCCGCAAATTCCTGCGCATCAGCCTCGCGGCCCAGGGCTATCAGGTCAGTGAAGCCGCCACCGGCACCGAGGGCCTCGCCCAGGCGGCGCTGGGCCAGCCGGATCTGGTCATCCTCGACCTGGGCCTGCCCGATCGCGACGGCCAGGAGGTGCTGGTCGAATTGCGCGAATGGTCCGCGGTGCCGGTGCTGGTGCTGTCGGTGCGGGCGGACGAGCGCGAGAAGGTGCGCGCCCTGGATGCAGGCGCCAACGACTATGTGACCAAGCCCTTCGGTATCCAGGAATTCCTGGCGCGCAGTCGCGCCCTGCTCCGCCAGAGCCCGGCCACGGCGACCCCGCAGATCGCGGCCTTGGACGTGGGTGACTTGAGAGTGGATTTCGCCTATCGCCGGGTCACTCTGGCCGCGAGCGAGATCGCTCTGACGCGCAAGGAATACGCCGTGCTGGCTGCCCTCGCCCACTATCCAGGACGCGTAGTAACTCAGCGCCAGTTGCTGATCGATATCTGGGGCCCGACTCATGCGCAGGACAGTCATTATTTGCGCATCGTGATCGGCCATCTCCGACAGAAGTTGGCAGACGATCCAGTCGCCCCGCGTTATATCGTGACGGAACCCGGTGTGGGCTATCGCCTGCGTTACGACGGTTAGTCCGCCTAGGCTGGATAGGATTCGTCCATTAAGAAAAGCACCTGCCCGCCCAGTCTTCACCACTTTCCGAAGCGCCTGCAAAAGCGCGACCGGCATGGCCTTCCAATCCCGGCGTAGAAGCATTGAAGATATGATGAATATGACCGGAATCGGCGACCAGGATGCGCATGGACGACAATCGCCCGATCTTGGCGGTCTGATGCTGGCGGAATTGCGGAACGTGCTCAGGCGGCTCTAGCGGTAGAAAGATTCCGGTCGGTAGACACGTCTTGCACGGCACCGACCGAAACCCGGGTAACGCCTTACTGCAACCAGCCTTCCACGGTATCGGCGCCGTGTTCGGCTTTCCAAGCCTTGAGCACCTTGTGGTTGCCGCCCTTGGTCTCGATGATCTCGCCGGTCTTGGGGTGCTGATAACGCTTGGTGCTGCGTGGGCGACGCTTGCCAACCGGCTTTTCCGGATGCGGCGTCTGGGCCTTGTGCTTGGGGGCGGCGTTCGGATCCAGGATGCCGATGATATCGCCCAGATTCATCTGGTATTCGTCCATCAACTCCTGCAGCTTGCTTTCGAATTCGATTTCCTTCTGCAGGGAACTGTCCTGTTTGAGGTCTTCGAGCAATTGCAGCTGAGCACGAAGTTGTTCTTCGGCAGCACGGAATTCGGCGAGACGGGACATGGACGCTCCTGACAACAACATGAAAAAGGGAATGTATGATTTCGCCCGCGGGCGAAACTTGAACGCGAAGATAAAGGATTGATGTCTTGGTTGCCAGTGGCAAATAACCTTTTTGAAAAATAGGGGGCATTATGCGCGATGGCAAGTTTGAATGTTAAGAAGACGTTAATCCAAGCCGATGAGTCGGTGCTGTCAGACGCCAATACTCAAGGTTTCCAGTGAATTAGGTAGTGGCAGGCTATAGCGCAAGGAAGACCGACCGATTAAAAGTTCCAATCTCAACTTGCATAATCAATGAGAACTCGGTTGAACCGCGGTCAGTTCCTTGGAAAAAGCGTTGGAGAAACGCGCTGGAATGGACCTCAGGCGGACGCATCCAGATCCAGCTGCGCTTCAGGCGCGGGCTGCCAATTGAAGGTATGGGCTATTACCCGCCGGTATTCGGTATCTATGGCCACCGGCGTTCGGCGAATATAGTCCCGCGCGTGAGCCTGGCGCTCAGGATCGAGTTTACGCAGGTAGTCGAGCGCCTCTTCCACGCTGGGCATGCGCTGATTGAGGCCACCGCTGCGTGGCGGCAAGGCGGTCCAGACCACCGCATCGAGCCCCTGCTCGCCTGCCCACGCCGCGATTCGTTGCTGGAATGGCGATTGCGGACCGCCTGGCCAGCTGCCAATGCACGCGGGCTGCTCGACTGGAACGCCTTCCCGCTCGCGCAGGGCTTCGCGGGCCGCTTCCAGGGTGTCGACCTCAAGAAACGCCCAGAGTACCTGGACCTCGGCCACACCTTCGCAAAGCACCGTGGCCAATTCGCCGCTGTCGCCCTCCCGGGCGAATTCGATGGGCAACAGGGGGCCCTCGGCGAACCAGTCCGAGGCGACCGGCAATTCCGCCGCCTTCCAGATCAACGAACCCCAACCCAGACAGGCGATCTTCATGGCCACTCCCGTAAACCGACAATAGCCATTGGAGGCTACCGAGGCGTTGGGGTTTCCAGGCAGCAAGACTTGGCGACAAAAGTACCGGACGAAAAAAAGCGGCCACAAGGGCCGCTTCTTTCGATACTCGCGAGGCAGAGCTCATGGGTGGTATATGGCGCAGCGGACGGGACTCGAACCCGCGACCCCCGGCGTGACAGGCCGGTATTCTAACCGACTGAACTACCGCTGCGCATGGAAGCCTTGCGGCATCCGGCTGGCAGTTGCCGAGAACCTGTTCAGCGGGGGTTCTCTGCACCAGCGGCGGCTAAGATACTGATTTATCAGGGAAGAAACAACAGGCGTAGAGAAAATATTTCTCGCCGTGCACCGGCGGCGGCGAAAGCCCTCGTCTCGTTCAGGCCGTGGCGCCAGCGGCCTGCTGCCTGAGCAGGCCGAGAAATCCTTCCAGGGCCGCGCTGGGTACCTGCCCCGTGCGCAGCAGGATACCGAAGGGCGTCAGGGGTTCGGTGATTTCCAGGTCGAGCGAGACCATCAGCCCGGTACGCAGGTGATCGCGCACCACCGCCTCGGTTAATACCAGGATGGCGTCGGTGATCTGCACCAGTTGCAGCATGGCGAACACCGAGCCGCATTCGATGACGTCTGCGGGGGGCGGCAGCTGACGGCGGGCGAAAGCCGCTTCCAGCGCCACCCGTGCCGGACTGGCCTCGGGTTGCAGGATCCACGGCCAGTCCGCCACCAGTTCCGCCAGATCGGGCGTGATGCGACCGGTCAGCGGATGTTCGGTACGCACCACTACGGCCAGATGCTCGTTGCCCAGCGGCTCGAAGACGAAACGCCCGCGGTCCGCCGGCTGGGTGAACCGGGCGATGGCCACGTCGATCCGTTCCTGCTCGAGCAATTCGGTGAGCTGATCGCTGGTGTCGCCTAGGATGCGTAGCTGCAGGCCCGGCTGGCGCGCCTTGCTTTCGGCGATGGCCCGCACCACGAGGTCGGGCAAGGCACCCATGATGGCGCCGATTGCGAGATGCCCGTACCCCCCGGCGCGTCGCGTATTGAGATCTTCGGCGCAACGATCCAGACCGTTGAGGGCGCGCCTGGCGAAGTCGAGGACCTCTTCTCCCAGCGCGGTCGCTTGCAACCCGCGCGCCTGACGCTCGAACAGCACGCAGCCAAAGGCTTCCTCGACGTCCTGCAGCATCCGTGTGGTCGCTGGCTGCGACATGTGCAGGGCTTCCGCGGCGCGGTGCAGATTGCGGGTACCGGCCAGGGTCACCAGCATCAGCAGGTGCTTGTAGCGCAGCCGACCGAATAGCGCGCGGGCATGGGGGGAGGCATTCATCGGCAGCATCCTGGTAGCGCGAGTGGAGGCGTCCAGCAGGGCTCCCTGGCTCTGGCCAGGCCCCTACCGCGAACCGATACCTTAAGGGTATCGGACCTAAACAAAAAGCGATTATCCAGGCATTGCGACTGCGACTACCTTGAGCCGTGGCCGAATCACAACAACAAGAGAGATCGCCATGCACACCACCCTGTCACCGGGGCTGGTCGCCAAGGTCACCCGGCGCCTGCTGCCCTTCCTGCTGCTGATGTACGTCATGGCCTTTCTCGACCGGGCCAACGTAGGCTTCGCCAAGGTCGCCTTCCAGGCCGATACCGGCATCTCCGACGCGGCCTTCGCCCTTGGCGCCGGGATCTTCTTCGTCGGCTACGCCTTTCTCGAGATTCCCAGCAACCTGATCATGCACCGCGTCGGCGCCCGGCTGTGGATGTGCCGCATCATGGTGACCTGGGGGTTGATCTCCGCCGCCATGATGTTCGCCCATACGGCGACGGCCTTCTATGTGCTGCGCTTCCTGCTCGGGGTAGCCGAAGCCGGCTTCTTTCCCGGGGTCATCCTCTACCTCACCTACTGGTTTCCCTCGCGCTATCGCGCCCGGGCGCTGGGTTTCTTCTATTTCGGCGCGCCCCTGGCCTTCATCTTCGGCAGCCCGTTGTCGGGGCTGCTGCTGGAATTCGACGGCTTCGGCGGCCTGCACGGCTGGCAATGGATGTTCCTGGTGGAAGGGGTGCTGGCCAGCCTGGTGGGGGTCTGGGCCTGGTTCTACCTGGACAACCGGCCGCGCGATGCGCGCTGGCTGAGCGATGCGGAAAAGCAGGCGCTGCAAGAAGCGCTGGATGCCGAGGACGCCGCCAAGCCCCATCACGGCGGGCTGCTTCGTCTGCTCAGTCAGCCGCGCATCCTCCTACTGTGCAGTATCTACCTGCTGATCCAGGGCAGCGTCTATGGCGTGGTCTTCTACCTGCCGACCCAGGTGGCCGGGCTGCTCGGGCAGAAGGTCGGGTTGCTGGTCGGCCTGGTCTCGGCGATTCCCTGGGTCTGCGCCCTGCTCGCCGCCTGGCTGATCCCCAGCTGGTCGGATCGCACCGGCGAACGCCGTCGCACCGCCGCCGCCACGCTGGCCATCTCCGGCCTGGGCATCGCTGCATCGGTGACCTTCTCGCCGCTCTATGCGCTGATCGCCCTGTGCTTTGCCGCCGCCGGCTTTATCGCCGTGCAGCCGCTGTTCTGGACCTTTCCGTCCGACCAGTTGCGCGGCAGCGCCGCCGCGGGCGGCATCGCCCTGATCAATACCTGCGGCGCCATCGGCGGCTTCATCGCGCCCCTGGCCAAGCGCTGGGCCGAGGTGACCTTCGCCCACCCCGGCGCCGGTCTCTATCTGCTCGCCGGGACCACCCTGGTGGCGGCCGCCCTGATTCTCGGCCTGCGCCAGCGTCGCCAGGTCGATCCCCAACCCCAGCTCACGCCCAGTCACTAAGGGAGCTTCGCCATGACCCTACCCACCATCAAGCAGGTGCGCGCCTACACCCTTCGTGGCGGCGGCGCCGATTATCACGACCAGGGCGACGGCCACTGGATCGACGACCATATCGCCACGCCCATGGCCAAGTACCCGGAATACCGCCAGAGCCGCCGCAGCTTCGGCATCAACGTGCTGGGCACCCTGGTGGTGGAAGTCGAGGCCAGTGACGGTACCGTGGGCTTCGCCGTCACCACCGGCGGCGAGCTGGGCGCCTTCATCGTTGAGCGACACCTGGCGCGCTTCCTGGAGGGCGCCAAGGTCACCGACCTGGAAAAGATCTGGGACCAGATGTACCTCTCGACTCTCTACTACGGCCGCAAGGGCATCGTGCTCAACACCATCTCCGGAGTGGATCTTGCGCTCTGGGACCTGCTCGGCAAGCTGCGCCAGGAACCGGTACACCAGTTGCTCGGCGGCGCCGTGCGCGACGAATTGCAGTTCTATGCCACCGGCGCCCGGCCGGACCTGGCCAAGGAGATGGGTTTCATCGGTGGCAAGCTGCCGCTGCAGCACGGCCCGGCCGAGGGTGAAGAGGGCCTGCGCAAGAATCTCGAGGCCCTGGCGACCATGCGCGAGCGGGTCGGCGACGACTTCTGGCTGATGCTCGACTGCTGGATGAGCCTGGACCTCAACTACGCTACCCGTCTGGCCCAGGGCGCCCAGCAATTCGGGCTCAAGTGGATCGAGGAGGCGCTGCCGCCGGACGACTACTGGGGCTATGCCGAACTCAAACGCAACGTGCCGAAGGGCATGCTGGTCACCACCGGCGAGCACGAGGCCACCCGCTGGGGCTTCCGCCTGCTGCTGGAGATGGGTTGCTGCGACATCCTCCAGCCGGACGTGGGCTGGTGCGGCGGCCTCACCGAGCTGATCCGCATCTCGGCCCTGGCCGATGCCCACAACGCCCTGGTGGTGCCCCATGGCTCCTCGGTCTACAGCTACCACTTCGTCATCACCCGCACCAACAGTCCCTTCGCCGAGTTCCTGATGATGGCGCCCAAGGCCGACGAGGTGGTGCCCATGTTCCATCCGCAGTTGCTCGACGAACCCGTCCCGGTGCGCGGCCGCATGCGCGCCTCGGCGCTGGATCGGCCCGGCTTCGGCGTGCGCCTCAATCCGGAGTGCGCCCTGGAACGTCCCTATCGCCACTGAGGCGTTGCCCAGGAGGGCTGGATGAAAGCGACCCAAGACACCCTGGCGACGCCCCTGCCGGATGCGCGCCCCGCGGCAACGCCGCTGCCACCCAAGAGCGCCCGGCTCAAGCGGGTCCAGGTGATCGCCCTGGCGCTATTAGTGCTGGCCGGCTTCGTCAACTACCTGGACCGCAGCACCCTGGCCATCGCCAACCAGACCATCAGCGGCGAGCTTGGCTTCACGCCGACTGAGATGGGCCTGCTGCTGTCGGCCTTCGCCTGGGCCTATGCCTTCGCCCAGCTGCCCATCGGCGGCCTGCTGGATCGCTTCGGCGCGCGCCTGACCCTAGGCCTGGGCATCTGCCTCTGGTCCATCGCCCAGGGCGTGCTCGGGCTGCTCAGCAGTTTGCACCTGATGATCCTTGCCCGCGTCGGCCTGGGCATCGGCGAGGCGCCGCAATTCCCGGCCGGCGCCAAGGTGGTCAGCGAGTGGTTCAACGTGCGCGAGCGCGGCCTGCCCTCCGGCATCTTCAACCTCTCCTCCTCTCTGGGGCCGGCGATCTCCCAGCCGATCCTCACCGCCCTGCTGCTGTGGCTGGGCTGGCGGCAGATGTTCATCGCCATGGGCGTGCTGGGCGTCTTGGTGGCGGCGCTCTGGTACCTGAGCTATCGCGATCGGGTCCAGGTAGCGCTGGACGCCGCCGAGCGGGCACACCTGGACGCCGGACTGCCACCCCAGGACGCCGGCCAGCGGCTGACCTTCGCCGACTGGCTGGGGTTGTTCCGCCGCCGCCTGACCTGGGGCGTGGTGATCGGCTACGTGGGCATCATCTACATGCTGTCGCTGTTCCTGACCTGGCTGCCGGCCTACCTGGAACGGGTCCACCACCTGTCCCTGGCCCAGGCCGGCTGGGTTGCCAGTCTGCCGTTCCTGGCCGGCGCCTGTGGCGTGATCGGCGGGGGCCTGTTGGTGGATCGCCTGACCCGCAGCGGGCGCAGCCTGGCCTTCAGTCGCAAGCTGCCGATCTGCGGCGGTCTGGCCGCGGCCGGATTGTTCGCTCTGTGCAGCGCCGGGGTGACCGGCATCGGCAGCGTCATCCTCTGCTTCAGCCTGGCGCTGTTTAGCCTCAACGTGGCGGTGGCCGGCACCTGGTCGCTGGTCAGCGTCGCGGTGCCCTCGCACCAGGTGGCCTCGCTGGCCAGCATCCAGAACTTCGGTGGCTACTTCGGCGGCGCCTTCGCCCCGGTCATCACCGGCATGATCGTCCAGCAGACTGGCTCCTTCGGCCTCGCGCTCGGCATCGCCGCCGCGGTCGCGGTGGCCGGTGCCCTGAGCTATGGGCTGCTGGTGCGCCTGCCCGACACCCCTTCCTGATTCCCCTGGAGACGACCGTCATGGATCTGCCGCGCAATCCCTTCAAGGCCCGCCTCACGGGCAGCGACACCCTCTACGGCCTCTGGGCCGGCTTCGCCACCGGCTATGCCGCCGAGATCGCCGCCGGCACCGGCTACGACTGGCTGCTGATCGACGGCGAGCACGCCCCCAATACGGTGCCGAGCATCCTCGCGCAATTGCAGGCGGTGGCGCCCTATTCCACGGCACCGGTGGTGCGCTGCGTGACCGGCGATGCGGTGCTGATCAAGCAATTGTTGGACATCGGCGTGCAGACGCTGATGGTGCCCATGGTGGAGACCGCCGAGCAGGCCCGCGCCCTGGTGCGCGCCATGCGCTATCCGCCCCACGGCATCCGTGGCGTCGGCGGCGGCTTGGCCCGCGCCACCCGGTGGGACGCAGTGCCCGACTACCTGCACACCGCCCATAGCGAGCTGTGCCTGATCGTCCAGGTGGAATCGCGCTTGGGCAGCGACAACGTTGCCGAGATCGCCGCGGTGGAGGGCGTGGACGCCGTCTTCGTCGGCCCGGCGGACCTCTCCAGTGGCCTGGGGCATGCCGGCAATCCGGGCCACCCGGAGGTCCAGGCGCGCATCCGCGCCGCCATCGAGGCGACCCGCGCTGCCGGCAAGGTGGCCGGGATCCTGGCGCCCCAGGAAGACGATGCCCGGCGCTATCGCGACTGGGGGTGCCAGTTCGTTGCCGTCGGTATCGACATCAGCCTGTTCCGCCAGGCGGCGCTGGCCAACCTGGCCCGCTATCGCCCCCTCGAAGCGCCCCAGCCGCCCTCTCGCACCTACTGACCCGGAGTCCGCCATGGCCGATCTGCCCCTCTACCAGAACTACATCGATGGCCGTTTCCTGCCGGCCGCCGAGGACTTTCTCGTCCATAACCCGGCCACCGGCGAGGCCCTGGCCCGGGTGCCGGCGTCCAGTCGTGAAGACGTCGATCAGGCCATCGCCGCCGCCCGCCGTGCCCAGAAGGCCTGGGCGCGCAAACCAGCCATCGAGCGCGCCGGCTATCTGCGGCGCATCGCGGCAAAGCTGCGTGAGCACGCACCGCGGCTGGCCCGGACCATTGTCGCCGAACAGGGCAAGGTCCGTGGCCTGGCCGAAGTGGAGGTCAATTTCACCGCCGACTATCTCGACTACATGGCCGAGTGGGCGCGACGCATAGAAGGCGAGATCATCACCAGCGACCGGCCCGACGAGCAGATCTTTCTGCTGCGCAAGCCACTGGGCGTGGTGGCCGGCATCCTGCCCTGGAACTTCCCCTTCTTTCTCATCGCCCGCAAGCTGGCACCGGCGCTGATCACCGGCAACACCATCGTGATCAAACCCAGCGAGGAAACCCCGATCAATGCCCATGAATTCGCCCGCCTGGTGGCCGAGACCGACTTGCCGCCCGGGGTCTTCAACCTTGTCAGCGGCGCCGGGGCCATAGGTGGCCAGCTCAGTGCCCACGCCGGCATCGACATGGTCAGCTTTACCGGCAGCGTCGCCACCGGCTCGCGGATCATGGCCGCTGCGGCACCGAATCTGACCAAGCTCAACCTGGAGCTAGGCGGCAAGGCGCCGGCCATCGTCCTGGCCGATGCCGACCTGGACCTGGCGGTACGCGCCATCCGCGATTCGCGCATCATCAACACCGGCCAGGTGTGCAACTGCGCCGAGCGGGTCTATGTGGAACGCGCGGTGGCCGAGGACTTCATCGAGCGCATCGGCCGCGCCATGGCCGCCACCCGCTATGGCGACCCTCAGGCTGACACCGGCGTGGAGATGGGACCGCTGATCAACGCCGCCGGCCTGGACAAGGTGGCGGCCAAGGTCGACGTCGCCCTCGGCCAGGGCGCCCGCCTGGTCACCGGTGGCAGTCGCGCCGACCTGGGCCGCGGCTTTCACTTCCAGCCCACGGTACTGGCAGACTGTCGCGCCGAGATGCCGATCATGCGCGAGGAGATCTTCGGCCCGGTGCTGCCGATCCAGGTGGTGGACGATCTCGACGAAGCCATCGCCCTGGCCAACGACTGCGAATACGGCCTCACCTCATCCGTCTATACGCGCAGCCTGAGCAAGGCCATGCACGCCATGCGCGAGATCGACTTCGGCGAGACCTACATCAACCGGGAGAACTTCGAGGCCATGCAGGGCTACCACGCCGGGGTGCGCAAGTCCGGCATCGGCGGTGCCGACGGCAAGCACGGGCTCTATGAGTACACCCACACCCAGGTGGTCTATCTGCAGGGATGAGTAGCGCGGCGTGGTTCCCTGCCAGGCCTGGCCGCTTCGCTCGAATGTTCTCGAATGAAAGCGGGTCGAAACAGGCGCAACCCATGACCAGGCAAGGGCCCAGGGCCCCAGGGAGACCAGATGCAGAACTACCACATCCTACCCACCGACACCGGCTGGGAATTCAAGGAAGAGCACGGCGATCGCGCCCTGCTTAAGGCCTCTACCAAGGACGCCATCGTCCACCAGGCTGCGCAGTTCATGGACGGCAAGACCGGCAGCGTCAAGATCCACACCAGCGACGGTCGTATCGAGGAAGAGCGCACCTATCCGCGCAGTGCGGATCCGGCGCAGTCCAAGGGCTGACTCCAAGCAGGTGCCTCCGCTATCCCGCCGCCGATACCAGAAACTGCCGAAACGCCTGGGCCCCAGGGCTCAGGCGTTCCTCGGGACTCCAGATCAGGCCCAGCTCCATGGGTGGGATGGCATCGGCCACCGGGCGGGCTTCCAGCTTGCGGCCTTCCAGGGACCAGCCGCGATAGAGCATGTCGGACAGGATGGTCACGCCAAAGCCATGGGCGACCAGGCCGCGCAGGGACTCCATGGACGAGGTCTTGAACACCACGTTGGGTTCCAGGCCGGCCGCGCGCCAGTAGCGCAGCGTGGAGGTTTCTCCTTCGTCCACCGTGGCGAGGATATAGGGATAGGGCGCGATGTCGGCCAGGGTGACGCGTTCCGCAGCCAGCAGCGGATGAGCGCTGGGCAGCCAGAGCTGGCGCGGCGAGCGCATCAACAGATGCCGCTCGAAGGGCTGGGCGGCGTCGACGTTGGAGATGACCGTGAGGCCGAGCTCCAGGGTGCCATCGTTGATGCCCGCCTCGATACTGGGTCGATCCATGTCGCGCAGGTCGATGTCGATCTGCGGATAGCTGCGCTTGAAGCGCGCCAGCAGGGTCGGCAGGTAGTAGCCGAGCACCGCATAGGAAGCGCCGACCCGGGCCTGGCCGGTCAGGGCATGACTCTGGAACAGCGGCTGACTCACGGCGTCTTGCAGGGTGTCGAGGATGTGTCGGGCATGGTGGTAGAACTGGTGCCCCTCGGCGGTCAGCTTGACTCCATGGGGCAGTCGCTCGAACAACCGCACCGCAAGCATCGTCTCCAACTGGCTGACCGCCGTGGTCACCGCCGACTGGCTGACGTTGACCGCGCTGGCGGCCAGGGAAAACTGGCTGTTCTCGGCGGCGGCGACGAAATAGCGCAGTTGCCGCATCGAGATGTCCTTATGCAGTGCCATCTGATTTTCCAATACCTGGATTCTATTTTTATCGTTTCACGATAGCGCATTTCTCCTCCTAGACTCAGAGGCACAGGCACCGCCTCCCTCTCGCGGTCGCCATGACAAGAATAATGAACAGGAGGACGGACCATGCGCGCCCTGGCGCCATCGCTCCGCAGGCGCGTCTCCCCCGCGCCCATAGCGTGCCGTCGGCAGCCACGTCCGACGCCTTTCCTGCCCGTGCTCCCGGGCCACGCAGGATTCTGCTTGCCAGGTCTTCCCGTATTTCCTCTGAGCCCTGGTACGCCCGGCGCTGCCCCGCTGTGCCCGCACAGCCTCCTGTGCCCTCTCCTCACCCGACAATCCCAACAACAGGTGACCCCATGAGCTATCCGAGTCTCAACTTCGCCCTGGGCGAGACCCTCGATCTGCTGCGCGATCAGGTGCGCAACCTGGTCACGCGCGAGGTAGCACCGCGCGCGGGCGAGATCGATGCCAGCAACAGTTTCCCCATGGACCTCTGGCGCACCTTTGGTGACCTCGGGCTGCTCGGCATCACCGTGGGGGAAGAATACGGCGGCTCGGGACTTGGCTACCTGGCCCATGCGGTGGCCATGGAGGAGATCAGCCGCGGCTCGGCTTCGGTGGCCCTCTCCTATGGCGCCCACTCCAATCTCTGCGTCAACCAGATCCATCGCAACGGCACCGCCGCGCAGAAGGCGCGCTACCTGCCCAGGCTGGTCAGCGGCGAGCACATCGGCGCCCTAGCCATGAGCGAGCCCAATGCCGGCTCGGACGTGGTCTCCATGAAGCTGCGCGCCGAGCGGCGTGGCGATCGCTTCGTGCTCAATGGCAGCAAGACCTGGATCACCAACGGCCCCGATGCCCATACCTATGTCATCTATGCCAAGACCGAACCGGAACAAGGCGCCCATGGCATCACCGCCTTTATCGTCGAGCGTGACTGGACCGGTTTCAGCCGCGGCAGCAAGTTCGACAAGCTGGGCATGCGCGGCTCCAACACCTGCGAGCTGTTCTTCGACGACGTCGAGGTGCCGGAGGACAACGTGCTGGGACAGGTGAACGGGGGCGTGAAGGTGCTGATGAGCGGCCTGGACTATGAGCGGGTGGTCCTCGCCGGTGGTCCGGTGGGCATCATGCAGGCCTGCCTGGACGTGGTCCTGCCCTATATCCACGACCGCCGGCAATTCGGCCAGAGCATCGGCGAATTCCAGCTGATCCAGGGCAAGGTGGCCGACCTCTACACCGGCCTCAATGCCAGCCGCGCCTATCTCTATGCCGTGGCCCAGGCCTGCGACCGTGGCGAGACCACCCGCAAGGACGCCGCCGGGGTGATTCTCTACACCGCCGAGAAGGCCACCCAGATGGCCCTGGAAGCCATCCAGATCCTCGGAGGCAACGGCTATATCAACGAGTACCCCACCGGCCGCCTGCTGCGCGACGCCAAGCTCTACGAGATCGGCGCCGGCACCAGCGAGATCCGCCGCATGCTGATCGGGCGCGAGCTGTTCAACGAAACCCGGTGAGGAGCCCTCCATGACCGTGCTGACCTCCACCCTGAACCGCCGCACCCCGGACTACCAGCGCAATGCCGCCGCCATGGCCGAGCAACTGGCCCGGCTCGACCAGCTCCTGGCACGCATCCGTGAAGGCGGCGGCGCCAAGGCCCAGGCGCGCCATACCGCCCGCGGCAAGCTGCTGCCCCGCGAGCGCATCGACCAACTGCTGGACCCCGGCTCGCCCTTTCTGGAAATCGGCGCCCTGGCGGCCCTCGACGTCTATGAGGAAGAGGTACCGGCGGCCGGGGTGGTGGCCGGTATCGGCCGCATCGAGGGCGTCGAGTGCATGATCATCGCCAACGACGCCACCGTGAAAGGCGGCTCCTATTATCCGCTGACGGTGAAGAAGCACCTGCGCGCCCAGGCCATCGCCCTGCAGAATCGCCTGCCCTGCCTCTATCTGGTGGATTCCGGTGGCGCCAACCTGCCGCGCCAGGAGGACGTCTTCCCCGACCGCGAGCACTTCGGGCGGATCTTCTTCAACCAGGCGACCATGAGCGCCCAGGGCATCCCCCAGATCGCCGTGGTGATGGGCTCCTGCACGGCCGGCGGGGCCTATGTGCCAGCGATGAGCGACGAGACCATCATGGTCCGCCAGCAGGCCACCATCTTTCTCGCTGGCCCGCCGCTGGTGAAGGCCGCCACCGGCGAGGTGGTCACCGCCGAGGAACTGGGCGGCGCTGATGTCCATTGCCGCATTTCCGGCGTGGCCGACCACTATGCCGAGAACGACACCCATGCCCTGGCCCTGGCGCGGCGCTGCATCGCCAACCTCAACTGGCGCAAGCTGGGTGAGTTGCAGCTCAAGGCGCCAGTCGCCCCGCTGTATCCGGCCGAGGACCTTTACGGCCTGGTCCCGGCCGATCCCAAGCAGCCGCTGGAGGTGCGCGAGGTGATCGCCCGGCTAGTGGACGGCAGCGTCTTCGATGAATTCAAAGCGCAGTTCGGCACCACCCTGGTCTGTGGCTTCGCCCATCTGCAGGGTCATCCGGTGGCCATCCTCGGCAACAACGGCATTCTCTTCGCCGAATCGGCGCAGAAAGGCGCGCACTTCATCGAGCTGGCCTGCCAGAGGCGCATCCCCCTGCTCTTCCTGCAGAACATCACCGGCTTCATGGTCGGGAAGAAATACGAGGAAGGCGGCATCGCCAAGCACGGCGCCAAGCTCGTCACCGCAGTGGCCTGCGCCCGGGTGCCCAAGTTCACCGTGATCATCGGCGGCAGCTTTGGCGCCGGCAACTACGGCATGTGCGGTCGCGCCTACGATCCTCGCTTCCTGTGGATGTGGCCCAACGCACGCATCGGCGTGATGGGTGCCGAGCAGGCGGCCGGGGTGCTGGTGCAGGTCAAGCGTGAGCAGGCCGAACGTGCCGGAGAAGCCTTCGACGACGAAGAGACGGCGCGCATCAAGGCACCCATCGTCGAGCAGTACGAGCGTCAGGCCCATGCCCACTATTCCAGCGCGCGCCTATGGGACGACGGAGTGATCGACCCGGCCCAGACCCGCGAGGTCCTCGCCCTGGCGCTGTCGGCCAGTCTCAACGCCCCCCTCGAGCCGACGACCTTCGGCGTCTTCCGGATGTAGGCCATGACTGATTTCCACACCCTGGATCTGACCCGCGACCCGCGCGGCTTCGCCACCCTCTGGCTCGACCGTCCGGACCGCCACAACGCCCTGGATGCACGGATGATCGCGGAGCTGGGCACGGCGCTCGCCGAGATCGCCGCCGATGCGGAGCTGCGCTTTCTGCTCGTGCGCGGGCGCGGCCGGCACTTCTGCGCCGGCGCGGATCTCGCCTGGATGCAGGCGTCCGCTACCCTGGACGCGGCCGCCAATCAGGCCGACACCGAGCGCCTGGCCGAGGTGATGTATCGCCTGCAGGCCTTGCCAATGCCCACCCTCGCCGTGGTGCAGGGCGCAGCCTTTGGCGGCGCGGTAGGGCTGGTCAGCTGCTGCGACCTGGCACTGGCCGCCAGTGACGCCACCTTCTGCCTGTCGGAGGTGCGCATCGGCCTGGTGCCCGCCGTCATCGGCCCCTTCGTCATCCGCGCCCTGGGCGAACGGGCGGCCCGGCGCTACATGCTGGGTGCCGAACGCTTCTCCGGCGCGCGCGCGGCCGAGCTGGGCCTGGTCGCCGAGACCGCGCCCGCCGCCGACCTGGAGCCCCTCGTGGACGCCTGGATCGCCCGCCTGCTGGACAACGGCCCTCAGGCGTTGCGGGCCTGCAAGCGGCTGCTGGACGGCGCCGGCGCAGGCGCACCCAGTGCCACGGTGCGCCCGTTCACCGAGGGCCTGATCGCCGCCGTCCGCGTCACCTCTGAAGCCCAGGAAGGCCTTGCCGCCTTCCTGGAAAAGCGCCGCCCCGCCTGGCAGGAGACCACGCCATGACCTTCGACCGTCTGCTCGTCGCCAACCGCGGCGAGATCGCCTGCCGGGTGATGCGTACCGCCAAGGCCCTGGGCCTGGGCACCGTCGCCGTGCACAGCGCCATCGACGCCAGGGCACGCCATGTGCGCCAGGCCGACCTGGCGGTAGACCTCGGGGGCGCCAAGCCGGCCGACAGCTACCTGGCCGGCGAGCGGATCATCGCCGCCGCCCTCGCCACCGGCGCCCAGGCGATCCATCCGGGCTATGGCTTTCTGTCCGAGAACGCCGCCTTCGCCGAGGCAGTGGCCGCGGCGGGACTGGTCTTCGTCGGGCCGCCCGCCGCGGCGATTCGCGCCATGGGCAGCAAGTCCGCCGCCAAGGCGCTGATGACCGACGCCGGGGTGCCCCTGGTGCCGGGCTATCACGGTGAGGACCAGTCCCTCGCCACCTTTCGCGACGCCGCGGCGCGCATCGGCTATCCGGTCCTGCTCAAGGCCACCGCCGGCGGTGGCGGCAAGGGCATGAAGATCGTCAAGCGCGAAGCCGACCTGGCCGAAGGTCTCGCCTCGGCCCAGCGCGAAGCGCTCTCGGCCTTTGGCGATGCGCGGATGCTGGTGGAGAAGTACGTGCTGCAACCGCGCCACGTGGAGATCCAGGTCTTCGCCGACCGCCACGGCCACTGCCTCTATCTCAACGAGCGCGACTGCTCCATCCAGCGTCGTCACCAGAAGGTGATCGAGGAAGCCCCGGCCCCCGGCCTCACACCCGAGCTACGGCGGGCCATGGGCGAAGCGGCGGTGCAGGCGGCCCAGGCCATCGGCTATGTCGGCGCCGGTACCGTGGAATTTTTGCTCGATGCCCGCGGCGACTTCTTCTTCATGGAAATGAACACCCGGCTGCAGGTGGAACACCCGGTCACCGAGGCCATCACCGGCCTGGATCTGGTGGCCTGGCAATTGCGCGTCGCCGCCGGTGAGGCGCTGCCCCTCACCCAGGCCCAGGTACCGCTGCACGGCCACGCCATCGAGGTACGGCTCTATGCCGAGGACACCGATCAGGGCTTCCTGCCGGCCTCGGGCACCCTGCAGCTCTATCGCGAGCCCACGCCTGGTCCGGGGCGGCGCGTGGACAGCGGCGTGGAGGAAGGCGACGAGGTCTCGCCCTTCTATGATCCCATGCTGGCCAAGCTGATCGCCTGGGGGGACAGCCGCGAACAGGCGCGCCAGCGGCTGCTGGCCATGCTGATGGAGACCGCGGTGGGTGGCTTCGCCACCAACCTGCCCTTTCTGCAGCGTCTGCTCGCTCACCCGGCCTTTGCCGCGGCCGAGCTGGATACCGGCTTCATCGAGCGTCACCGGGACGCCTTGCTGCCCGCACCCGGAGAGCTGACCGACGTCTTCTGGACCTTGGCGGCCCAGGCCTGGCTGGCGACGCTGGCGGCCGCTGCCGACCCGACGTCACCCTGGGCTTCCCGTCAGGGCTGGCGCCTGGGTGGACCGCCCCAGATAGCGCTGCGCCTGGCCTGCCGCGGTGAGGTGCGCGCCGTCGCCCTGCCCGGTTCGGCGGCGGTCGAGCGGAATGGTGATCGCCTCCACTGGCAGGCCGAAGGCATTCGCCAGAGCGCCCGCCTCTATCGCCGTGGGCAGACGCTGTTCCTCGAGTGGCAAGACCATTTCGAAGCCGTCACCTGGGCCGACCCCCTCGCCGAGGTCGCGCGCCAGGCGGAGGCCGGCGGGCTCACGGCGCCAATGAACGCCAGTGTGGTCGCCGTCTCGGTAGCCGTGGGCGACACCGTGGAAGCCGGCGCGCCGCTGGTGGTGCTGGAGGCGATGAAGATGGAGCACAGCATCCGCGCGCCCCGCGCCGGCGTCGTGGCCGCGCTGTTCTGCAGCCCTGGCGAACTGGTGGCCGAGGGCACGCCTCTGGTGGAACTGGAGGAGACGGCACCATGAGCGAGGCCCTGCCGTCCCGGGTGCGGGTGGTCGAGGTCGGGCCACGCGACGGCCTGCAGAACGAACCCCAGGCGCTTGGCATTGCCGAGCGCATCCAGCTGTGCGAGGCCCTGGTCGCCAGCGGTGTGCAACATCTGGAAGTGGGCAGCTTCGTTTCGCCCAAGTGGGTGCCGCAGATGGCCGGGACCGCCGAGGTGCTGGCGGGACTCGGGCAGCCGGCGGGCGTGGTCCGTTCGGTACTGGTGCCCAATATGAAAGGCTTCGAGGCCGCCCTGGCGGCGGGCGTGGAGGAGATCGCCGTCTTCGCCGCCGCCTCGGAGGGCTTCTCCCAGCGCAACATCAACTGTTCCATCGCCGAGAGCCTCGCGCGTTTCTTGCCGGTGGTCGAGGGCGCGCAGGCGGCGGGCATCCGGGTGCGCGGCTATGTGTCCTGCGTGCTGGGCTGTCCCTACGACGGCGAGATCGCACCCGACCAGGTGGCCAGCGTGACCCGCGAGCTGCTGGAGCTGGGCTGCGCCGAGGTTTCCCTCGGCGATACCATCGGCGTCGGTACCCCCGGCCGAACCCGGGCGCTCTGGCAGCGGCTGGGGCGGGAGGTGCCGCTCAGCCAGCTGGCCGGGCATTTCCACGACACCTATGGCCAGGCCCTGGCCAACGTCTACGCCAGCCTGCTCGAAGGGGTCGCGGTGTTCGACAGCTCCGTCGCCGGGCTGGGTGGCTGCCCCTATGCAAGCGGCGCCAGCGGCAATGTCGCCAGCGAGGACCTGGTCTATCTGCTCGACGGCCTGGGCATCGCCAGCGGTCTCGACCTGCCCCAGCTCATCGAGGCGGGCCGCCAGGTGTCCGCCCAGCTGGGGCGGCGCAACGAGTCCCGGGTCGGTCGCGCCCGGGCAGCGCGAGCGGTCGACTAGCAAAGGCTCTGGCGGGCGCCCATGGCAACCGCCGGGGCTTGCTCTCATAATGGCGACTTCTCTTCTCCAAGGACCCGTTTTGGCCAGGAAGTCCCGACGCGAACTCGCCCAGCTCGATGGCACCACCGAGCTGCCCCTCACCGTGCGCGAGGTCGCCCTCGCCGCCGGGGTGTCGCCCATCACCGTGTCCCGGGCGCTGCATCGGCCGAGTCTGGTGAGCGCCGCCACTCGCGAGCACGTCCTGGCGGTGGTCAAGGAGCTGGGCTATGTGCCCAATCTGCTGGCGGGCAGCCTCGCCTCCAGCAAGAGTCGCCTGGTGGCCATCCTGCTGCCCACCATCGCCAATTCCATCTATGCCACCGTGGTGCAGGCGATCATGGAGCGGCTCACCGAGGCGGGCTACCAGGCGCTGATCGGGCCCACCGGCTATTCACCGGAAAAGGAAGAGGAACTGCTGGAAGCCATCCTCGGCCGCCGGCCCGATGGCATCGTCCTTACCGGCACCCTGCACACCCCGGCCAGTCGCGAGCGGCTGGCGGCCCTGAACATCCCGGTGGTGGAAGCCTGGGACCTGAGCGCCGAAGCCCTGGACATGCAGGTGGGCTTTTCCCATGAGCAGGTCGGCATGGCCCTGGCGGATCACTTCGTCGCCCGCGGCTATCGCCGTTTCGGGGTGATCTCGGTGGACGATCCCCGCGCCATGCGCCGCAATCTGGCGCTGCAGGCGCGGCTGGCCGAGCTGGGTATCGGCGAAGTGCCCATGGAAGTGCTGCCGCTGCCCGCCACCTGGGAGGTCGGGCGGATCGGCCTGGCGCGCCTGCTGGAACGCCCGGTGCCACCGGAACTGGTGCTGTGCAGCTCCGATACCCTGGCCCTGGGCGTGGTGGCCGAGGCCAACAGCCGCGGCCTGCGCATTCCCGAGCAGCTGGCGGTAATGGGTTTCGGCGACACCACCAATGGCCGCTTCGCGACCCCGGCGCTGTCCACCGTCAGCGTCAACGCCGATGTCATGGGCCGCAGCGTCGCCCAGTCGCTGCTCGACCGGCTCGCCGGCGAGCGGACCGCGGTCAACCTCGACACCGGTTTCGTTCTCATCGAGCGCCAGAGCTCCTAACGGATTTTTTGCAGCCGACCACAGATTTACCGGTTGAATGATAGCGTTATCTGTTTAATGATAACGCTATCGTTGTCAGACGACTTACAACATAAGACCGCTGCTCGATCTCCGCCCGCACACAAAAACAAACCAGTGGGAGCTCTCCATGCAAGAAACCAAGCAGACGCGCGTCCGCTATCTGATCCTGTTCATGCTGTTCGTCGTGACCACGATCAACTATGCCGACCGCGCTACCATTTCCATCGCCGGCTCCGCCCTGCAAAAAGACCTCGGTATCAGTGCCGTCTCCCTCGGCTACATCTTTTCCGCCTTTGGTTGGGCCTATGTGCTCGGTCAGATCCCCGGCGGCTGGTTGCTGGATCGCTTCGGTTCGAAGAAGGTCTACGCGGCGAGCATCTTCACCTGGTCGGTGTTCACCCTGCTGCAAGGCTACATCGGTGAATTCGGCATCGGCACCGCGGTATTCCTGCTGTTCGCCCTGAGATTCATGGTCGGTCTGGCCGAGGCGCCCTCCTTCCCCGGCAACGCCCGCATCGTCGCCGCCTGGTTCCCCACCAAGGAGCGCGGTACCGCCTCGGCGATCTTCAACTCGGCGCAATACTTCGCCACCGTGCTGTTCGCACCGCTGATGGGCTGGATCGTCTATCACTTCGGCTGGCAGCACGTCTTCGTGGTGATGGGCGTCCTGGGCATCGCCTTCTCGGCGGTCTGGATGGCGGTGATCTACAGCCCCCGTGAACATCCCCGGGTCAATGCCGCCGAAGTCGAGTACATCGCCAGCAACGGCGGCCTGGTCGACCTGGACACCCCCGGCAAGAAGAGCGAAGGCCCGAAGTGGAGCTACATCGGCCAGCTGCTGACCAATCGCATGATGGCCGGCATCTACCTGGGCCAATTCTGCATCAACGCCCTCACCTACTTCTTCCTGACCTGGTTCCCCGTGTACCTGGTGCAGGAACGCGGCATGACCATCCTCAAGGCCGGCATCATCGCCTCCCTGCCGGCCATCTGCGGCTTCATCGGCGGCGTGCTGGGCGGGGTGATCTCCGACTATCTGCTGCGTCGCGGCAACAGCCTGAGCGTGGCACGCAAGACCCCCATCGTCGCCGGCATGCTGCTGTCGATGAGCATGATCCTCTGCAATTACGTCGACGCCGACTGGATGGTGGTGGGCTTCATGGCCATGGCCTTCTTCGGCAAGGGTATCGGCGCCCTGGGCTGGGCGGTGGTGTCCGACACCTCACCCAAGCAGATCGCCGGCCTTTCCGGTGGCCTGTTCAACACCATCGGCAACCTGTCCTCCATCACCACCCCGATCATCATCGGCTACATCATCGCCGCCACCGGCTCCTTCAAGATGGCCCTGGTGTTCGTCGGCGCCAATGCCCTGGTGGCCGCCATCAGTTATCTGTTCGTGGTAGGCGAGATCAAGCGCGTCGAGTTGCGTGGCGTACCCACGCTGCCCGCCGAAGCCCCGCTCGCCGCTGAAACCTCTCGCTGATCGACAAGGAGCCCGACCATGACTCAATTCAATGCCACCCCGGCCCTGCACACCGGCACCCCGGTGGTCACCTCGCTGGAGGTCGTCCCCGTCGCCGGCCAGGACAGCATGCTGCTCAACCTCAGCGGCGCCCACGGCCCCTACTTCACCCGCAACGTGCTGATCCTCAAGGACAACGCCGGTCGCACCGGCGTCGGCGAGGTGCCCGGCGGCGAGACCATCCGCCAGACGCTGGAAGACGCCCGCCAGTTCCTGATCGGCCAGCCGCTGGGCCAGTACCAGCGCATCCTCGGCCAGGTCCGCCAGGCCTTCGCCGGCCGCGATGCCAGCGGCCGTGGCCTGCAAACCTTCGACCTGCGGGTGACCATCCACGCGGTGACCGCCATCGAAGCCGCCCTGCTCGACCTGCTCGGTCAGCACCTGGAGGTGCCGGTGGCCGCCCTGCTCGGCGAAGGTCAGCAGCGCGATGCCGTGGAGATGCTCGGTTACCTGTTCTATGTCGGCGACCGCAACAAGACCACCCTGGACTACCGCAGCGAAGCCGAGAGCGACGACGCCTGGTTCCGCGTGCGCAACGAAGAGGCCCTGACCCCCGAGACGGTGGTGCGACTGGCCGAGGCCGCCTATGACCGCTACGGCTTCAAGGACTTCAAGCTCAAGGGCGGCGTGCTCAGCGGCGACGCCGAGATCGAGGCGGTCACCGCCCTGGCCGAGCGCTTCCCCGAGGCACGCGTGACCCTGGACCCCAACGGCGCCTGGTCGCTCAAGGAAGCCATCCGCCTGTGCCGCGACCAGCACCACGTACTGGCCTATGCCGAGGATCCCTGTGGCGCCGAGAACGGCTATTCCGGACGCGAGGTGATGGCCGAATTCCGTCGCGCCACCGGCCTGCCCACCGCCACCAACATGATCGCCACCGACTGGCGCCAGATGGGTCACGCCATCCAGCTGCAATCGGTGGACATCCCCCTGGCCGATCCGCACTTCTGGACCATGCAGGGCTCGGTGCGGGTGGCGCAGATGTGCAACGACTGGGGCCTGACTTGGGGTTCGCACTCCAACAACCACTTCGACATCTCCCTGGCCATGTTCACCCACGTCGCCGCCGCGGCGCCGGGCAAGATCACCGCCATCGACACCCACTGGATCTGGCAGGACGGTCAACGCCTCACCCGCCAGCCGCTGGAGATCAAGGGCGGCCTGGTCGAGGTGCCGCAGCAGGGTGGCCTGGGCGTGGAGCTGGACCTGGACGCCCTCGCCCGCGCCCACGAGCTGTACAAGACCAAGGGCCTGGGCGCGCGGGACGACGCCATGGCCATGCAATTCCTCTCGCCCAACTGGACCTTCGATAACAAGAAGCCCTGCCTGGTGCGCTAGGCCCTCGGCCCGCCAACAGCGCCCGCTCCGGACTCTCCGGGGCGGGCGCTGTTTCCGTTCCAGCGTCCGAAACATCGTTTTACACCTACCGATAGCCTGCTAAGCGTCCGTTAAGCTCACCGGATCGACACTGATCCCAAGGTATCTCGCAACCCTGCCCGATACCCCCGCGGTTCCAGTCACTTTCGTATCCGGGAGAAGCACATGAACCTCAATCGTCGTATCGCCAAGAGCCTTCTCGTCCTGACCCTCGCCTCGGTGTTTTCCACCGCCGCCCTGGCCGACACCCGACCCGACATCGCCACCCAGCAGGTCGCCACTCTGCCGGCGATCTCCCAGCAGGGCCAGCAGGCCTTCATGGACGTGGTCGCCGCCCGCCAGGACCTCTTCGAGGCCCATGTCGATCAGGCCAAGCAGCAACTGGCCGCCGCCGAAAGCGCGCTGCAGACCGCCCAAACCGACAAGACCGCCTACCTCAAGTCGGCCAGGGACCTGCGGGGTCAGGACGGCAAACTCATGCAGGTCTCCGCGCAGGACGCCAAGGCCACGTCCTGGCTGCCGATCTGGAGCGGCATGGCGCTGCGTGACGACTATGTCGCCACCCCGGCCAAGAACCAGGCCGTGGCCCAGGCCAACGAGAAGATCCAGCAGGGCGACACCCAGGGCGCTGGCGCGATCCTCAAGGTGGCCGGCGTCGACGTCGACTACTCCACCGCCGTGCTGCCGGCCCAGGAAACCCTGGACCTGGTGCACAGGGCCAACCAGGAGCTCAGTCATGAGCAATACTGGCAGGCCAACCTGACGCTCAAGCAGGTGCAGAACAGCCTGAGATTCGACAACGCCAACGTCGACGTGACCCCCACCAGCTGGTTCTCCAAAACCACCTCGATCTTCACCCCGGTCGACAAGACCTGAGCCGGTCGCAAGCACCTGAGCTCAACGGAATCGTTAACTTCAGCGTAACGTTTCCGCCCTCAGGTTGATTGAACGCCCGGCAGTCGAAGGCTAGGGTGGCTCCACGACAGGTGATTCGTGGAGACCCCAATGACAACGACATCCTCCCCACCGGCTCGGATCGCCAGGCGCCGCAGCGACAAGCAGCAGCGCCTGGACCGGGTGGCTGCGCTGGCCGATGGCAAGGTGCTGCCCACCGCCTCCATCGTCGCGGCCCTGGAACAGCTGCTGGCCCCCGGCGACCGGGTGGTGCTGGAAGGCAACAACCAGAAGCAGGCCGATTTCCTCTCCCGCAGCCTCGCCCAGGTCGATCCGGCCCGGCTGCACGACCTGCACATGATCATGCCCAGCGTCGGTCGCGCCGAGCACCTGGACCTGTTTGAGCGCGGCATCGCCCGCAAGCTGGACTTCTCCTTTGCCGGCACCCAGAGCCTGAGGATCAGCCAGCTGCTGGAGGACGGCCTACTGGAAGTCGGCGCCATCCACACCTACATCGAACTCTATGCCCGGCTGCTGGTGGACCTGATTCCCAAGGTGGTGCTCAGCGCCGGCTTCATGGCCGATCGCGCCGGCAACATCTATACCGGCCCTAGCACCGAGGATAGCCCGGCGCTGATCGAGCCGGCGGCCTTCAGCGACGGCATCGTCATCGTCCAGGTCAACCAGTTGGTGGACGACGTGTCCGAACTGCCGCGAGTCGACATCCCGGCGGACTGGGTGGATTTCGTGGTGGTGGCCGACCGGCCCTTCTATATCGAGCCGCTGTTCACCCGCGATCCGCGCCACATCAAGCCGGTCCACGTGCTGATGGCGATGATGGCGATCCGCGGCATCTACGAACGCCACCAGGTGCAGTCGCTCAACCATGGCATCGGCTTCAACACCGCGGCCATCGAACTGATCCTGCCCACCTACGGCGAGCGCCTGGGCCTCAAGGGCAAGATCTGCCGGCACTGGACCCTCAATCCCCACCCCACGCTGATCCCGGCCATCGAGAGCGGCTGGGTGGAAAGCGTGCACTGCTTTGGCACCGAACTGGGCATGGAGGGCTATATCGCCCAGCGCCCGGACGTCTTCTTCACCGGTCGCGATGGCTCGCTCCGCTCCAACCGGCTGCTCTGCCAGCTGGCCGGCCAGTACGCCGTGGACCTCTTCATCGGCGCCACCCTGCAGGTGGATGGCGACGGCCATTCCTCCACCGTGACGCGGGGTCGCCTGGCCGGCTTCGGTGGCGCGCCCAACATGGGCCATGATCCGCACGGTCGGCGTCACCCCACCCCGGCCTGGCTGGACATGCGGCAGCAGACCGGCGACGGCGCACCGGCTCTGCTCGAACGCGGCAGGAAGCTGGTGGTGCAGATGGTCGAGACCTTCCAGGAAGGCGGCAAACCCACCTTCGTCGATACCCTGGATGCGGTGGAGGTGGCGCGCAAGAGCGGCATGCCGCTGGCGCCCATCATGGTCTATGGCGACGACGTCACCCACCTGCTCACCGAAGAAGGCATCGCCTATCTCTACCGCGCCCGCTCCCTGGAAGAGCGCCGCGCGATGATCGCCGCCGTGGCCGGGGTCACCGCCATTGGCCTGCGCAGCGACCCGGCCGAGGCCCGGCGCCTGCGCCAGGAAGGCCTGGTGGCCCTGCCCGAGGACCTCGGCATCCGCCGCACCGACGCCAGCCGCGAGCTGCTCGCGGCCAAGAGCATCGGCGAGCTGGTGGAATGGTCCGGCGGTCTCTATCAACCCCCGGCCAAGTTCAGGAGCTGGTGATGCGCGCCCTCGCCCGCCGTACCTCATCGCCCGCCGAGCGCCTGGCCGAGTTGGCCGTATCCGCCCTGGTGGACGAAGCCGAACTCTCGCCCAAGCCGGCCCTGGTGGATCGCCGCGGCCAGGGCGCCCACAGTGACCTCACCCTTGGCCTGATGCTAACCTCGGCCCAGGCCCTGCAGCCCAGTTTCCAGGCCATGGCCGAAGCCGCGGAGCGAGGGCTGCCTGCCGCCGAACTGCGCCGCCTGATCGGCCAACTGGGACGTGACGGCGAAGCCGCCATGCTGCAGGTCACCGGCGGGGTCAATACCCATCGCGGCGCCATCTGGGCGCTGGGGCTGCTGGTGACGGCGGCGGTGCATGAGCGTCCGACATCGGCCCAGGCGCTGTGCCTGGCGGCTGGGCGCCTGGCCAGCCTGCCCGATCCGGCGGCGCCCCAGGCGGCGCCCAGCCACGGCCAGCGCGTCGCCCAGCGCTATGGCGTCGGCGGCGCCCGGGCCGAGGCCGCCGCGGGCTTTCCCGCCATCCACCAGCGCGGTCTGCCGCAGTTGCGCGCCAGCCGCCAGGCCGGTGCGGGCGAGCAGAACGCTCGCCTGGATGCACTCCTGGCCATCATGACCGCGCTGGACGATACCTGCGTGTTGCACCGCGCGGGCCCCGCGGCCCTCACCACCATGCAGCAGGGTGCCCGCGCCGTGCTGCAGGCCGGGGGCAGCGCCAGTCTCGCCGGTCGCCGCCAGCTGCTGACCCTGGACCGCCAGTTGCTGGCCGCCAATGCCTCCCCCGGTGGCGCCGCCGATCTGCTGGCCGCCACCCTTCTCGTCGATCGCCTGGAGCCACGGCTCCCTGGAGACCTCTGATGGAACACTTCACCTGCAGCTATCCGGCCAGCCAGCGCCGCCAGGGTCGCGCCCTGGTCGGCTGTGTCGGTTCGGGGGACCTGGAGGTCCTGCTCGAACCCGCCATGGCCGACTTCACCCTCAAGGTGACCACCTCGGTCAACGGCAGCGAACCGCGCTGGCGCGCCCTCTTCGACCGGCTGTTCGCCACGCGCGAGGACCTGCCGGCCCTGACCCTGGACATCCACGACTTCGGCGCCACCCCGGGCGTGGTGCGCCTGCGCCTGGAGCAGGGCCTGGAAACCCTCGACCTGGAGGACAGCACCCATGGCTGAAGCCACCCTTCCCGATGTCCAGGAGCTGCTGCACAGCCGCAGCTTCGTCGAACTCGGCGCCCGCGAGCGGGCCCGTGTGGTGCTCGATGCCGGTAGCTTTCGCGAGCTGGTCGGTCCCTTCGAACGGCTGATGTCGCCGTGGCTGCCCAAGCAGGGCATCGTCTGCCAGGCCGATGACGGCGTGGTGGTGGCCAAGGGGCTGATCGACGGCCAGCCCGCGGTGGTCTGCGCCATCGAGGGCGCCTTCCAGGGTGGCAGCATGGGCGAGGTGGGCGGCGCCAAGATCGCCGGTGCCCTGGAGCTGGCGTTGGAAGACAACCTCGCGGGCATCCCGACCCGCGCCGTGCTGCTGCTGGAAACCGGCGGCGTGCGCCTGCAGGAGGCCAATCTGGGGCTGGCCGCCATCGCCGAGATCCAGGCGGCCATCGTTGCCTTGCGCTCGCATCAGCCGGTCATCGGCGTCATCGCTGGCAGCGTCGGCTGCTTTGGTGGCATGTCCATCGCCGCCGGCCTGTGCAGCCAACTGATAGTCACCCGCGAGGCACGCCTGGGACTCAACGGTCCCCAGGTGATCGAGCAGGAAGCCGGCATCGAGGAATACGATTCCCGCGACCGCCCCTTCATCTGGAGCCTGACCGGCGGCGAACAGCGGGTCGCCACGGGCGTGGCCGATGTCTTCGTCGCCGACGACAGCACCGCCGTGACCGCCGCCATCCGCCAGGGCTTCACCCAGGGCGTTGCCGCCCCTCTGCGCAGCCAGCGGGCCGACCACTACCTGACGCGCCTCGTCGATCTCGATACCCGTCCCCAGGCGGACGCCGCCGCGGTCCGCCACCTCTATGCCGGAGACCAGCCATGAGCACCCAGCCTTCGCAACGCGGCCTGACCTGGTTCCAGGCCCTGGCCGGCCAGGGCGAGGCCGTCACCGGCCTGCCCGCCTCCCTGCGCGTCGCCGACCTGGAACTGGCCGGACGCCCCGCGCGCTGGCTGGCGGTGGTAGCAGATGCCGAGAATCCCTTTCCCCGCGCCCGCCAGGGCGAGGTCGGTCTGCTGGAGAGTTGGGGCCTGGCCCGAGCCATTCAGCAGGCCATCGCCGAGGATGCTGGCGCCCAGGTGAAACGCACCCTGATCGCCCTGGTGGACGTGCCCAGCCAGGCCTACGGTCGCCGCGAGGAGGCCTATGGCATCCACCAAGCCCTGGCCGGCGCCGCGGGTGCCTATGCCGAGGCGCGCCTGGCCGGACACCCGGTGCTGGGCCTGCTGGTAGGCAAGGCCATGTCCGGGGGTTTTCTCGCCCATGGCTACCAGGCCAATCGCCTGCTGGCCCTGCGTGATCCCCAGGTGCAGGTGCACGCCATGGGCAAGGCCTCGGCCGCGCGGGTGACCCTGCGCAGCGTCGAGGAGCTGGAACGCCTGGCCGCCGATATCCCGCCCATGGCTTACGATCTGGACAGCTATGCCTCCCTGGGCCTGCTCTGGCGCCAGCTGGAGGTCGGCCAGCCCGATCAGCCCTCGACCGCCGATCTGGAGCAGGTACGCCAGGCCCTGGCCGAGGCCCAGGCCGATGTGCTCGCCAGCGGTACCACCGATCTCAAACTACGGTTGGACGGCGCCAACCGCGCGGCCTCTCGCGCAGTACGCGATCGCCTGCGGGCGGGATGGAAGGCGTGACGAGCGGGCGGATGGGCCCGTTGGGCTTCGCTGGCGCTCAACCCAACCTACGGAACACCTGCGTAGGTTGGGTTGAGCGACGCGAAGCCCAACACAGGCCCCACGACCTCCTATGGGGCCTGACCCCGGATACCCTTCCCGCGGACGCCCCCACCTGGGCCCACCAGATCGCCCAGGCTGGCCTGCCCGTAGTGGTCCGCCGAACCGCACCCGAGGCCGGCCGTATCCCGGTCGGCCTGCGCGGCGCTACCCGCGCCGAGCGCTTGGCGGCCTGGCTTGTACCAGCCGCCGTAGTGCAACAGCGCGCACCTGAAAACCTGCGGATCACAACCGGCTGCCGCGATCTACCGGTCTTCGACACCCTTGCCCGCCTGCAAACCCGGCTGGACGACCTGGGCTTACCCTGGGGCCCCACCGGCGCCGCAGGTTACGAGCTGGCCTCTGGCTGGCCGGCGCTGCACGCCGCGAGCGATCTGGATCTGCTGATCCGCTGCGCAGCCCCGCTGCCGCGCGACCAGGCGCGGGCCCTGCTGGCGTCCCTGCAAGGGCAAGCGCTGTGTCGCCTGGACATCCTGCTGGAGACCCCCCTCGGCGGCGTCGCCCTGGCCGATTGGGCCGGAGACGCCCCACGCGTGCTGCTCAAGACCGCGGCCGGTCCCCAGTTGGTGAGCGATCCCTGGCCGGAGGCGCGCGCCGCATGAGTACCCTCTTCCAGTTTCCCGGCCAGGGCGCCCAGCGTCCCGGCATGCTGCACGCCCTGCCCGAGGACCCCGAGGTCCGGCGCACCCTGGCGGAGGCCGCCGCGGTACTGGACCTCGATCCTTTGAACCTGGACTCCGCCCAGGCCCTGGAACATACCCGCGCCGTGCAGCTGTGCCTGCTGATCGCCGGCGTCGCCACGGCGCGCCTGCTGCTGAGCCGCGGACCAGAGCCACAGCTGGTGGCCGGGCTGTCCATCGGTGCCTATGCCGCGGCGGTGGTGGCCGAGGCCCTGGACTTCGCCGACGCTCTGCGCCTGGTGGCCCTTCGTGGCGAGCTGATGCAGACGGCCTATCCCAAGGGCTACGGCATGCTGGCCATACTTGGGCTGGACCGCGGCACGGTGGAGGGCCTGGTCGCCAATCACCATCGGCCTGACGCGCCGCTGTACCTGGCCAATGCCAATGCCGAGCAGCAATACGTGGTCGCGGGCAGCGATGTCGGCCTGGCCGTGCTGACCGAAGCCGCGCGCGCCCAGGGCGCCGCAGCGGCCAAGCGCCTGGTCATGAGCGTGCCGTCCCACTGCCCGCTGCTCGCCGAAGCCGCCCAGACTCTTGACCAGGCCTTTGCCGAGGTCGAGCTACGCGCGCCCCGGCTGGCCTATCTGAGCGGTACCTCGGCACGACGGCTGGTGCGTGCCGAGCAGTTACGCGACGACCTGGCCTTCAACATGGCGCGGCCCATCGAATGGCACGCCGCCCTGGAAGCCGCTCGCGAGCGCGGCGTGCGGCTGGCCATCGAACTGGCGCCCGGCAGCGTCCTCAGCCAACTGGCCAAACGCGTCTTGCCCGCGGCCGGGGTGCTGGCCTGGCAGGACACCCATCCTGACACCCTAGACGCGCTCAGGCGCGAGGAGGCGGCACGACTGGACTGAGCAATCCCCATACGGCGGCTGCCCTCACCCCAGCCCTCTCCCCGAGGGAGAGGGGGTAAAAGCGGGCGCAGCGGCCAGGCTTCACCCCACCCCAAGCACAACCGAGGACAACAACAATGATCATCTACGGTGTAGCGCTCCTGGCCGTCTGCATGCTTGCAGGCGTCATCATCGGTGACTTCCTGGGCGTCCTGCTCGGGGTCAAGTCCAATGTCGGCGGGGTGGGCATCGCCATGCTCCTGCTGATCTGCGCCCGGCTCTACATGGAGCGGCATGGCGGCATGAGCAAGGAATGCGAATTCGGCGTCGGCTTCTGGGGCGCGCTGTACATCCCGGTGGTGGTGGCCATGGCCGCCCAGCAGAATGTGGTCACCGCCCTGCATGGCGGACCCGTGGCAGTGCTGGCGGCCGTCGGCGCCGTGGGTATCTGCGGGGTGACCATCGCCCTGATCAGTCGCAGCCATCGCGGCGAACCGCTACCGCCGTTGCCTGACGAACCCGTGGCGCCAGCGCCGGCCGTAGCCCACGCCGCGCCGGCCGGAGGTCGCTAGGATGAACGACATCGTCACCAAAGCGCTGCAACACAACGGCCTGGTCGCCGCCTTCGCGCTGATCGGCCTGATCATGTGGGTCTCGGTGGTCCTTTCGCGCCGCCTGACCTTCGGCCGGGTGCACGGCTCGGCCATCGCCATCGTCATCGGCCTGGTGCTGGCGTGGGTCGGGGGTACCGTCACCGGTGGCCAGAAAGGCCTGGCCGACCTGGCCCTGTTCTCCGGCATCGGCCTGATGGGCGGCGCCATGCTGCGTGACTTCGCCATCGTCGCCACCGCCTTCGAGGTGCAGGCCACCGAGGCACGCAAGGCGGGGATGATCGGCGCCGTGGCCCTGCTGCTGGGTACGGTGCTCCCCTTCATCGTTGGCGCCGCCGTGGCCTGGGCCTTCGGCTATCGCGACGCGGTGAGCATGACCACCATCGGCGCCGGTGCGGTGACCTACATCGTCGGCCCGGTGACCGGCGCCGCCCTGGGCGCCAGCTCCGACGTCATGGCACTGTCCATCGCCACCGGCCTGATCAAGGCCATCATCGTCATGGTCGCGACGCCCGCCTCGGCGCGGCTGCTGGCGCTGGACAATCCGCGCTCGGCAATGGTCTTCGGCGGCCTGGCCGGCACCGTCAGCGGCGTCACCGCGGGGCTCGCCGCCACTGATCGCCGGCTGGTGCCCTATGGCGCCCTGACCGCTACCTTCCACACCGGCCTAGGCTGCCTGCTGGGGCCGTCGCTGCTGTTCTTCTGCGTGCGGGCACTGGTGGCTTAGTTGCGCGCGTACATCCGGCATTCGGCGACGAAGGCCAGCAGATTGGGATCGCGCTCGCGGCTGCGCAGGAACACCGCGCCAATGCGCTGCTGGAGGCGATAGCGCGACGCCAGGGGCACCAGCTTGAGGCGGTTCTGGTAGACCGCCTCGACCCGCCCCGGCAGCAGCGCATAGCCCACCCCGGAGCTAACCATGCTCATCAGCGAGAAGATGTCGTTGACCTGCATGATCACCTCCGGCTCGAAGCCGGCCTGGGCGAACACCTGGCGACCATCGCGAAAGGTGGCGAAACCCTGGGTCAGGGTCACGAAGGGCACCCCCGAGAGGTCGCGCAGGTCCACCTCGGCCTGGTCGGCGAAGGGCGAATCACTGGGCGCGGCGAGGAAGATGTCGTCGCTGAACAGCTCGACGCTCTCGCAGTCGGCATCCACCACGGCGTCGTCCAGGGCCACGAGCATGGCGTCCAGCTTGAAATCGTGCAGTTGCTCGGCGAGGTCGGCATTGGAACCCAGCACCAGGTCGATGTTGAGTTCGCTGCGCCTCAGCTTGAGGCCCATGATCAGCTGGGGCACGGTCTTGACCGTCAGCGAATAGAGCGCCCCCAGGCGAAAGCGATCGGCCGAAAAGCCCGCCGCCTGGCGCGTGAGCCGGACCGTCTCGGCCAGGTCCTGCATCAGTCGCTCAGCCCGAGCCTCCAGCACGAAGGCGCCATCCAGCGGCGTCAGGGTACGCCCCTCATGCTTGAACAGTGGGCAGCGCAGGGCGTTTTCCAGGGAGTGGATGGCGCGATGCACGCTGACATGGCTGGTGCCCAGCTCGGCGGCGGCCCGCGCCAGGTTGCGACTGCGCATGAAGGCCAGAAAGATCTCCAGCTTGCGCAGGGTGAGTTCATCGGTATCGGACATGACGGCCAGCGGGCGAGGAAGACAGCTGCTCACCATGCCCGGATGGGCGGGCGGCGTCGAGTCTTCGAATCGCCCTGGCGGCGCCTGGCTCCATCGGTGAAACCCCTAGGGTAACCAGGCGCCCTCTTCCGACCCTACAACCAACCCTTGATCTGCTGGCAGACCGCCGTGGTGGAGATGCCGTAGCGGTCGTGCAAGGTCGGTAGCGCCCCGGCGTCGAGGAAGGCATCGGGCAGCGCGATCTGGCGGAAGGTGGGCGTCACGCCGTTGCGCAGCAGGGTGGTCGCTACCGCCTCGCCCAGTCCGCCGATCACCGAGTGGTTCTCCGCCGCCACCACCAGCCGTCCCGGCTTGCGCGCTTCCGCCAGGATCGTCGCCTCGTCCAGGGGCTTGATGGTCGGCACGTGCAGCACCGAGACGTCCACGCCATCCGCTGCCAGAGCCTCGGCTGCCTCCAGGGCGCGCATCGTCATCAGCCCGGTGGACACCACCAGCACGTCACGACCGGGGCGCACCACCTGGGCCTTGCCGAGCTGGAACCGGTAGTCGTAGCGATCCAGCACCAGGGGCACGTTGCCACGCAAGAGACGCATGTAGACGGGACCCTGGTGGGCGGCGATGGCAGGCACCGCCTGCTCGATCTCCAGGGCATCGCAGGGGTCGATCACCATGAGGTTGGGCATGGCGCGAAAGATCGCCAGGTCGTCGGTGGCCTGGTGGCTGGGGCCGTAGCCGGTGGTCAGCCCCGGCAGCCCGCAGACGATCTTGACGTTGAGGTTCTCCTCGGCGATGGCCATGCAGATGAAGTCGTAGGCGCGGCGCGAGGCGAATACTGCATAGGTGGTGGCGAACGGCACGCAGCCTTCGCGAGCCAGGCCGGCGGCGGCGCTCATCAGCAGCTGCTCGGCCATGCCCATCTGGTAGAAGCGCTCGGGGTGGGCCTTGGCGAAGATGTGCAGGTCGGTGTACTTGGCCAGGTCGGCGGTGAGGCCGACGATGTCCGGGCGCTGTTCGGCCAGGGCCGCCAGGGCGTGACCGAACGGGGCCGGCCGGGTCGGTTGGCCCTCGGCGGCGATGCTGGCGATCATCGCCGAGGTGGTCAGGCGTGGCTTGGTGGCGGTGCTGGTAGTCATCAGAAGTCCCTCCCGGCATCCAAGGCATCGAGGGCCAGGGCCCATTCGTGCGCCTCGACGCGGATGAAGTGAGTCTTGTCGCGGGTTTCCAGGAAGGGCACGCCCTTGCCCATGCGGGTATCGCAGAGAATGATCCGGGGCTGCCGGCCAGGGTGCTGACGGGCGCGGTCGAAGGCGGCGACCAGCGCCTCGCGGTCGTTGCCGTCGACGCGCTGGACGAACCAGCCGAAGGCCTGCCAGCGTTCGGCCAGGGGCTCGAAGGCGAGGATTTCGCGGCAGTGGCCGTCGGCCTGCTGATTGTTCACGTCCACCAAGGCGATGAGATTGTCCAGCTGCCAGTGAGAGGCCGACATGGCCGCTTCCCAGGTGGCGCCTTCGTTGAGTTCGCCATCGGACAGCAGGTTGTAGACGAAGGATTTCGATTGCTTGCGCTTGAGGCCGAGGCAGGCGCCCACGGCGATGCCCAGGCCCTGGCCGAGGGAACCGCCGGTGATCTCCATGCCCGGGGTGTAGGCGGCCATGCCCGACATGGGCAGACGGCTGTCGTCGCAGCCATAGGTCTCCAGGTCCTCCTGCGGCACGATCCCGGCCTCGATCAAGGCGGCATAGAGGGCGATGGCATAGTGGCCGATGGACAGGTAGAAGCGATCGCGCCCTTCCCATTCGGGCTCCTGCGGCTGGTAGCTCAGGGCATGGAAGTAGGCGACGGCCAGGACATCGGCGACGCCTAGGGCCTGGCCGACGTAACCCTGGCCTTGGATCTGGCCCATGCGCAGGGCGTGGCGGCGGATGTTGTGGGCGCGCTCGGCCAGCGAGAGCGGTGCGCGTTGTGGCGAAGAAGCGGTCATGATCTGTACCTCGATTAGCGATTGACCAGGGCGGCGGGAATGCGCAGGACCAGCGTGGCGCCTATCACCAGCACCCCGGTGATGAGGAACATGCCGATGGCGCTGGAACCGGTGCTGGTGGTGATCCAGCCGATCAGGTAGGGCGAGCAGAAGCCGGCCAGGTTGGCGAAGCTGTTCACCGCGGCGATGCCAGCGGCGGCGGTGACCCCGCCCAGCAGCGTGGTGGGCAACATCCAGAACAGCGAGGACGCGGAGAGGATGCCGGCCGCGGCCAGGCACAGGCTGAGGATCGACAGGGTGACGTTGTGGCCGAAGACCGCGGCGAGGCTGAGGCCGCAGGCGCCCAATAGCATGGGAATCACCAGGTGCCAGCGGCGCTCGCGATGCTTGTCCCCGCTGCGCCCGGCCAGCAGCATGGCAACGATGGCGCACATATAGGGCAGGCTGGTGAGCAGGCCGATGTGCAGCGGATCGGCGACCCCGGAGTTGCGCACCAGAGTCGGCAGCCAGAAGGTGATGGCGTACTGGCCCATGACCACGCAGAAGTAGATGGCGGCCAGGAGCCACAGCCGGCGATCACGGATGAAGTCGCGCACGCTGGCGTGCTCGGTCTTGTGCTGGTTGTCCTCGGCCAGTTCCTTCTGGATCAGCGCCTTTTCCTCATCGTCCAGCCAGGTCGCCTGGTGCACGCCGTCCTTGAGATAGCCGAGCACCATCAGCCCCACCACTACCGTGGGAATGGCTTCGATGACGAACATCCACTGCCAGCCGGCCCAGCCGTGGACCCCGGCGAACTGATTCATGATCCAGCCCGACAGCGGTCCGCCGATCATGCCCGACAGGGGAATGGCGACGAACCAGAGCACCGTCATGCGGGCACGGCGGTAGGAGGGAAACCAGTAGGTGAGATAGAGCAGCAGGCCCGGCGCCAGGCCGGCCTCGGCCACGCCGAGCAGGAAGCGCAGGACATAGAACTGCCAGGCCGTCTCGACAAAGGCGAACATCCCGGAAAGGATGCCCCAGGTGATCATGATGCGGGCGATCCAGCGGCGGGCGCCGACCTTGTGCAGGATGATGTTGCTGGGCACCTCGCAGAGGAAATAGCCAATGAAAAACATGCCGGCGCCGAGGCCGTAGACGGCTTCGCTCAGCGCCAGGTCGTTCATCATCTGCAGCTTGGCGAAGCCGACGTTGACCCGGTCCAGATAGGCGCAGAAGTAGCACAGCATCAGGAAGGGCATCAGCCGCCAGGCGGTCTTGCGATAGGCATTGGCGCGCGCCGAGGTGGCCGCTGCCAGGGTGAGCGTAGTCATGGTCTGATCTCTTGTTGTTATGGGCGCCGCAGCCGCGGGCACCCTTTTCGATGCAGAGCGTTGAACACGAAGGGGCGATCAGTGGATCAGCATGCCGCCGTTGACGTCCAGGGTGACGCCGGTCAGGTAGCCGGAGAGATCGCTGGCCAGGAAGAGCGCGGCATTGGCCACGTCTTTGGGCTCGCCGAGACGCCCCAGCGGGATGCCGTCGATGATCGACTGGCGGCGTTCGTCGTGCATCAGCCCGCCGGTGATGTCGGTCTGGATCAGGCCGGGGGTCAGGGCATTCACGCGGATGCCGTCCGGTCCGAATTCCCGCGCCATGGCTTTGGTCAGGCCCAGCACCCCGGCCTTGGCGGCGCTGTAGTGGGGGCCGCCGAAGATGCCGCCGCCGCGCTGGGCGGACACCGAGGACAGGCAGACGATGCTGCCACCACCCTGCTCGCGCATGGCCGGAATCACCGCCTGGGACATCAGCAGGGTGCCGCGCAGATTGACGTCGAGGATGCGGTCGTAGTCGGCGCGGCCGATCTCCAGGGTCTTCACCGGCTGGGTGATGCCGGCATTGTTGACCAGCACGTCGAGGCGACCGTACTGGGCGAGCGCCTGGTCGACCGCAGCCCTGACCTGGGCTTCGTCGGCCACGTTGGCCGCCAGGCCCAGGTGACCTTCGCCGAGGCTGGCGGCGGCATCCCGCGCGGCGCTGGCATCCAGATCGAGGATGATCACCCGCGCGCCTTGGGCAGCGAAGGCCTGGGCCGTGGCGCGACCGATGCCACGGGCGGAGGCGGCGCCGGTGACGAGGGCGATCTTGTCTTGCAGCAGCAGGGCATTCAGTGGCATGACGCTATCCTTCTTGTTGTTGTGGAGGGCTGTCGCTGAGGGCCAGAGTGCCCCTGCCCCAGGGTCCCAGCAACGCAGCCTGCGTCAGACCGTGCTGAAAAAAATTCATGCCTGTGGCTTGGCAGACCGGCCAGGCCTGTCGACAATCAGCCTCGAACTGGCCACAGGAGGCGCGCCCCATGGATTCCGGCAAGACACTTTCCCTGCCACCCCTGAAAGCCCTTCAAGCCTTCGAGCAGACCGCCCGCTTCGCCAACGTCGCCCGCGCCGCCGAGCAACTGGCGCTGACGCCCTCGGCGGTCAGCCATCAGCTGGCCAAGCTGGAAGCCCTGGTAGGTCGCGCCCTCTTCGTCCGCGGCGCGCGCGGCATGACCCTGACCCCGGCCGGGGAGCAATACCTGGAAGAGGTCAGCGAGGTGCTGCACCGATTGGCCATGGCCACGGACCGCGCGGCCAGCGATGCCGGCCTGGAATGCCTGCGCCTGCATTCGGCTCCGAGCTTCGGCCTGCTCTGGCTGATGCCACGGCTGGAGCTATTCCGCCAGAGTCATCCCGACCTGCAGATCAATCTCTCCTGCTCCTACGAATCCCTGCACTTCAGCCGCGACAAGGTCGACATCGACATCCGCCACGGCCTGCCCAGCTGGCCGAACCTGGAGATCCGCACCCTGCAGCGCGAACGCCTGGCGGTACTGGCCGCGCCGCAGTTGCTGGAAAAACGCCCGGTCCAGTCGCCGGCGGATCTGCTGCATAGCGAACTGATCCTGTCCGAGGCCACCCTCATGAAGTGGCCCAACTGGTTCGCCCAGCAGGGCCTGGCGCTGCCGGAACGCCCCTACACCCTGAGTTTCGATCGCTCCTACATGACCCTGGAAGCCGCCCGCCATGGCCTGGGCTTCGCCCTGGAGAGCACGGTGCTGGCGGCGGACTATCTGGCCCGCGGCGATCTGGTGCGGGTCCTGCCCCAGGGCGACGACCTGCCGGTGGCCGCGCACCACCTGGTGTTTCCCCGGGCGCACTCGCGCTACGCCCGGGTGCGGCGCTTTCTCGACTGGCTGCAGCAGGAGCTGGGGCAGCCCTTCGAGTATTAGCCTGCCTGCAGCCGCTCCCGAAGCAAGGCGACGAAGGCCTGGGCCGCCGGGGTGAGGCTGCGGCCGCTGGGGGTCAGGATGCCCAGCGGCCGGGCCAGGCTTTCGCCGCGGACCGGCAGGGCCACCACCGGCGCCTCGCCGCCCGCCGATTCCGGCAGCAGGGCCAGGCCCTGGCCTGCCGCCACCAGAGCCAGCAGGGTGCTCATGTAGTTGGCTTCCAGCGCCGCCACCAGGCGCAGGCCGGCGGCGGCGAAGGCGAAGTCCAGGCACTCGCGCACGCTGCTGTCGCGACCGGTGAGCAGCAAGGGTACGGCGTCGAGTTCGGCCAGGGTGATTTCGGCGCGGCCCGCCCAGGGATGGTCGCGGGGGACGAACAGCTGCAGGTGATCGACGTACAGCGGCTGGAACTCCAGGCCCACGGCCCGTGGCCGGACGCCGATGCCCAGATCCACCTGCCCTTCCCGGACCAGCGCCTCGACTCTACCGGCGACCACATCCTGCAGGCGGACCTCGATGGCCGGATGACGGGCCTGGAAGGTCTTCAGCAATTCGGGAAAGGGGCCCATGAAGAAGGATGGCAAGGCCGCCAGGGTGATCCGTCCCCGGCGCAGGCCCGCCAGGTCCCGGGCATGGGTCTGGACATCGCCCAGGTCTACCAGGATGCGCTCCAGGGGCCCACGCAGTTCTTCGCCGGCGGTGGTGAGCTGGACCCTTCGCGGGGTGCGTTCGAGCAGTTGCACCTCCAGCAAGGCTTCGAGTTGCTGGATCTGCACGGTGAGCGCGGGCGGTGATAGGTGCAACTCCTCCGCCGCGCGGGCGAAGGAACCATGACGGGCCACGGCGAGAAAGGCCTGCACGTGCTGGAGCAGATTCTTCATTCTGTTTTTCTGAACGCTGCTTCGGAAGATTCCAATTTACAGGACATCGGACGTCTTCGAATACTGGACCTACAACAACAAAACCTCCCGTGCGCCCGCCTGCCGTGCCACGGTCCAAGGAGTCCACCATGCTCGCCCCGCTCGGTGTCGTCACCATTCTCGCGTTGCTCGTCGCGGTCATGAGCAAACGCGTCTCGCCCCTGGTCGCCCTGATCGTCATTCCCATCGCCGCCGCCCTGATCGGTGGCTTCGGCCTGGGGACCAGCGCCTTCATCATCGCCGGGATCAAGGGCGTCGCCCCGGTGATCGGCATGTTCGTCTTCGCCATCCTGTTCTTCGGCATCATGACCGACGCCGGGATGCTCGATCCCATCATCGACCGCATCCTGCGCACCGTCGGCACCCGGCCGACGCGCATCGTCTGCGGCAGCGCCCTGCTCGCCCTGCTGGTGCATCTGGACGGCTCCGGCGCGGTGACCTTTCTGGTGACCATTCCCGCCATGCTGCCGCTCTATACCCGCCTGGGGCTGGACCGGCGCATCCTCGCCTGCGTGGCGGCCATGGCCGCCGGGGTCAACTTCCTGCCCTGGACCGGGCCGGTGCTGCGCTCTTCCGCCGCCCTGCACGTGCCGGTGGCCGATCTGTTCCAGCCGCTGATCCCGGTACAGCTGGTGGGCCTGGCCTTTGTCTTCGCCAGTGCCTGGTGGCTCGGGCGGCGCGAGGAGAAGCGCCTGACCCTGGCCGGCCAGGCGCCCTGGCTGGCCGGCGGTAGCGCGGGCGCCGCGCCGGAGCGGGTGCTCAGCGAGGCCGAGCGTGCCCTGCGCCGCCCGGAGCGTTTCTGGATCAATCTGCTGCTGACCCTGGTGGTGATGGGCGTGATGATCGCCGGCTGGGTCGATCCGGTGGTGATGTTCATGCTCGGCACCGTGGCCGCGCTGTGCCTGAACTACCCCTCGGTAGACGCCCAGAAGGCGCGCATCGACGCCCACGCCAAGACCGCCCTGACCATGGCCAGCATCCTTTTCGCCGCCGGCGTCTTCACCGGCATCATGCAGGGCAGCGGCATGCTCAAGGCCATGGCCCAGGTGGCGGTGGCCGGCATCCCGGCCGGGCATGGCCAATTGATCCCGGCGGTGGTGGGCTTCCTGTCCATGCCGCTGAGCCTGTTGTTCGATCCGGATTCCTTCTACTTCGGCGTGATGCCGGTGATCGCCGAGGTCGGCCGCAACCTGGGTGTCGACCCGGTGCAGGTGGCGCAGGCCTCGCTGCTCGGGGTGCACACCACCGGCTTCCCGGTCAGCCCCCTGACCCCGGCGACCTTCCTGCTGGTGGGCCTGTGCAAGCTGGACCTCGCCGATCACCAGCGCTTCACCATCCCCTTCCTGTTCGCGGCCTCGGTCCTGATGACCCTGACCGCCCTGCTCCTGGGAGTCTTCTAGATGACCCGTCTCCTTCGCATCGGCTGCGGCGCCGGCTATTCCGGTGATCGCATCGAACCCGCCGTAGAGCTGGCCGAGCATGGCCGCCTCGACTACCTGGTGTTCGAATGCCTGGCCGAACGCACCATCGCCCTGGCGCAACAGGCGCGACTGGCCGATCCCGAGGCCGGCTTCGATCCACTGCTGGAGGCGCGGATGCGGCGCATCCTGCCACTGCTGCGCCAGGTGGATCGTCCGCGCCTGCGGGTGATCACCAACATGGGCGCCGCCAACCCGACCGCGGCGGCGCGCAAGGTCGCGGCCCTGGCCCGGGAGCTGGGCGTCACAGGGCTGAAGATCGCCGCGGTGGCCGGCGACGATGTGCTGGCCCAGCTGCCGACCGACGCCCTGCTGGACAATGGCCAGACCCTGGCCGAACTGGGCGACCGGGTGATCTCGGCCAACGCCTACCTGGGAGTGGACGGCATCGTCCAGGCCCTGGAAGCCGACGCCGATGTCATCGTCACCGGCCGGGTGGCAGACCCTTCCTTGTTTTTGGCGCCGCTGGTGCATGAGTTCGGCTGGGCGGCGGATGACTGGGAGCGGCGCGGACGCGGCACCCTGGTCGGCCATCTGCTGGAATGCGCCGGCCAGGTCACCGGCGGCTACTTTGCCGATCCCGGCTACAAGGACGTGCCCGACCTCGCTCGCCTGGGCTTTCCCCTGGCCGAGGTAGACGCGGATGGCCACGCCACCCTTACCAAGGTCACTGGCTCCGGCGGTTGCGTGACCCCGGCGACCTGCACCGAGCAGTTGCTTTACGAGGTGCATGACCCAGCGGCCTATCTGACGCCGGACGTGACCGCCGACTTTTCCGGCGTCGCCCTGCAGCAAGCGGGTCCGGATCGGGTCGTCGTGAGCGGCGCTCGCGGCACCGCGCGACCGGACCGGCTCAAGGTGTCGGTAGGCTATCGCGACGGCTGGCATGGTGAAGGCCAGCTCTCCTACGCGGGTCCCGGCGCCGTCGCCCGCGCCCGGTTGGCCGGTGCCGTGGTGCGCGAGCGATTGCAACTCTGCGACGTACCGGTCGAAGAGCTACGTTGTGAGCTGATCGGCTGCGACGCTCTCCATGGAGAGACGCTCGCTGCCCGGGCCTCCGGCGAACCTTGGGAGGTACGGCTGCGGGTCGTTGGCCGCTGTGCCACCCGCGCGGCGGCAATGCAGATCGGCAACGAGGTGGAAACCCTCTATACCAATGGCCCAGCGGGCGGCGGCGGTGCGACCAAGGCGGTGCGCGAGGTCATCGCCGTGGCTTCGCTGCTCTGGCCCCGAACCGCCGTCACCCCCACCCTGGAGCTGGAGACGCTGCCATGAAAGTACGCGAGATTGCCCACGTCCGTACCGGCGACAAGGGGGACACCTCGAACATGGCGGTGATCGCCTATCGTCGGGAAGATTTCGACCGCCTGTGCGAGGTGCTCACCGCGGAACGGGTCGCGGCCTGGTTCGCCGACAGTCGCCCGACCGATGCCGCGCCCGTTCGCCGCTACGAGCTACCCGCCCTGGGCGCGCTGAACTTCGTGCTGCCAGGCGCCTTGCGCGGTGGCGTCACCCGCTCGCTGGCCCTGGATGCCCATGGCAAGGGCCTGGGCGCGGCGTTGCTGGATCTGGAGCTGGAGCTGGAGGACTAGGTGCGACTCAACCGGGGGTGCCGACGCCAGCACCGGGCAAGCGCGTCAGCAGGACGGTGTCCTTGTCGAGGGGCACCTGGGCGCCCTTGCGCCTGAGTTCGTTGATGGCGTGCAGCAGGATCAGATTCACCTGCTCGACCTCGCGCATGTCGTCCGCCTTGAGCAGCCGCGAGACCCGCACATTGTGATCAGGCTCGATGAGGGTGATCAGCAGGCCATCGTTGCGCCGCTCCAGCTCGTGGCGCACGGGCGGATCAAGTTTGGCCAAGCGTTCATGCAACCTGTTCATCTACAGGCTCCCGAAGGAACGTCACCCACTTCAGGCTAGCCGCCTCGATAGAGAACGCAAGGCGTCTACGTCGACTCACGATGCCAAGGTCACTGGCGGATACCGCGGTAAGAAAGCGGCTGCGGTTTGTCATGAAGCTGCCATCCGCATCCGGCACCCTGGGCCTCTTGACCGCCACCTCCTGGCAGAGGCCTATCCATGGATACCCGCCCCGCCCCCCACCCGCGTACTCCTCGAGTCACTCCCTCAGCACGCGTGGCGCTGGTTGCCACGTCGACCCGCGGTCGCGCCGCCGAAGCGCACGGCCAGCGCATCGCCCTCGCCACCCAGCATCTACTGACGCTCGGGCATCGTCGGATCCTGCTGGTGACCGCCCAGCAACGACCAGCCGCCGAGGCCGACGCCGAATTGCAGGCGCATTGCCAGGTCATGCTGGCGGAGGGGCTGGCGCTACTGCCCCGTCTGGAGCTCGATCCGGTGGCTCCCGCCTGCTGGCCGGAGCTTGCCGCCACACTGATCGGCATTGCCCCGACCGCCCTGCTCTGCACCCAGCCTGCCCTGGCCAGGGCGCTGCAGACCGCCCTTACGCCCCAGGGTGAGCTGACCATCGTGGGTCCCGAGACAAAGGCCGGGGCTCTGAACGCATCCTGGCACTAGCTCAGACACCCCCCCTCAGAAATTCGACCCCCGGATCGTCCGTCCGGCCTGATCGGGCTGCTGCAGGTTGCCCGAGGTGTCGGCCTTGATCAGATTCCAGTCGATTTCGGCGCGCTGCACCGCGGCGGCCGTGAAGCGTTCGTTGAGCTCCGGCGCCAGGCGATGGCCCCAGTAGGCCATCTTCGCCTTGTAGCCCACGGTGATCTCCTTTTGCGGTTGCAGCAGCGCCCTGACGATGGCCTGTACCGCCTTGTCCGGTGTGTCCTTGGTCGGCAGATCGGGACGATGGCCGGTATAGGTGGCCGCATGTCCCCAGATCGGGGTATCCAGCGCCCAGGGCAGCACCGTCGATAACTGGATGTTGGGCTGCCGCCCGCGACGCAGTTCCTGCTGCAGGACCCGGCCAAGGCTGAGCACCGCAGCCTTGGATGCCGAATAGGAGGCCTGATAGGCATGGGGAATCTCGCCGTCCACCGAGGCTACGTTGACCAGCCGACCATAGCCCTGGCGGCGGAAGCGCTGCAGGGCCAGATGGCTACCGATCACCACCCCCTTCACATTGGTATCCAGCAGGCGCAGGTGATCCTCCAGCGGAATCTCTTCAAAGCGGCCCACCGCTACCACGCCGGCATTGTTGATCCAGCCGTCGATGCGACCGAAGCGCTGCTCGGCCTGTTCGGCCAGCGCCGTCATCTGCGCCACGTCGGCGACGTCGGTCGGCACCACCAAGGCCGCGACGCCCAGCGCCTGCACCTCCACCGCCAGGGCTTCCAGGGCTTCGGTCCGCCGCGCCGCCAGCACCAGATTGGCTCCGTGCCGGGCCAGCGCCAGGGCCACACCGCGGCCGACGCCACTGGAGGCACCGGTGACGACGATGGTCCGGCCATTCAGTTGCTGGCGATCGGGCCGCGACGTACGCCGGGACGAGGTGCGGTTCAGCAGGGCCAGGGCGGCAGGTAGGGCGAGCAACAGTGGCAGGGTACGCATCGGGGGTCTTCCTCGCAGTCTGTGTCTGAGGTGTGACCCGTGGGCGGCCGCACTGACGTCCCGCTTGGGACGACCGGAGCCTGGCGCGCCGATGGTGACCGCCTCGCTCGATCGCTGAGATCGCCGTGCCAGGGCAGCTGCCAGCGGCCACGACCGTTCGGCGGAAGACGTCAGTCTTCGGGCTGGCGGTGCGGCATGGCAATGCCGTGCAGCTTGAGCCGTCGATAGAGGGTGGCCCGGGACATACCCAGCGCTCGGGCAGCAGGAACGGCCTTCCAACGGTGCCGCACCAGCGCGGCGAGGATCAATCGCCGTTCAGGGCTATCGACCTGGGGCCGTGGCTCCGTGGACAGCGGCATGCCCGGCCCCAGACTGGCCGGCAGGTGATCAAGGGTGATCAGGCCGCCATCGCACAGGGCGCAGGCATAACGCAGCGCGTTGCGCAGCTCGCGCACGTTGCCCGGCCAGTCGTGGGCGAGGATGGCCTCTTGCACTTGGGGCGCCAACTCCGGGACGGCGCCGCTACCGCGCTCCTCCGCCAGCAGGCGCCGCGCCAGGGCCAGACGGTCGGCCCGCTCACGCAGCGGTGGCAACTGGAAGACGGCGCCGTTAAGGCGATAGAGCAGATCTTCGCGGAACAGCCCAGCGGCCACCTGTACCTGAAGATCGCGGTGGGTGGCGCAGACCAGCCGCACATCGACCCGCCGCGGCTGGGCGCTGCCTACCGGCAGCACCTCGCCTTCCGCCAGCACCCGTAGCAGGCGAGTCTGCAGGGCCAGGGGCATGTCGCCGATCTCGTCGAGAAACAGGGTGCCGCCATCGGCCGCCACGATCAGGCCGTCGCGACCCTGGCGCTGGGCCCCGGTAAAGGCACCGGCCGCATGGCCGAACAGCTCGCTTTCGATCAAGCTCTCCGGCAGCGCCGCGCAGTTGAGGGCGACGAAGGGCCGCTCTGCACGATCGCCACTTTCATGCAAGGCGCGGGCGAAGACTTCCTTGCCGGTGCCCGTCTCACCCGTGACCAGGATCGGCAGGCCGTGGCGATAGAGGCGCTGGCCAGTCTGCAGTGCCTGGCTGACTCGGGGCTCCTGCTCGGGTTCGGCCTCGATGGGCCCGCGGATCAGCGGAATCACCACGCCCAGGCGCTGACGCGGGGCGCGCACCCGGGCGTGAAAATGCGCCTCACCCAGGCGCAGGGGCTCGCCGTCGTCCTCCTGCAACCGCGCCGAGGCATCGCGACCGAACAACTCGTCGAGACGTTGCGGCAGGTAGCCCAGCTGAGTGAGGCAGAGTTGCCGGGCCGGCCGGTTCAGGCCGGTCAGGCGGCCACTCGCGTCCCAGGCCAGCAGGAATTCCGGCTGGGTGTCCAGGTAGCTGGCCTGGGCATGGCCGCAGAGCACCCAGTCACCCCGGGCGCTGTGCATGAAATAGGCATTCTCGATGCGCTGGGCGCTGTCGCGGGTGAATTGCTGGATCAGCAACTGGCTGCGGCGATCGTCCGGCGAGCGTGGCGCCGAGACGTCCAGCACCCCAAGCAGCTCGCCACCCGGGGCGAACACCGGCGCGGCGGTACAGGTCAGGCCGGTGAAGGCCACACGGAAGTGATCGGCCTTGTGCACCGTCACTGGCGCGCGGTCGGTCAGCACCGCTGCCACGCCGCAGGTGCCCTCCTCCTGCTCGGACCAGCAGGTGCCCAGGTAGAGTCCGGCGCGGCGGCATTCTTCATCGAGCCGGTCGCTGACCCGGTAGTCCAGGGTATGGCCCTGGGCATCGGCCAGCAGCACGCAATAGTCGGCTGCCTCGACCCGCGCATGCAGGGCGCCCAGCTCGCCATCGGCGACGCGCAGGAAGTCTTCCGCCGCCTGCTGGTGCTGGCGCAATTCGTAGCGCGAGAGGATGCGCGGGCCGCGCAGGCTGCCCGGGTCGAGCTGATACTGCTCAAAGGAACGGCGCCAGGAATCGAGGATGCGCCCGGGCGGACTGGCCGCGCGCAAGGGCGCGCGCAGGGCCTGGTCGATGGCGCGGGCGTGATAGCGGGCCTGGGTAGACAACATGGGCGTCTCTCCCTGAATTCCGGTCATGGCATGGAAGGCCGGTCATTGTTCTGGCCTTCATTTAGCGCTCCCAGGGCGCTGCCTTCAAGTCCGCGACACCGTGAGACGAATCGTCTCAGCGTCTCGCCATCCCGTCGCAGGCGTGAGACGCCCCGGCGCGTGGAGTCGCCCCTCCCACGACCGGCCCCCTCCTTCCAAACCCGCGCCCTGCCTGCACTGCAGCGGATTCATCACGGCTTGGCACCGGCCTTGCTCAGGGCTCTGCGACGCTCCCATCACAACGACAAGAGGGCCAGACCCATGAGCGCACCCTGGCATCGCCACACGGCTGCCCTGACCGCTGGCCCAGGCGTCGGAGGCCAGCCATGCCCATAACCGTCGGCATCCTGCCCAACCCGGCCTCGGGCCGTGACTTGAGACGGCTGACCGGCAATGCCGCCCTGACCTCCAGCACCGACAAGGCCGGGGTGGTTATGCGCCTGCTGGCGGCCTTTGGCGCCACCGGCGTGGAGCGGGTGCTCTTGCCGCCGGACATGACCGGCATCGCCGCCGCCGTGCTCAAGGCCAGCGGCAGTCGCCAGGCCCGCGAGCAGCGCTGGCCGGAGCTTACGTTTCTCAACCTGCCGCTGACCCAGACCGTGGACGACACCCGGCGCGCCGCGCGGCTGTTGCTGGCCCAGGGCGCGACGATGATCGCCGTGCTCGGCGGCGACGGCACCCACAAGGCGGTGGCCGCCGAGGTGGGCGACCTGCCGCTGCTGACCCTCTCCACCGGCACCAACAACGCCTTTCCGGAATTGCGTGAGGCCACCAGCGCGGGGCTGGCCGGTGGCCTGGTCGCAGCTGGCCGGGTCGACCCGGCACTCGCGCTGCGGCGCAACAAGCGGTTGCGAGTGGAAGTGCCCGAGCGCGGCATTCGCGACTGGGCGCTGGTGGACGTGGCGGTCTGTCGCCAGGCCTATATCGGTGCCCGCGCGGTGACCCAGGTGGAGGATCTCGCGGAGGTCTTCACCACCTTCGCCGAGCCCTGGGCCATCGGCCTGTCGGCCCTCTGCGGCCTCTGGCATCCGGTCGCGCGCAGCGCCCCCCATGGCGGCTGGGTGCGGCTGGAGCCCGAGGCTCCGGCGCAACTGACCGTTCCCCTCGCCCCCGGCGTGCTGGCCCAGGCCGGGATCGCCGCCAGTGGCCTGCTCCTGCCCGGCGAACCCCGGGCGCTGTCCCTCGCTACCGGCACCCTGGCGCTGGACGGCGAGCGGGAAATCGAATTCGGCCCCGAGGAGCGTCCGCAGGTGACGCTGGACCTCGACGGCCCCCTGAGCATCGACGTGGAGCGGGTATTGGAACTGGCGGCGCAGCAGCGCCTGCTGGTCCGCCGCCTGCCCGCGTCGCCCCTCGGCAATCCTGGAGAACAATAAGATGAGCGAGAACCCCAGCGTCGAAAACCTGAGCCATGCCTACCGGGTGATGCGCACCATCCGCGCCTTCGAAGAGCGGCTGCACGTGGAATTCGCCACCGGCGAGATTCCCGGCTTCGTCCACCTCTATGCCGGCGAGGAGGCCTCGGCCGCCGGCGTCATGGCCCACCTGGGCCACGAGGACAGCATCGCCTCCACTCACCGTGGCCACGGCCACTGCATCGCCAAGGGCGTGGACGTCTACGGCATGATGGCCGAGATCTACGGCAAGAAGACCGGGGTCTGCCAGGGCAAGGGCGGCTCCATGCACATCGCCGACCTGGAAAAGGGCATGCTCGGTGCCAACGGCATCGTCGGGGCTGGCGCGCCCCTGGCCGCCGGCGCCGCCCTGGCGGCCAAGCTCAAGGGCAGCGACGCCGTTGCCGTGGCCTTCTTCGGCGACGGCGGCTCCAACGAGGGTGCGGTGTTCGAGGCGATGAACCTGGCTTCGGTGTGGAATCTGCCGTGCATCTTCGTCGCCGAGAACAACGGCTACGCCGAGGCCACCGCCGCCAACTGGTCGGTGGCCTGCGACCACATCGCCGATCGCGCCGCCGGCTTCGGCATGCCCGGGGTGACGGTGGACGGCTTCGACTTCTTCGCCGTCCATGAAGCCGCCGCGGCCGCCGTGGCCCGCGCCCGGGCCGGCGAAGGCCCCTCGCTGATCGAGGTGAAGTTCACCCGCTACTTCGGCCACTTCGAAGGTGATGCCCAGACCTATCGCGACCCCAACGAGGTCAAGCAGGCCCGGGAGCAGCGCGACTGCCTGATGCAGTTCCGCGAGCGGGTGACGCGCTCCGGCCAACTCCAGCCCGCCCTGCTCGACAGCATCGACCAGGAGGTGGAACAGCTCATCGAAGACGCCGTGCGCAAGGCCAAGGCCGATCCCAAGCCCGGCCCGGAAGACCTGCTCACCGACGTCTACGTCACCTACGCCTGATCGGAAAACAACAAGGAGCGCCACCATGGCCAGAAAGATCAGCTACCAGCAAGCCATCAACGAAGCCCTGGAACAGGAGATGCGCCGCGATCCCACCGTCTTCCTCATGGGCGAAGACAACGCCGGGGGCGCCGGAGCGCCCGGCGAGCAGGACGCCTGGGGCGGCGTGCTCGGGGTCACCAAGGGCCTCTACCACAAGTTTCCCGGGCGGGTGCTGGACACCCCGCTGTCGGAGCTCGGCTACGTCGGCGCCGCGGTGGGCGCCGCCGCCCGCGGCACCCGCCCGGTGTGCGAACTGATGTTCGTCGACTTCGCCGGCTGCTGCCTGGACCAGATCCTCAACCAGGCGGCCAAATTCCGCTACATGTTCGGCGGCAAGGCGGTCACCCCGCTGGTGCTGCGCACCATGGTCGGCGCGGGTCTCCGCGCCGCTGCCCAGCATTCGCAGATGCTGACCTCCTGGTGGACCCATATCCCCGGGCTAAAGGTGGTCTGCCCGGCCACCCCCTACGATGCCAAGGGCCTGCTGATCCAGGCCATCCGCGACAACGACCCGGTGATCTTCTGCGAGCACAAGCTGCTCTACGGGATGCAGGGCGAGGTGCCCGAGGAGTCCTACGCCATCCCCTTCGGCGAGGCCAGCTTCTTGCGTGAGGGCGACGACGTCAGCCTCATCACCTATGGCCGCATGGTGCACCTGGCCATGGAGGCCGCCGCCAACCTGGCGCGCCAGGGCGTGTCCTGCGAGGTGCTGGACCTGCGCACCACCAGCCCGCTGGATCGCGACAGCATCCTGGAAAGCGTCGAGAAGACCGGCCGCGCGGTGGTCATCGACGAGGCCAATCCGCGCTGCTCGGTGGCCACCGACATCGCCGCCCTGCTTGCCGAGCACGCCTTCGACGACCTGCGCGCCCCGGTGCAGCTGGTGACCGCGCCGCATACCCCGGTGCCCTTTTCCGATGCCCTGGAAGACCTCTACATCCCCGACGCGGCCAAGATCGAGCGCGCCGTGCTGAAGATCACCCAAGGGAGGCAGGCCGCATGAGCCAGATCCATACCCTGACCATGCCCAAGTGGGGCCTGTCCATGAGCGAAGGCCGGGTCAACGCCTGGCTCAAGACCGAAGGCGACAGCATCACCAAGGGCGACGAGGTGCTCGACGTCGAGACCGACAAGATCAGCAGCAGCGTCGAGGCGCCCTTCTCCGGCATCCTGCGCCGCTGCCTGGCCCGCGAGGACGAGACCCTTGCGGTAGGCGCCCTGCTGGCCATCGTGGTGGAAGGCGAGGCCAGCGACGAAGAGATCGAGGCGGTGATCGCGCGCTTCCAGGAGGAGTTCGTGCCCGGTGGCGAAGACGCCGCCGATGCCGGTCCCCAGGCCCAGCGCATCGAACTCGACGGCCGGCCGCTGCGCTATCTGGAGCGCGGTGAAGGCGGCCTGCCGCTGGTGCTGATCCACGGCTTTTCCGGCGATCTGGACAACTGGCTGTTCAACCACGAGGCGCTGGCCGCCGGGCGCCGGGTGATCGCCCTGGACCTGCCGGGCCATGGTCAGTCCGGCAAGGGCCTGGCCACCGGGGACCTTGCCGAGCTAGGCGCTGCGGTGCTGGCCCTGCTCGACCATCTGGACATCCCCCGCGCCGTGCTCGTCGGCCACTCCATGGGCGGCGCCGTGGCCTTGCAGCTGGCGCAGACCGCGCCACAACGGGTTGCCGGCCTGGTCCTGATCGGCAGCGCCGGGCTGGGCCAGGACATCAATGGCGCCTACCTGGAAGGCTTCGTCGCCGCCACCAGTCGCAACCAGCTCAAGGGACCGGTCAGCCTGCTGTTCAGTGATCCCGGCCTGGTCACCCGGCCACTGCTGGAGGACCTGCTCAAGTACAAGCGCCTGGAAGGGGTGGACCAGGCCCTGAATCGACTGGCCGGCACGCTCTTCCCCAATGGCCAGCAGGCCCAGGTGCTGCGCCAGGTACTCGAAGGGGATCTGCCCGCCCTGGTGATCTGGGGCAAGGTTGACGCCATCATTCCGGTCCAGCATGCCCAAGGCCTGCCGGAAACCGTTCAGGTCGAGATCCTGGAGGGCCAGGGCCATATGGTGCAGATGGAGGCCGCGGACCGGGTCAATGCCCTGATCCAGGCCTTTCTGCCCCGCTGCGAACGCTAGAGGAGCCTCACGATGAAAGCAGCCCGTTTCCATGCCGCCCGCGACATCCGGGTGGAAGACGTCCCGGCTCCCGGCGAGCCGGGCCCTACCCAGGTCCTGGTGAAAAACCAGTTCTGCGGGATCTGCGGTACCGATCTGCACGAGTACCTTGGCGGTCCCATCTTCATTCCCACCGCGCCGCACAGCTACACTGGCGGTAAGGTGCCGCAGATCCTTGGCCACGAGTATTCCGGCGTGGTGGAGGCCGTGGGCAGCCAGGTGACGTCGGTGAAGCCCGGTGACCGGGTCTCCATCCAGCCGATGGTGTCGCCACGCGACGATTACTACGGCCGCCGCGGCCAGTACCAGCTCAGCGAACAGTTGGCCATCATCGGCCTGTCCCATCCCTGGGGCGGCATGGCCGAGTACTCCCTGGTGGAGGACTACAACGCCATCCCCATGCCGGACGACCTCAGCACCGAGCATGCGGCGCTGATCGAGCCCACGGCGGTGACCGTCTATGCCACCCACCGGGGCGGCGTGAAGCCCGGCGACAGCGTGCTGGTGGCCGGCGCCGGGCCCATCGGCCAGCTGCAGGTCATGGCCGCCCGCGCGGCCGGGGCCACCCGGATCTTCCTGGTGGACCTCAACGACAACCGCCTGGAGATGGCCCACCGCCTGGTGGAGGGGCTCATCACCCTGAATCCCGGCAGCACCGATGTGCTGCGCGAGGTGCGTGCCCGCACCGCCGGGGGCGTGGGGGTGGATGTGGCCTTCGAATGCGTGGGTGCCGAGGCGCCACTGGGACTGTGCCTGGAAGCCGTGCGGCGCCAGGGCGTGGTGGTCCAGGTGGGGATGCAGGGCAAGCCACCGGCGCTGGATGGCTTCACCCTGACCTACAAGGACATCGACCTGCGCGGCTCCTGGTGCTACTCCACGCTGATGTGGCCCCAGGTGGCAGCCCTGATCGCCAGCGGCCAGCTACCGGCCGAGAAGGTCGTGACCCGCCACATCGCGCTGGACGACGTAGTGGAACAGGGCTTCGAAGCCTTGCTGGACAAGGCCGGGACCCAGCTGAAGATCCTGATCGAGCTCTAGGGCTTTACCACGCGGTCGGCGGGGGCCGCCGCGTGGGGCTTTTTTGCCTTACTGGAAAGCCGTCGCGGCAAAGCTGGGACGCGCCAGGAGCCGCTGGTGAAAGGCCACCAGCTGCGAGTGCGCGGACCAGCCGATTTCCGGCAGCCGAAAGCTCAGGTAGTCGAGGCCGACCGCCACCAGGTAGTGGCTGAAATCGAGGTCCTCTGCATCCAGTGTGGAAGCCTCGTCCAAGCGCACCAGCAGCCGGTCGATGGCCGCCAGCCGGCGGGCGCCCAGCACCGACTCATCCTGGGCCGCACCGCCATGCTTACGGGCGATCACCGTGCCAAAGGCCGCGTCGATCAGGCCCTGGCCCAGACCGGCCAGTTGCAGGCGCTTGGCGGAAAGCGGACTGCCGCCGGCCAACAGATGCAGATGGAGGCAGATCAGCAGGGTCTCGCTGAGGGCGATGCCCTCGTCGGTGATCAGTACCGGGACCTTGTTGCCGGGATGGGCGGCCAGCAAGGTCGGATCGTCGTTCCAGGGATCGCTCCACACCAGCTCAAGACGCTCGCCGAAGCCAGCTTCGAGGGCGGTGACGCGCGCGGCGCGGGCGTAGGGTGAGGTCTGGTTCAGCAGCAGTTGCATGGCGGACTCCGGGACACGGGCGGGCGATAGAGGCACCCGCCAGTGTAGCCGCTGCCGTGCACCCTCAGTGCGGCCGCGTCACCGTCAGCACGACCGCGGCGATGCGATCGGTATGGGCATAGACCCCTGTCTCCAGCTCTTCACCGAAGACATCCGGATCCAGCTCGCGATAGCGCCAGGCCACGTCCTGGCCGTCCAGGCGGGTGCGGACTTCTTCGAGGAAGGGATCACGGCCCTCGACCATGGCAACGCCGGTATAGAGCAGCAGGGTGCCGCCCGGCGCCAGGCGCTGCAGCGCCGTGTCCAGGATGGCCAGCGACAGGCCAGCCCCGAGGGGACCGCCACCATGGCGATAGGCGCGCTCGCCGGGATCGACCAGATAAGGGGGATTGGACAGGATGAAATCGAAGTCGCCCGCCACATCGTTCAGCAGGTTGCTGTAGCACGCGCTGACATTGTCGGCACCGGCCAGCTCGGCATTGACCCGGGTCAGCGCCAGGGCGCGCTCGTTGATGTCCACCGCCAGCACCTCGGCATCGGGCCGCGCCAGGGCGACCAGGATGGCGCCGGGACCGGCCCCGCTGCCGATGTCCACGGCGCGGCGGATGTCGGCGGTCTCGAAGCGCAACTGGGCTTCCAGGGCATTGGCATAGCGATAGGTGTCGGGTCCGAAGAACACCGCATCGGCGTCCTCGGTGGGATAGGCGGAATGCACGAACAGCTGGTCACCCAGGCTCGATACCCGCACCCGACTGCGCCAGCCGCCCGGCACCGCGGTCAGCAGCTCGGCTGCCGCCAGGGTGTCGATTAGAGAGCCGGGCAGCAGCTCGGGGGAAAACGGCCGGCTCCAGCCGAAGATGCCCTGCAGATCCCGCGCCCAGGCGTTGCCTGGCCGGACATTGACCCGCGCGTGAGAGGCCGGGGTGGGCGTGATGAAGTGATAGTCCGCTGCACGCAGCGTCTCGATCAGCAGTTTCAGGGCAGCGACCGCGTCAGGGCTGGTCGCGATGCGTTCAGGATGTTCCATGGCCGTCACGGGTGGTTCCTTCAATGACAGTCGAAATGAAAAGGACCCTTGCGGGTCCTTGAATAGGGATCAGCCCAACAGGGAGGCGAACAGTCGTGTCGCCAGCAGACCGGCACGGCTGTGGTGGCGCGCCGGTGACAGCTGCTCCACCAGTAATGCCATGGCGGCCGCGCGGCTGGGCTGGCTAGCCAGACGCTGCTCCAGGGCGACTTCATCACTATCGAAGTCGCTCGCCTGGGCCTTGCTCGCATTGGCCGCCGTGCCCTGCTCGGCTTCCAGCGCTGGACACAGACGCTCCTGCTGACGCTGGCGAGCGCGAAAGCTCACCTCGCGGCGCGGCAAGACGGACACCCGCTCGGTGGCCGCCTGGTGCCGGGCGCCGCTGTGCACGAAGTCACCGGCGATCCAGTCGTGAATCAGCTGCTGCTCGTAGGCGGTGAAGACGCCGAACATCTCGGCGCGCTCACCCTGGATCAGGCGCCAGAAGCGACTGTTGGTCGGGTCTTCATGACGCTTGATCCAGCCCTGCTCCTGCATCACCTGGAGGAATTCGGGAATCTGCGCGGGATCGGTCAACCAGTCGCTGACGCTACGGCCACCGATGCGGCAATAGTCCGAATGCACATAGCGGCCAACGGTGCTCTTTTCCGCCAGTACCTCGATCACCGCCTGCTCCAGCTCGAAGCCGCCGATCACCGAGGTGGTGCTGGCGCCCAGTTCATTGAGCAGGTAGCCCTGCACCACGCGCTGGTAGAAAGCAGCGCGGCCTTCGGCGGGCATGGCGTCATGCACGGCTTGCAGCGCCTTGCGCGCATGACCGGTGCCGGCATTGTCGACGGTCACATGCAAGGTGAAGTAATAGGGATCGATACCCAGTTCGTTGAGCTCGTAGGAGGTGATCAGCAGGTGCAGCGGCAGCTGCTCGTAACCAAGGTTGAAACCCAGCACCTCGGGCAGGTAGTGATCGGCGTTATAGGCCAGAGCCAACTGGATGGCGCCCTGGACATAGTGATCGTCGCTCAACTGCGAGAAATCTTCACAGCCATGGCTGGCCAGCAGCTTGCGATAGAGCACCACATGATTCTTGTCGGGCTGACCGTCACCCAGTTCCTCCAGGTAGATCTGGATAGCCGCGCGATAGCGCAAGTCGTCCCAGTGGGCGAGCGTGCCATAGAGCCAGGCACCATCCACCAGCTTGGTGGGCGCCACGCCACGCAGGAAGTACAGCGCATGGGCCTTGCTGCCGAAATAGCGCCGCGGTGCGCCGGCTTTGCGAGCGGCCAGATAGTCCTGGTACTGGGCGCCGACCCGGGCGTTGTTCTCCAGCACCCAGGCCTCCAGCCCCTGGGGATCCGCTGGGAGGTCGGCCTGCAGGGCACTCACGGCCTGCAGCTGGTCATCGAGATAGTGCCGCGCCCGCTCCCGCGCACCACCGCTGGGATTCTCCACCAGCAGTTCGCGATAGAGCGTCTTGGCGGGTTCCAAGGCGACGGGAGTCGCCCCAGGGTGCTGGCCGGTCACGGCTCTTGTAGTGGTCTGCATAGAGGGCACATCTGGCAGCTGATGAATACCCTATTCGGCCTGCAGGCCACAGCTTGGTTCCGAGCGGCTCGGGCATACGGGCTAGCCGTCTCGCTTGAAGCCGTCAAACGCCTGCGCCTGCCCGGTCTGCCATTCGTCGGCGAACGCCCCTATCGCCTTACCTGTCTCCTCTCCCCGACAACACGGCGACAGGTGACCGGACGACAGACCTCAGTTCCCGCCGCGCCAGGCCGATAACCCGATAATTCGTTCGACTTCCAGGCCCTGCCCATGTCCCCTGTCGATTCCGCTGTCGATCTTCGCGCCCTCCTCGACTCGATCCAGGAGTTCATCGTCGCCAAGGACGGCCAGGGGCGTTGGCTGTTCGTCAACCGTATCGTGCTCGAAGCCTATGCCATGGTCGGCTTCGACTACGTCGGCGTCACCGATGCCGAATTGATCGAACGCTTTCCCGCCTTTGCCGAGGCGTTCGTCTACAACATCCAGACCGACGAACTCGCTTGGCAGAACGCCGCGCCTACGCTGGTCGAAAAGTCCTTCATGGGTCCGGATGGACGTATCAATACCTGGGAAGTGGTCAAGACCCCGCACTTCGACGCACGAGGCGAACGCCGGCTGCTGACCATCGTCAGCCGCAATGTCACCGAGCGCAAATTGGCGGAGACCGCCTTGCAGGAAAGCGAGAGTCGCTACAAGTCCCTGGCCTATCTGGATGCCCTGACCGGGGTCGCCAATCGGCGCAGCATTCTCGACCAGATCGCACGCCACAGAGCCAGCGACGCCAGCGGCCCCTGTGCCCTCTTCTACCTGGATCTCGACCGCTTCAAGGCCATCAACGACGAATTCGGCCACGAGTTCGGCGATCTGCTCCTGGTGGCCTTCGTCGCCCGGGTCAGCGCCTGCCTGCGGCGGGAGGATCTGCTCGGCCGTATCGGCGGTGACGAATTCATCGTCTACCTGTGCGATACCACGCCCACTGCCGCCCTGGCCATGGCCGAGCGCCTGTGCCGCGCCCTGCAGGAACCCTGGCACATCCAGGGCGTCACCCTGAGTACCACCTCATCCATCGGCATCGCCCACTGCGCCGATGGCACGCTCAACGTCCATGAGCTGATCCGTCGGGCGGACGCCGCCCTCTACCAGGCCAAGCGGGCTGGACGTGCGCGGGTCGTACTGGCCGAGGCCTAGAGTCGTTCCGTGGGCTGGGCGCGAATCAGGATTTCGCGCTGGCGGAAGGCCGTTTCCAGCTGGCGGCGATAGCCGTCCCACCAGGCCCGATCCAGGGTCTCGGTCATCACTTCGTAGACCAGCAACTCATCGTCCTCGACCCGGTCGGCCTCGTCCTGGCACAGACCTTCGACCGGGGCGCGGCTGAAGGCAGTCAGGCCGCCGAAGCGCTCGACCAACACCTGGCGCACCTCCTGAAACAGCGCCCCTGGCAGGCGCTGGCCGTCATTGTCGTTGAGGGGTAGCAGCAACTGGACGAGGTACATGGCATCTCTCCGCTCGTGATAGTAGGACAGACCGTCCCGGACCCCGGTCGGGTTCCCGCACGTCCCAAGGACAACCGCCTGGACACGAAAAAGCCCCGCCAGCGGTAGACACCAGCGAGGCCTTTCAAGCAAGCGGCTAAGTCTGCGATCAGACCGAGAAGCGGCCAACCAGGCGATTCATATCCACCGCCAGGCGCGAGACCTCATGGGCGGCCGCTGCGGTCTGGTGGGCACCGGCCGAGGTCTGCATCGACAGATCGCGGATGCTGACCAGATTCTGGTCCACCGACCGGGCGACCTGGGCCTGCTCTTCCGAAGCCGTGGCGATAAGGAAGTTGCGCTCGTTGATCTCGGTGATGGAGCGGGCGATCTCCTCCAGGGCGGCGCCGGCTTCGTTGGCGATCTTCAGGGTGGCGGTGGCCTCGTCGCGGCTGCGTTGCATGGCCTGCACGGCGCCTTCCGAACCGCTCTGGATGCCGCCGATCATCTGCTCGATCTCGCGGGTGGATTCCTGGGTTCTATGGGCCAGGGCGCGCACCTCGTCGGCGACCACGGCGAAGCCGCGGCCCTGTTCACCGGCTCGGGCGGCTTCGATAGCGGCGTTCAGCGCCAGCAGGTTGGTCTGCTCGGCGATGCCGCGGATCACATCGACCACGGTGGCGATGCCTTGCGCCTGACCGGCCAGAGCGACGATCTGCTCGCTGGTGTGGGACACGGTGCTGGTCAGCGAATGGATGGCGTTGACGGTCTCGGTGACGCGGGCCGCGCCCAGGCCGGTGGAACGCTCGGATTGCTGCGCCGAGGTAGAGGCCGAGGCGGCGTTGCGTGCCACCTCCTCGACGGCGGCGGTCATCTCGTTGACCGCCGCGGCAGCCTGCTCCACCTCGCCATTCTGGCGCTGCAGGCCACGGCTGGCCTCGTCGGTCACGGCATTCATCTCTTCGGCGGCGGACGCCAGTTGGGTCGAGGCCTCGCCAATGTGGCTGACGGTGTCGCGCAGGGTCTGCTGCATCTGCACCGTGGCGCGCATCAGGTCGGCCATCTCGTCTCGACCGGTTGCCTGGGCCGCGACCCGCAGATCGCCTTCGGCAATGCGCTTGTTGATGGCCAGCACCTGGCGCAGCGGCTGCAGGATGCTGCGGGTGTAGAGCACGGCCAGCACCACGGTAAGCACCACGGCCACGGCGGAGATGATCCCGAGCAGCCAGAGGTTACGGCTATAGGTCTGGTTGGCCAGCTCGCCCGCCTGCTTGGCGCCGCGTTGGTTGAAGTCACCCAGGGCGACGATCTTCTCCTGCAGGTCGTTGGTCAGCGGACGGATATTGGCATTGACGTAGGCGGTCCCTTCGCTGGCCGGACGCGTCCGGGCGATGGCAACGATCTCGTCGAGACGTGCGTCGTAGGCCTTGACGCCGGCGGACACGGCATCGGCCAACCGCTGCTCCTCGGGCGAAGCGACCAGGGCCTGATAAGCCGCCACTTCCTTCTGCAGCTGGCCGCGTGCCTGGGTGATGGTCGCCGCGGCGGTCTGCTTCATCTGCTCGTCTTCCGAGGCCACCATGCGCAGGGTTTCCAGACGCAACCTGAGTACCAGGCTATCCATCTTCGCCGTTTGCGCGATGCTGGCCATCCAGTTGGTCTCGACATCCTGTTCGGCCTGGTACAGGGAATTCAAGCCCACGGCCGAAGTAACCGCCAGTACCAGCAGCAACAGGGTAACGGCGGCAAAACACACGGCCGAACGGGCCGACAATTTCAGGGTACGCATGGCGCAACTCCAGGCAGGAAAGGCGTATTCACCCCTTCTGGTCGGCGCTACCGTTACTGGCTGAATAGCCACCCATCGGCGATCAACGGCGTACCCCCCACGAGCTGCAGGCTAGAGCTGACGCGGGCTCCAGGGGAATGTGTCAACCTGACGAGCAACCGCCGCCCTGGCAAAATGCCATGCACAGTCAGGCTAGAATGAGACTTTTCCTCAATCGAAATCCCCATGCCGCCGACGAAGCTTCGCCCTGCGCGTCTGGTCCCCTTGCGCAATCGCCTGCTGGCCATCGCCTTCGCCGGAATCGTGCCCCTGGCGCTGGTAGCCGGCCTGGGACTCTGGCTGCTTGTGCAACACCAGCAGCACGAAGCCGAACAGCGGGCACTGGAGTCCAGTCGCCAAGCCGCGACCACCATCGAAAGCGAATTGCGCCGCTCTGTGACCATTCTCCAGGCGCTGGCCGAGTCGCCCCTGTTGCGGACGGGCGACCTGAGCGATTTCGAAACCCTGGTCGGGCGCATCCTGCCGCTGGTGCCAGGTTGGCGAACGGTGCTGCTCGCCACGCCGGACGGCCAGGTCGTCCGGCGGATATCGAGCGTCAACCGGCCCGTTGGCGGTCCTCTCGCCGAACCGGACAGCTTTGCCGAGGTACTCGCCCAACGCCGGCCAGTGATCGGGCAACTCGGCCGCGGTCCCGCCGGCCTTCTGGCCTTTCCGATCCGGGTCCCGGTGCTGCGCGAGGGTCGACTGAATTTCGTGCTGACCGCGGTGATGACGCCGGAGAGCATCCGCGCGGCGCGCCTGACCCGCGCCCTGCCCAAGGACTGGGTGGGTTCGGTATTCGATCGCCATGGCCGGCGCATCGCTCGTACCAGCCGGCACGAGGAAAGCCTGGGCGAGCCGGCCCTGCCAGGTCTGGCGGAGATCCTGGCGCAGCCGGGCGAAGAAGGCGTCGGCACTTCGCGTACCCGGGAAGGCCACGACGTCTATACGGCCTTCGTGCGCCTGCCCGATTCCGGCTGGACGGTGACCACGGCGATCCCCACCGAAGAGGTGGCCGCGGCCGCCAATCGCTCCTTCGCCCTCTATGGCGGCGGCCTGGTGCTGTCGGTAGCCTTTGCCTGGACGGTAGCCCTGCTGCTGTCACGGCGCATCAGCCGTCCGGTGCAGGCCCTGCAGGAGGCCGCTCAGGCCCTGGGCAGGCGCCTGCCGCCGGTATTGCCCGACAGCGACGTGCTGGAGATCCGCCAGGTGGGCGAAGCGCTGCTGGCCGCCGCCGAAGCCCGGCGGCTGATCGAAGAGGAGCGCGACGACTACCTGCGCGGCCTGCAACTGAGCCAGGCGCAGCTGCAGTTGCAGGTCGCCGACCTGGAAATCCTGCAACGGCTCAATCATCGCCTGCTGCAACTGCCTTCACTGCCACAGCAGCTGCAGGAGATTCTCGACGTCCTCTGTCGCTTTCATCAAACGCCCCTGGGCTGCGTGTCCTTGGTGGAAGACGGCCAGCCGCCACGGCTCTATGTCACCGCCGGTTTCTCGGCCGAGGACCAGGCACGCCTGACCGCCCTGGCTCCCGCGGAGAGTGTCTGTGCAGCCGCCATCGAGCAGGGTGAACGGGTGCTGGTGCCCGACCTGGCAAAAGCACCCGAACTCTCCGCCCTGGCCGCCATCGGCTGCCGCCTGGGTTTCGCAGCCGTACATGCCGTGCCGCTGCGCAGCACCCTGCACGGCACCCTGGGCGCCCTCACCGTGCACCTGCCGGAGGCACGCGAGCCCACGCCGCGCGAGCAGCGCCTGGCCGACCTGTGCGCGTCCAAGGCGGTGCTGGTGATCGATCGTGCCCGTATCCAGGAGGCTGCCCTGCGGTCGCAACGCCGCCTGCGGGTGGCGCTGGAAAGCTCGCAGGTGTCCTTTGGCATCGCCGTACCCGCTGCCGAAGGCACTTTCGCCTGGGACTATCTCAACCCCATTGGGACCACCACCCTGGGTCTCGACAGCCGTGACGCCAACGCCCGCCTGCCCTGGGCCAGCACCCGCATCCTGCAGCTCTGCGCGGACCACCAGGCCGAGGAAGTCGCCTGGTCCGTCGAATTGCAGGGCCCGGATGCCCAGGGCGCCAGTTGCTGGCTGCAGATCGGCGCCACGCCCTTCGACGGCAACGTCGCGGTGTGGTTTCTGGACATCAGCGAACGCAAGCGCCAGGAGCAGCAGCTGCGCGACAACGATCGGCAAAAGGACGAATTCCTCGCCGTGCTGGCCCATGAACTGCGCAATCCCCTGGCGCCCATTCGCCACGCGGCGGCACTGATCGCCGCGCCGCAGGCGTCGCCCGAACAGCAACAGCGCAGTTGCCAGACCATCGAGCGGCAGGTGGAGCGCATGGGCGCCCTGCTCAACGACCTGCTGGATATCTCGCGCATCACCTTCGGCCGCATCACCCTGCACAACACCTTCGTCACCCTGCAGTCGGTACTCGAGGCAGCGGCCGATGCGACCCTGGCGCCGATGCAGGACAAGCGCCAGCGCTTCGACCTGCACCTGCCCGAGGCGCCGCTCTGGCTGTACGCCGACCCGCTGCGCCTGGAGCAGATCTTCGTCAACCTGCTGGGCAATGCCGCCCGCTACACCCCGGAGGGCGGTCGGATCGTGCTCGCCGTCTCCACGGGTGACGAAGAGGTACGGGTGGAGATTGCCGACAACGGCATCGGTATCGCCCCAGAACGCCTGAGCGATCTGTTCCAGATGTTCGGCCAGATCGATCCACGCCTGGCGGAGCGTTCGCCTGGCCTGGGTATCGGCCTGGCCCTTTCCCGCGAGCTGGCACGGCTGCAGGGCGGCGACATCGCCGCCACCAGCGCCGGCCTGGGCCAGGGCAGCCGCTTCACCGTGAACCTGCCGCTGACGGTGGCGCCCCCGGCCACAGAGCAGGAGGCCGTGGCGGCCACCTCGGCGGCGCCCGCCACCCGCCGGATCCTGGTCGCAGACGACAACTCCGACATCGCCGACACCATCGCCGAACTCCTTGAGCTGGACGGCCACGAGGTGCGTGTCGCCTACGATGGCCAGCAGGCCCTGACCCTGTTCCAGAGCTACGGCCCCGAGATCGTCATCTCGGATATCGGCATGCCGGGCCTGACCGGTCATCAACTGGCGCGGGCGATCCGCGAGACGCCGGCCGGTCAGGCCGTCAAGCTGATCGCCATGACCGGCTGGGGCCAGGCCCAGGACAAGGCCGAGGCCCTGGCGGCCGGCTTCGATCATCACCTGACCAAGCCGGCCGACATGCAGACCCTCTATGCCCTGGTGGGCGCCTAGGCCGTTACCCGGCGCGCGCCGGCCAGCCGCGTCAGCCCATAGAGCGCCACGCCCACCAGCAGCATCAGCCCGGCGCGCCACCAGGTCGCCGCGCCCTGCTGGGCGATCAGCAGCGCGCAGGAGGCCAGGGCCAGCACCGGGAAGATCCAGTGAACGCGGAAATGCGGATGCTCGACCCGGTCGCGCTTGAGCACCAGCACCGCCAGGTTGGTGCTGATGAACACCACCAGGAGCAGCAGCACCACGGTTTCGGCCAGCACATCCAGGGTGCTGGTGAAGGTCAGGGCGATGGCCACCGCGGTGGTGGCGAGGATGGCGATGCCGGGAGTCTGCCGCCGTGGCAGCACCCGGCCGAGCACCGCGGGCAGCAGGCCTTGACGAGCCATGCCGTAGGCCAGACGGCTGGCCATGATCATGGTCAGGAGCGCGCCATTGGCCACCGCGATGAGCGCGATGACGGCGAACACTCGGGTCGGCACGCCCAGGCCCGAGGCGCCGAGGACGTCCATCAGCGGCGCACCCGAGGCCTTGAGCTGCGCCACCGGCAGCACCAGGGCGGCGCCGGCGCCTACCAGCATGTAGACGATACCGGCGATGACCAGAGCGCCAAACAACGCCCGCGGATAGACCCGGCTGACGTCCCGTACCTCTTCCGCCAGGTTGGCCGAGGTCTCGAAGCCGACGAAGGAGTAGAAGGCCAATAGCGAAGCACTGAGAATGGCCACGGTGGCCGAGGGCGCATCCACTTCCAGTAGCCGCGCCGGCTCGCCCTGCCCCTGGGCGACGAACCAGGCCGCCGCCGCGACGACGATCACCAGACCTGACAGCTCGATCAGGGTCATCACCAGATTGACCGACAGCGACTCCTTGATGCCGCGCGCATTGAGCAGGCCTATCAACAGCAGAAAGCCCAGGCAGACCCAGCTGGCGGGCCAGGGCACCAGCGCCTGCAGATAGCCACCGGTAAAGGCCACGGCCAATCCCGCGGCGCTGGTGACCCCGGCGGCCAGCATCGAGAAGCCTACCAGGAAGGATAGCCAGGGCCGCCCGAAGGCCCGTTCGGCGAACACCGCCGCCCCACCGGCCTTGGGGTACTTGGTGACCAGCTCGGCATAGGAGGCCGCGGTCAGCAGGGCGAACAGCAGGGCAATCAGTAAGGGTGCCCAGATGGCGCCGCCGACCCGGCCGGCGATGGTGCCCGCCAGGGCATAGACGCCCGCGCCCAGAACGTCGCCCAGGATGAAGAACAACAGCATGGGCAGGGTGATGGCGCGTTTGAGTGCGCCCGGTGCGGCTGAGGATTCCTGGGCCATGCGGTGGTGCTCCTTGAGCGATCGAAGGGAAAGCGGCGAACCCTTGCCGGGTCCGTCTCGTGCAACCGTAGAGAGCGCGGGCGACGACCGGGTTCCAGGCGCGGACCGTTCATCCAGCGAACCTGCGGGCGCCTTGCAGGCCTGGCCGTCGCTCGGACGTGCCGGTTTCGCTGCCCTGCCCGCCTCGCTTGCCCTGCTCTAGGCCAGGCGACTGGACCAGGTCGCCGTCTCGCTCTAAGGCGCAGTGCTTTTCTCGCGCTGGAGCGTCCTCTCATCCAGTCGGCTTGCCGATCAGCGGCAGAGGCTTTTCTGCCCGAAGCGCGCCCGCCACACTCTGGCGTTTTTCGCGGTCCAACCCTCCCGTGACCGCTTTCGCCGAGGATTTCCAGCAAGATGAGTGAGGTACCCCTGGCCACGCTGACCCGCGCAGAGCTCGAAGCCGAAGTTCTGCGCCTGCGTGCCGCCCTGCAGCCTGCCGCGCCCCGCTCCAGCAAGGCTCGTAGTCGCGCGGTGCTGGAAAGCACTACCCAATTCGCCATCGTGGTCAGCGACCGTCAGGGGCGCATCACCGATTGGAATCCGGGTGCCGAGCAGGTCATGGGCTGGAGCGCTCAGGAGATGATCGGCGAGCAAGCCTCGCGTTTCTTCACCCCCGAAGACCGCGCCAACCATCGCGCCGAATACGAGATGGCCAAGGCCCTGAAGGACGGCAGCGCCCTGGACGAGCGCTGGCACCTGCGCCAGGACGGCCAGCGCTTCTGGGCCTCGGGGGAGATGATGGCCCTCACCGACGAAGACGGGGAGCCCCTGGGCTTCGTCAAGATCCTGCGCGATCGCACCGTCGAACACCTGGCGGGCCTGGCGCTCAAGGAAACCCAGGAGCGCTATCGCCTGGTGGCCGAAGCCACCAACGACGCCATCTGGGATTGGGACTTCAACAGTGGCCAGGTCCTATGGAACGAAGCCCTGACCACGGCCTATGGTCACCTGCCGGAAACCGTGGAACCCACTGGCAGCTGGTGGCTCGGCCAGATCCACCCGGACGACCGCGCACGGATCGATGCCTCCATCCACGGGGTGATCGACGGCGACGGCGTGGTCTGGACCGACGAGTACCGCTTCCTGCGGGCCGACGGCTCCTACGCCCTGGTGTTCGACCGCGGCCGGGTGATCCGCGACAGCTACGGCCGCCCGACGCGGATGATCGGCGCCATGCTGGACATGAGCCAACTGCAGACCGCCGAAACCGCCCTGCGCAAGAGCGAGGAACGCTTTCGCGCCATCATCGAGACCATCGGCTCGGCCTTCGCCATCGTCCAGGTCAAGTTCGACGCCGACGACAAGCCCATCGACTACCGCTTCCTGGAGGCCAACCCGGCCTTCGAACGCCAGGCCGGGGTCAACCTGCGCGGCAAGTGGGTGACCGAATTCGCCCCCAACCTGGAACGGTTCTGGTTCGATACCTACGGCCACGTGGCCAAGACCGGCGAGCCGGCGACCTTCGAGAACTACGCCAACACCTTCGAGCGCTGGTTCGATGTCCGCGCCGTGCGGGTGGGCGATCCCGACGAACGCCAGATCGCCATCCTCTTCAGCGACGTGACCGAGCGGCGCAACGCCGAGGAACGGCTGCGCATCAGCGAGGCGCTGGCGCGGGAAAACATCGAGCGGGTGCAGCTGGCACTGTCCGCCGGCGCCATCATCGGCACCTGGCACTGGGACCTGCCCACCGACCGATTCACCGTGGACGAAGCCTTCGCCACGGTCTTCGGCCTCGATCCGCGCCTGGGTCGCGAAGGTCTGAGCCTGGCCCAGGTGGTGACCAACGTCCATCCCGACGACAAGGACGGTCTCGCCCACGCCATCGACGTCGTGATCGCCCAGGGCGGTCCCTTCGCCCACCAGTACCGGGTACGGCGCGGCGATGGCCGCTACTACTGGATCGAGGCCAATGGCCGGGTCGATCACGCCGCCGACGGCACCCCGCTGCACTTTCCCGGGGTGCTCATCGACGTCGAGGAGCGGCGAGCCATCGAAGCCGAGCGGGACAAGGCCCTGGCCGCCCTGCGGACCCTCAACGAGACCCTGGAGATCCGGGTCGCCGAACGCTCGGCCGAGTTGATGCAGGCCGAGGAAAAGCTGCGCCAGTCGCAGAAGATGGAGGCGGTCGGCCAGTTGACCGGCGGCCTCGCCCACGACTTCAACAACCTGCTGGCCGGCATCTCCGGTGCCTTGGAGTTGATGGAGACGCGCATCGCCCAGGGGCGGCTGCGCGAACTCGATCGCTACCTGGTGGCCGCCCAGGGCGCCGCCAAGCGCGCCGCCGCTCTCACCCACCGACTGCTGGCCTTCTCCCGGCGCCAGACCCTGGCGCCGCGGCCAGTGGACGTCAACCAGCTGATCGATGGCCTCACCGAACTCATCCAGCGCACCGTCGGCCCTGGCATCCAAGTGGAAACCGTCGGCGCCGCCGGCCTCTGGCCCGCCCTGGTGGACCCCAGCCAGCTGGAAAATTCACTGCTCAATCTCTGCATCAATGCCCGCGACGCGATGCCCAAGGGCGGTCGCATCACCATCGAAACCGCCAATCGCTGGATGGATCGTGAAATCGCCCGCGCCCAGGACCTGCCGGAAGGCCAGTACCTGTCGCTGTGCGTGACCGATACCGGGGTGGGCATACCGCCCGAGGTCGCCGCCCGGGTGTTCGAACCCTTCTTCACCACCAAGCCCATCGGCCAGGGCACCGGCCTGGGCCTGTCGATGATCTATGGCTTCGCTCGCCAGTCAGGCGGCCAGGTGCGGCTCTACTCCGAGGTCGGCCAGGGCACCACCCTGTGCATCTACCTGCCGCGCTACCTGGGCGAAGCACCGGCCGCCGAAGGGCTGGCCACCCGCCTGGACGTGGCCGGTACCAGCCAGGGCGAAACGGTGCTGATCGTCGACGACGAGCCGACGGTGCGGATGCTGGTCATGGATATTCTCGAAGACCTCGGCTACGCGGTGCTCGAAGCGGCCGACAGTCTGACGGGTCTGAAGATCCTGCAATCGGACGTGCACCTCGACCTGTTGATCACCGACGTCGGCCTGCCCGGCGGCATGAACGGGCGGCAGATGGCCGATGCGGGGCGCCAGTCACGCCCCGGACTCAAGACGCTGTTCATCACCGGCTATGCCGAGAACGCTGCCATCGGCAATGGCCATCTGGATCCCGGCATGGAGATCCTCACCAAGCCCTTCGCCGTCGATGTCCTGGCGGCGCGGGTGCGCGAGATGATGGGTGCGGTCTAGAAGCTGGCGCCGAGCTTCAGCGCCACGGTATAGCCCTCTGCCCGGTTGCGCGCCTCGAATTCCTTGTAGGCGTGCAGCCAGATGGCCGGTAGCCCCGAGGTGGGCTCGAAGAAGCTGAGCGCCGGCCCCAGTGCCAGCGTCCGGGCACGGTTGCCGCGGGTCAGGCCGGGGGCGTCGTCGTCGCTGAGCTGGCGGTAGTAGTAGCCGCCCAGGCCCGCGGTCCAGGGGCCGAAATGCTGGCCGACGGCGAATTCGTGGCGATACTCCACCCCGCTGCGATAGTCGGTGGCGGCGTTGCGCGCATTGAGGTCGACCTGGAAGCTGGACGACAGCTCCAGTCCGCTCGGGCTGATGTAGCTGGCGTTGAGGATCGGCGAGACCGTCCAGTGGTTGGTCCCGGGGCTGACCAGGCGATCCCTATCGTAGTCGCCGGTCGGCGCCTGGATCGACAGCTGGGTGTTGATGCCGACGCCGGGCGCCGGCTCCCAGGCGAGGATCAGCGGAATCAGCTGCAGATCCGCCGGGCGGAACAGCTCGGCGCTGTCGCTGAACACGCGCTGGCCGCCGGCGTTGATGCCGAGATCGGCGTCCATGCGAAAGAACACCGAGACCGCGCCGAAGCCGTAGCGCGCACCGAACAGCTGCTGGTCGGTCATGCGTAGATAGGCCAGGCCGATGGCCAGGACGTTGATGTTGAAATCGTTGCCATCGTCCTTGCCATGGCTGTCCTTGATCACCCGTGCCTGGTAGTCGCTGAAGCGCAGGCCGACCGTACCGAAGGGCGTCGACGGCGGCATGAAGCCGGCGCCGAAGTCCTGCACCCCGGCCGCGGTGGTCGGCATGCCCTTTTCGGTGGCGTGGGTGGTGGTGGCCAGCGCGGCGAGCGACAGGACGGCGGCGCGAGTCAGCATTCCGGGCAGAGACGGCATGGCAGGATTCCTCAGGACATTCGAGCGGGCGAGCGAGGCCTCACCGGGCACGAGCGGCGCCCAGTCTTGGCGTAGGGATCAGGGGGCGGTCAGTCCGGTGCGGCGGCGACCTGTTGGGCGATCTGCGCCTTGCGGTTGACGCCGAGCTTCTCGTAGATGCGCCTCAGGTGATGGCGGACCGTGGCCGGCGCCATGCCCAGGTTGCGGGCGACTTCCTTGTAGGTCTGGCCCAGGGCGAAGCACTGGGCCACTTCCAGTTCTCGGGCGCTGAGGCGTTCCGCCGAACTGCGCCGACGCGCCTTGAGCAGCAGCAGATCGCCCAGCGGCTGGGCATCGAGCTGCAGGGTGCGGCCCTGGTAGGTGCCCTGAGGATCGCAGGCGGGCGGCAGGCGATTACCCTGCCAGCCCTCCCACTCCCCCGCCAGCAGGGCGGCGAAGCCGGGCTCCATGGACAGCAGCACGCCATAGCGATCACACACCGCCAGGGCCGTTTCGTCGAAGCTGCCCTGGCTGTCTCTCAGGGTCGCCAGGGTGCGCAGGCAGCTCTCGCGCTCGGCATGCAGCAGGTGTGGCATCAGCCATTCCACCAGTTGGCATTCCAGCGCGGTGAAAGGCGTGGCGGGATCCTCGCGGAACAGCGTGAGGTGCACGCCCAGGCGGGTCTGGTCGTCGGTGAGCACGATGCGCAGCCCATGGGCCAGGCCATACCGCTGCCCCAGGGCGGCCAGGGCCGGCGCGGCCGTCTGGTCCCGGCAATCGAACAGCTGACAGCGGCCCTGCTCCTGATGCAGGTCGCCGAGGGCGTGGTCCTCGGCCTTGAGGGCATCCCATTCCTGGGTATAGCTGCCGGGCAGCCCCAACAGGAAGGTGCTGTGCGCCACGGGGACGCCGTCGCGCCAGGCGGAGTTGCCCCACCAGGCCTTGTCGAAGGCGACCAGGCGCTGCAGCTGCTCCAGCGCCTGGGCATGGAACTCGGTGATGGCCCCGCCACGCAGGCGGGCCTGCAGCGCCAGGACGACCTGGCTGAAGCGAGCGACCACCGCACTGGGCACGCTGCAGGAAACGACGGCTGACTGATCCATGCTACCCCCATTGTTTTGATTGTCGTTGGGTAGGATGCCGGCCCCCTGACGGGGCCTGGCTTGGGTCCGAGTCTACCGTACCGCTGCGGCGCGCCTATCGTTCAGATGCAGGATAGGCCGCCCTCTGCTACCCGCGCGTCCGCGCAACGGCCGCGCGCGAACCGGGGTCCAACGCCGGTCGCCATCGTTCATCTGATCGATAGACCCGCCCGTGACCTCCGGCGAGGCTGGCGGCGACCCGGCCTCCATCCTGGCGCCCGGAAACCTAGGAGAAGCCCCATGCACGACGTCTTCGCGCGCCTCACCCCGGAGGTGGCCGGCCTGCTGGCGCAGCTGGCCGCCCACCCGCAGCCACCGCTGGACAGCCTCACCCCGGAGCAGGCGCGCGCCGCCTATGTGCAGCTGAATCGCGCCCTCGGCCTGCCGCCGGAGCCGGTGACGCGGGTGGAGGCGCTCACCGCGCCAGGTCCCCTCGGCCCCATCCCGTTGCGTCTCTATCGGCCCTATGCGGAAGACGCTCGACCGCGCCCACTGGTAGTCTATCTGCACGGCGGTGGCTGGGTGATCGGCGACCTGGACAGCCATGATTCGCTCTGCCGCCAGATCGCCCTGGGCACCGACTGCGCGGTGCTGGCGGTGCACTATGCCCTTGCCCCGGAACATCCGGCGCCAGCCAGTCCCGATGATGTCCTGGCCGTCTTGCGCTGGCTGGCCGAGGCCGGCAGCGCCTTGCACCTCGATCTCGACCGCGTCGCCGTGGCCGGCGACAGCGCTGGCGGCGGTCTGGCCGCCATGGCCGCGCTGCACCTGCGCGAGGGTCCGCTCAGGCTCAGGGCCCAGGTGCTGATCTATCCCGGGGTCGACAACACCCCCGAGGCCTGGCATCACCCCTCGCGGATCGAGAACGCCCAGGTTCCACCGCTGACCCGGCCGATGATGGACTACTTCTCCGGCATGTACCTGCAGGATGTGGATACCCGCGATCCACGGGTGTCACCCCTTTACGCCTCCTCCCACGCCAATCTGCCGCCCGCGCTGATCTTCGGCGCCGAATGCGATGCCCTACGCGACGATGCCCGGCTCTATGCCCAGGCGCTGATCGGCGCCGGCAACGCCGTGGAGTACCATGAGCTGCCGGGCATGATCCATGGCTTCATCGAGATGCTCGGGGTGCTGCCAGGCGTGCGCTGGACCCTGGAAAGGATGAACGCCTTTCTGCGCGAACATCTGCAGCAGGAGGCCTGAGGCCGCCCGTGCGGGTCAGATCCGGCCGAACCAGTGCAGCACCAGTCGGTAGAGGCGCTCCGGCCAGCGCGACCACCAGCCGCCCTGCTCCGCCGCCTCCAGGGCCACCAGCGGGCGGGTCTGCAGGACGCGGTCGCCCTCCACCAGCTCCAGGCGGCCGACCACCGCGCCCTGGGCGATGGGCGCCACCAGCGGCTCGTCCAGCACCAGCCGACGCTCGGGCGGCTGCTGACCCTTGGGGCGGGTCAGCACCACGTCCTGGGTCACCCCCACCGGCAGGGTCGACTGCTCGCCTTCCCAGATCGCCGGGGTACCCAGGGCGACGCCGGCCTGGTCCAGGGTCTGGTTCTCGAAGAAGCGATAGCCGTAGGTCAGCAGCTTCTGGGTATCCGCCGCGCGGTTGTTGATGGAGTTGGAGCCGAACACCGCGGTGATCAGCCGGCGCCCATCGCGCAGTGCCGAGGTCACCATGCAATAGCCGGCCGCCTCGGTATGGCCGGTCTTGAGACCATCCACGCTGTGATCGCGCCAGAGCAGCAGATTGCGATTGGGCTGGCGGATACCGTTCCAGGTGAAGTACTTCTTGGCGTAGAGCTCATAGTAGGCCGACTCGTCCTGGATGATGGCCCGCGCCAGCAGCGCCATGTCGTAGGGCGAGGAAAAGTGTTCGGGGTCGGGTAGCCCGGTGGGATTCATGAAGTGGCTGTCGTGCAGGCCCAGGCGCTGCGCAGTGGCGTTCATCAGACTGGCGAAGCTCTCGTTGCTGCCGGCGATGTGCTCGGCCAGGGCCACGCTGGCGTCGTTGCCCGAATCGATGACGATGCCCTGCAGTAGATCATGCACCGACACCGAGGTGCGCGGATCGAGAAACATCCGCGAGCCCTCGGTGCGCCAGGCGTGCTCGCTGACGGTGACCTGATCGTCGGCCTTGAGCTGGCCGGCCTGGATATCGCGGGTCGCCACATAGACGGTCATCAGCTTGGTCAGGCTGGCCGGCGGCAGGTGCTCGTGGGAATCCTCCTCGGCGATCACCTGGCCGGTGGTGGCATCCATCAGTACCCAGGCCTTGGCCGAGAGCTGGGGTGGCGAGGGAATGAGCACATTGGCGGCGGGCGCAGCGGCGGGCGCGGCCTCGACCTGGCCGAGCCAGGCGAGACCCAGGGCGGCGAGGCCCAGTAGCAGGGGGTGTTTCACGAGCGGCAGATCCGGTGTGGCGGAAGAGGCCCGCCATCCTGGGAGAGCCCTGCCGCGGTCTCAAATGAAGCAAAATGAAGAAAAATTTAGGAAGCCGCGCCTCAGCCGGCGCTGGTGATGACCACCCGGGCGCCCACCGGCTCCGCCGCTTCGATGCTCAGGCTGAAACCATGCAGGCGGACGATGGCCGCCACCAGCGACAGGCCCAGGCCGTAGCCCGGCTGTTGGCGACTGGCATCGCCGCGATAGAGCCGCCGCAGCACGCTCTCCCGCTCGGCTTCGGGAATGCCGGGGCCGTCGTCGATCACCTCGATGCGCACCGCGGTGCCGACCCCGCGTGCCACCAGGCGCACCTGGCCATCCTCGGGGGCGAACTTGAGGGCGTTGTCCAGGAGATTGACCAGGGCCTCGAACAGCAACTCGGCGTCGCCCTGCACCTCCGGCAGTTCCTCACCCAGTTCCAGGCTCAGGGTCTGGGCCTTTTCCTGGGCCAGGGGCTCGTAGAAATCATGGGCCTGGCGCAGCAGCGCGGCCAGATCGAGGGGCGCGAAGGCCATGCGCCGCCGGGTGTCCTCCAGCTCGGAGATACGCAGCAAGCCCTGGAAGCGCGACATGATGGCTTCGGTCTCGGCCAGAGCTTCCGCGAGGCTGTCGGCCTGGGGTTCGGCCAGCGGCAGCTGCTGCAACTGGTGCAGGCGCGCCCGCAGCCGCGTCAGCGGGGTGCGCAGGTCATGGGCGATGCCGTCGCAGACCCCGTTCACCTCGTGCATCGAGCGCTCCAGCTGGGCCAGGGTGGTATTGACCGCATCGGCCAGCATGTCCAGTTCGTCGTGCCGCGGTGACAGCGGCAGCCGCTCCTCCAGATGACCGGCGACGATCCGCTCCAGGCTGCGTTGCAGTCGCTCGACGCGCCGCAGCGGGCGCCGCCGCAACAGGTGCCAGCCGATCAGCCCGGGAATCAAGGTCAGCGACAGCCCCCAGAACAGCGCTTGGCCGATGATGCCGCCCACCGCCGAAATGGAACCGCCATCGCGTGCCAGCACCAGGATGCGGCCGTCCGCGCGGCGCTGCAGAAAGGCATGGCTGCTGCGCGTCTCGTCCAGGGCGTCGGAGGTCCGGAGTCCCCGCTGCAGGTAGTGCACCCGGCCATCGTCCGGCAGGTTGCGCAAGAGCTTGACCAGGTTGCCGGCGACATAGCGGCCATCGGCTTCGAACAGGCCGTAGGCGTCGATACCGGGCATGGAATAGACCTCGCTGGCCTGCAGCTCGCCCAGCAGGTCGGCATCCGCCACCTTGCCGTAGTAGTGCGCCCGCTGCAGCAGGGTGCGCTCCGCCACGGCACCCAGATAGCCGGAGATCTGCCAGTAGAGCACCCCGGTGAAGACCGCACCCCAGGCCACGAAGAGCAGCGCATAGAGCGCCAGCAGGCGACTGCTCCCCGAGCGCCAGCGCCTGCCGGCCCTAGTCCGGGACGACGAGGACATAGCCGGCTCCGCGGACGGTATGCACCAGCGGCCGCCCCGCCCGCTCGATCTTGCGTCTCAGCCGCCCCATGTGCACGTCGATGATGTTGGTGCCCGGATCGAAGTGATAGCCCCAGACCTGCTCGAAGAGCATGGTGCGGGTCACCAGTTGGCCGGCGTTGCGCATCAGGTAGGTGAGGATCTTGAATTCGGTGGGCAACAGGGCGATGGCCTCGCCGGCGCGGGTCAGGGTGTTCTCGATCAGGTCCAGGGTAAGCTCGCCCACCCGCAGCTGGTGACTGGCGGACTGGGCCACCGGCCGCCTGAGCAGTGCCTCCAGACGGGCCATCATCTCCACCAGGGAAAAGGGCTTGGTCAGGTAGTCGTCACCGCCGCATCTCAGGCCGCGGACGCGCTCGTCGACATCGGACAGGGCGCTGAGCATCAGCACCGGGGTGGCGATGCCGAGGCCACGCAGGGTGCTGACGATGGTCAGGCCGTCGAAATCCGGCAGCATGCGGTCGAGGGTGATGATGTCGTGGCCGCCGGCGATGGCCGCGGCCAGGCCGTCGCGGCCGGTGCGTTCCCAGCGCACCTGATAGTCTTGAGCCTGCAATTCGCTGGCGATGGCGTGAGCGGTCACCTTGTCGTCTTCGATGACCAAAGCCTGGGTCATAGCGGCCTCTGGATCTGGCGCCCGGTCTGGCGGACCGGACACCCTAGGGAAAACCACCAGGCCGGTAAACTAAATTTTTCTTCATTCGGACTAACGCGCTCCCGCCTCGCCCGCGGTCTATCGTCGGTCTTTTCACCCTGGAGTCATCACCATGTTTCGACGTTTGCCCACCCTCGCCTTCGGCGCCCTGCTGCTGGCTTCCACGCCGCTGCTGGCGGCGCAACCTGCCACCACCCTCACGGTGCTGAGTTCGGGCGGGATCATGGGCGCCATCCGTGAGGTCGCGCCGGCCTATGAAAAGGCCACCGGCGTGAAACTGGATATCGCCGCCGCGCCGTCCATGGGCGACACGCCCCAGGCCATCCCCCAGCGCCTGGCCCGCAACGAGCCGGCCGACGTGGTGCTGATGGTGGGTTCGGCCTTGGACAAGCTGGTCGCCAACGGCCAGGCGCTCAAGGACAGCCGCGTCGACCTGGGCCAGTCGTTCATCGCCCTGGCGGTGCGCAAGGGCGCGCCCAAGCCGGACATCTCCACCATGGACGCCTTCAAGCAGAGCCTGGAGAACGCCCAGTCGGTGGCCTATTCTGACAGCGCCAGCGGCGTCTACCTGGCGCACATCCTGTTCCCGCGCATGCAGCTGAGCGATGCTTTTAAGGCCAAGGCGCGCATGATCCCCGCCGAGCCGGTGGGCGAAGTCGTCGCCCGCGGTGACGCGCAGCTGGGCTTCCAGCAACTGAGCGAATTGAAGCCCGTGCAAGGCATCGACATCGTCGGCCTGATCCCCGACCAGGCGCAGAAGATGACCCTCTATTCCGGCGCCGTGGTCAGCAAGAGCACGCACCCGGATGCGGCCCGCGCTCTGCTGCAGTACCTGGCCTCGAAGGACGCCGCCAAGGCCATCCAGGACAGCGGCCTCAAGCCCATCCCCGCGCAGTGAACCCCAGGGGAGTCGCCCTCGCGACTCCCCTCCTCCCCTCTGCTACCAGAGCGCCAGGTCGTAGGTCAGGTACAGGCGATTGCTGTCCCGACCACGGGCGAAGTCGGCGCGATAGACATAGTTGCGCAGCTTGACCCCGAACCCCTTGAGCGAGCCCTTGGGCACCACGTAGGCCAGTTCCACATCGCGTTCCCACTCGTGCAGGCCTTCGCTGCCGGAGCGACTGTTTTCGCCGCTGATGTAGCGGGTCATGAAGGTCAGCCCGGGCAGCCCCAGCGTCTTGAAGTCGTAGACGTAGCTGAGCAGCCAGGTCTTCTCGTCTTCCTCGATGAACTTGCCGATGCCGACGTTGCTGAAGGAATAGACGGTGGCACCGCTGATGTAAGGCAGGCCGGCATCCCCGCTGAGCTTTTGCAATCCCGCGCCGACCGTATGGCCGCTGTTGGAATAGGTTAGTTGGCCGCTGAGCATGTCGTTGTCGATCTTGCCCGCGTAGGCCGCGCCCGTGTCGCGACTCTTGAAGTAACGCAGGTCGCCCGTCAGCACCCCGCCGGCGAGCGGCAGGTCATGCTGGATACCGGCGAAATCCTGGCGATAGAAGTTGTTCAGCTCACCGTGGAAGTAGCTGAGCCTCAGGCTCTTGCTCACCTGGTACTCGGCACCGCCGTAGCTGAAATTGCCGGACTGGCTGCCGCTGTAGCCGTCGGGAAAGAGGCCGTTGCTGTCGGTGGAATCGCGCAGCTTGAAGCGATCGAGGTGGGTCAGGGTCAGCGTCAGGCCCTGGATGTCGTCGCTGGTGACCTGGGTGCCCTGGTAGGTCTGGGGCAGCAGGCGGGCATCGTTGTAGACCAGCACCGGGGTCTTGGGCAACAGGGTGCCGTGCTTGACCACCGTCTTGCCCAGCCGCGCCTTGGCGGTGGCGCCGAAGGCGCTGGCCTCCGCCGCCGCCCGCCCGTCGCTGTGCACCGGCAACAATCCAGTACCGCTACGCCCGCGCCCGGAGTCCAGGCGCACGCCCAGCAGGCCGAGAGCGTCCAGGCCGAAACCGACGGTGCCCTGGGTGAAGCCCGAGCGGTAGTCCAGCAGGAACCCCTGAGCCCACTCGGTGCGCTCGCTCTTGGCCGTGGCAGCGGCGCGCGCGCTCAGGCCCTGTTCGTCGCGGAAGTTCTCGTTGAAGTAGACATTGCGCAGTTGCAGCCTGAGCTTGCTGTCTTCGAGGAAGCCGGCGGCGTCGGCGAAGGGCATACAGGCGCACAGGGCGGCGCAACCCGCGCCACCCTTGAGGAGTTGGGACATGAGGAAGTCTCTTGTTGTTTTTGGAGTGGGATTGCAGCGGGCGGGCACGAGCATGCCCGCCCGCCAGGAGGATCAGACGAAGAAGGAGATGGCGCCGGTGAGCAGTGCGATGGCGGTGATGACCAGGGAGGTCAGCACGGCCCATTTGACGGTGGCCTTCTGGAAGTCACCGATGTCGCGGTCGACCATGCCCACCAGCAACAGGGTGGAGGCCACCAGCGGACTCATCAGGTGCACCGGCTGGCCCAGCACCGAGGCGCGGGCGATCTCCACCGGATCGATCCCATAGGCCGCGGCGGCATTGGCCAGGATAGGCACCACGCCGAAGTAATAGGCATCGTTGGACAGCACGAAGGTCAGCGGCATGCTGGTGATGGCCACCACCAGCGGGAACCAGTGGCCCCAGGCCGGCGGAATCCAGTCGACCAGGGTCTGGGCCAGGGCATCGACCATCTTGGTGCCGGAAAAAATGCCGGCGAAGATGCCCGCGGCGAACACCAGGAGCACCACGGTCATGGCGTTGCCCGAGTGCGCCAGGATGCGCTCCTTCTGCAACTCCAGCTGCGGGTAGTTGATCATCAGCGCCAGCACGAAGCCGATCATGAAGAGGATGGCCGCGTGCATCACACCCATGACCAGGGCGGTCATCACCGCGATCACCAGCACCAGATTGACGTAGGCCAGGCGGGGGCGCTTGTTCGGCGAGTCACCGAGGATCTCCTCGATATAGCACTTGCCGCCCGCCGCCCCGCCGCTTTCCAGGGCGACGTTGCCGATGCGCGCGCGCTCGCGGCGACCGAGCAGGAAGGCGGTGAAGACCACCCAGGCCGCCCCGCCGATCACCGTGGGCAGCATGGGAATGAAGTAGGCGGTGGCGTCCAGCCCCAGGGCGGCGATGGCGCGGGTGGCCGGGCCGCCCCAGGGACTCATGCCGCTCATGATGCTCAGCGAGAGCATGGAGACGGTCGCCAGCACCATGGGATTCATGCCGATGCGCTTGTACAGCGGCAGCATGGCGGCGCAGGTGATCATGTAGGTGGTGGTGCCGTCGCCGTCCAGGGCCACCAGCAGCGAGAGCAGCGCGGTGCCGATGGCGATCTTCACCGGGTCGCCGTTGACCCGCTTGAGGATCTTGCGGATCAGCGGATCGAACAGTCCGGCATCGATCATCAGGCCGAAGAAGAGGATGGCGAAGAGCAGCAGCGCCGCCGAGGGCGCCACCATCTTGAGGCCGTCGAGCATCATCTTGCCGGTGGTGGGAGCGAAGCCACCGATGAGGGCGAAGACGATGGGCACCACGGTGAGCGCCACGATGGGCGACAGACGTTTGCTCATGATCAGGTAGGTGAAGGTCACCACCATGATCAGACCGAGAAGCGCGAGCATAGGCATATCCCTTGTTCTTGTCGTGTGCCTGGCCAAACGCGGGCCAGCCGATCCCCTCCTCCGGCCAGGTGACGGCGCGGAGGTGGGACTGCAGCGGTAGCGGGGTTTAAACGATCAGGCGTGGGGACGAACGTCCGGTGCCGTCCACTCGGCGGCCTCGGGCAGCACCACGGGTTCGGCCTTGCCGGTTTCCAGGGCACGCATCAGCTTGTTGCGATCGCAGGCGTCCTCGCCCAGCGCGATCACCACGGTGGCCACGGCGTTGCTGGCCAGGCTGGTCAGGGCGCGGGCCTCGGACATGAAGCGGTCGATGCCGATGAGCAGGGCCAGACCGGCCAGGGGGATGTCATGGATCACGGTGAGGGTCGAGGCCAGGGCGACGAAGCCGCTGCCGGTCACCCCTGCCGCACCCTTGGAGGACAGCAGCATGATCGCCAGCATGGTCAGGGTCTGGCCGATGGTGAGGTCGATGTTGCAGGCCTGGGCGATGAAGACCGCGGCCAGCGACAGGTAGATGGCGGTGCCGTCCAGGTTGAAGGAATAACCGGTGGGCAACACCAGGCCGACCACGCCCTTCTTGCAGCCCAGGCCTTCGAGCTTCTGCAGCATGCGCGGCAGCACCGGCTCGGTGGACGAGGTGCCGAGCACCACCAGGAATTCCTCGCGGAAGTAGCGCAGCAGCTTCCACAGGCTGAAGCCGCGCGAGCGGCACAGCGCGCCCAGCACCACGAAGACGAAGAAGGCGCAGGCGATGTAGAGGGTGGCGATCAGCTTGGCCAGGGAACCCAGCGAGGTGATGCCGTACTGGCCGACGGTAAAGGCCAGGGCGCCAAAGGCACCCACCGGCGCGAAGCGCATCAGGTAGCCGAAGATGCGGAAGACCATCTGCGACGCCGACTCAAGCACCTCCAGCACCGGCCGGCCGCGCTCGCCCATGGCGGACAGCGCGAAGCCGCACAGCACGGCGATGAACAGCACCGGCAGCACCTCACCCTTGTTGAACGCCCCCATGAAGGTGTCCGGGATGATGTGCATGAAGAAGTCCACCACGCTGAGCTTGGCCGCCGACGCCGTGTACTGGGCGATGCTGGCGGTGCTCAGGGTCGCGGGATCGATGTTCATGCCTACGCCGGGCTGGAACAGATAGACCGCGCCGAGGCCGATGAACAGGCTGATGACGGTGAGCACCAGAAACAGCAGCAGCGTCTTGCCCATCAGCCGACCCAGGGTGCTCTTGTCGGTCATGCCGGCGATGCCGGTGACGATGGTGCAGAACACCACGGGGGCGATCATCATCTTGATCAGCTTAATGAAGGCGTCACCCAGGGGCTTGAGCGCGACGGCCTGTTGCGCCCAGAAGTGACCGACCAGCACCCCGAGGACCACGGCGCAGAGGATCTGGAAGTACAGCGATTTGGCAAGTTTCATGGGGCATCACCGTTTATTGAAGTTGTGCGGATGCGCTGGTAGTTGGGGGGATATCGCTTTAGCTGGCGTGCCTCCGCGCGGTGGGCGCGTACACGTGACCGGCGAACAGGCGGCGCGCGGTCCGGACGACCGAGGCCTGGATGGTAGTGCCGTCCGCGCCGCCGCGCGACAGCACGACGTCGATCCCGCCGCTGGGATGCTCCAGGCGGACGTGGGTCAGGTCACGCGCCGACTCGCCGAGCAGCGCCATCACCACCGTTTCCGGGGTGACGCAGGCGGTGGCCAGGCCGATGGAACCGGTGATGGCCAAGGCGCGGTGGCAGCTGTGCGGCATGAAATAGCGGACCTGCAGGGTGCCGCCGTGCTGGGGCGGAGAGACCAGTACCGGCTTGGGGATCACCTTGCCGCTGACATCGCCCAGACCCATGGCCCGACCCGCCTGCAGACGCAGGGCTTCCAGCCGCGCCAGCAGCGCCGTGTTGGCGTCCAGCTCGGCCGGCCGCTCGCTGCCGGTCACGCCCAGGTGGCGGGCCTCGACGATCATCATCGGCATGGCCATGTCGATGCAGGTCACCGGCACGCCATCGAAGACATCGGTAGCCTGGCCGGTGGGAAACAGCTTGCCGGTCTTGCTGCCCACGGCGTCGAGAAAGGTCAGTTGGACCGGTGCGGCGGTACCGGGCACGCCATCAATGGCGGTGTCGCCTTCATAGCGCACCAGGCCGCCGGGCGTATGTACCAGCGAATCGACGAAGCTGTTGGTGTTGAGGTTGCGGATGCGCACCAGGGTCTTGCCGTCTTCAGCGGCGACCAGCCCCTGCTCCACGGCGAAGGGACCCACGGCACAGAGCATGTTGCCGCAGTTGGGCGCGGTATCGACGCGGCGCTCGGCGACCATCACCTGGACGAAGAGATAGTCCACGTCGGCATCGGGATGGCTGGACGGGCTGATGATGGCGACCTTGCTGGTCTGGGGGCTGCCGCCACCAATGCCGTCGATTTCCAGTTCGTGACCGGCACCCATGAGGTCGATCAGCATCTCGTCGCGCTGGACGGGATCGCTGGGCAGGTCGCTGGCGAGGAAGAAAGGGCCCTTGGAGGTGCCGCCTCGCATGAGAACGCAGGGAATACGTTGCATGACTGCTGACTCTTGTTGATCAATAGCGGTTATTGATGTTCTGCAGGCAAGATTGGCAGCCGGACATAAATCTATCCAATGCAAATATCAGCGCTATTATTCCACTTGGATAATCAATAACGAGCCCGCAGGAGCCGAGACTGTTCATGGAATACGAGCTGCAAGATATTCGATCTTTCGTGAAAATCGCCGAACTGGGCAGCTTCCATGAGGCCGCCGACGCCCTGCACCTGTCGCAACCGGCCCTGAGCCGACGCATCAAAAAGCTGGAAGACGGCCTGGGCACGCCCTTGCTCGAGCGCACCACTCGTCGCGTCGGACTCACCAGCGTCGGCCGCGATTTCCTGCCCAAGGCGCGGCGGCTGCTGGACGACTTCGAGGATTCCATCCTCAGCATCCGCGAACTGGCCGAGCGCCAGACCGGCCAGGTCACCCTGGCCTGCATCCCCACCGCGGCCTTCTACTTCCTGCCCTCGGTGATCCGCCAGTACAACGAGCAATACCCCAAGATCCGCATCCGGCTGCTGGACCTCAGCGCCAACGACGGCCTGGAGGCCGTACTGCGCGGCGAGGCCGACTTCGGCATCAACATGCTCAGCGGCCAGCATCCGGACATCGAATTCGTCCCCCTGGTGCAGGAGCAGTTCGTGCTGGCCTGCCGGCGTGACCACGAACTGGCCGGGCGCCCCTCGATCAGCTGGGCCGAGCTGGTCGAGCACCGGCTGATCGGCGTGGGGCGCCTCAGCGGCAACCGGGTGCTGCTCGACCATGCCCTCTCCGCGCGCGGCATCCGCCCCAAGTGGTTCTACGAGGTGCAGCACCTGTCCACCTCCCTGGGCATGGTGGAAGCCGGCCTCGGCGTCTCGGCCATGCCCAGCCTGGCCATGCCGGACGCCGACCACCCGACCCTGGTCAGCGTGCCCCTCACCGATCCGGAAGTGACCCGCACCCTCGGCCTGGTCTCGCGCCGCGGCGCCTCGCTGTCGCCCGCCGCGGAAAAATTCGTCGCCATCCTGCTCGGCCAGTGGAAGACCGAACAGCCCTAGTCCGCGCCATGCACGCGCCCCTTTCCTGAACAGCAGCGGCCAAGCGCCAGTATCCAGTGAACGTCGCGCCCCCTCGGGCGGTCTGTTGGCTGCAACAACTGGTTACGGTCGGGTCCGCTCATGTCCCTAGCGCGAATATCGCGTCCTTCTACTCCTCGTCCGGAAAGCACCTCGAAGCGCCGCTCCGCCGTCGGAGCGCTGGCCGGCCTGGTGCTCGCCGCTTCGCTCACGGGCTGCTCTCCGCTGCAACACGGCTTTTTCGCCCCGGCCGGCCTCGCCGCCAGTGGCGAACGCGACCTGCTGCTGTGGATCGTCGGTCTGGCCCTGGTGGTGGTGCTGCCGGTGATCCTGCTCACCCCGCTGATCGTTTGGCGCTATCGCCACGGCAACGACCGCGCCGCCTACCGGCCGCGCTGGGAGTTCTCCTGGCTGCTGGACGTCTTCGCCTGGGGCGTCCCGGCGCTGATCGTGGCAGCCCTGGCCTTCCTGGTCTGGACCCGCACCCACAGCCTGGACCCCTATCGCTCACCGACACCCGGCGTGACGCCGCTGGAGGTCCAGGTGATCGGGCTGGACTGGAAGTGGCTGTTCCTCTATCCCGAACAGGGGATCGCCACGGTCAATGAACTGGTCCTGCCGGCAGGTCGTCCGGTGCAACTCAGGCTGACCAGCGATACGGTGATGCAGTCCCTGCTGCTGCCGCGCCTGGGGGGCCAGATCTATGCCATGGCCGGCATGCAGACCCAGCGCTATCTGCAGATTCCCGTGCCCGGCCAGTTCGAGGGTCGCAATGCCCAGTACAGCGGCGAGGGTTTCCAGGATCAGCACTTCCCGATCCGGGTGCTGGCGGAAGCGGATTTCCAAGCCTGGACTCAGCACATGAGCCAGGTTCGCGAGGCCCTGGATTGCGCCCATTACCAGGTGCTGGCCCGTCCCGGCACCCTGGAGCAGGCCGCCCAGCTGCGCCTGACCCAACCCGCCCTCTTCGCCTGGGTGCTGGCACGCTATCGCCAGGATCCGGTACCCGCCTGCGATACCTTCCAGGGAGCCACCCATGACTGATTCCTCGGCCCTCTGGCACCTGCTGTTCGGCCGCCTGGGCTACGACGCCCTGCCCTTCTACAGCCTGGTCGCCACCTGCGGCGCCAGCGTGGTGATCCTCGGCGCCCTGGCTACCGCCGGGGTGATCACCTGGCTCGGCAAGTGGCGCTATCTCTGGCAGGAGTGGTTCACCAGCCTGGACCACAAGCGCATCGGCATCATGTATGTGGTGCTGGCCCTGGTGATGTTCAGCCGCGGTTTAGTGGAAGGGGTGATGATGCGCACCCAGCAGGCGCTGGCCATCGATGCGCCGGGCTACCTGCCGCCGGAACACTTCGGCCAGCTGTTCAGCACCCACGGCACCATCATGGTGTTCTTCGTCGCCATGCCCTTTCTGACCGGGCTGATCAACTTCGTCATGCCGCTGCAGATCGGCGCCCGCGACGTGCGCTTTCCCCTGCTCAACGCCATCAGCCTCTGGCTGACCGTGGCCGGGGCGGCGCTGGTGATGGTCTCGCTGGTGCTGGGGCGCTTTTCCACCGGTGGCTGGAGCGGCTATCCGCCCTACACCGGTGCCGAGTACCAGCCCGGCGTCGGTCCCGACTACTGGATCTGGGCCCTGACCCTGAGCTCCCTGGGCAGCACCCTGACCGGCCTCAACTTCGCCGTCACCCTCTACAAGGAACGAGCGCCCGGCATGCGCCTGTTCCATATGACGCTGTTCAGCTGGACAGCGCTGTGCACCAGCATCCTGATGATCTTCGCCATGCCGCCGCTGACCGTGGCCACTCTGCTGCTGGCCCTGGACCGCTACCTGGACTTCCACTTCTTCACCAACACCCAGGGTGGCAACCTGATGAACTACATCAACCTGTTCTGGTTGTTCGGCCATCCGGAGGTGTACATCCTGATCCTGCCGGCCTTCGGAGTGTTCTCCGAGGTCTTCGCCACCTTTTCCACCAAGCGGCTCTATGGCTATCACTCGCTGGTCTGGGCCACCCTGGTGATCGCCGTGTTGTCCTTTACCGTCTGGCTGCACCACTTCTTCACCATGGGCCAGAGCCCCAAGATCAACGCCGCCTTCGGCATCGCCACCATGCTCATCGGCATTCCCACCGGGGTGAAGATCTACGACTGGATGGCAACCATGTTCCGCGGTCGCATCCGCCTGACCACGCCGCTGATCTACGCGGTAATGTTCATCATGCTGTTCGTGATCGGCGGCCTCACCGGCATCACCCTGGCCACACCGCCGGTGGACTATCAGGTGCACAACACCGTCTACCTGGTCGCCCACTTCCACAACATGCTGATCCCGGGAATGCTGTTCGGCATGCTGGCGGGCTACCACTTCTGGTTTCCCAAGGCCTTCGGCTTTCGCCTCGACGAGCGCTGGGGCCGCATCGCCGCGCTGAATTTCGGCCTGGGCTTCATCCTCGCCTTCATGCCCCTGTATGTGCTGGGCGTCTCCGGTCTGCCGCGGCGCAGCCAGGCCATCCACAACCCCGATTTCGCCCCGCTGCTGTGGGTCGCCGAACTCGGCGCGGTAGTGCTGCTGGCCGCCCTGGGCAGCCTGGTGATTCAGCTGGTGGTGAGCATTCGTCGCCGCGACAGTGCGCGGGTGCCGGCGGGTGATCCCTGGAACGGCCGGACCCTGGAATGGGCGGTCGCCGCGCCGCCGCCGGAGTACAACTTCGCCGTGCCGCTGCCGATCAACGACCGGGATCCCTTCACCTGGCTCAAGGAACAAAGCCTGGCCTACGACCGGCCGCGGACCTATGCCGATCTGGTGCTTCCCAAGAACAGTGCCGTCCCGGCCATCGTCGGCGCGGCGGGCTTCGCCTGTGCCTTCGGCCTGGTGTGGCACATCGGCTGGATGGCCGTACTGGGGCTGCTGGTGGCCTGGGGGGCGGTCATCGCCCGCAGCTTCCAGCGCGATACCGAGCGACTGATCTCGGCGGCGGACGTTCGGCGCGAACATGAGGCCTGGCTGGATGAGGTCGCCGCGACCCGCCCCGTCACGCGCGACGAGGAAACCGGGCCGGGCAATCGTGGCCTGGCGGAGATGGGGCCATGAGTTCGCGTGATATGAACCACGCCGGCCTCAACGTCGGTCACACCGATCACGCGACCCACGCCGAGGCCGAATACTCGCTGTTCGGCTTCTGGATCTTCCTGATGAGCGACGCCCTGGTGTTCGCGCTGCTGTTCGCCATCTATGCGACGCTGCAGCACGCCACTGCCGGGGGACCGGTGGCCCGGGACGTCTTCGAACTGGGCAGCGTCACCTTGCAGACCCTGGTGCTGCTGGCCAGCAGCTTCACCTACGGTCTGGCGTCGCTGGCGATGAAGTACCACGAGGGTCGGCTGCGGCCCCTGGTGACCTGGCTGCTGGTGACGCTGGCCCTGGGGCTGGTGTTCCTCGGCCTGGAGGTGCACGACTTCCTCGGCATGGCGGACAAGGGCGCCCTGCCCCAGCGCAGCGCCTTTCTCTCGGCCTTCTTCGCCCTGGTGGGCATGCACGGGGTGCACGTCGCCAGCGGCTGCCTGTGGCTGGTGGTGATGCTGGTACAACTGAGGGTGTTCGGTCTGGATACGCCAGTAAAGACCCGGCTGATGCGCCTGGGGCTGTTCTGGCATTTTCTCGATATCGTCTGGGTCGCCATCCTGTCGGTGGTCTACCTGCAGGGGCTGTTGCCATGAAGCGTGACGACTATCGCCGCGAACTGGCGAGCTATGTGATCGGCCTGGTGCTGGCGGTGACGCTGAGCCTGATCCCCATCGGTCTAGTGCTCTTCCCGACCTGGCCACGCGGGACCACCCTGGGCGTCATCTTCGGCCTGGGCCTGCTGCAGATCCTGGTGCACCTGCGCTGCTTTCTGCATATCAGCCTGGGTCGCTCGCACCGCCCCGACCTCTATCTGCTGCTGTTCACCAGCCTGATCCTGGTGCTGATGGTGGTGGGTAGTTTGATCGTGCTGGGTGATCTGCACCACCGCATGGGTTGATAACGGTCGCCGTCCCGAAAGACGGCAACCGGATCGTCACCCACCTTACTGGGTGCGCGTCACCCGCCAGATAGTGTTGGCCAGGTCGTCGGCGATGATCACGCCGCCACGTTGGTCCACCGCCACCCCGACCGGTCGGCCGCGGGTCTTGCCATCGTCGCCAAAGAACCCGGTGGCGAAGTCGATGGGCTCGCCGGCCGGGCGGCCCTGCTGGAAGGGCACGAAGACCACGCGGTAGCCCACCGGCTTGTCGCGGTTCCAGCTGCCGTGTTCGCCAACGAAGACGCCATCGGTGAATTGCCCACCCACCGCCGCGGTGGCAAAGGTCACCCCCAGGGCGGCGACATGGGAGCCCAGGCTGTAGTCGGGCTTGATGGCGGCGGCGACCTTGGCCGGATCCTGCGGCTGGGCGCGGGTATCGACGTTCTGCCCCCAGTAGCTGTAGGGCCAGCCATAGAAGCCGCCCTCGCGGATGGAGGTCAGGTAGTCCGGCACCAGGTCCGGGCCGATCTCGTCGCGCTCGTTGGCCACCGCCCACAGCTGGCCGCTGTCGGGCTGGATGGCCAGGGCGGTGGGATTGCGCACCCCAGTGGCATAGTTCTTGTGCGCGCCGCTCTGGGCATCGATCTGCCAGATCACCGCGCGATCCACCTCGACATCCATGCCGCGCTCGCCGACGTTGCTGTTGGAGCCGATGCCCACATAGAGGTAGCGACCATCGGCGCTCGCGGCGAGGGACTTGGTCCAGTGGTGATTGATCGCCGCCGGCAGGTCGACCAGCTTGTCCGGCGCGCCGCTGGCCTGGGTCTGGCCGTCCTGGTAGGGAAAGCTGACCAGGGCGTCCTGGTTGGCCACATAGATCCGCCCATTGGCGAAGGCCAGGCCATAGGGCGCGTTGAGATTCTCGGCGAACACCGTCTTGAGTTCGTATTTGCCATCGCCGTCGGCATCGCGCAGCAGGGTCAGGCGATTGCCACCCTTCACCTGGGTGTTGCCCTGGGCCTTGATGTAGCCGGCGATGACGTCCTTGGGCTTCAGCTTGGGCGCGTTGCCGCCACGGCCCTCGGCCACCAGGATGTCGCCATTGGGCAGCACCAGCATCTGCCGCGGAATGCGCAGGTCAGTGGCGATGGCGGTGATGGTGTAGCCCTGGGGCACGGTGGGCGTGCGATCGCCCCAGGGGGCCGGCTCGGCGATCTTCATGCTCGGCAGGAGGCCCCGCTGGGGTTCGGGCAGCTTGGGATCGGGCCCGCGTGCCTGGGTGTCGGCACCGCCTTCGTTGCCGCAGGCGGCCAGCAGCACGGCCAGACCAAGGACGCTCAAGGCTCTTGGAGTGCTCATCGAACCACCTCCGAACGCAGGTTGGAGAGGGCGATCCAGGCGGCCACCAGGCTCAGCACCGAAACAACCACCGAGAGGATCAGCCCGGCGGGCATCACCGCCCAGGCGTCCTTGGCGTGTTCGAAGGCATTGACCAGCCCCAGCACCCAGGCCAGCAGCAGCAGGAGGAAATAGGCCGCCGGCCGGCGACCCCGGAAACGGGCGCCAAAGAGGTTGCCCAGAGCGAACAGCAGGGCCAGCCCGGACAGCAACAGGGCGCCGGCGATCAGCCAGGCGGCGAAGTTGGCCCACTGGATCTGCATCGTCTGGTAATAGGCGATATCGCTGAGCAGACCGCCGATGAACAGCGGGACGGAGCCGGCCAGCAGCAGCGCGTGCAGCGGGCCGGGTCGGACAGGATGGTAATGGTGGGCAGCTACGGTCACTGACGACTCCTTTTCTAGACGGGACGTGGCAGGGCCGGGCAGCCACTGCGCAACGCAAGACGCACTGAAAAGGATTGCGCGCGCCCGGGGTTAGTTCAGCCGCTTCGCCTGGCGGACACCTCTTGCAAAAGAAGAGATAATGACAGTCTCGTTGCAGCCACGGCCTCTGCCAGGCGCCTGTCCGGCAATGCCGCCCGTGCAACCCGCTGTCCAGCTGCCGACCGAAGGGCTGGACGTCACCTCGTCCACAGGAATCTTTCGCGCATGAGCTCTTCCCGGTCCGTCGACCAGGCCTCCCGGCGCGCGGCCATCGTCCTCGCCTTCTGCCTGCCCAGCGACGTGCTGCTCTACCTCGTCCTGCCCATGTACGCCCCGGTCTTCGGCATCACCCTGATCGAGGCCGGCATCCTGCTGGCCGCCAACCGGGTGATCCGCATCGTCGGCTATCGCTATGTGGTGCAGCTCTATGCCCGCTGCGGCGATCGGCGCAGCCTGGTGGTGGCCGCCGCGGTGGCCGCGCTCTGCGCCCTGGGCAACGCCAACCTCTCGGGTTTCTGGGCGCTGCTGGGGCTACGCCTGGCCTGGGGCCTGAGTTTCGCCACCTTCAACCTGTCCACCCAGGTCCTGGCCACCGCCGACCCGGCCGGTGCTGCCCGGCGCACCGGTACGTCCCGGTCGCTGATCGCCATCGGCCCCATGCTGGCCCTCTCCGCGGGCGCCTGGCTCACCCTGCAGTACGGACCGCGCGCGGTGCTGCTGCTCTGCAGCGGCCTCTGCCTGATCGGCCTGCTGCTGGCGCTGGGGCTGCCCAGCGCCGGGCACCAGTTACCGGCACCCGGGCGCCGCCTGCGCTGGCCGGATCGCATCGTCACCTGGTCCTTCATCGAAGGAGTGACCCTGGACGGCTTGTTCATCTTTGGCCTGTCGGCCTTTTCCCAGGCGGTGCTGGGCGGCGACGCGGTGCTGGTGGCCGGGCTGCTGATGGCGCTGCGTTATGTGTCCGACATGCTGCTCAGCCCGCTCGGCGGCCGGGCGGCGGATCGCTATGGCGCGGCGCCCATGCTGGTGGTCTGCTCGACGCTGACCGCGCTGTTCCTGATCGCCTTCGGCTTCCACTGGCTGATCCTCGGCGCCGGCGGGGTGCTGATCCTGCGCGCCCTGCAGATCCCCCTGGTGGTGACCCTAGTCGCCGCCCGCCATCCCGGCCAGGCACGGCTGCCGGCGCTGGCCTCCAACGCCATGTGGCGCGACGTGGGCGCCAGCGTGGGTCCACTGCTGGCGGGCGTGCTCATCCCGCTGGTGCCTTCGACCCTGCTGTACCCGCTGTCCGGCCTGGCGATCTTGGTCAGCTCCCTGGCGTGCCTGAGCGTGAAGCCGGCGCGCGAGTGAGCCCGCCGGCCCTGGCATCCCGCCCTTGCGGACGGGTGCCAGGGCGGACTTGCGCTACTTGCCTTTCGCCTGCAGCACTGGCTCGCTGACACCCTTGACGCCCACCAGGGTCAGACTGGTCAGCAGCACGTTCTGCGGGCCCTGGTAGGCGTCCACCGGCTTGTACCACTCCGCCAGCGAGTGGGCACTGCCGCCCTCCCCGCCGCCGCTGATGGTCATGGCTGGCACGCCCAGGGACATGGCGGTGTTGGAGTCGGTGCTGCCGCCGCTCAAGGTGACCTTGGCGCCGTTGGTGACGGCGACGATGGCGCGCTGCGCCGTCTGCACCATGGGCGAATCCTCCGCCGTGCCACCGGCCGGACGATCACCGATCAGCTTGATGTCGACCGAGATCTGATCAGTGTCCCAGCGCTTGTTCTCCTCCTTCACCGCGTCCTGCACCAGGGCCAGTATCTCCTTCTCTTCGGCCAGCAGCGCGGCCTCTTCGTTGGATCTCATGTCCAGGGTCAGGCGCGCTTCGCCGGCGATGGCGTTGACCGAGGTGCCGCCCTGCACCGTGCCCACGGTAAAGGTGGTCTTGGGCTCCTTGGGCGGCCGCACCTCGGCGATCTTGGCGATGGCGCGACCCATGGCGTGGATGGCGCTGGGTCGCCCGAACTCGGCGAAGCTGTGGCCACCCGGTCCCTTGAAGGTCATCTCGTAGCGGTGGCTACCGGTGCCGCGATTGACGATCCGCCGCACGTCGATGCCATCCACCGAGATGAAGCCGTCGATGCCCTGGCGATCCTTGAACAGGGCCTTCACCCCGCGCAGGTTGCCCAGCTCCTCCTCGCCTACGGTGCCGACGAAGACCAGGTCGCCCACCGTCTCGATGCCGCTCTTGTTCAGGGCGTCGATCACCGACAACAGCGCCGCCAGGCCCCGGGCGTCATCGCCGATGCCGGGGCCATAGGTCTTGCCGTCCTGTTCCTTGAGGGTCAGGTCAGTGCCCTCGGGAAACACCGTATCCAGGTGCGCCGAGACCACCAGCTGCGGCCCCTGGCCGCTGCCCTTGCGGGTGGCGATCACATAGCCTTCCGGGGCGATGCTGGCGTCCTTGAGCCCCAGCTCCTGGAAGCGCTTGAGGTAATACTCGGCACGCACCTTTTCCTTGAACGGCGGCGCAGGAATCTGGGCGATGTGCTTCTGTTCCGTGAAGGTGCGGCCATCATCGGCGCGCAGCGCTTCCAGGGCCTTGGCGACCCGGGCATTGCCCTGCACGGCGGAGAGGGAACCCTCGACGCCCGGCGCGGCGGCCAGGGGCAGCGCCAGGGTGGCGGTCGCAGCGGTGAGCACGAGTGCGGAAAAGCGATTGGCCAAGGCCGAACGAGCAAAAGACATCTGACACTCCCATTGCCTGAATTGGTGTTCCGAAGAAGCGCAATCGTCAGACGAATGCGCCCCGCCTGACCCTAGGTGCCCGCGAACGAAAGGTCAAAGAACCCGGCGCTCTCGGATATGCAGCGTCGTTCAGGGTGCTCTTCGCGACTCAGGAATCCAGAAACCTCCGCCCCTCGGCCGCCAGCTGCCTGAGCCGCGGAGAGATTCGCGTCCCGCGCTCGGCCAGGGCGGCGGACCAGCCTTCCAGGGTGGTGACGATCCGCTCCAGCCCACACTCGTCGGCGTGGTACAGCAGCCCGCCGCGATAGCGCGGAAAGCCGTAGCCGTGCAGCCAGACCAGATCGATGTCCACTGCTTGCTCGACGATGCCCTCCTCCAGCAGCCAGGCCGCCTCGTTGATCATCACGAACAGGCAGCGTTCGAGGATCTCCGTATCACTGTGGCTGCGTGGGGCGATGCCCCGGCGCTGACGGTGGGCGGCGAGCAACTCGGCGACCAGGGGATCCGCCTGGCCCTGGCGCTGACCCGGCCCATAGCGGTAGTAGCCGGCGCCGGACTTCTGGCCAAGACGGCCGCGGGCGTGCAGCTGCTCGATCAGGTCGCAGGCCCGCTCGGCAGGGCTGAGGGATTCACCCCGCCCCTGGCGATTGCGCCAGGCGATGTCGATCCCGGCCAGGTCGCGCAGCTCGAAGGGGCCCATGGGAAAGCCGAATTCACGCAGCACCCGGTCGACCTGTTCGGGTGCTGCGCCCTCTTCCACCAGCAGGGTCGCCTCGCGCTCGCGTACCGCCAGCAGGCGATTGCCGACGAAGCCATGGCAGTTGCCCACCGCCACCGTGGTCTTGCCCAGGCGCTCGCCCAGCTGCAGGGCAGTGGCCAGTACCGCAGGCGCGACCGCGCGGGTGCGAACCACCTCCAGCAGCTTCATCACCTGGGCCGGACTGAAGAAGTGCATGCCGATCACCGCCTCGGGCCGGCCGGTCACCCCGGCGATGGCATCGATGTCGAGATAGGAGGTGTTGGTGGCCAGGATGGCGCCAGGCTTGGCCAGACGATCGAGCTGACGAAAGACCTCCTGCTTGACCACCAGATCCTCGAACACCGCCTCGATGATCAGATCGGCGTCGGCTACCGCGTCCAGGGTCGCTTCACAGCGGATCAGGGCGGCGCGCGCGCTGGCCTGATCCGCCGTCAGGTGGCCCTTGGCCAGGGCTCCGGAGAAGTAGCCGTCGATCGTGGCGCGGCCTCGTTCCAGGGCCTGGGGCTGGGTATCGATCAGGACGGTGGCCAGGCCGGCGTTGGCCAGGCAGAGGGCGATACCGCTGCCCATCAGCCCCGCGCCGATCACCGCCACCTGCCGCAACGCTACGAGAGGCGCCGCCGTGGCCAGGGCGCGATTACGACCCGCCAGGGCGCGCTCGGCGAAGAACACCTGGCGCATGGCCCGGGCCTGAGCGGACTCGCGCCGGGCAACGAACAGCTCACGCTCGCGCTGCAGGGCGGCGGACAGCGGCAGCTGCCAGGCACCGCGCAAGGCGTCCAGCGCCAGCACCGGTGCCTCCTGGCCCGGAAACTTGCGCAGCAGCCCGCGGGCCTGGGCCTCGAAGGAATCGGGGTCGAACGGAGATACTGTCTGCGCCGCCGTCGGCCGTGGCGACAAGGAGGGATGATCACGCAGAAAATCCTGGGCCAGGGCCAGAGGTTCACCTTCGCCCAGACCATCGATCAGCCCCGCGCCAAGCGCCGCACTGGCATCCATGCGCGTGCCGCCCACGATCATATCCAGCGCCAGGGGTGCGCCAACCAGGCGCGGCAGGCGCTGGGTGCCGCCCGCGCCCGGGATCAGGCCCAGGCTGACTTCCGGCAAGGCGAAGGTGGTAGCGGTCGCCGCGACCCGGTAATGACAGGCCAGCGCCAGCTCCAGCCCGCCGCCCAATACCGTGCCATGCAGCGCGGCGATCACCGGCTTGGGCGAGGCTTCGAAGGCCGCCAGCACAGCCGGCAGATGGGGCTCCTGCAGCGGCAGGTCGAATTCGCGGAGGTCGGCGCCGGCGACGAAGGTCCGCCCGGCGCAGGTGATCACCAGCGTCTGGATCCCGTCATCGGCCAGGGCCTCCTGCAGCCGAGCCAGGAGCCCCGCACGCACCTCGCGGGACAGGGCATTGACCGGTGGATGGTCCAGGGTGATGACGCCCAGGGCGTCGATCCGTTGCAGGGTTACGATGGTCATGTAGGGTCTCCCGAAGGGTCAGAGCAGCGACAGCGGATAGCTGGCGATGACGCGGACGTCATTGGCGTCCCGCGAGAAATCGGAACGGTAGGTGGCGCTGCGCAGGCGCAGATTCAGGCCCTTGAGCGAGCCGCCCTGCAGCACGTATTGCAGCTCCACATCCAGTTCCCGTTCGCCGCCGGACGCGCCGCCGCGCAGTTCGGCCTGGCTGCCGCGTACGAAGCGCGTCATGAAGTTCAGGCCGGGGATACCCAGCTGGCCGAGGTCATAGTCGTAGCGCGCCTGCCAGGAGCGCTCGTTGGTCTCGGCGAAGTCGCCCACCTGGACGAAGTTGACCAGATAGGGGTCGGTGCCATTGACGTAGGGAAAGGCCGTCGAGCCCGACATCTTCTGATAGCCCAGGCCCAGGGAGTGGCCGGCGCGCTTGTAGGTACCCAGGGCGCTGAAGGCGTGGTTGTCGATGCGTCCGCCGCGGGCGCGACCCTCGTCGTCGCTGTTGAACAGCCGCACCTCGGTGAGGAAGGCGCCCCAGTCGCCCTTGCGGCGGTCGGTCAGGCCGAGAAAGCGCTGGCGATAGACATCTTCCAGCACGGCGTACTGGGCGCTCACATCGGTGGTGGTGCCGAAGCGGTAGAGGGCGCCGACGACATTGAAATCGCCCCCCTCGAGGGAGCCGCTGAAACGGCGATTCTTGTTGTTCAGCGCGAGGCCGTCGGCCCCGGAGCTGTCGCGATAGACCGTGCGCTGGATGTTGGCGCCGGTCAGGGTCAGACCCTTGATCTCCTTGAATTCGAACTGGCTGCCCTCGAAGGTCTGGGGCAGCAGGCGGCCATTGTTGGTGACCAGGGTCGGCCAACGCGGTAGCAGGGTGCCGATCCGCAATTCGCTCCTGGAGAGGCGCGCCTTGAAGGTCGCCCCGGCCTTGGCGTATTCGCCGGGCGCGCGGCCCTCGTCGTCTACCGGCAACAGACCGGTGCCGGTGCGGCCACGGCCCGAATCGAGCTTCAACCCCACCAGGCCCAGGGCGTCCAGGCCGAAGCCAAGGGTGCCCTGGGTAAAGCCGGATTCGTACTTGAGGATGAAGCCCTGGCCCCACTCCTCACGCTTGGACTGGCCGCTGCCGTCGCGGAAGTCGCGATTCATATAGAAGTTGCGTAGTTCCAGGGTGGCCTTGCTGTCTTTGAGGAAGCCCTCGGCATAGGTCAGGGGCGACAGCAGGGCAATACCCAGCCCTGCCGCCAGGATCGGCTTGTCATGATGCCTGTGCATAGGAGGTCTCTACCGAACCCTGGCCACCCGCGGCGTACCAGGGGAATGGAAGGAAGCGTGCGGCTCAGCGCACCTGCGTCAGGTAATCGGCGGCGGTACCGGGGATCTGGGTGTTCTGGATCTGGCCCAGGAAGGTAATGGCGCGCTGGACGTCCTCATCGGTGAGATAGGGCGTCGCGGGGAAGGACTTGCGGTTGTTCTTCCAGGCGGCGGCATAGACCTCGTCGTTGACGCCTTCGAAGCGGGTGCGCACGGCCTTGGCGGCCTCGTCCGGATGCTGGCTGATCAGCTGGGTGGCGTCGTTGAGCGCGGCTAGAAAGGCTTTGACCGTGTCCGGATGCTCTTGCGACCACTCGCGGCGGGCACTCAGGGCGATGGAAGGATAGCCGTCCAGGGCCTTTACCTGGCCCTCGGACATGTCCAGCAGGGTGAAGCCCTGCTGCTCGATCACCGCGCTGTCCGACGCCGGCGACGACAGCGCGAAGCCGTCGATGCGGCCCTGGGCGAAGGCGGCCAGCATGGCGCCGCCGTTGTTCAGGTACAGCAGGGTGAAATCCTTTTCCGACTGCAGCTTGGCTTCCTGGCCAAGGAAGCGCACCAGGAAGTCGGCGCTGCCGCCGGTGCCGCTGACCGCCAGGCGCAGCCCCTTGAAGGCGGCCAGGCGCTGCTCGACGGTGGAGTTGGCGTTCAGCCCCAGGCGATCGGCCACCTCCTGGCGAATCACCACATTGCTGGCGTACTGGCCGACCATGCGCCCCAGCAGGGTCACGTCGGCGCCCTTCACCTTGGCGTTGATGGCGTTCTGGATGGCGCAGGAACAGAACTCCACCGAGCGGCTGACCAGCCCGGAGGCGGCGGCGCCGCCACCCTTGAACTTGACCAGGCTGACGTCCAGCCCGTGCTTCTTGAACAGCCCGGCATCCAGCGCCACGAACAGCGGCATGTGCACGAAGCCTTCGGTACCTATGGCCACCTTGACCGCTTCATCGGCCTGCACGGCGGGGGTGGTGGTCAGCAGCGCGGCACTCAGGCCAAGGGCGGAAAACAGACGCTTGAACGACATGGCAAAGACCTCTCTTCTTCTTGTAATGGGTAGTGGGAGCATTCAGATCGAGAGTTCGCGGGCGTCCTGTTCCTTCTTCCAGGGCATCAGCGCGGTTTCCAGCTTGCGCACCGCCGCCTGCAGCAGCAGCGCCAGGAAGATGATCGCCAGCAGCGCGGCGAAGACCCCGGCGGTGTCCAGCTGGCCGGCGGCGTCCTGCAGCAGGTAGCCCAGGCCGCGGTTGGCCGCCATGATCTCGCCGACGATGGCGCCGATCAGCGCATAGGGCACCGACAGCTTGAGCCCGGTGAACACCCACTGGATGGCCGAGGGCAGCACCACCTTGCCGATCAGGTGATGTTCTTTGGCGCCCATCAGCCGCAGGATCTCCAGCTGCTCGCGCTCCACCGCGCGCACGCCGCTGTAGGTGTTGAGGAACACCAGGAAGAACACGATGGTGGCGGTCAGGATGATCTTCATCTCGATGCCGATGCCGAACCACATGATGAACAGCGGCGCCAGGGCCACCTTGGGCAGGCTGTAGATGGAGATCAGGATGGGATCGAGCAGCTTGGCCAGGGTCTCGTTGCGGCCCAGCAGCAGGCCGACGCTGATCCCGGCGCAGGCGCCGCAGAAGAAGCCGGCCAGGGTCTCGACGACGGTGATCCAGCCATGGGCGAACAGCCGCCCGCTGGCGACCAGCTCGACGAAGCGGCCGCCGATCTCGCTGGGCGAGCTGACGAAGAAGGGATCCACCAGCGGTCCCGAGGCGAACTGCCAGGACAGCAGGATGACGGCGAAGATGGCGACGCGGCCGAGAAAGATGTTCATAGCAGGATTCTCCAGGGGTGGGCCGCTCAGGCGTCTTGGCTCGGGGTGATAAATTCCCAGAGGTCACCGCAGAGCTGGTGGTAACGCGGGTCCTTGCGCAGCTGCAGGATGTTGCGCTCGTCGCCCAGGGGGATGGTCACGTCACGGACGATGGTGCCGGGACGGCCGGAGAAGATCAGACAGCGATCGCCCAGGGCCACCGCCTCGTCCAGGTCGTGGGTGACGAACAGCACGGTCTTCTTGAGTTGGCGACTGAGCTTGAACAGCTCGGTCTGCATGCGCATGCGCAGCTGGGCATCGAGCGCCGCGAAGGGCTCGTCCATCAGCAGGGTCTCGGGATCGTAGGCCAGCAGCCGGGCCAGGGCGGCGCGCTTGCGCATGCCGCCGGAGAGCTGGCTCGGATAGGCCTTCTCGTGCCCCTCCAGGCCGACCAGGGCCAGCAGGTCGCGGATGCGCGCCTGGCGCTCGGTCTTGCCCACGCCGCGGATCTCCAGGGGCACGGCGATGTTGCCGGCCACGTCGCGCCAGGGCAGCAGGTGATCGCTCTGGGTCATGTAGCCGGTGCGGCCGTTGATGCCCTTGACCGGCTGACCGCCGTAGAGCACCTGGCCCTCGGTGGGGGCGAACAGCCCGGCCACCATGTTGAGCATGGTCGACTTGCCACAGCCGGAGGGACCCACGATGGTCACCACCTGGCCCTGCTGGATGTCGACGTTGATGCTGTGGGACGCCTGCTTGGCCACGCCCTTGACGGTAAAGGCCTTGGCGACGTTGCGAAAGGAAATCACGGTGGGCGCCGGGGCGATGCTGCCGATCGGCTCGCGAGGGGTGGCGTTCTTCAGTACGGCGGACATAGCGTTACTCCCGGTTCGAGGACGTGGCGTCGGGTTCAGGACTCATGAACGACGCGACGGCGCCTGACGGTAGGAATGCACACCATGGGAGGTTGATCTGGAAGCTGTTCATAGTGACCTACTTATTGTTATGAGTCAGAAATGAAGCGTTCTTGGATTATGCAAGGGTGAACCTGAGCGGCAATGGCGCTGTTCCACCCTGTGGAACAGCGTCGCCTCAGCTCAGCACCGTGAGACCATCGAGGGCGACCACGCCCTGCCCTTGCGGCCTGACCAGCAGCGGATTGATCTCGGCCTCCTGCAGCCGCTCGCCCAGGCGCAGGGCCATGTCGGAGAAGGCGACGATGCAGTGCGCGGCGGCCTCGACATCGGCCTTGGGTCGGCCGCGATAGCCGTCCAGCAAGGGATAGGTACGCAATTCGGCGAGCATTTCCCGGGCATCTTCCAGGGTCACCGGCAGCAGGCGCAGCGTGGTGTCCTGGAACAGTTCGGCGGTCACTCCACCCATGCCCAGCAGCAGCGCCGGGCCCAGTTGCGGATCGCGGGTGAAACCGAGGATCAGCTCCTCGCCGCCGCTGACCATCTCCTGCACCAGGAAGGCCTCGGGATTGAAGCCGACCTGGGCGGTCACCTCATCGCGCATCCGTTCCAGCCGCCCACCGATGTCCTCGGGTCGCTGGCGCAGGGCCACGCCACCCACCTCGCTCTTGTGCGGGATGCGCGCCGAGAGCACCTTGAGCACCACCTCGCCGCCCAGTTCGCGGGCCGCCGCCTCGGCCTGACGCGCATCGCCCACTACCCGCTCGCGGGTCACCGGAATGCCGAAGGTCTCGTAGAGCTGCTTGCTGCGCGCCTCGTCCAGTGGACCGGGTTGCAGGTCCGCCAGAGCTACCGACTCGGCCGAGGGGGCGGCGCCGAGCTGCCCCGGGCGCTGCCTTGCATAGCTGCCTTGCAAGGCCAGCGCCTTGAGCGCTCCGGCACAACTTTCGGGGGCGCTGAAGGCCACCCCGCCCGAACCGTTGATGCGCTGCGCCGCCGCCGGCGCATGGGGACTGATATAGGCCAGCACCGGCTTCTCCGAATTGGCCAGGCTGTCGCGGATGGCATCGGCCATCAGGTGCGGCTGGGCCACCCCGGAGGAACCCACCACGCTGATCACCGCGTCATAGTCGGGGCTGTCCAGCAGGATGCTGATGGCGCCACGCATCACCTCCGGTTGCAGACCCGCCAGGGTCAGGTCGATGGGATTGCGGTCGAGCACCGCCTGGTCGCCGACGTCCAGGGCGCGCAGTCGCGCCGCCGTCTCCGCGCCGGGCGGCGGGGTCTGGAAGCCGTTGACGCCCAGGTTGTCGGCGATCAGGGTGCCGGCGCCACCGGTGGAGGTCAGGATGGCTACCCGGGTGCCCTGCATCACCCGGCCACTGGCCAGGGCGAAGGGAATGTCCAGCAGATCGGCGAAGGTCTCGGCGCGGATCACCCCGAGCTGGCGGAAATAGGCCGAATAGAGATCGTCCGAGCCGGCCAGGGCGCCGGTATGGGAGGCCGCGGCGCTGGCGCCGGCTTCCGAACGGCCGACCTTGAACACTACCACCGGCTTGCCGGCGGCGCGGGCCCGGCCCACGGCGCGGGTGAACCTGGCGGTGCCGCGCAGCCCTTCGAGGTAGAGGGCGATCACCGCGGTAGCCGGATCGCCGGCCAGATGGTCGACGAAGTCGGCGACGTCCAGATCCACCTCGTTGCTGGTGGAGATCAGTTTGGAAAAGCCGATGCCGGCCGCCACGCCGCGAGAGAGCAAGGCACCGAGGATGCCGCCGCTCTGGGAGACCAAGGCCACCTTGCCCGGCAGCAGGGCGTCCATGTCCAGGGCGCCACTCGCGGACAGGGTGATGCGCTCGCTGACGTTGACCAGGCCGATGGTGTTGGGGCCGAGGATACGCATGCTGCCGCGCGCCGCCTGGAGTTCCGCCTGGCGGCGGATGCCGCTCTCCCCCGTTTCGCCATAGCCGCCGGCCAGCACGATGGCCGCCGCGCAGCCCAGCGCCGCCAGTTCGGCCACCGCCTGATTGGCACGTTCGGCACCCAGCAGGATGACGGCCACGTCCGGCACCTCGGGCAATTCGGCGATGGAGGGATAGCAGCGCAGGCCGTCGATCTCCTCGTAACGCGGATTGACCGGGTAGAGGCGTCCCTGGAAACCATGCTTGCGCAGGAAGGCGATGGGCCGGCCGGAGGTCTTGCGGGCGTCGCCCGAGGCGCCGATGACGGCGACGCTGGCCGGGCTGAGCAGACGGTCGAGGGCGCTCATCGCTGGCCACCCGTGCTCTTGCGCGCCAGGAAGGCGGCGACCGACTCCTGATGCTCGCTGGAGGTGTAGCAGATACCCTGGGCCTGGCTGCCCATGGCCGAGATCTGGCCCTGGGTCAGCTCGAAGGTATTGTTGAGGATCGACTTGCTCAGGCCCAGTGCCGTGGCGGAACCGGCGGACAGTTGCAGCGCCCAGTCCTGGGCCGCTGGCAGCAGATCGTCGTGGGGCACCACCCGGTCGATCATGTTGATGCGCTCGGCTTCGCCCGGCGCGACGGTGCGACCGGTGAAGATCAGCTCCTTGGCCCGACTCAGGCCGACCCGCCGTGGCAGGAAGTAGAGGCCACCACCGTCGGGGATGAGGCCGCGGGCGATGTAGCTCATGGCGAAGGACGCCTGCTCGGACGCGATGATGAAGTCGCAGCTCAGCGCCATGTCGCAGCCCAGCCCGGTGGCGGCGCCGTTGACCGCGGCGATGGTCGGCTTGGGCAGGTTGTGCAGCAGCGAAACGGCATGGTGAACCCGTTGCTGGCGCTTCCAGCCGTTGAAGGCCACCGAACCGGCCGGCGCACTCATGCGCGCCTGCATGCCCTTGATGTCGCCGCCGGCGCAGAAGCCCTTGCCGGTACCGGTCAGGATCAGCGCCTTGATCGCGCTGTCGGCGGCGATGCGCTCCAGGTGCTCGATCAGCAGGGTGCGCATGTCGTCGCTGATGGCATTGCGCGCTTCGGGGCGGTTGAGCGTCAGGGTGGCGATGCCCTGGGTCACCGTCAGTTCGATGGGGGTCGAGGATTCGGGAGCTGTCGTCATGGGAGGCCTCTCTTATTCTTGGGTTGATTGGCTGCCCGGATCTGCGCCAGGCTTGAACTCAATCTGCGCGAGGAGACCTGTCATGACAACGCAGCCATTCCATCAGGTGGAACACGCCGTCGCCGAGCCGAACGCCGCCGACATGCCTGGCCAGGGCAAGGCGCCGGCCAATCGCTCGCTGGAGCGTGGCCTGGATGTCCTGCGCGCCTTTCGTCCGGGCACCGAATACCTCACCAATGGCGACCTCAGCGACCTCCTCGGCCTGGCCAAGTCCACCGTCAGCCGCCTGACCCAGACCCTGGTGCGTACCGGCTTTCTGGACTACGACGGCGGCCGCAGCGCCTATCGCCTGGCGCCGACCTTTCTCGGCCTGGCCCATGCCATGCACCAGGGCAGCAGCCTCCTGCAGGCCGCCTCGCCGCTGATGATCAAGGTGGCGCGGGAACACCAGGTCAACGTCAGCCTGGCGGCGGCGGACCGCGACGAGATGATCTACCTGGAATCGATTCGCCTGAGTCAACGCAAGACCCCGCGCAACGTCCTGGTCGGCCAGCGCCTGCCGATGGACATCACCTCCCTGGGCCGCGCCTGCCTCGCCGGCCTGGGCGAAGCCCAGCGCGAAACGCTGATCGCCACCTTCTGCGCCCGCCGCTGCGAGGCACGCCGGGCGCCACTGGAACAGGAGATCCGCGCCGCCCTAGCCAGCGTCCGTAGCAGAGGCTACTGCCTGGCTGCCTGGCAACCCGAAGTGGTCGCCATCGCCACCCCCCTCGGCCTCCCTGGCTATCGCACCCATGCCCTCAACATCAGCCTGGCCACCCCGCTGTCGGAGGCGGAGATCGAGGAGCGCTATGCCGGGGTGCTGCTGGAATTGGCCGGGAAGATCAGGGCGGCGTGTGGGGTGGTGGCTGGATGACGGCCATTTCCTTGAAGAACTATAATGGCCGGCATAGCCAGCCACCTATTAAAGCCAATTACTAGGGTATAAAACTTGGGCCATTTGAAAATTACAATTTTAGCTCTGCTTTGTTCTACACCCTTCTTAATCTATGCCACTGAACAGTCACCTGACATAAGAGACAGCGTCGAGGCTCGGCTCCTCGACTGTATCAAATCAAATTTTTCAAAAAGCTGCTGGCTGCAAACCTTCCAGGGAAAGATAGTTCCATGGTTAAAAGAAAAAGAAAAGCCAGTATTGATTGAAGGAGAGAAACATTGGCAAAACTGGCTTGACGGAAGGAAAGTCTTTGATGTGTATAAAGTCGAAGCCGTAGAAAAAGCACAAATATTTGACTCGAGAGCTTATATTGTAGAAAGGGATGATGGAGAAGTAGCCGGCCTAGTTGTTGGCTTCAGAAGAGCCACTGGCAACTGGTACGTAAGCGATCTCAAAAGTGATAACACAAAGGCGTTCCTCGATAAGATAATATCTATTCCGTAATTCAGCAACATGATTGGCTCCGCTACACCAGCCATGTCTTACTGACGAACTCCCATTTGCGTTATGCAAAACTAAAAAATTCTTGCACTGCTGTTTCGAACCACTGATCTTGCAATGCCATGATGACCTCTCTACCAACTCAGGCGGCCGTGCATATTGGTCCTCTACGCCTTCAACAGAAGGCTCACGGCTACATCTATTAAAAGGCGAGTTAAAGGAAGGTGATGTTGCGATAGCTATGGGCTATCCCGAGGACGTATGAACTGGCAGGTTAAGCCATCCCAACCTTTGTGCGTTGAAGTTCTTAGCAGACTACGAGCGCTACACTTAATACCCGACATCGAATCTTTCCATATCAGGAGTCGCGCTTATGAGAGCTTCCAGCCTGGATCATCTGGTCGTCGTGGCCCCAACGCTCGCCGCAGGCGCCCAGTACGTCGAAGAACGACTCGGGGTAGCGATGCAGCCAGGCGGTAAGCATCCGCGCATAGGTACCCACAACCTCTTGCTGCGCCTTGGCGACTGCTATCTGGAGGTCATCGCCCCGGATCCGGACGCTCCACCGCCGACCAGACCACGCTGGTTTGGGCTGGATGAGCTGGGGTCCGATGCGGAGCCCCGCCTGGCCCACTGGGTGGCCAGGACCCGGGGATTGGCAGAGGCGGATGCGCGCCTCATGCAGACCTTCGGCCGCATCGAGTCGATGAGCCGCGGCACGCTGGCCTGGCAGATCTCGATCCACGCCGATGGGCAGCTGCCGCTGAGCGGTGTCCTGCCCAGCCTGATCGATTGGGGCGACGCCCGGCACCCCGCGGCTGCGCTGATCGATCAGGGCTGCCGCCTGCAGCGCCTGGAGCTCAGGCATCCCGATGCCGCAGTGCTCGGGCAACAGCTGGAGGCGATCGGCTTTTCCGGCCCCGTCGCGGTGATGCCTGGCGAGAGACCCGGCTTGCTGGCCTATCTGGAGACGCCAACGGGTCTGAAGACCCTTTGATGGCCAACCGCTGACGGCTGACCCGCTCGCCCACTCAGCCCGGCACCACCAGCCCCTGGGCACGATAGGCATCGATATCGATGCCATAGGCACCCGAGGGCTTCACCGCGCGGACGCTGATGAGGCGCCCCTGGCTATCGAGCGGATTGCGCGCCAGGTCCAGCACCCGCTCTGGCCGCGGCTGCTTGTCCGCGTCCAGCACGACAAGGACCCGCGGCTTCAATTTGCTGCCGGCGTCGAAGCCGATGATGATCCCAACCTCCCCCGTGCTCAGCTCGACGATCTCACCGGGCGGATAGACGCCGATCAGCTGGATGAAGGCCAGGACGACGACTTCGTCGAATTGCGTGCCCCGCGCTTCGAAAAGGACCCGCAAGGCTTCCAGGCTGGAACGGCCCTCGCTGTAGGGGCGATCGCTGGTGATGGCGTCATAGGCGTCCACCACGGCGATGATCTTGGCCTTGAAGGGGATGCGCTGCGCCGGCAGTTGCCGCGGATATCCCTTGCCATCCACCCGTTCGTGATGGGTATGGGCGACATCGACGGCAGCGGGCGGCACCTCGCTGTTGCCCATCAGCAATTGCCAGCCATAGGTGGTATGGGCCTGCATGATGAGAAATTCTTCGTCGGTCAGGCGACCGGGCTTGTTGAGGATCTCGTCGGGTACCTTGATCTTGCCGACGTCGTGCAGCATGCCGCATACCCCGAGCTCTTCCAGTTCCAGAGGCAGCATGCCCAGGGCCTTGCCCAGGGCGATGGCATAAAGGGAAACGCGCAGGCAGTGCTCCGCGGTGTAATGGTCACGCTGCTTGATGCGTGCCAGCCACAGACTGGCCGCGGGATGCTTGAGCACGCTCTCGACGCACGCCCCCACTGCACGCCGCACCTCGCTGACGTCGAGCTCCTGGCCGAACCGGACGGCGTCGAGCATGCGCATCGACACGGCGCGGGCGTCCCGCCACACCGGTTCGGTGGCCTTGACCGCCTCCCGGTAGTCGATGGCATAGGTCCTGGTCTGATCACCGGCCGGCAGGTTGGCTGCCAGGGGGGGCACCGAATGGCTCTGACGGCGATCCACCCAGACAAATTCGCAGGTGTCGCGCAGGGTGCGGAGGTCCTGCACGCTCTGAATGGGAAAACCCTGGAACAGGAAAGGCGTGCCCGCCCAGGGCCGATCCAGTTCACAGACGTACATGCCCAGCTGCAACTGGGAGACCGGAAGTCTGATGCTGTATTCGGGCAGAGCCATGGTGTCTACAGGAGCGCCTTGATGGATTCGGCTATTTAGATATTGCAATAATCATTTATAGCAAAAAGCCACCATACCTCAAAGAACAGGGGACGCCCTTACCGACGAGCCGGCAGAATTCAGTCGTCAGAGGTAATTTATCTGACATTAACCAGCAGACAGGCCACTCCTCGAACGCTCGGCGCCAGGGAAACTCCCCTGGCAGCAAAGGCGGAGCGATTCCAGGCGCGCAGTATCTTCTGCGCGCCCTCCCCTTACGCCAGCTTGAAGCGTCGCACCAGCGTCTGCAGTTCGCCGGCCAGTTCGGACAGCTGTTCGCTGGCACCCACGGTTTCGCGGTTGCCGTCGCTGGTCTGCACCGAGAGATCGCGGATGCTGATGAGGTTGCGGTCGACCTCGCGGGAGACATGGGCCTGTTCTTCGGAGGCGGTGGCGATCTGCAGGTTGCGCTCGTCGATCAGGCGCACGGCCTGGAGGATGTCGCTCAGCGCCGCCCCGGCTTCCTGAGCCACCGCATAGGTGGCCTGGGCCTGGGTGGTGCTGAGCTGCATGGAATCCACGGCTTCGGCCGAGCCCTTCTGGATCGCCTGGATCATCTGCTCGATCTCACGGGTGGAGGTCTGGGTGCGATGCGCCAGGGCGCGGACCTCGTCGGCGACCACGGCGAAACCGCGACCCTGCTCGCCCGCCCGGGCGGCCTCGATGGCAGCGTTGAGCGCCAGCAGATTGGTCTGCTCGGCGATGGAGCCGATCACGCTGAGCACCTGGCTGATGTCCTGGGCCTGGCCAGCCAGGCCTTCGACCTGCACCGAGGTGGACTGCACCTGCTGCGTGAGGCGCTGCATGGCGTCGAGGGCCTGGCCGACCTTGGCATTGCCGTTTTCCGCCGCCGCACTGGATTCCCGCGCAGCCTGGGAGGTGGAGGACGCATTGCGGGCCACCTCTTCCACCGCGGCGCTCATCTCGGTGACCGCGGTGGCGGCCTGGTCGATCTCGGCGTTCTGGCTGGCCAGGGCCCGACTGGCCTGGTCGGTGACGGCGTGCATGGTGCGCGCGGTGTCGCTCAGGCGGTTGGACGAACCGGAGATGCCATGCAGGGTGTCCTTGAGGTTGTCCTGCATCTGCGCCAGGGCGCGCATCAGCCCGGCGGCTTCGTCCCTGCCGCTGGGATCTATCTTGCCGGTCAGCTCGCCTTGGGCGATGGCGTCGGCCACGGCCAGGGAAGCCCCGATCGGCTGGGCCAGACTGCGAGTCAGGCGCCAGGCCAGCAGCAGGGTCACCAGCACGGCCAGCAGCATGATGCCGACGACAATGCTGACGCTGCGGTCATAGATGCCGGTGGCTGCTGCACCTGCCTGACGGGCGCCTTCGCTGTTGAACTCGCGCAGCCGGGTCAGTTGTTCCTGATAGCCTTCGGCTCGCTGGCGCTGCTCGCCATTGGCCAGTTTGAGGGCCTCGGTGCGATCGCTGGCGGCCAGGGTCACGACCCGATCCAGTCCGTCCAGATAGCCTTTCATCTGCAGCGCGGCCTGGTCGAAGTTGCTGCGTTCCTCGGCGGTGGAAATCAGGTGGTCACGATAATAGGCCGTCCGGGCGTTCATCAGATCGCGATTCACATGGATCTGCCGGGTGGCGAGGGCCATGGCGGCACTGTCCTCGCTGGCCAGCAACCGGATGCTTTCGAGGCGGGTGTGCAGCAGCGCGACCTGGATGTCATCGGTGGTCTGGACGCTCGCCAGCCATTCGGCTTCCATCGCCTGCTCGGTGGCGCGCAGGGCCTTGAGCTGGACCAGGGCGAAGGCGCCGAGCAGCATCACGAACAGGGTGACTGTGCCAAAGCACAGGATGGCGCGGGGGGCGATGCGTAGCTGACGAAGGTTCAAGACGGGCTCCTTGGATCGGCGGAAGGCGATCCTCTAACGCCCGTATCGACTGACTAATTTCTTTCTTTAGCGCGTCAGCGATTGGCGCGACAAGAAAGCTGTGGAGGTTGTCCAGCGGCTGTATGGCGCGTCGCAACGGCCTAGCCGCGCGACGCCTCCAGCCGCTCCACCATCTTGACCAGCTCCGCCAGGGAGCCGGCCTGCAGCTTGCGCATGAGGGCCGCGCGACGCACCTTGACGGTGATCTCGCTGACCCCCAGCTGAGCGGCGATCTGCTTGTTGAGCAGGCCGGTCACCACCCGCGCCAGTACCGCGCGTTCGCCGTCGTTGAGGGTGTCGAGGCGGGCCTGCAGCTCCTGCAAGTGCCGGCGCTGGGCATGGGCGTCCTGTGCCTTGCGCAGCGCCTGGCCGATGGCATCGAGCAGGTCCTGGTCACGAAACGGCTTGGTGAGGAATTCCAGGGCGCCCTGCTTCATCGCCCGGACCGACATGGGGATGTCGCCATGGCCGGTGATGAAGATGATCGGCAAGGCCAGGCCACGCCGCTGCAATTCCTGCTGCAGGTCCAGGCCGTTCATGCCGGGCATGCGCACGTCCAGCACCAGGCAGCCCGGTTCGTCCAGTCGGGCACGGTCGAGAAAGTCGGCGGCCGAGACATAGCTGTGGGTGCTGAGCCCCACGGACGCTAGGAGATCCTCCAAGGCGGCGCGGACCGAGGCGTCGTCGTCCACCAAGTGGACCAGGGTGGGCTGGATCTGGTCGGTCATGCTCGCTGAGGTCATGGTTGTGGATCCTTGGGCAGGCTGCAGTAGACCCCGGTGCCGCCCTCCGGCAATGAAGTGGCCCAGATCCGCCCGCCGTGGGCCTCGACGATGGAGCGACTCAGCGCCAGGCCCAGGCCCATGCCCTGCGCCTTGGTGGTGTAGAAGGCCTCGAACATCTGCTCACGCGCGCCGGGCGTCAAGCCGCGACCGCTGTCCTCCACGCCCAGGCGGATGGCGCCAGCGGTGTCCTGCCCCACCTGGATGACCAGCCGGCGCTGCTCGGAAGCGACTCCTTCGAGGGCATCCAGGGCGTTGAGCAGCAGATTGAGGATGACCTGCTGCAACTGGCTCTCGTCGGCCAGCAGCGGCGGCAGGCCCTCCTGCAGGCGGACCTCCACGGCGATCTGGCGCTGGTTCAATTCGGTGCGGACGAAATCCAGCACCTGCTCCACGGTATCGGCGACGTTGAGCCAATCCTTGGCCACCTGCGCCTGGCGCACCAGGCTGCGCACCCGGGCGATCACCGCGCTGGCACGGTGGGCGTCGTCGATGACCCGCTGCGCCGCCTGCACGGCGCGCTCCACCTGGGGCGGCTGATTGCTCAGCCAGCGCTGGCAGGCATTGCCACTGGCGGCGATGGCGGTGAGCGGCTGATTCACCTCATGGGCGATGGACGCGGCCAATTCACCCAGCTGGCTCAGGCGTCCGGCCTGGACCAGCCGTGCGCGGGCCGCATCGGCGGCGCGCTTGGCCGCCTCCAGGCGCAGCGACAGCGCCGCGACCGCGACGATGGCCAGGAGGCTGATAATGCAGTTGACCAGCCCGGCCTCGCGGTCGCCGGTACGGGTGGCCAGGTAGCTGCAGAGCACCAGCCCCGCGCAACCCAGCGCCGTGACCGTGACCCCGCGGGTGGACAGGAAACCCGCGGCCAGGAGCACCACGACCACCTGGAAGACACCAATGGCGATCTCCCGATCGGTCAGGGTATCCAGCAAGGCAATGCCCAGCGCCAGGGCGCAGAGGCCCCCGAGCCGCAGCCAGTAGGTGGTGGTGGCGAAGGGTCGTCGATCCATGGCCAGTCTCTCGTTCGAAGGCGTGCCTAGCCCGGATTTTCCAGGCTGAACATATCGGCCGCCTGATCATAGGCGAAGAGCTCACCATAGCGCCCCCACTGGATGACGCTGCCGAGGGTGCGGGCGGCGTCGGCTTCGTCCATGAAGTCCTCCAGCTCGTCACGGAAACGCCGCGCCGGCGCCGTGTGGCCCTGGCGATCGTCCAGCACCCGGCGGATATGGGCCACCAGGGGCACGAAGTTGAGCAACTGGCGGGCGAACAGCTGCTTGCGCACGTCCACCCCCGCCTCGACATAGGCGCGGCCGGCCGGCAGCAGGCGCAGATCGCCACCTTCGAGGACCGCGAGGCGCAGCAGTTGCAGCACCTCGGCCAGGGGAAAGAGCTCGTCCAGTGCATAACCCAGCCCGCCGGCCAGTTCCGGCAGGTCGGCGCGACCGTCATAGGGCGCGGCCTGGACCGCCTCCAGCATCCCGGCCAGGGCATTGGTAGAGACGGTCGACAGCCGCATCCCCAGGCCGTTGCCGGGAACACCCCCTTCGTGGGGTGTCGGCGTGGTCTCGCCGGTCATGCGCACATAGATTTCCTCCACCAGTTCGCGGAAGGCCGGATCGTGGCGGTTGCGCGGCTGCGGCAGGTCGATGCGGATCTCGCTGGCGACGCGCCCGGGATTGCTGGAGAAAATCAGCACCCGATCGCAGAGCAGCACCGCCTCGGCGATGTTGTGGGTGACCATGAGGATCGAGCGGATCGGCATACGGCCTTCGACCCAGAGGTCGAGCAGGTCGGTGCGCAGGGTCTCGGCGGTGAGCACGTCCAGCGCCGAGAAGGGTTCGTCCATCAGCAGCACGTCCGGGTGCACTACCAGGGCACGGGCCAGGCCGACGCGCTGGCGCATGCCGCCGGAGAGCTCCTTGGGATAGGCGCTCTCGAAGCCGTCCAGGCCGATCAGGTCGATGGCGGCCAGGGCGCGGCGACGGCGCTCGTCCAGCGGCACGTGCAGCGCCTCCAGGCCGATCTCGACGTTCTGCAGCACGGTCAGCCAGGGAAACAGCGCGAAGCTCTGGAATACCATGCTGACCCGGGCGCGCTGGCCGTCGTCCTTGGGTGGGAAAGCGACGGTGCCGCCGCTGGGGGTGAGCAGCCCGGCGATGGATCTGAGCAGGGTCGACTTGCCCGAGCCGGAGCGACCCAGCAGGCCGACGATCTCGTTTTCGTGCAAGGTCAGGGACACTTCGTCCAGCACGACCCGGGCCGGGCCACCGGCGTTGCCGTACAGCTGGCGGACGTTCTGCACGTCGATGAGGGGACGCGGGTTCAAGGTAGGCAGGTTCATGGCAGGTCTCCTCTCAATCGAGCCGCAGGCGCCGTTCGGCGTAGGCATACAGGGGCCGCCAGAGCAGCCGGTTGAAACCAAGGACGAAGATCGACATCACCACGATGCCCAGGGCGACCCGGGGGAAGTCACCGGCGGTGGTCATCTGCGCGATGTAGGCGCCCAGGCCATGGGCCTGCAGGCGTTCATTGCCCCAGCTCACCACCTCGGCGACGATGCTGGCGTTCCAGGAGCCACCCGCGGCGGTCAGGGCGCCGGTGACGTAGTAGGGAAAGATCGCCGGCAGGGCCAGCTGCCGCCACCACTGCCAGCGCCTGAGGCCGAACAGCCGGGCCGCTTCGCGCAGGTCGTTGGGCAGCACGCTGGCGCCGGCGATGACGTTGAACAGGATGTACCACTGGGTGCCCAGCACCATCAGCGGCGACAGCCAGATGTCCGGATTGAGGTGGAAGCTGACGATGCCCACCACCGCCACCGGGAACAGCACGTTGGCTGGGAAGGCGGCGAGGAACTGGGCCACTGCCTGCAAGCGTTGCGACCAGCCCGGGCGCAGGCCGATCCAGACGCCGATGGGCACCCAGATCAGGCTGGCGACGGCGATCAGCAGCAGCACCCGGGCCATGGTCAGCAGACCCAGGCCGAGCACCGAGACCGCTTCCACCCAGTAGACGTCGGCGGCGATGAAGCGATACAGCGCATAGACGCCATAGGGCAGCACCAGCAGCAGCGCGCAGTACCAGAGCACGTCCAGCCCGCGTTGCAGCCAGGCGCGGCTTTGCGGCGCCAGGTGCCAGTGCGGCCAGGCGCGGCGGATCCGCGGGGTGGCGAGCTGGGTGCAGAAACTGCCGAAGCCACCCAGCATGCGGCCCAGGCGCGCGCGGCGGACCAGGTCGTAGACCCAGGAGCGCGGCACCTGCTGGCTGGCGGTCTGCTCGACGCGGAAGCGATCGGCCCAGGCCACCACCGGGCGGAAGAACAGCTGGTCGTAGACCAGGATCACCAGCCCCATGGCCAGCACCGCCCAGCCGATGGCGGCGATGTCCTGCCGGGCGATGGCCAGTGCCAGCCAGGAGCCTATGCCGGGAAGGTTGATGGTGTTGTCGCCCACGGTGATGGCTTCCGAGGCCACCACGAAGAACCAGCCGCCGGACATGGACATCATGGTGTTCCATACCAGACCGGGGATGGCGAACGGCAGCTCCAGGCGAAAGAACCGCCGCCAGGGTGACAGCCCGAATTGGCGACTCACCTGCTGCAGGTCCTCGGGCACGGTGCGCAGCGACTGATAGAAGCCGAACGCCATGTTCCAGGCCTGGCTGGTGAAGATGGCGAAGATGGCCGCGCACTCGGCGCCCAGTTGCCGCCCCGGGAACAGGCCCAGGAAGAAGCTGACGGTAAAGGTCAGGAAGCCGAGGATGGGCACCGACTGCAGGATGTCGATGGCCGGCAGGATCAGCAGCTCCGCCTTGCGACTCTTGGCCGCCAGGGTGGCGAAGACGAAGGTGAACAGCAGCGAGGCGCTCAGGGCGATGAACATGCGCAGGGTGGTGCGCAGGGCGTACTCGGGCAGCCGCGCCAGGTCCAGGGTCATGGGATCGGCGTCGAGCACGGCCAGGGGCGCGCGCATCTCGGCGACGCCATGCCAGATCAGCGCCAAGGTGATCAGCCCGAGGGCGAGGCAAAGGGCATCGGCCCACAGGGAGGTGGGACGCTGTCGCAGCGAGCGCGGCGCCACGGCGGGGGTGTAGAGGCCAGGAAGGGTCTTCATGGCGTACCTCTTTGAAGGGGGCCTTGGGAGAGCGGCCGACCCTGCCGCGCAGGGTCTGGACACCGGGCTAATCTAGGCGCGCCACCCCGTCCCAGCCATCGAAACGAAGGACGTTTGGCTATACCAAGGTATATCCCGCCCTCGCCTGCTGCCCTGCGCGCCGGAGGACCTATCGGCGCCCGGCGCCAGAGCAGAAGCTTCATCTCGCTGTCATCGTCCCGACATCTGCCGCCGGCATTGTCTGCCGCCAATGAGATCGATCTCAAACGAGGCCGGCATGACCGATCTGAAACAGGTGGCGCAACAGGCGGGGGTCTCCCGGGCCACCGCGGCACGCGCCTTCGCCAACCCCGAGCAGGTGCGCGAGAGCACCCGGCAGCGGGTGCTGGACGCCGCGCGCAGTCTCAATTTCCGTCCCAATCTGCTGGGTCGCCAGCTGCGTCAGCAGAGCACCCGGCTGATCGGCGTGGTGGTGCCCAGCCTGCTCAACCCGGTGTTCGCCGAGCAGTTGCAGGCCATGGAACGCACCGCGCGCAGCCAGGGGTATTCCCTGGTGATCGCCACCACCGACTACCAGCCCGAGCGCGAAGCGGCGGTGGTGGAGGAGCTACTGCGCCAGCGCGTCGCCGGCCTGGTACTGACGGTGGCCGATGCCGACCGTAGCGAGGTGCTGGCCGAGCTGAGCCAGGAGCGGACGCCCTTCATTCTCGCCTATCACGAACCCCAGCGCCCCTATGCGGCGGTGGCGGTGGACAACCGCCAGGGCATGGCCATGGCCACCGAGCACCTGCTCGGCCTGGGGCACCGCCGCATCGCCCTGGTCTCGGGACCGGCGCTGCAGTCGGATCGCAGCGAGCGCCGCTTCGCCGGCTATTGCCAGGCAATGGCCGCCGCCGGCCTGCCGACGCTGCCGCGCCTGGAGCTGGCCAGCCACACCGACGCCGACTGGGCGGAGCTGGCGCCGCTGCTGGAGCGTCACGCCCCTACCGCCCTGCTCTGCACCAACGACCTGCTGGCCATCAGCGTCATCGCCGAACTGCAGCGCCACGGGGTGCCCGTGCCCGATCAACTCTCGGTAGTGGGTTTCGATGGCATCGCCATGGGCGCCCGCCTCGAACCCAGCCTGTGCAGCGTCATGCAGCCCTTGCAGAGCCTGGGCGCCGTGCTCGTCACCGAATTGCTGGCGCTGATCGCCGGCAGTGCCACCCACCAGCAGTGTCTGCCCTGCCTCGTCCGTCCCGGCACCAGTGCCGGCCCCTTGAAGGAGCCCTACCGATGAAATCACCCTTCCCCTTGCGTCGTCTCCTGGCCGGCGTCGCCCTGGCCTGTGGCCTGGCCAGCGCTCAGGCCGCCGAAACCGCCATCTGCTACAACTGCCCGCTGGAGTGGGCCGACTGGGGTGCCCAGCTCAAGGCCATCGCCGCCGATACCGGCATCCAGGTGCCCCAGGACAACAAGAATTCCGGCCAGTCGCTGGCCCAGCTGGTGGCCGAACGCGAAGCCCCGGTGGCCGACGTCGTCTACTACGGGGTGACCTTTGGCATCCAGGCCGACAAGGCAGGGGTGCTGCAGCCCTATCGGCCCAAGCACTGGGACCAGGTTCCCGCCGGCCTCAAGGACCCCAAGGGCCAGTGGACCGCCATCCATTCCGGCACCCTCGGCTTCATGGTCAACACCCAGGCCCTGGGCGGCAAGCCGGTGCCGCAGCGCTGGGCCGACCTGCTCAAGCCCGAGTACCGCGGCCTGGTGGGCTACCTGGACCCCTCCAGCGCCTTCGTCGGCTACGTCACCGCGGTAGCGCTCAACCAGGCCCTGGGCGGCAACCTAGACGACTTCGGTCCGGCCATGGCCTTCTTCAAGAAACTGGCCGCCAACGATCCCATCGTGCCCAAGCAGACCGCCTATGCCCGCCTGCTCTCCGGCGAGATCCCGATTCTGGTGGACTACGACTTCAACGCCTATCGCGCCCGCTACAAGGACCAGGCGCCGGTGGCCTTCGTCATTCCCCAGGAAGGCAGCCTGACCGTGCCCTACACCATGAGCCTGGTGAAGGGCGCGCCGCACCGCGCCAACGGCGAGAAGGTGCTGGACTATGTGCTGTCGGACAAGGGCCAGGCGCTCTGGGCCCAAGCCTATCTGCGCCCGGTGCGGGACGTGCCGCTGCCGGACGAGGTCAAGGCGCGCTTCCTGCCCGCCGCCGACTATGCCCGCGCCGGCACCGTCGACTACGGCCACATGGCGGCGGTCCAGGAAGCCTTCGCCAAACGTTACCAGGCCGAGGTGCGCTGAGATGCAGGGCCTCGCCGTTTCCCTCGGGCGCCGCCGGGTGCCGCGCCGGCTGCCCTGGCCGGTGCTCGTCGCCCTGGCACCGGCGAGCGCCTTCCTGCTGGCCTTCTGGTTGTTGCCATTGACCCACCTGCTGGTGCTCGGCGCCCGCCCGGACGCCGCTGGCAGCTCCGGCTACTGGCAGGTGCTGACCAGCGCCGGCTATCTGTCCGGACTCGCCCAGACGGTGGCCCTGGCCGCCGTCACCACCCTGGCCACCCTGCTGGTGGCAGGCATCGCCGGTTGCTTCCTGGCGCGCCATGCCTTCGTCGGACGCAGCCTGCTGGTGGCCCTGCTGACCTTTCCGCTGGCCTTTCCGGGCGTCGTAGTGGGCTTTTTGATCATCCTGCTGGGTGGCCGCCAGGGCCTGTTCGCCGGCCTCGGCCGCAGTCTCTTCGGTGAGCCCTGGGTGTTCGCCTATTCGCTGTTCGGGCTGTTTCTCGGCTATCTCTATTTCTCCATACCGCGGGTGATCCTCACGGTGATGGCAGCCTGCGAAACCCTCGACACCAGTCTGGAAGAAGCCGCCCGCTCCCTGGGCGCCGGGCTCTTCGCCGTGGTGCGTGATGTGCTGATCCCCGGATTGACCCCGGCGCTGCTGTCCAGCGGCGCGCTGTGCTTCGCCACCGCCATGGGCGCCTTCGGCACCGCCTTCACCCTCGGCACACGGCTCTCGGTGACGCCCATCGCCATCTACGACACCTTCACCAACTTCGCCAACTTCGGCGTGGCGGCAGCGCTCTCGGTGGTGCTCGGCCTCGTCACCTGGCTGGTCCTGCTGCTGGCCCGGCGCCTCGGCGGTGTCCAGGGAGACCTGCGATGAATCGCCCCCTGCGTTTCTGGCTGCAACTGCTGTTCACCCTGCTGGTGGCGGCCTTCCTGCTGGTGCCGTTGCTGCTCTCGGTGTTGGCCGGCCTCACTCGCAACTACTTCCAGGGCCTCGCCAGCGGCCTCACCCTCGACTGGGTGATCCAGGTTTGGCAAGCCTATGCCCCCACCGTCTGGCTGTCGCTGCAACTGGCGCTGGGCACGGCAGCCCTGGCCGTACTGCTCGGCGTCCCGGCGGCCTATGCCCTGGTCCGGCTGGACAACAGATTCGCCCGCGCCTTCGAGGAATTGCTGGTGTTGCCGGTGGCCATGCCCGGCTTCGCCTCGGCCCTGGCGCTGCTGCTGACCTACGGGCACCTTGGCGGCTTTCGTCGCAGCCCGGCGATCATCCTGGTGGGCCACCTGCTGTTCACTCTGCCCTTCCTGATCCGCCCGGTGATGGCCGTGCTCAGGCGCAGCCAGCTGCCGCAATTGGAAGAAGCGGCGGCGAGCCTGGGCGCCGGTCCCTGGCGGCGTTTCTTCGGTGTGGTGGTGCCCAATGCCCGCGCCGGCATCCTCGCCGGCAGCCTCATGGTGATCACCCTCTCGCTGGGGGAATTCAACCTCACCTGGATGCTGCACACGCCCCTGACCAAGACCTTGCCGGTGGGTCTGGCCAACAGCTACGCCTCGGCGCGGCTGGAGGTGGGCTCCGCCTACACCCTGATCTTCCTCTTGCTGATCGTGCCGCTGCTGGTCGCCCTCCAGGCCCTCAGCGCCCGTCTCTCCCGTGGAGCCCTGCGATGACCCAAGGTACCGCCGTTCGCCTGCGCCACTGCGCCAAGACCTTTGCCGGAGGCCGCCAGGTGCTGCAGCCCCTGGACCTCGACATCCACCCGGGCGAGACCCTGGTGTTCCTTGGTCCGTCCGGCTGTGGCAAGACCACCACCCTGCGCCTGATCGCCGGCCTGGAGCAGCCCGATGCCGGCGGCCAGGTGCTGTTCGACGACCGTGACGTCACCGGCCTGCCCATCGAGCGGCGCGACGTCGGCATGGTGTTCCAGAACTACGCCCTGTTCCCCAACCTGGACGTGGCCGGCAACATCGCCTACGGCCTGAAAATCCGTGGCCTGACGCGCTCCGAGCGCGATGCCCGGGTCGCCGAATTGCTGGCCATGATGCAGCTGGAGGCCCTGGCCGACCGGCGCATCCAGCAGCTGTCCGGCGGCCAGCGCCAGCGCGTGGCCCTGGCCCGTGCCCTGGCGCCACGGCCGCGGGTGCTCCTGTTCGACGAACCCCTGGCAGCCCTGGACGCCCAGTTGCGCGAGCAGTTGCGGGCCGACATCGGCGCCCTGTTGCGCGAACTCGGCACCACCGCGGTCTATGTCACCCACGACCAGCAGGAAGCCCTGGCACTAGGCGATCGCATCGTGGTGATGGGCGAAGGCCGCATCGCCCAGATCGGCACCCCTACCCAGATCTACCAGCGGCCGGCCAGTCGCTTCGTCGCCGGTTTCGTCGGCCAGCTCAACCGCTTCGAGGTGCGCGGCCACAGCGGCGCCGAGGTGGCAGTCGCCGGCGGACGGCTGCCCTGGAACGGCCAGGCCAGCACCCTGTTCTGCCGCCCAGAACACCTGGAGCCGAGCGCGACGCCCGCGCACCTCACCGGCATCCTGGTCGGCCGGTTCTTCCAGGGCGCCCATTCGCGATTGCTGGTGGAGGTGGGCACCGGCCAGCCGCTGCTGGTGGACACCGCCCAGCCCCTGCAGGCGCAACCGGGCGACCTTCTGCACCTGAGCGTGCGCCCCGACGCGCTCTTCACCCTGGCTTCCTAGGAGATCCTCATGTCCGCGCCCTTCCTGCTGGCCCAGCTCAGCGACCTGCACATCAAGGCCGGCGGCCGGCTTTCCTACGGGGTGGTCGATACCCTCGGCGCCCTGCGCCTGGCGGTGGACCGCCTCAACGCCCTGCAGCCGCGCCCGGATGCCCTGGTCATCACCGGCGACCTAGTGGATTTCGGCACTCCCGAGGAATACGCCACCCTGCGTGAAGTGCTGACCGAACTGGTCATGCCCTTCTTCGTCATCCCCGGCAACCACGACGACCGCGCCGCCCTGCGCGCCGCCTTCGCCGACCACCATTATCTACCGACCCAGGGCACCTTGGACTGGCAGCAGGATTGCGGCCCGCTGCGGCTGATCGGCCTGGATACCCATATTCCCGGCGAGCACGGCGGTCGTCTCGATGCGTCTCAGCTGGCCTGGCTCGACGACCAGCTCAGCCAGGCGCCCGCGCAGCCGACCCTGGTGCTCCTGCATCACCCGCCCTTCCCGGTCGGCATCGGTCATATGGATCGCATCGGCCTGGACGGCGGCGCCGAGCTGGAAGCCGTCATCCGCCGTCATCCCCAGGTGGAGCGGCTGCTTTGCGGGCATCTGCACCGGCTGATCCAGCGCCGCTTTGGCGGCACCCTGGCCTGCGTCTGCCCCGGCGTGTCGCACCAGGTCGACCTGGACCTGCGCGAGGCGGCGCCGTCGCGCTTCCGCCTGGAGCCGCCGGGCCTGCTGCTGCATCGCTGGGCGGACGCGGCCCTGGTGACCCACCATCTGCCGCTGGGCAACTATCCCGGGCCCTACCCCTTCTTCGCCGCCGACGGCCAGTTGCTGGACTGACACCGCCCCGTTTCGGGTCCTGAGGTAGCAGAGCGGCCACTGCTGCGACCCAGGGTGGTGCAAAAGGTAACGCCAACGCCTGACGGCGCTGACCTGCGGCCCAGCGCTGGCAAGCACTAGGCTCACTGGCATGAGCCTTGCCTTGGCAGATTGGATACAAAAATCCAGGAAGCCAGTTCATGCCGCTCTCCGCCCTGTCCCGCTCCACTGCCCTGAGCGCCGAAGAAGAGGCCTATCGCCATCTGCTGCAGGCCATCTGCGCCGGTCACTATCGCAATGGCGAGCGGCTGATCGCCGAGGACATCGCCACCACCCTGGGCATGAGCCGCATGCCGGTGCGCAGCGCCTTCCAGCGCCTCGCCGCCGAAGGCCTGGTGATCCTCCGGCCGCATCGCGGCGCGGTGGTCAGCGGTCTGGATCTGGAGGACATGCGCGAGGTGTTCGAGATGCGCAGCGCCCTCGAAGGCCTGGCCATCCGTCTGGCCACGCCCCATGTCGGCCCTCGCGAGATGACGCGCCTGGAACGCCTGCTGGAAGACCTGGACGACGAGCAGGAGCCCGGCGCCTGGGTCGCCCAGCACCGCGCCTTCCACGAATACCTGTGCAGCCTGGCCGGTCGGCCGCGGCTGCTGCGCCAGATCAATGGCCTCTATGCCCTGATCGAGCCGCACATGCAGCTCTGGCTGCACGTCGATCGCCCCCAGTCGGCCCGCGACGAGCACGCGCCCATCCTCGCCGCCCTGCGCGCCGGCGATGCCGCCGAAGCCGAGCGGGTGTTGCGCGAGCACATCGAGGGCACGGTGCCCGACCTGCTGACCTTCATCGAACGATCGGGCGACCAGACCCGACCTGAGCCCCCGCGTTGAGCCATCCGCCCTGCCCACCCCCGTCCTTCCGGAGAAGACCATGACCCGCCACCGGCTTTCTTGCAGTCTGCTCGCCCTGACCCTCGTCGCCGGCTTCACCCAGGCCGCCCCGCAGATCCCCGAGCGCCTGGCCAAGGCGTCCAAGATCACCTATTGCGGCGCTCTCGATACCCCGCCGATCGGCTTCTTCGACGAAGCCCAGAAGCCCAAGGGCCTCACCGTCGACCTCGGCGCCGAGATCGCCAAGCGGCTCGGCGACAAGAAGGTCGACTGGCGCGTGGTGCCCTTCTCCGGCCTGATCCCGGCGCTGCTGGCCGGCCAGTGCGATCTGCTCATCGACCAGCTGTTCGACAAGCCCGAGCGGCGCCAGGTGATCGACATCGTCAACTACATGTACTCCAGCCAGGCGGTGGTGGTGCCGGCGGGCAACAAGGCCGGCATCCACACCCTGGACGACCTCGCCGGCAAGAAGGTGGCGGTGCTCAATGGCTCCACCATCCGCACCCTGCTCGACGCCCACAACGAAGAGCTGAAGAAGGCCGGCAAGGCGCCCATGAAGCTGGTGGCCTACAACAGCGACACCGACGCCTTCCAGGCCCTGCGCCTGGGCCAGACCGACGCCTACGGCACCACCGTGGAAACCGCCGCCTACTACCAGGGCGTGGCGCCCGGGCAGTTCGAGACCGGCGTGCCGGCCTTCGCCCGCATCCTCACCGGGATCGGCGTGCGCAAGGACGACAGCCAGCTCAGCAGCGCCCTCACCCAGATCCTCGCCGACATGAAGGCCGATGGTAGCTACGCCACCCTCATGGCCAAGTGGCACCTGGAAGGCGACAAGCTCGATTAAGGGAAGGCCACGATGAACTTCAGCTGGGATGTGTTCTGGCAGTACCTGCTGCACCCGAGCGACGTCTACCTCTACGGCCTCTGGCTGACCTGCGTCATCGCCATCGGCGCCATGCTGCTGGGCTGCGCGCTCGGCCTGTTGGCGGCGCTGGCGCGACTGTCGCGCTACCGGGCGCTGCAATACCCGGTGCGCGGCTATGTGTGGCTGATGCGCGGCACGCCGCTGCTGGTGCAGATCGTCTTCCTCTACACGGCCCTGGCGGCCGGCGGCATCTTTCGCTTCGAGGACCTGGACCTGGGCTTCCTGGTGATCCCGGGCAACATCCAGGCGGCCATCATCGCCCTGGGCCTCAACGAAGGCGCCTACATGGCCGAGATCATCCGCGCCGGCATCGGTGCGGTGGATCGCGGCCAGTACGAGGCGGCGCGCTCCCTGGGCATGACGCCGGCCAAGCTGATGCGCCGCATCGTGCTGCCCCAGGCGCTGCGGGTGATCATTCCGCCGCTCGGCAACGAGTTCAACGTGATGCTCAAGAACACCACCCTGGTCAGCGTCATCGGGGTGCAGGAGCTGCTGCTCAGCACCCAGATGATCACCTCGGCCACCTTCCGCGTCTTCGAGCTGTACCTGGTGGTGGCCATCTACTTCCTGGTCCTGACCACCCTCTGGGGCTTCTTCCAGGCCTGGCTGGAGCGGCGCTTCGGCAAGGCCGACGGTCACCGGCCCACCGCCACCGGCCGGCTGTTCAGCCTGCAGGGCTTCAAGCTACGGGGACGCTAGCCATGACGACCACGCAAGAATCCGTGATCCAGGCGCTGGAGGTGCACAAGGCCTTCGGCGAGCTGGAGATCCTCAAGGGCGTGACCCTGGAGGTGCGCCGTGGCGAGGTGGTGGTGCTGATCGGCGCCTCCGGCTCGGGCAAGACCACCTTCATCCGCTGCCTCAACCACCTGGAAGACATCCAGGGCGGCACCATTCGCGTCAACGGCGAGCTGATGGGCTTTCGCGAGCGTCCCGACGGATCGAGAGTCAGGGACTCCGAGCGCAATATCGCCCGCCGCCGCCGCGACATCGGCATGGTGTTCCAGAGGTTCAACCTCTTCCCGCACATGACGGTGCTGGAAAACATCATCGAAGCGCCGATCCAGGTGCTGGGCGTGGCGCGCGCCGTCGCCGTGGAGCAGGCCCGCGCCCTGCTCGCCCGGGTGCGGCTGTCCGACAAGGCCGATCACTATCCGGCGCAACTCTCCGGCGGCCAGCAGCAGCGTGTCGCCATCGCCCGCGCCCTGGCGATGAAACCCCAGGCCATGCTGTTCGACGAACCCACCAGCGCCCTCGACCCGGAAACCGTGGGCGAGGTGCTGCAGGTGATGAAGGAGCTGGCCGAAGACGGCATGACCATGGTGGTAGTGACCCACGAGATGGGTTTCGCCCGCGAGGTGGCCGATCGCGTGGTGGTGCTGCACCAGGGCGAACTGATCGAGGAAGGCCCGCCGGCCCAGGTGTTCGGCAATCCCACCCATCCGCGCACCCGCGAATTCCTCAGCCGCGTGCTCTAGACCGGAGACCTCCATGGCCGTTCGTCCCCTGCTGGCCGCCCTCGCCCTCTGCCTGACGCCCCTGACCCAGGCCGCCGAGTCCGAGGTGCGTTTCTACAACTGGTCGGACTACATAGGTCCGAACACCCTCAAGCAGTTCACCGAGGCCAGCGGCGTCCAGGTGCGCTACGACGTCTTCGACACCAACGAGATGCTCGAAGCCAAGCTGCTGTCCGGCCACTCCGGCTATGACCTGGTGGTGCCGTCCAACCAGTTCCTCACCAAGCAGATCAAGGCGGGCGCCTACCAGCCACTGGATCGCAGCCGGCTGTCCAACTGGCAGCATCTGGATCCACGGCTCATGCAGCGCCTGGAAGCGGCCGATCCCGGCAATCGCTACGCCGTCCCCTACCTCTGGGGCACCGTGGGCATCGGCTACAACGCCGCCAAGGTGCGCGCCGCCCTGGGCGATGGCGCCCCAGTGGATTCCTGGGACCTGCTGTTCAAGCCGGAGAACCTGGCCAAACTCAAGGGCTGCGGCGTGGCCCTGCTCGATGCGCCGCAGAAGGTCTTCGCCCAAACCCTGCACTACCTGGGCCTGGACCCCAACAGCCAGAGGCCCGAGGACTACCGCAAGGCTTCCGCGCTGCTGCAGCAGCTCAAGCCGTCGGTGACCTATTTCAGCTCCAGCAAGTACATCACCGACCTGGCCAACGGCGACGTCTGCGTGGCCATGGGCTATTCGGGCGACGTCATGCAGGCTCAGAGCCGCGCCAGGGAAGCCGGCAAGACCAGCGACGTGCGCTACGTGATCCCCAGGGAAGGTGCCAATCTCTGGTTCGACATGCTCGCCATCCCCAAGGACGCCAAGAACTCCAAGGGCGCCCTGGCGCTGATCGACTACCTGCTGCGCCCCGAGGTGATCGCCCCGGTCAGCGACTATGTCGGCTACGCCAACCCCAACCGCGACGCCACCGCTCTGCTCGATGCCAAGGTGCGCGACAACCCGGGCATCTACCCGAGCGAGGCCATCGCCGAGCGCCTCTACGTCTCCGCCGATCTGCCGCCGCAGATCCAGCGGCTGATGACCCGCGAGTGGACCCGCATCAAGACCGGACAATGACCCCGAAGAGCCTGCCATGCTGAATTTCTCTGCCCACGACTACCCCTACGCCTCGCAACGCCAGAGCGTCTTCGCGCGCAATGGCATGGTCGCCACCTCCCAGCCGCTGGCCGCCGAAGCCGGCATCACCATGCTGCGCCAGGGTGGCAACGCCATCGATGCGGCCATCGCCACCGCCGCGGCCCTGACCGTGGTGGAACCTACCGGCAACGCCATTGGCGGCGATGCCTTCGCCCTGGTCTGGGTCAAGGACCAGCTGCACGGCCTGGACGCCAGCGGCCATGCCCCGGCCAGCCTCGACATCGCCACGGTCAAGGCCGCCGGCCACGAGCGCATGCCGGTGCACGGTTGGCTGCCGGTCACGGTGCCGGGCTGCCCCGCGGCCTGGGCCGAGCTGTCGCGCCGCTTCGGCAAGCTGCCCTTCGCCACCCTGTTCGAACCCGCCATCGCCCTGGCCCGCGACGGCTTCCCGGTGTCGCCGGTGGTCGCCCACCAGTGGCGCATCGCCCAGGCCGAGTACCAGGCCAGCCGGGACCAGGCGCCCGAGCTGGAAGCCTGGTTCGACACCTTCCTCATCGACGGCCAGGCGCCGGTTGCCGGCCAGCTGTTCCGCAATCCGGCCCAGGCGCGCACCCTGGAAGAACTGGCACAGACCCGCTGTGAGAGCTTCTACCGGGGCGCCATCGCCAAGCGCCTGGCGGATCATGCCGCGGCCAGCGGCGGCCAGCTGAGCGCAGCGGACCTGGCCGGCTACCAGCCGCGCTGGGTGGAGCCGATCAAGGTCGACTACCGCGGTTATCAGGTGTGGGAGATTCCGCCGAGTGGCCAGGGCCTGATCGCCCTCATGACCCTGAACATCCTCAAGGGTTACGACTTCGACCAGCGCGACAGCCAGCTCACCTGGCATCGTCAGCTGGAGGCCATGAAGAAGGCCTATGCCGACGGCCTGCATTACATCACCGATCCCGAGCACATGCGCGTTGCCGCCAGCGTCCTGCTGGACGACGCCTACGCCGACCGCCGCCGCGCCGAGATCACCGACCAGGCCCATCCGCCGCTGCATGGCGATCCCCAGGCCAGCGGCACCGTCTACATCGCCACCGCCGATGGTGAGGGCAACATGGTGTCCTTCATCCAGAGCGCCTACCACGGCTTCGGCTCCGGCGTGGTCCTGCCCGACAGCGGCATCGGCCTGCAGAATCGCGGTTCGGAATTCAGCCTGGATGCCGGGCACTCCAACGCCCTGGCGCCGGGCAAGCAGACCTTCCACACCATCATCCCAGGCTTCCTGAGCAAGGGTGACGTGCCCATCGGCCCCTTCGGCGTCATGGGTGGCTACATGCAGCCCCAGGGGCATGTGCAGATGGTGATGAACCTGGTGGACTTCGGCCTCAATCCCCAGGCGGCGCTGGACGCCCCGCGCTGGCAGTGGCTGGGGGAGATGAAGGTCGGCATCGAACAGGCGGCTTCGCGCGCCCTGGCCAGTGGCCTGGCGCGGCGCGGTCACCAGATCGAGATCGCCCACGATTCCACCGACTTCGGTCGCGGCCAGATCATCGTCCGCGATCCGCAGACCGGCGTGCTCTGCGGCGGCACCGAGCCGCGCGCGGATTCCCATATCGCGGTCTGCTGACCGCCGGAACGGCCCCGCCCGGCTCCGGGCGGGGCGCTCCCTCAGAGCGCGATACCGGCCGCCCTGGCACGGGCGGCGTGCAGCTTGCGATAGCTGTCGATCAGCCGCAGGTGCTTGTCGAGGCCTTCCAGCCTGAGGCTGGTGGGCGTCAGGCCAGGGAAGCGTACCTCGCCCGAGACCGAGCCCAGGGCAGCGTCCAGGCGCTCGTTGCCGAACATCCGGCGGAAGTTGACCTCGAAGTCGGCCAGTTCCAGTTCGTCGTCCAGCTCGACTTCCAGCACCGCATTGAGCGCCTGGTAGAACAGGCCACGCTCCAGGGTGTTGTCGTTGAACTGCAGGAAGGTCTCGACCTCTTCCTTGGCCTCTTCGAACTGCTGAAGCGCCAGATGGATGAGCAGCTTGAGCTCCAGCACGGTCAGCTGACCCCAGACGGTGTTCTCGTCGAACTCCACGCCGATCAGGGTGGCGATGCGGGTGTAGTCGTCCACCTGGGTATCGTCCAGGCGTTCGAGCAGGGACTCCAGGGCCGCATCGTCCAGCTGGTGCAGGGTGAGGATGTCCTCGCGCACCGCCAGCGCCTTGTTGGTGTTGTCCCAGATCAGGTCCTCGACCGGATAGATCTCCGAATAGCCGGGCACCAGGATGCGGCAGGCCGGCGCGCCCAACTCCTCGTACACCGCCATGTAGGCTTCCAGATCCCGTTCGGCGAGGATGCCGAACAGGGTGGCGGCCTCCTGGGCGGTGGCGTCTTCGCCCTCGCTGGAGAAATCCCAGTCGACGAAATCATGGTCGGCCCTGGCGCTGAAGAAGCGCCAGGAGACCAGGCCACTGGAGTCGATGAAGTGCTCGACGAAGTTGTTCGGCTCCATCAGCGCCTGGCTCTCGAAGGTCGGCTGCGGCAGGTCGTTGAGGCCTTCGAAGCTGCGGCCCTGCAACAGCTCGGTGAGGCTGCGCTCCAGGGCGATCTCCAGGCGCGGATGGGCGCCAAAGGAAGCGAACACCCCACCGGTGCGCGGGTTCATCAGGGTCACGCACATCACCGGGAATTCGCCGCCCAGGGAGGCATCCTTGACCAGCACCGGAAAGCCCTGGGCCTCCAGGCCGCGGATGCCCTCGACGATGGCGGGATAGCGCGCCAGCACCGCCTCGGGCACGTCGGGCAACGCCAGTTCGCCTTCGAGGATCTCGCGCTTCACCGCCCGCTCGAAGATTTCCGACAGGCACTGCACCTGGGCTTCGGCCAGGGTGTTGCCGGCGCTCATGCCGTTGCTGAGGTAGAGGTTCTCGATCAGGTTCGAGGGGAAGTACACCACCTCGCCATCGGACTGGCGCACGAAGGGCAGCGCGCAGATGCCGCGCGCCACGTTGCCGGAGTTGGTGTCGTGCAGGTGCGAGGCGCGCAATTCGCCTTCCGGGTCGTAGAGCTTGCGGCAATGGCGGTCGAGGATCTCCCGGGGCAGCGCGTCCTTGGGCCCGGGCTGGAACCAGCGCTCGTCGGGGTGGTGGACGAAGGCCGCGTTGCCGATGGCCTCGCCCCAGTACTGGTCGTTGTAGAAGAAATTGCAGTTGAGGCGCTCGATGAATTCGCCCAGCGCCGAGGCCAGGGCGGCTTCCTTGGTCGCGCCCTTGCCGTTGGTGAAGCACAGCGCCGACTGCACATCGCGCAGGTGCAGCGACCAGACGTTGGGCACGATGTTGCGCCAGGAGGCGATCTCCACCTTCATGCCCAGGTCAGCGAGGATGCCGGAGAGCTTGGCGATGGTCTCTTCCAGCGGTCGGTCCTTGCCGGGAATGTAGGTCTCGCTGCCGGTATCGCTGGGCAACAGCAGGGCCTGGGCGTCGGCGTCCAAACTCTCCACCGCTTCGATGATGAAATCGGGGCCGGCCTGCACCGCCTTCTTCACCGTGCAGCGGTCGATGGATCTGAGGATGCCCTGGCGATCCTTGTCGGAGAGATCCGCCGGCAGCTCGACCTGGATCTTGAACGTCTGCTTGTAGCGGTTCTCCGGGTCGACGATGTTGCTTTGCGCCAGGCGGATGTTGTCGGTGGGGATGTCGCGGGTCTGGCAGTAGAGCTTGACGAAATAGGCCGCGCAGAGCGCCGAGGACGCCAGGAAATAGTCGAAGGGCCCCGGGGCGGAGCCGTCACCCTTGTAGCGGATGGGCTGATCGGCGATCACCGAGAAGTCGTCGAACTTGGCCTCGAGCCTCAGGTTGTCGAGAAAATTGACCTTGATTTCCATGCACAGCATTCCGGTTTGGAGACAGATTGGCCGCCATTATCCGGACAAAGGGCTGCGGGTGATACGCAGGCTGTCGTTCCGTGGACCACGGGGCAGGCCTCGTCAGTCGCTAGTCCAGCAGAAAGGTGCCGTCTGGATACCGTGCGCAGAGGAAGTCGACGAAGGCCTTCACCTTGGGGCTCTGCAGTCGTCGCGAGGTGTGCAGCACCCAGAGTTCGGTCTCACCGGCGAGGGTGCCCCAGCGCCTGAGCGCGCCTTCGTCCAGCTGACGTTGCACCAGCGAAAGCGGTAATAGCGCCGCACCCGCCCCGGCCAGTACCGCCTCGCGGATGGTCAGCAGCGAAGTCAGCTGCAAGACCGGCTGGGGCAGGAAGCGCTCCCCATCCTCCGTCAGTGTCCAGACCTCGCCCTCGCGCTGGCCGGGCATGACCACCGCAGGCAGAGGTGCAGGTTCGGCGCCAGACGCGAGAGGGCCTTCGAGGCCCGGCGCAGCGACCAGCACCCGGCGGTCCCGGGCGAAGCAGCGACCCACCAGGGTGCTGTCGGGCGCGGGGTTGATACGAATGGCCAGGTCGAAGTGTTCCTCCACCAGATCGGCCAGGCGATCCTCGGCCACCACCTCGATGAGGATCTCGGGGTACTGCCGCCGGAAATCCGCACTCAGCCGGCCCAGCGCCACCTGGGAGAACAGCAGCGGCGCCGCGATGCGCAGCCGCCCGCGGGGTACGGCCACGCCCTCCTGCACCGCGGCCACCGCCTCCTGAATCTCGCGCAGCGGCCCCAGGGTACGGGCCGCCAATTCAGCACCGGCAGGCGTTAGGACGAGGCTGCGCCCGCCGCGCTCGATCAGGCGTATCCCCAGCGCCTCTTCCAATTCGGCCAGCCGCCGCGACAGGCTGGCCTTGGGTCGGCCACTGGCACGACTGGCCTTGCCAATGCCGCCATGAGTGGCGATGAGCTGAAAATCGGCCAGCAGGCTGAAGTCCATCAAGCTGTCTCAATAATGGAACGGTATGTCCCTATCCTAGCGGCTATTGGCCTAAGGTGGGACGACTTAAGGTGGCTCTACCCCTCACCCACCTGGAGTTACCGACATGACCATCCTCGTCACTGGCGCCACCGGCCGCGTAGGCCGCCACCTCGTCCACCAACTGGTACAGCGCCAGGCCAAGGTCCGGGTGCTGACACGCAATCCGGCCAACGCCATTTTCCCCGCCGCGGTGGAAGTCATCCGGGGCGACCTGCTGGATCTCGATTCACTGCGCAGCGCCTTCGCTGGCGTTTCCACCCTCTTCCTGCTCAACGCCGTGACCGGCGACGAATTCACCCAGGCGCTCATCACCCTCAACATCGCCCGGGAAAGCGGGGTCGAGCGGATCGTCTATCTCTCGGTCTTTGGCGCTGACACCGCGGTCAACGTGCCGCACTTCGCCGTGAAGTTCGGCGGCGAGCGGATGCTGGACGCCATGGGTTTCAGTGCCACCGTCCTGCGGCCCACCTACTTCATCGACAACGAGGTCATGATCAAGGACATCATCCTGCAGCATGGGATCTATCCCATGCCCATCGGCAGCAAGGGCGTGGCCATGGTCGACGCCCGGGATATCGCCGAGGTCGCAGCCCTCGAACTCATCCGCCGCGACCAGGCGCCAGGCAGGCTGCCCAGCGAAACGATCAACCTGGTCGGCCCGGACAGCCTCACCGGCGCAGGCGCCGCGGCGATCTGGAGCGAACTGCTGGGCCGCCCCATCCACTACGCCGGTGACGATCCGCGCGGCTTCGAGCAGAACATGGCGACCTTCATGCCGGCCTGGATGGCCTACGAAATGAGACTCATGGCCGAGCGCTATGTCAGCGACGGCATGCTTCCGCAACCTGGGGACCGTGAGCGGCTGGTGCAAATGCTCGGGCGCCCGCTGCACAGCTATCGCGACTTCGCCCGGTCGCTGATCGACTGACCGTGCGCCACCCCTGAGCCTGGGCCGCCCGACGACCCCGACTTGCCAGCTAGACAATATACATTATATAAAACTGTATATTGAATAAGTCGGGCTTGCTCATGACCACTCCACCTACCAGCCCCACCCCAGGCGCGGTCCTCTCCCCCCAGGACATGCAGACCCGCGCCCGGGAGGTGGCCGCCCTACTCAAGACCCTGGCGCATCCGGTTCGCCTGCTGCTGGCCTGCGCCCTCGCCGAAGGTGAGTACGCGGTCGGCGAACTGGAAGCCCGTCTGGATATTCATCAGCCGACCCTTTCCCAACAACTCGGCGTGCTGCGTGAGGCTGGCCTGGTCACCACCCGCCGCGAGGCCAAGCAGATCTTCTACCGGCTCACCGAAGACAAGGCCGCCCAGCTGCTGCAGGCGCTCTACCAGATCTTCTGCCAGCCCGAGAGCCAGACACCATGATCCTCGTCTCCTATATGCCCCCCCTGGGCGGCGGTCTGCTGCTGGGCCTGGCCGCCAGCCTGCTGTTGCTGGTCAATGGGCGGATCGCCGGCATCAGCGGGATCTTCGGCCGGCTGCTCGGCGGACAGCAGGCCGGCACCGGCCTGGTCTTCGTGCTGGGCCTGGTGCTGGGACCGCTGCTGGTGAGCGGCCTGCACGCGCCTCCCTCCCTGACCGTGGACGCGACCTGGCCTCAACTGCTACTGGCGGGGCTGCTGGTCGGTTTCGGGACGCGGCTGGGCTCGGGCTGCACCTCCGGCCATGGCATCCTCGGCGTGGCCCGAGGTTCGCGCCGCTCGCTGGCCGCCACCGCCGTCTTCCTGGCCTGTGGCCTGGCCACGGCCACCCTGCTGGGGCTGCTGCGATGAAATCGTGGCGACTGGTCGTAGCGCTGCTAGCTGGCCTGCTCTTCGGTAGCGGCCTGGCCCTCTCGGGGATGCTCGATCCCGCCCGCGTGCTGGGTTTTCTCGATCTCGCCAGCGGACACTGGGACCCTGGCATGCTGTTCGTGCTGGGCGGCGCCCTGCTGGTGGCGCTGCCCGCGGTCCAGCTCCAGCGCCGGCTGGCGCGGCCCCTGCTCGACAGCGCCTTTCACCTGCCGCCCACCGTACCTGTCGACCGCCGCCTGCTACTAGGCTCCCTGCTCTTTGGCCTTGGCTGGGGGCTGGCCGGGCTATGCCCCGGGCCCGCGCTGGCGGGCCTGGGGTTGGGTATCGCCAAGGTCCAGGGTTTCGTCGTGGCCATGGTACTGGGGATGGTGCTGCATGACCGCCGCGCTAGTGGGCATTTCCAGGCAAGGCGTAGGCCTTGAGGTAGTCCCCCGCCTTGGTGCCCAGACCACCATGACCACCTGCGGCGATGACCACATACTGGCGGCCATCACGCCCGGTATAGGTCATGGGCGTCGCCTGGCCCCCCGCGGGGAGGCGCGTCTTCCAAAGCTCCTGGCCGCTGGCCGCGGAAAAGGCCCTCATGTAGTTGTCCGCCGTGGCGCCCATGAAGATCAGCCCCGAGCGGGTATTGATCTGGCCGCCGATATTGAACATGCCGGTGGGAAACGGCGGCGCCACGTGCAGGCCCAGAGGGCCCATGTCGCGGGTGGTACCCACGTCATGCTGCCAGGCCAGGGTGCGGGATTTCAGGTCCACGGCCGCCAGCTGTCCCCAGGGCGGCGCCTTGCAGGGCGCACCGAGCAGGCCGAGCCAGGGATCGACCTTGACCACATAGGGCGTGCCGTATTGCGGGTTGATGGCGAACTTCTTCGGCCGCGGCGGTGTGCCCTTGCCGTCCCAGGGCTCCACCAGCCCTTCGCGCTCGGCATCCGCCCGGGCATAGACCTCGGCCTTGAAGGGGATGTAGCTGAGGTTGGCATAGAGGCGCTTGCGCTCCGGGTCGATGGAGGCGCCGTGCCAGTCGATCACGCCGTCGAACGCCGGATACACCAGGGTGGTCTTGTCCAGCTCGAAGGGCGTGAAGGCGCCCTTGTAGTTCATCTGGCGGAATTCGATCCGGCACAGCAACTGGTCCTGGGGCGACACGCCCCAGGTGTCGGACTCCCTGATCTCCGGCGGCGCGAAGGTGGGCATGCCCGTCGAATAGGGTTGGGTCGGCGCGACATGTTCCTCCGGCAGCCCGCCCCGGGGGGCCGGCTTTTCCTCGACCTGGGCGATGGGTTCGCCGGTCACCCGATTGAGCATGAAGAGTTCGCCGCGCTTGGTGGTCTGCACCAGCGCGGGGACGCTGTTGCCATTGCCGTCCGGCAGGTCCACCAGCGATGGCCCTATGGGTACGTCCATGTCCCAGAGGTCATGGTGCAGCGTCTGGAAACTCCAACGCGGCGCACCCGTGTCCACGTCCAGCGCCACCAGGGAGCTGGAATACTTCTCGTCGAAAGGTCTGCGCTCGGCGCCGTAGTAGTCGGGCACCGCATTGCCGGTGGGTAGGTAGATGATCCCGCGCGCTACATCGGCGGTATAGACGCCCCAGGCGTTGGGCGTGCCCCGGGTGAAGGTCTGGTCTGGCGCCGGATGGACCACCGGATCGTCCGGATGGCCGATATCCCAGGCCCAGACGATCTCGCCATTGATGGGGTTGAAGGCCCGCACGGCGCCTGATGGCTCGTTGGTCTTCTGGCCGTCATAGATCCAGCCCCCGAGCACCACGCGGTCGTGGATCACCAGCGGTGGCGAGGTCACGAAGTGAAAGCCCTTGGGTACCTCGCCCAGATACTGCCGCAGCGAGACATAACCGCCTTTGCCGAAGTCCTGGCACAGCTCCCCGGTACGAGCATTGAGGGCCATGATGCGGGCATCGCCCACCGACGAGATGATGCGCTCCGGACAGGCCGTCGCCGTTCCTTCGGGGGCCTTGTAGTAGGCCACGCCACGGCAGGCCAGGTAGGCATTGTTCGAGGTATCGGCGCGCGGATCGAAGCGCCAGCGCTGCTCGCCGGTGTCCGGATCGAGGGCGATGACTTCCCGGTGCGGGGTGCAGAAGTAGAGGGTGTCGCCAACCTTGATCGGCGTGGCCTCGAAGTTGAATTCGTAGCCGTGCTTGTTTTCGTCGCCCCTGGGCAGATCGCCCGTGCGGTAGGTCCAGGCCTCCTGCAACTGGCTGACATTGTCAGGCGTGATCTGCGCCAGCGGCGACCAGCGCTCGCCTTCGGCGGTGCGCCCATAGAAATTCCAGTCACCCTCGGCGACACCCGAGGCATTGGTAGTCACCTGGCTACCTGGCGCGACGGCTGCCAGAGGCTGGTCTGGCGGATAGGGATGGGCGAAGAACAGCCCGCCGACCAGGACCGCGGCGGCCAGGGGAACGATCACATAGCCTGCCCCTGAAACCCTGCGGTTGCCGTCCAGGCGCCGACGGATGAAGGGCAACAGCAGATAGAGCCCCAGCAGGGTCGGTAGCATGAGTCGGGGTTCGAGCTTCCAGACGTCGGGGCCAACCTCCCAGAACGCCCACAGTACGCTGCCCAGCCAGACGAGGCCGTACACCCACAGCGCCAGCCGGCGCCCCTTCATCAGCAAGCTGCCGGTCAGGCAGAGGCCTATGCCGGCAACCAGGTAATAGGCGCTGCCGCCCAACAGCAGCAGCCAGGCCCCGCCAGCGGCCAGCAGTATGCCGAGGAGCAGGATGAGCAAGCCGGATAACCGGGGTTTCGTCAGGAGCCAGGACTTCATGCGTCTTATCCGCCAGGTTTGTTGTTCTCCACTGGCAGACTAGGCACGACCGGCTGGTGTTCAAATGTTTTGCAAGAAATTTCAAAGATGGCGAGGGGTGGAACTAGCCTTGCTCTGCCTACTTGCCGGCTCACTCGCCTGAAGATCGCCCGAGCTGGACCGCCGTGACCCTTCCTCACTACGGGCATTGCCTGGCCACGACCTGTGCAGAGGCCCTCCTCCCGATCAGCCACCACCGGTCTCGTTTTCATGATGAGGCCGGCGCGGACGCTGCGGGTACTTCAGCCAAACGTCACTGTCCAAGCCTCTGACAGGTTGCCTCGGCGAACAGCGGGCAGTGGACTTCCGCTTGCGGACCGTCCAGGCCAGCGCCAAAAGCGCCACTCGCCTTGATCCCTTGCCCCAGGAGGCGCCCATGTGTGGCCGCTTTGCCCAGTACCGTTACGCTCTCGACTATCTGGACGCCCTGGGCGCCAATGCGGCTGACGTCCGCACCGGCCTGGAACCTCGCGCCCTGGGCCGCTACAACGTGGCACCCGGCACCCGGGTGCTGCTGCTCAATCAGCAGGAGGATGGCTTGCACCTGGACCCGGTGCTCTGGGGCTACCAGCCTGCCTGGGCGCGCCAGGCCAAGCGTCCGCCCGTGATCAATGCCCGCGTCGAAACGGCGGCCACCAGCCGGATGTTTCGCGGCCTCTGGCAAAGGGGCCGCGCCCTGGTGATCGCGGATGGCTGGTACGAATGGAAAAAGGATCCTGAGGACCCGAAGCGCAAGCAGCCCTATTTCATCCAGCTGAAATCCGGCGAGCCGCTGTTCTTCGCCGCCATCGGCCACTTCCGGCCGGCAGACCAGGCACCCCAGGAGGATGATGGCTTCGTCATCGTCACCGCAGCTTCCGACGCCGGCATGGTCGATATCCATGACCGCCGCCCCCTGGTCCTGCCCCCGACCATTGCCCGCGAATGGCTGGATCCCGAGCTGTCCATGGAACGCGCCGCCGAGATTGGTGAGATCGAAGGAACGCCGGTGGAGGCCTTCCACTGGTATCCGGTCGGCAAAGCCGTGGGCAGCGTGAAGAACGATGGGCCTGAACTGCTAGAGCGGATCGCCGAGCCACTGGTGTAGGCGCGATCAGCGTGAGCCTTGTAATCCAGCCCGCCGCGCCCATGGTCTGCCCTTATTGCCTCTTGCCCTTGGCATCCTTGACCAGCAAGACACCAAGACCGAAGCCAGCGGAGTGCATATCCAGACCGCCAACGCTGAAATTGAGGAAGTAGAACATTCCCGGCAAGGCCTCCGAACTCGTCCAGATCTTCGCGCCTTCGCCGAAATCCGCCGCTGCGACATTGGGAAAGACGCGTCGATCAAGCTTCAGGCCCGCGCAGCTTTCCACCAACAGGGTCTCCAGCTCAGGCTCCGTGGGCAGGCGCCACTCGCCGAGAACAGCCTGAGCGGCGCGCTGGGCCTCCTTCTGCGAGTACCCCTTTGCCACACCCTCGCAACCCTTGGTCCGTGCGTTCCAGGTCGTTCCCAGCAGACAACGCTTCCAGACCAGTTGGGCCTGGCTGTCCAGGGCGCTGTCGCCCGCGATCTGCAGTTGTAGTGGCGGATGCTCGACGCAGGTGGCCGCTACTGCCGAACTCAACAGGAGCCCCCCAAAACACGACAACCCCACTCCCAGCCTCATCAACATCCCTTGCAAAATAACTACTCCAGAAACGCCAAACAGCAATTAAGACCAAATAAACGAGCGCGTGTATATCATGAAAAACAAACAACAAAAATACTACGAACGCACTATCAATACTTTATAAGGCCTTGATTCCAAGTGACTTATCCAAACTGCCACGCCTTTTTCCTGAAGATCATAAGCTTGCAGCCGTTCTTTGTAATAACCTAGAACCACGCCGGCAAACTTATAGAAACTTATCGCCAGAAGAATGGATAACGCCGGCCGAAGCATGATTCCAGCGGCTTATCCATGACTCCAACCGTATCATCTTCGTTAAATGGCCAAGCTCGATGAAAATCATACTGATGCGCCATGGCAAGCCGGCGCTGAAGAGCTGTCCCGCCATGGCCTCCTCTGCTATGGCGCGCTGGATCGCGGACTATGATCGGTCCGAAATAGGCACGGATACCCCCACTTCGGAGGCAATAGCCGCAGTCAGGGATATCGGCCTGACAGCCACCAGCACTGCCCCACGTGCCCTGACCTCTCTCGCCGCGCTGGGCATAGCACCAACCATCAGGGATTCGGTCTTCTGCGAGGCAGCGCTGCCCGTGGTGAGCGTTCCGATTCTGCGCCTGTCGCCCTTCACCTGGGCGTTCGTCTTTCGTCTGCTCTGGCTCTGCGGGCTGGCGAAGGAGTCGGAGTCCTATGCCCAGGCAAAGGGGCGGGCGCACCAGGCGGCGGATCAGCTCGTCGCTCTGGCCGGGCGCACCCCGGGAAGCGTATTGCTGCTGGGACACGGCTTCATGAACCGCCTGATCGCCAGGCAGCTGCAGCGTGGCGGCTGGGCCGCAACAGGCAATAGCGGTAGTGGCTACTGGAGCGTTGCCGTCTATGAAAAGGCGGGGTAACGCCGTCTTCGGTAAGCGCCTTTGACCAAGGACGGGTAACGTTCCCCTTTGCGGTTCGTCGCCAGAGCACCAGAACGGTCTTTACGCCTCAGGGGCGCTGCCAGACGCAAGCCCGGCAGCCCTGCTTCAACGAAGACCCGCCCTCAACCCTCCGGATTCAGCATCTCGTTGATCTTGTTGGCCAGGGTATCGATGGCGAAGGGCTTGGTGATGATCTCCATGTTGGCGGCGAGATAACCACTCACGTTCGAGCCTTCCGCATAACCGCTCGCCAACAGCACCCTGAGCTCCGGACGATTGGCCTGGGCCAGGTCCGCCAGTTGGCGGCCATTCATGCCAGGCAGACCCACATCGGAAATCATCAGATCGATGCGTTGAGGATTCTCCAGGAAGGGTATGGCCTCCTGGGCATCCGCTGCTTCCAGGGTCCGGTAGCCCAGTTCACCCAGCACCTCCAGGATCAGGGAGCGAACCACGGCCTCATCTTCGACGACCAGGACCACCTCGCCGCCTCCCAGAGGCGCAGCCTTCTGCTCCTCGACCGCGAGGATGCCCACCTCCCCACCCAGGCACGGCATGTAGAGTTGCACCCTTGTTCCTTTCCCCGGTTGCGAGAGGATACGGACGGCGCCATTGGCCTGGCGCATGTAGCCATACACCATGGACAACCCCAGGCCCGTGCCCTGCCCGATCGGCTTGGTGGTGTAGAAGGGCTCGAAGACCTTGGCCAGGACCTCGGGAGTCATGCCCAGACCGGTATCGGCGACGGAGAGCATCACGTAGTCGCCCTCCTTGAGCTCCATGGCCGCGCCCTGCTCTGCGGTGACGTGCACGGCTGAGGTGGCGATGGTAATGGTGCCGCCATCGGGCATGGCATCGCGGGCGTTGATGGCCAGGTTGATGATGGCGCTTTCCAACTGGTTGGCATCCATCCGCACCAGCGACAGGCCGGCGGCCAGCTGCGTCCGGATGGCGATGTTTTCCCGGGTCGTGCGATGCAGGAGGTCTTCCAGCGAGGCCACCAGTGGATTGACCTCGAGCGGTTTGAGATCGAGGGTCTGCCGGCGGGAAAACGCCAGTAGCCGCTGGGTAAGCGCCGCCGCCCGCTGGGCCGAGGTGACCGCCGCGTTGATGTAGCGCTCGTCCTCACTCGCATCGCCACCGCGTCGGCGCCGTTGCATCAGCTCTAGGCTGCCAATGACGCCCGTGAGCAAGTTGTTGAAGTCATGGGCGATACCACCGGTGAGCTGACCGACCGCCTCCATCTTCTGCGCCTGGTGCAGGGTGTCTTCCACCCGGGAGCGCTCGGCCACCTCGGCGGAGACGCGCGCTTCCAGCGTCTCGTTGAGTTCGAACAGCGCCTTCTCGGCTCGCTTGCGGGCGGTGATGTCGACGCAGGTGCCGGTCACATAGGACGGCTGGCCAGCGGCGTCGCGAAAGACCTTGCCCTTGCTCAGCAGCCACTGCTCTCCTGCCCCGCGGTGGAGCCGAAACTCGACAGCGAAATCCTTCCCCTGCAGGCAATCGGCCAGGCATCCGCGTAGCACGTCCCTGTCGCCCCCATGCACGAAGTCCAGGAAGCGCTCGACGGGATTCGTCGTCAGGACATCGGGCAGGCCGAAAAGCTGTTGGAGGGCGCTATCGCAATAGAAGCGACATTCGTCGAGGTACCAGTCGAAGATACCGGCTTCGGAGGCAAGCAGCGCCGCCCGAAAGCGTTCGTCGGCGAGCTTGAGACTAGGGCGGGAATGTTGCTGGGCCAGCACCTGTTCGGTGACGTCTTCGGTCTGGTGGATGATGTAGATCACCTCACCCTGGTCGTCCAGCACCGGAACGTTCAACGGACTCCAGTAACGCACCTCGAAGCCGCCGCCTTCGCTGGACCGCCGCGGAATGTCGTACTGGGTCACCGCCATGCGATCGGGCTCACGGCTCTGCATCACCCGCTCCAGCGAAGCGCGCAACACGCCGGCGCCGAATTCCGACCTGCCGTCGGGATTGCGGCCGAACACCTCGAATATCGACCGCCCCATGCAGTCTTCACGGCGGGTATTGGTGCCGCGCAGGCGTCCTTCGTTGGCTGCCACCATGATGAAGTCAGGACCTGGAGAGAGCACCAGCACCAGATGGGGAAGTCCTTCGAACAGCAACTGGAAGTTTGGATCCTGACGCATTGGCACCTGCGGAGTCGGTCGTCGCGAAGCGAGTCGATGCCTGGTCTAGTCCAGACACCCCTGTCTTGTCTCCTTCAGTGGAGGCCGATCGCCAGCGCTCGGTTCAACTAAGAAGACGAGACGCCTTTGGTGGAGCCATGAAGCATGCCGATCCAGCAGGCCTGATGGGTTCGGGTGAGAGCAGCAGACGTCGGTCTGGTGCTGGCTAGACTCGCGGATGAGCATGCGTTGCAGCGAGAGCGGGCCTCACCGCCCTGCCCTCACCACACCCCCGAACCGCCGCCGGTAATCCCCCGGGCTCAGTCCCACGACACGGGTGAAGACCTTGCGGAAGGCGCCCGGATCGCTGTAGCCCACCTCCCAGGCGACGCGTTCGAGGGGCAGACGGCTGGCCTGCAACAGCTCCCGGGCGCGGCCGACGCGCAATTGCTGACAGTAGGCCGTGGTGGTCATGCCAGTCGCCTGGCGAAAGCGGCGCAAAAAGGTGCGCTGTTCGAGTCCGGCGCGCTGGGCCAGGGTAGCCAGGGCGATGTCCTGGGCGCCGGTTTCCTGCAGCCACTCCTGAACGGCGAGGACGGCGCTGTCGCCATGGCTCAGGCGCGGCGAAAAGGCGCTGTAGTAGCGCTGCTGCCGACCCGGCGGGTCGATGACCAGGATGCGCGCGGTATCGAGCATCCGCTTGGCGCCCAGGTACCGATCGACCAGGCGCAGGCCGAGGTCGGTCCAGGCCATGAGGCCGCCCGCGGTGACGAGATCCTCGCCATCGATGAGGAGCTGGTCGGCGTCCAGGCGGACGGCAGGGAAACGCGCATTGAAGCGCTCGACATAGAGCCAGTGGGTGGTGGCGGTGCGGCCGTCCAGCAAGCCGGTTTCAGCCAGCAGAAAGGCGCCGGCGCAGATCGAGGCCAGACGCACGCCGCTCTGGTGCTGGCGACGTAGCCACTCGCGATAGGGCGCAGCAGCCTCCGGTGTGATCGGCTCAGCCAGGCTGGGTGGCAGGATCAGCACGCTGGGTGAGCCGCTCGCTGTGGGCAGCGAGTCGTAGACCCGCCTGGGCGCCGCTGCGCCCTTCTCCAGCCGCCAGTGGCTGACGCGCAATCGAGGGCGCTCCGCATCCTCCGCGGTCCCGGTCAGGCGCCCGGCGATCTCGAACAGATCCGTGAGGCCGTGGACCGTCGCCAGTTGCGCGCCGGGATAGAGCAGCAGACCGAGTTCGACCGGTGGTTGATCGTGCATGTGTCGCTGGCACCCCTGATGTTGTCGGTCACGCCCCTTCGCCTGCCGGCGCGGCTGGCCAATCATGACCGGACCCAAGACCTGAAGCATCTTCCGAGGAGCTGGACATGAGCAAGCACGCCGTCGTCGTCATCGATCTGCAGAACGAATACCTCCCCACCGGCAAATTGCCCCTCGACGGCATCGAGGCCGCGGTCGCCAACGCCGCCCGGATCATCGCCAACGCCCGCGACCAGGGCGTCCCGGTGATCCATGTGCAGCATCAGTCGCTCAGCAGCGAGGCACCGATTTTCGTGCCTGGCAGCGAGGGCGTCGCGATCCAGGCGGCCGTCACGCCCCAGGCTGGCGAGCCGGTGGTGGTCAAGCATTATCCCAATGCCTTTCGGGAAACCAACCTGAAGCAGCTGCTGGACGAGCGGGGTATCGGCTCGCTCGTCGTGGTGGGCGCCATGAGCCATATGTGCATCGATGCGGGCGTCCGGGCCGCGGCCGACATGGGCTACGCCGTGACGGTAATCCACGATGCCTGCGCCACCCTCGATCTGGAATTTAAAGGCGTCCGGGTGCCGGCTGCCCAGGTGCATGCCGCCCTGATGGCGGCGCTAGCCTTTGCCTATGCGAGCCTGGAATCCACCGACGCCTATCTCGCCGGCTAATGCGCTGGCGAAAGGTTGCCCAGGCCGGCGAGGAATTTCAGCCGTCGCGCCGCAGCCTCAGGTACCGGCTCGACAGGGTCGGCCCCGCGCAGCAGGTATTCTCCAGCCGATGTTCGGACTGTTTTCCAAAGACGCAGTAGGTATCGCGCCTGACCGGTGGTGGCTAGAAAACGTCCGTCAGGACCACCATCCGCCGGGAAGGACACTTTCAAGGATGCCTTATCGGCAGGCCAGCCTTTAGAATGACGAGCTAACCGGTTTGGCCGTGCCGATTTGCAAAGGGCGCGGTCCAAGCCCGGCATGGGTTACCCTTGCACGTGAATTCTATTTGGAGCGGTGAGCTGAACGATGGGCTTTGAGCAACTAGCTGAACTACGCGACCGCCTGCGGGCCGAGAAAGCGCAGGTAACGACCGAGAGCAAAGAGCGGCCGGCGCGGAGACCTTCACCGAAAGCCAAGCCCCGCGAGCAAAAGCCCCGCGAGCAGGATCCGGTGGTCGAGGGCATCCGCCGCCTGCAAAAGCATTTCCCGCTGGCCTTCCCGGTCAACCCTGCGCCCAAGGTGCCGCTCAAGGAAGGTATCCTGAAAGACGCCGAGCAGCACCTGGAGCGGCTGGGCATCACCGGTGACCAGCTCAAGCAGGCCATCGCCACCTGGTGTCGCGGCACTCGCTACTGGGCGGCCATGACCGAGGACGCGCCTCGTCTGGACCTGAATGGCCAGCCGGCCGGCAGCGTGACCGCTTCCCAGGCGGTCTATGCCAAGCAGCAGGCGCGCCGCCAGCGCGCCCAGGCCCGCCGCGAGCAGGCCAAGGCCAAGGCTGAAACGGCCTCGCCCGCCGAGCCCGAAGCCACCGAACCCGTCGCCGCTCCCGCGGACGGCGAATCGGCCTGACGCCGATGGCGCGCTGCCCTGGGCGGCGCGCCACTCGACGACGGGTTGCTGTTACAGCAGCAAGGCTACTTCTCCGGTAACGATCGCGACTGGCGCGGCCATCTGGTGGTCGCTATCTCCGTCGCCACACCCCTTTCATCCTTGCAGCGTTCGCTGCGGGGCCGAAGTCTGGCACCTGCCCCGCAGCCGGGATAGCCGAGCCTGATAGGCTTCATCGCGTCATTCCAAGACGTCGAGCCCCTGCTTCCGCTTGGCAGCCTCCACCAATAGGCGGCGCCCTTCTCCAAGGGGATGCGGGTGCCCGCTGTCTATCAGGCGAGCGGGTTCACCCTTCAGGTCACCGCACCCAGTTGCCAGGGCACGAACTCGTTCTGCCCATAGCCATGCAACTCGCTGCGACTGCGCTCACCCGAGGCCAGTGCCAGCAGGCGTTCGAAGATGAAGGCGCCGCGCTCTTCCAGGGTGGTGCTGCCATCGACCAGGCCGCCGCAATCCACGTCCATATCGTCGCGCTGACTCTCCCACAGGCGGGTGTTGGTGGCGATCTTGAGCGATGGCGTCGGTGCACAGCCATAGGCGGAACCGCGCCCGGTGGTGAAGGCGATGAGGTTGGCGCCGCCCGCCACCTGACCGGTGGCCGAGACCGGGTCGTAGCCGGGGGTGTCCATGAACACCAGACCGGGGCTGCGCACCGGTTCGGCATAGCCGTAGACCGCCATGAGATCGGTGGAGCCGGCCTTGATCACCGCGCCGAGGGATTTCTCCAGGATGGTGGTCAGGCCACCCGCCTTGTTGCCCGCCGACGGATTGTTGTCCAGGCTGGCGCCCGCACGGGCGCAATAGTCCTCCCACCAGCGGATGCGCTCCACCAGTCGCTCGCCTACCGCCGGGCTGGCGGCGCGTCGGGTGAGCAGGTGTTCGGCGCCGTAGATCTCCGGGGTTTCCGAAAGGATCGCGGTGCCGCCGGCGGCCACCAGCAGATCCACCGCGCGGCCCAGCGCCGGGTTGGCACTGATGCCTGAATAGCCGTCCGATCCGCCGCATTGCAGACCAAGGATCAGATGCCGGGCGCTGACCGGTTCGCGCTCCACCTCGTTGGCCGCAGGCAACAGGGCTTTTACGGCTTCAATGCCGCGAGCAACGGTGGCGGTGGTACCGCCGCTGTCCTGGATGTTGAGGCTGCACAGCCCCGCATGCTCGGCGAGACCCTGGTCAGCCAGCAGCGTGGGGATCTGGTTGGCCTCGCAGCCCAGGCCGATGAACAGCACGGCGGCGAAATTGGCATGGGCCGCGTAGCCGCCCAGGGTGCGACGCAGCACCGCCATGCCCTCTCCCTGGGTATCGATGCCACAACCGACGCCATGGGTCAGGGCTACCACGCCGTCGACATGGGGATAGGGCTGCAGCGCCTCGGGGTGGACGTCACGCCGAAAGTGGTCGGCCACGGCTCGCGCCACCGTCGCCGAGCAGTTCACCGAGGTGAGGATGCCGATGTAGTTGCGGGTCGCTACCCGCCCGTCCGGCCGGACGATCCCCAGGAAACTGCGCTCGATGGGCGCTGGTGCGCCACGGGCCTCGATACCAAAGGCATGCTCCCGGGTGAAGTCGCCCATGGCTAGGTTGTGCACGTGGACGTGGCTGCCGGCGGCGATGGCCTCGCGGGCGAAGCCGATGATCTGACCATAGCGTCGTACCGGCTCGCCCACCGCTATAGGGCGCACGGCGACCTTGTGACCGGCGGGCACAGGTTCGCGAACCTGCACCCCTTCCTCCGGCAGTTCCAGGCCCGGCACCAGTGGCTGGCGGGCGATGAGCACATCATCCTGGGGATGCAGACGCAGGGTGGCGCGGGCGGCCGCCGCGGCGCCGCTGCGGGTGATCAGTTCCATGTCCGTCTCCGCTTCAGCATTCGATGAGCGCCTTGACCACGCCCTCGGCAGGATCGAGCAAGGGTGGGAAAGCCTCGGGCACCTCCTCCAGGCGCAGTCGGTGGGTATTCAATGCCTGGGTGGGTACCAGCCCGCGTCGGAGACAATCGTGCACGTGGCGGAAATCCTCGGCGGTGGCGTTGCGGCTACCGAGCAGGGTCGCCTCGCGCTTGTGAAATTCCGGATCGGCAAAGCTCAGGTTGCCCTGGACGATGGACACCAGCACGTACTTGCCGCCATGGGCGATGAAGGCGAAGCCGCGCTCCATGGCACGGGGATTACCGGTGGCGTCGAACACCACGTCGAAGAAATCGCCGCAGGTGAGGTCGCGCAGGCGCGCCTCGTCGTCCTCGCCAAGCGCGACCGTGGCCTGCACCCCAAGATGCTCGGCGCAGAAGGCAAGGCGATCGGTACGGCCGTCCAGCACCGTCACCCGCGCCCCGCGCAGGTGGGCGAACAGTGCCACCGCCATGCCGATGGGACCGGCGCCCACCACCAGCACCTGCTGCTGGGCGGCTACCTCACCGCGCCGCACCGCATGGGCGCCAATGGCGAGAAACTCCACCATGGCCGCCTGATCGGCATCCAGGCCATCCGCACGGAACAGCGCGCTGTGGGGCAGACTCAGGTAACCGGTCATGGCGCCATCGCAATGCACGCCCAGGACCTGGATGCGGGTGCAGCAGTTGGTCTTGCCCTGGCGGCAGGCCACACAATCGCCACAGGACAAATAGGGCATCACATAGACCAGGTCGCCCTCGGCGAGGCCCGAGTCGGCTTCGGTCTCGGTCACCGTGGCGGAGATCTCGTGGCCCATGACCCGCGGATAATTCAGGTAGGGCTGATTGCCGGAAAAGATGTGCAGGTCGGTGCCGCACACCCCGACCCGCTCGATGCGCACCAGGGTTTCGCCCGGGCGACGCGGGGGCTTCTCCCGCTGCTCGGCGCGCAGCAGACCGGGTTCCTGACAGACGATGGTCAACATCAGTGTCTCTCCTCTTCCAGACGACGCACGGCCTGTTCCACGCCGCGCAATTCGGCCAGGCCCTTGAGCCGGCCGATCAGCGAGTAACCTGGATTGGTCCGTCGGCCCTGATCATCCAGCAGTTGGTGACCGTGATCCGGTCGCATCGGCAGGCGCGCCCCGCCTTCGCGTTCGCGGCGACGCTCCTCGCGCACCAACTCGCGGATCACCCCGACCATGTCCACGTCGCCATCCAGATGATGGGCTTCGTGGAAGCTGCGTGGATCTTCCTCACGGCGGGTCGCCCGCAGGTGGACGAAGTGAATGCGCGAGGCGAACTGGCGGGCCATGGCTACCAGGTCGTTGTCGGCGCGCACGCCATAGGAGCCGGTGCAGAAGGTCAGGCCGTTGGCGGGGCTGGGCACCGCCTCCAGCAGCCACTGGGCGTCGGCGGCGGTGGAGACCACGCGGGGCAATCCCAGCAGCGGCCGGGGCGGATCGTCCGGATGCACCCCCAGGCGGATCCCCACCTCTTCCGCCACCGGCACCACGGCCAGCAGGAAGACCGCCAGGTGCTCACGCAGGCGCGCGGCGTCGATCCCGGCATAGGTGGCCAGCAACTGTCGGAGGTCGGCGACCGAATAGCCTTCCTCGGCACCGGGCAGCCCGGCGATCAGCGTGCGTACCAGCTCTTCGCGACCGGCCGCGTCGAGACCGTCGTGATGGCGACGCGCCCGTTCGATCTCCGCGGCGGAGTAGTCCGCTTCGGCCCCGTCCCGCTGCAGGATGCAAAGGTCGAAGGCGGCGAAGGCATCCTGATCGAATCTCAGCGCCCAGCCGCCGTCGGGTAGTCGATGGGCCAGCTGGGTGCGGGTCCAGTCCAGCACCGGCATGAAGTTGTAGCAGACCACGTCGATGCCGCACTGGGCGAGGTTGCGCAGGCTCTGCCGGTAGTTGTCCAGGTAGCGCTCGTGCCCCGGCAGGCCACGCTTGATGTCTTCGTGTACCGGGATGCTTTCCACCACCGACCAGCTCAGACCCGCCGCCTCGATCAGCGCCTTGCGCTCGGCGATGGCCGCTACCGGCCAGACCTCGCCATTGGGAATCTCGTGCAGCGCCGTGACGATGCCGGTGGCACCGGTCTGGCAGATATCGGCGAGGGAGATGGGATCGCGCGGGCCGAACCAGCGCCAGGTATGTTCCATGTCAGACTCCTTGATCGGTCAAGTCGGCGATGGCCGTGCCTATGCCCGCCTCGGCGATGCGCCGATGGGCCTGCTGCACCGCTTCGCGGAAGGCGGCCTGCTCGGCCAACGCTGGCGGAAAGACCTCGGCCAGCGCCAGGACGGCATCGACCCGCGCCACGCCCTTAGGCAAGGCGGCCAGGGTGGCGCGCAGGGGATCGTCCAGGGCCTCGCCCTCGGCGTCACCAAAGTGAATCCAGGCCGCCACGCCGAGGGCGGTACAGGAGAAATCATTGCCCTGCTCCAGCAGCCGCTGGGCTCCCAGCAGCCAGCGCTGGGGCAGCTTTTGCGAGCCATCCATGGCGATCTGGCGCAGCCGGTGCTGCAGGGCATCGTTGCGAAAGCGTGCGACCAGGGCTTCGGCATAGGCGTCGAGATCGACACCATCGGGCATGTCCAGGGTTGGCGCCGCCTCGCGACTCATGTAGCGGTGCACCAGAGCGGCCAGCTGACGGTCGGCCATGGCCTCGGCCACGGTGCCGTGGCCGGCCAGGCTGCCCACATAGGCCAGCAGCGAATGGCTGCCATTGAGCAGGCGCAACTTCATGGTCTCGAAGGGGCGGACGTCCGCCACCATCTGCACCCCTTCGTGTTCCCAGTCCGGGCGTCCCTGAGGAAAGCGATCCTCGATCACCCACTGGCTGAAGGCCTCGCCCACCACCGCGGCCGGGTCATCGCAGCCAAGGTCGCGCAAGCGCGCGAAGGCGGCCTCGTCCATGGCCGGCACGATGCGATCCACCATGCTGCAGGGAAAGGCCACCTCGGTGGCGATCCAGGCCGCCAGGCCCGCGTCCTGGGCCTCGGCGAGGGACACCACCGCCTGGCGGGTCCGCTGGCCGTTGTCGGGCATGTTGTCGCAGCAGAGCACGGTGAAGGGTGCGATACCCGCGGCACGCCGGCGGCGCAGGCCTTCCACCAGCAGCCCCGGTGGGGTGCGCGGCGCCCGCGGTTCGGCGAGGTCGTGGACGATGCCGGGATCGTCGCGCCGCAGGGCACCGCTGGCGGGACTCAGGCAGTAACCCTTTTCCGTCACCGTCAGGGTGACGATGCGCACCCCGGGATCGGCCAGCCGCGCCAGCAGGGCCTCGCGCTCGGCACCGCCGTCACCGGCATAGAGCACCTCGCGCAGGGCGCCGATCTCGCGCAGCACCCCTTCGCGCCGGTTGCGGTACTCGGCCACGTGATAGCGACCCTGCTGAGCGCGCAGGGTCTCCACCAGCGCCCGCCCCGACCTCAGGTTGGCGCTGCTCAGGCCCCAGGCACCACCACCATGGCGAGCCAGGTTGCGTTCCAGGTAGACCGCCTGGTGAGCACGGTGGAAGGCGCCCAGTCCCAGGTGGACGATACCGATGGCCGGCGCCGGATAGCGCGAGGGGATCCGTTCGAAGTCGCTCATCGGGTGCCTCCCGCGGCCAGCTCGGTCGGTGCGCTCGCCGGCCGCTCGGCCAGCGGCTTGACGAAGCGCGCCACGCACAGCGAGCCGATCACGGTCAGGGCGCCGGCCAGCAGGAAGGCGCTGGTGAAGGCCCCGGTGAACTGCACCAGGTAGCCGGTCACCGCCGGGCCGATGATGCCCGAGGTGTTGGCCAGGAAGTGCATGAAGCCGCTCACCCCGCCGACCCGCGCCGCCGGCACCGTGTCCTGGATGATCGCCCAGTAGATGGCGCCGGTCAGATAGAGGAAGAACACCGAGAGCGCCACCAGCGCCACGGCCGCATAGAGGGTGCTGACCAGGCCAGCCACGGCGATACACAGGGCACAGGCCAGCAGACAGGTCACCAGCACCACCTTGCGCGAGAACATCAGCCGGCCGGTCTTGCGGAACACCCAGTCGGACAGATAGCCGCCCACCGCCAGGCCGATGAAGCCCAGCACCCAGGGGATCACCGTGGCAATGCTCATGTCCTTCACGTTGAGGCCGTAGGCCTGGATCAGGTAGCTGGGAAACCAGGTCAGGAAGAAGAACAGGGTGTAGTTGTAGGCAAAGAACGCCAGGGCGGTGAACAGCACCGTGGGCTGGCGCAGATAGTACTTGAGCGGCCGCACCTCGGTATCCACCACGGCCACGGCGCGCTCCTCGGCGGCGATGTCGGCGGCCAACTGGCCGGTCGGCTTGTCCTTGATCCAGAGGTACCAGACCACGGCCCAGACGAAGCCGATCAGCATGATGACGATAAAGGACACCTTCCAGCCGTAGGCCACGGCGATCACCCCGACGATGGGGCCGGAGATGGCCCCGCCCAAAGGGGTGCCCGACATCGACAGGCCCAGGGTGCGACCCCGGTTATGGGGCGCGTACCAGTTGTTGACCATCTTGCTGGTGGAGACGCTCAAGGGCCCCTCGGCCATACCGAACAGCACCCGGATCACGATCAGCGCGGCGAAGCCCGAGGCCAGCACCGTCAGGCCACTGAACGCCGACCAGAGCACCATGGCCAGCAGCAGCGTGGTCTTGGCGCCATAGCGATCGGCGGCCCAGCCGCCAATGAAGTTGAACGCCGCATAGCCGACGAAGAAGGCGCTGAACAGCAGCCCCATCTCGCCGGCGCTCAGCGCGAAGTCCTTCTGGATCAATGGCGCCGCCACCGACAGCGCCGAGCGATCCAGATAGTTGACGACTCCCGCCAGGAACAGCATGACGAGTACCAGCCCACGACCTTGTCCAGCCATTTGTTACCTCCCGCTCATTGTCTTTATTCGGTAAGGCATAAGAGAACTCCCCAGGGGGAGTCGGATTTTTCAGACGTTGCCGCCCCACTGCACCAGCACCTTGCGCGTCTGCTCGGGGTGCCTTTCGATCAGCTCGATGGCGCTCGGCATCTCCTGGCTGGCCACCTGATGGCTGATCAGCGCCGCGGCATCCAGCTTGCCCGCCGCCAGCAGCTCGATGACCCGCGGGAAGCGCCCGTTGTTGAGCCGCGAGCCCACCAGGGTCAGTTCCTTCTTGATGATCTCCAGCTGCACCAGCTCGCTGGGCGTGGCGCTGAAACCCAGCAGGCCGATGCGCCCGGCCGGCGAGGCCAGGCGGACGATCTCCGGAAGCAAGGCCGGATGGCAGGCGGCGTCGACGATCAGGGGCACGCCCTCGCCGCCGGTGGCCTCGCGCAGCGCCGCCTCGACATCGGTATCGCGGCCATTGAGAGTGCGGGTCGCGCCCAGGGCACGGGCGGTGGCCAGGCGATCGTCCAGCACATCGGTCACGGTGATGTCGGCGATGCCCAGCGCCCTGGCCATCTGCACCAGGGTCAGGCCGATCACCCCGGCGCCATAGATCAGCAATGAATCGCCGGGAAAGACCTGCATCCGCTCCAGCACATTGAGGGCGATGCTGTAGGGCTCGACCAGCGCGGCCTGGGCCAGCGGCAAACCGGGCGGCAGGCGATGGGCATTGGCCGCGGGCACGCAGACCTCTTCGCTGAAGCCGCCATCGCGATGCACCCCCAGCACCTGCAGGCGACTGCAGACATTGGGCCGGCCGATGCGGCAGGGATAGCAGCTGCCGCAGGCGATCACCGGATCGACGCAGACCGGATCGCCCACCGCCAGGCCGCTCACGCCCTCGCCTACCTCGCGCACCACCCCGGCGAATTCATGGCCGGTGACGCGGGGAAAGCGCACGAAGGCGTTCTGCCCATGGATGATGTGCATGTCCGAGCCGCAGATGCCGGCATAGGCCACCCCGACGCGGACCTCGCTCGGTGCCAACACGGGCACCGCGACCTCTTCGATGCTGAATTCGTGGGGTGCTCTGACCTGAAAGGCTTTCATCCTGGATTCCTCGCTCACCAATGCCACAGGGTGCCGTCCACCAGCCGGTTCACCGGCAGGCTGGCGCGTTTGTACGGATAACGGGCGGCGAGGTCTTCATCGATGTCCACGCCATGGCCGGGCACCTCGCCCGGAGTGAAATGGCCGTCCGCGAAACGATAGGCATGGGGGAAGACCTCCTCGATGCGCGCCTCGTGGGGCATGTGCTCCTGGATGCCGAAGTTGGGTACCCAGGTGTCGAAGTGCAGCGCCGCGCCCATGCACACCGGTGACAGGTCGGTGGCGCCGTGGAAGCCGGTGCGCACCTGGTAGAGCGCCGCCAGATCGGCGATGCGCCTCATGTGGGTGATGCCGCCGGCATGCACCAGGGTGGCGCGGATGTAGTCGATCAGCTGCTCCTGGATCAGCTCACGGCAGTCGTGGATGGAGTTGAACACCTCGCCCACCGCCAGCGGCGTGGTGGTGTGCTGGCGGATCAGCCGGAAGGCTTCCTGGTTTTCCGCCGGGGTGCAGTCCTCCAGCCAGAACAGGTTGTATTCCTCGACCCTCTTGCCCAGCCGCCCCGCTTCGATGGGCGTCAGCCGGTGGTGCACGTCGTGCAGCAGGTGCAGGTCGTCGCCGAAGCGCTCGCGCACCGCGGCGAACAGCTTGGGCACGTGATTGAGGTACTTGGCGGTGTCCCAGACGTGCTCGGCCGGCAGGTCGCTGTCGGCCGGTTCGTAGCGCTCGCCCTCGCGCTTGGCCACGCCATAGGTGGTGGGTATGCCCGGCACCCCGCACTGCACCCGCACCGCGCGATAGCCCTGCTCGACATGGCGGGCCACTTCGTCCAGGCAGCTCTCGATGTCCTTGCCGGTGGCATGGCCATAGACCATCACCCGCTCGCGGCTCTTGCCGCCGAGCAGCTGGTACAGCGGCATACCAGCGGCCTTGGCCTTGAGATCCCAGAGCGCCACGTCCACCGCGGCGATGGCGGTCATGGTCACCGGTCCGCGCCGCCAGTAGGCACCGCGATAGAGGTACTGCCAGATGTCTTCGATGCGGTGGGCGTCACGACCGATCAGCGCCGGCAGCACGTGCTCCTCCAGGTAGGCGACGACCGCCAGCTCGCGGCCATTGAGGGTGGCGTCACCCAGGCCATGGAGGCCTTCGTCGGTGACGATCTTGAGCGTGACCAGATTGCGACCGGGACAGGTGACGATGACGCGGGCTTCAGTGATCTTCATGGCTTCAGGCCTGGGCAGTGAGAGAAAGAAACAGGGGCGGCATGGCCGGCATGGCCGCGCGCGAGATGAGCGCGCCGGGATGCTGGATGACCGTGGCCGCCAGGCGATGGCCCCAGGAGGCGGCCACTGCGGGCGCTCCCTCCTGAAGGCGGCAGGCCAGGTAGGCGGCGCTGAAGGAGTCCCCGGCGGCCGTGGTATCGACCACCCGGGCCACCGCTTCGCCGGCCACTTCCTGGCGTCCTTGGCGGTTCTGCAGCAGGCAGCTGCGTGCGCCGCGCTTGAGCGCTACCTCGGCCACGCCCCACTCGGCGTACTGGGCGAACAGCGCCGCCTCGTCGGCGAAACCGAACAGGGCGGCATCGTCTTCCCAGGTCACCAGCGCCAGATCGGTCAGTTGCAACAGCCGGTGATAGGCCGTGCGCGCGGCCTGGACACTCGGCCACAACCGCGGCCGGTAGTTGTTGTCGAAGACGATGCGGGTGCCGGCGGCACGAGCCTGGCGCAGAGCCTCCAGCAGCCGCTCGCGGCCGGTATCGGTCAGCACCGCCAGGCTGATACCGCTGAGGTAGAGCACCTGATACTCGGCCAGAGACGCCAGCAGCGGTTGGGCCTCGGCACCGTCGAAACACTCACGCGCCGCCGCCTCGCCGCGCCAGTAGAGAAAGCGCCGCTCGCCGTCGGCGTCGGTCTGGATCAGATAGAGGCCCGGCAGACGTCCGGGCAGCACCCGTACCCGCTCGTCCCCTACGCCCTCCTCACGCCAGCAGGCGCGCATGGCCTGGCTCAGGCTGTCGTCGCCCACCGCGGTGAGGTAATCCACCTGCACCCCGTCGCCCCCCAATAGCCGCCGCAGATAGACAGCAGCATTCAGGGTATCGCCGCCAAAGGCCTGGCCCAGCTGGCCATCCATTTGGCTGCGCAACTCGACCATGCATTCACCGATGAGGCCGATGCGGGTGATGGGAGTCGCTAGGAAGGCCGCGCTCATGCGTCCTTGCTCCAGGCCGTAGACGAACTTTGCACCCTGGCGACAGGCGAAGATCCGCGCCTGATCAGAGCGCGAAAAGACAAAGAGACAACCAGCGGCTGGCGTACGGGCATCATGACTGTGGACCTGGCTATTGTTCTTGTTCGATCCGGCGACCTGAGCCACCGAAGGGGACGGTCACCGTCGTCGAGCTACTTTCGGGACAGTGTTCCGTTTTGCTGGACCCAGTGTTGCTGGCAATTCCCGCATCCGTCAATCAGAATGGAACACTGTTCCACCAAATAGGCGACCGGCGGTCTCATGGAAAAATCGACTTCTCTCGGCAACGACATGGTCAGTGCGGTCGGACGTACCCTGGCCGTACTGGAAGCCCTCGGCGAACGCGAGGACGACTGCGGCGTCTCGGAGCTGGCGCAGCAGCTGGACCTGTCGAAAAGCACCGTCCACCGCTTCCTGCAGACGCTCAAGGCCCTGGGCTATGTGGTCCAGGATGCCGAGGACCGCTACCGCCTGAGCGTCAAGCTGTTCGAACTGGGCGCCCGCGCCCTGCCGCAGCTGGAACTGGTCCGCGAAGCCGAATCGGGCATGCGCCTGCTCAACGACCTCACCGGCGAGACCGTCCACCTCGGCATCTTCGACGAGGGCGCCATCGTCTATGTGCACAAGCTCGACTCGCGCTACACCCTGCGCATGTATTCGCGTATCGGGCGGCGGGCGCCGCTGTATTGCACCGGGATCGGCAAGGTGCTGATGGCCTGGCGGCCGGAGGCCGAGGTACGACAGATCCTCGCCCAGGAGACCTTTGTCCGTCGCACGCCCAACACCCTCGACAGCCTGGCTGCCTACCTGACGGAACTGGCACGCGTCCGCGCGTTGGGTTTCGCCGAGGACCATGAGGAATTCGAAGACAACATGAGGTGCCTGGCGGCGCCGATCCGCGATCGCTTCGGCCAGGTCATCGCCGGCCTGAGCGTCTCCTTTCCCTGCTTCCGCTTTCGTGAAGACCTCAAGGCCGAGTACGTCGAGCAGATGCTTGCCACCACGGCGCGCATCTCGGCCCAGTTGGGTGCCCCGGCGCGCTAGCGCCGTCGGAGAACAGGTCCTGATGGCCGAGGACATCGATCCCGCTACAGGCGCCAGCCAGGGGTCCAGCGCCAGCAACGAGGTGGCGCGCCGGTCTCAGGTCGGGGGTGGCCGAATTCACGATCGGCACGAGGCCACCGGCCTGCCCTGCAGCAGCCGCCGAAGCGCCGCCAACGCCGTCGTTCCTCTCCGGCCGCGGACCATCGACGGTTTCCTGTACCTCGGCCTCCTGGTGGAGGGCCATGACATCCTGACGCTCATGGCCAAACGCGCTTGCCGCGACGCCTGCTGGCAAACGGTAGGCACGGCTTTTTTCCAGGCACAAAAAAAGCTGCCCTAAGGCAGCTTCTCTTGCGTCGTTCGGGCAGTTCAGAGGACCCAAAACAACTCATATGGCGCGGCGGACGGGACTCGAACCCGCGACCCCCGGCGTGACAGGCCGGTATTCTAACCGACTGAACTACCGCCGCGCAGTGCGTGTACCTTGCGGAACACTTCCCGAAGAGTTTGGTGGCTGATGACGGGATCGAACCGCCGACCCCCTGCGTGTGATGCAGGTGCTCTCCCAGCTGAGCTAATCAGCCATCCCCTTCGGGTGACGCGCATTCTCCTCGTAGCCCCTTGATCCGTCAAGGAATTTTCCAATTTTATTTTCTACGAGGCGCTATTCCCGATAGATCATCTTGCGGGTCATGCCGCCGTCCAAGGTGATAGCCTCACCGCTGATGAAACCAGCGTTGCCGCTCAGCAACCAGGCCACGCAGGCCGCGACATCTTCCACCGTCCCTACCCGCCCGACCGGATGCTGCTCATGGTCGGTGGCGGACAGCGGCTCGGCTTCGCGGACATGGGCATCGCGCGCATCGATCCAACCCGGGCAGAGGGCATTCACCCGCACTTCCGGGCCCAGGCTGATGGCCAGGGCATGGGTCAGGGCCAGCAATCCGCCCTTGCTGGCGGCATAGGCCTCGCTGTGGGGCTCGGACTGCCGGGCTCGAGTCGAGGCGATGTTGACGATAGCGCCCTGCTGCTCGCGCAGATAGGGCGCGCAATGCTTGGCCATCAGCATGGGGCCGTCCAGATTCACCCCTAGCACCTTGCGCCACTCGGCCAGCGCCAGGCTTTCCAGCGGCTGGCCCTGGGCGGTGGCGAGACCGGCATTGTTGACCAGGGCGTCCAGCCGCCCGAACTGGCCGATCACCTGGGCGACGGCGGACTCCACCTGACTCTCGTCAGCCACGTCCAGGGCGACGAACAAGGCGCGTTCGCCAAGGGCAGCAGCCACCTTGGCGCCGCGCTCCTGCTCGATGTCGGCCACCACTACCCGCCAGCCTTCGGCCACCAGCCAGGCGGCGATGCCCAGCCCGATCCCCCGCGCCGCACCCGTGACCAGGGCGACGCGCAATTCCACCGGTGCGAACGTCAGACTCATAGGGCCGCCAGTCCGCGGGCCAGATCCTGCCGCAGGTCACCCAGGTCTTCGAGACCCACGGCGATGCGGATCAGGCTGTCGCTGATCCCGGCATTGGCGCGCTCGGCGGGCGACAGCCGCCCATGCGAGGTGGTCGCCGGGTGGGCGATGGTGGTCTTGGTATCGCCCAGGTTGGTGGTGATGGAGATCATCCGGGTGGCATCGATGAAACGCCAGGCAGCGTCGCGCCCACCGGCCACCTCGAAGCTCACCACAGCGCCAAAGGCCGACTGCTGACGGCAGGCCAGCTCATGCTGCGGATGGCTTTGCAGGCCGGCATAGTGGACCCGCTCGACGCCGGGCTGGCCTTCCAGCCAGCGCGCCAGCTCCAGTGCGGTCTGGCTGTGCGCCTGCATGCGGATCTTCAGCGTCTCCAGGCCCTTGAGGAACAGCCAGGCGTTGAAGGGGCTCAGGGTCGGTCCGGCGGTACGCAGGAAGCCCACCACTTCCTTCATCTGTTCGGCACGGCCAGCGACCACGCCGCCCATGCCGCGGCCCTGGCCATCGATGTACTTGGTCGCCGAATGGATGACGATGTCGGCACCCAGCGCCAGCGGCTTTTGCAGCGCCGGGGTGCAGAAGCAGTTGTCGACCGCCAGCAGCGCGCTCTGGGCATGGGCGATCTCGGCCAGGGCGGCGATGTCCACCAGCTCGGCGAGGGGATTGGACGGGGACTCGACGAAGAACAGCCGGGTATTGGGCTTGCAGGCCGCCTGCCAGGCATCGAGATCGGCCAGCGGCGGATAGTCCACCTCGATACCGAAGCGCTTGAAGTACTTTTCGAACAGGCTGATGGTGGAGCCGAACACGCTGCGCGAGACCAGCACATGGTCGCCGGCGCTGCACAGGCTCATCACCATGGCCAGGATGGCCGACATGCCCGAGGCGGTGGCCACCGCCTGCTCGGCCCCTTCGAGGGCTGCGATGCGGGCCTCGAAGGTACGCACCGTGGGATTGGTGTAGCGCGAGTAGACGTTGCCCGGCACCTCGCCGGCGAAACGCGCCGCGGCATCCGCGGCGGTCCGGAACACATAGCTGCTGGTCAGGAACAGGGCTTCGCCATGCTCGCCTTCCGGCGAGCGCTGCTGCCCTGCCCGCACCGCCAAGGTCTCGAAGGCCGCGCCCTCGAGATCACTGTCCAGGCGTCCGGCATCCCAGTCTTGGCTCATGTGCAGCTCCTTAGTCGTTGTAGAGATCGATGATGGCGCTGACCGCCTTGTGCTTGCCCTTAGCCGCGTCGTTGCGTGCCTGCTCGATCCGATTCAGATAGGCGGCATCGACGTCGCCGGTGATGTACTCGCCATCGAACACCGCGCAGTCGAACTGCTCGACCTTGGGCGCCTTGCGGGTACGCACGGCTTCCTGCAGGTCCTGCAGATCCTGGTAGATCAGCCAGTCGGCGCCGATCAGCTCGCCGACCTCCTCGGTGGTGCGGCCGTGGGCGATCAGTTCGTGCACGCTGGGCATGTCGATGCCGTAGACGTTGGGGAAGCGCACCGCCGGAGCCGCCGAGCAGAAGTAGACCTTCTTGGCGCCGGCTTCGCGGGCCATCTGGATGATCTGCTTGCAGGTCGTGCCGCGGACGATGGAGTCATCCACCAGCATCACGTTCTTGCCGCGGAATTCCAGCTCGATGGCGTTGAGCTTCTGGCGCACCGACTTCTTGCGCGCGGCCTGGCCGGGCATGATGAAGGTCCGACCGATGTAGCGGTTCTTGACGAAGCCCTCACGGAACTTGACGCCCAGGTGGTTGGCCAGCTCCAGCGCCGCGGTGCGGCTGGTGTCCGGAATCGGGATGACCACGTCGATGTCGTGCTCGGGCCGCTCGCGCTGGATCTTCTCGGCAAGCTTCTCGCCCATGCGCAGGCGGGCCTTGTAGACCGAGATGCCGTCGATGATGGAATCCGGGCGCGCCAGGTAGACGTGTTCGAAGATGCAGGGTGCGTAGTGCGGATTCTGCGCGCACTGGCGGGTGTAGAGACGCCCGTCCTCGGTGATGTAAACCGCTTCGCCCGGCTCCAGGTCGCGGATCAGGGTGAAGCCGAGTACATCGAGGGCGACGCTCTCGGAGGCGATCATGTACTCCACGCCGTATTCGGTGTGGCGCTGACCGAAGACGATGGGGCGGATGGCGTTGGGATCGCGGAAGCCGACGATGCCATAGCCGGTGATCATGGCCACCACGGCGTAACCGCCACGGCAACGCTCATGAACCTCGGAAACCGCGGCGAAGACGTCGTCCTCGGTGGGCTGCAGCTTGTTGCGTACCGCCAGCTCGTGGGCGAAGACGTTAAGCAGCACCTCGGAATCGGAGGTGGTGTTGACGTGGCGCAGATCGGATTCGTAGATCTCGCGGGACAGTTGCTCGACGTTGGTCAGGTTGCCGTTGTGCGCGAGGGTGATGCCATAGGGCGAATTCACGTAGAACGGCTGCGCCTCGGCGGAGCTGGAGCTGCCGGCGGTGGGATAGCGCACATGGCCGATGCCCATGTGGCCGACCAGGTGCTGCATGTGCCGCTGCTGGAAGACATCGCGGACCAGGCCGTTGTCTTTGCGCAGGAAGAGTTTACCGTCCAGGCTGGTGACGATACCGGCGGCATCCTGACCGCGATGTTGAAGGACGGTGAGCGCGTCGTACAACGACTGGTTGACGTTAGTCTTGCCCACGATACCTACGATGCCACACATGTGACGCGACCCCACTGTTTCAAGTGATGCGACGGCGAACCATCGCAGGATGACCCCGGCAGTGCGAGGCCTGGAAAAGCGTTCAAGGAGCCTTGGGCCCCAGCTGCGGCAGCAGTTGCAGACTGGGCATGGGCGTCGCGCCCAGCCATTGGCCGGCAAAGCCCAACAGCAGATTCTTCGACCAATCGGCCACTAAAAGAAAATGTGGAACCAGCACCGACTGTTGCCACCAGCCATCCTGCTGGACCGGCCCCAGGCTCAACAGGCCCACGGCCACGGTGATCAACAGCGCACCGCGGGCGGCGCCAAAGGCCATGCCGAGAAAGCGATCGGTGCCCGACAATCCGGTGACGCGGATCAATTCGCCAAGCAAGAAGCTCACCAGGGCACCGACCAGCAGCGTCAGCACGAAGAGAATGACACAGGCGGCGATCACCCGCCCGGAAGGCACCTGAATATAGTCGACCAGGTAGTTGGACAGCGCCCCGCCGAAGACCCAGGCCACGCCACCGGCCACGATCCAGGTGGCCAATGACAACGCTTCCTTGACGAAGCCGCGCCTGAGACTGATCAGGCAGGAAACGATGACGACGGCGACGATCGCCCAGTCCACCCAGGTGAAGCCCACGGCAAGGTCCACTTACAAAAAGGCCCTGCATTCTAGCAGAGCCTTGTGACCGGGTTAACCGCGCTCCGGCTGAAAGCGTACGACGAAACCCTTGACGCCATTCTGCTTGTTGAGCTGATCGCGCAGGCGATCCGCCTCGCTGCGCTCTATCACCGGTCCGACGAAGACGCGATTCATGCCATCGGCGGTCCGCACGTAGGCGTTGTAGCCCTGACTGCGCAGCTTGGCCTGCAGGGCATCGGCGCTGGGCCGGGACGACAGACTGGCGAGCTGCACCGACCAGCTGTTGGGCAGGTTGGCCGCGCCCAGGCGCGAGTCCGGCTTGGCCGCCGGCGCCGGGGTAGCCGTCGGTGCCACGGGAGCACTGGCCACGGGCGCAGGGGTTGCAGGCGCCTTGGCGACCGGCGCGGCAGGCTGGGGCGGCGGCGCCGTCACCGGGGCATTCTGCGCCGGCGCCTGACCGGAGGTACCGGCGATGGGCGTCTGCGGCTTGCCGAGCGGCTTGGCCGGCTCGTCCGGCACCACCACCACCGGCGGCGCCTCGGGCGTCTGCACCGGCTGAACCTCGGTACTGGGCACGGTGGGCGCGGTCGGCTGGGGCGGCGCTTCGACCGCTACCTTGCGGGCGTCGTCCTGGCGATTGAAGAGCATGGGTACGAAGATGATGATCAGCGCCAGCAGTACCAGCGCGCCTATGACTCTTTGCTTGAGCATGGGTTATGCCTCCGCGGATTCGGATAGGGAAGAGAGCTGCGCGAGGACTTCGGCGACGCTGTAGAAGGAGCCGAACACCACCACCTCGTCGGCTGCCGAACTGGCCGCCAGCTGGGCTTCGAAGGCCGCCAGCAGCGAAGCATGGGCCTCGGCCCGGGCACCCTGCGCCCTCAGGATGACGGCAACCTCGGCGCCGTCGCGACTGCGCGGGGTCGGCAGACTCGCCACCGCCCAGTCGGCGAACAGCGCTGCCAGGGGCGCCAGGATGCCATCCAGGTCCTTGTCGGCCAGGACGCCGAACACCGCACGCCGCACGCCGGCGACCGGCTTCATCGCCAGGCGCCGGGCCAGGTACTCGGCGGCGTGGGGATTGTGGGCCACGTCCAGCAGGACATTGAGGGTTTCCCCTGCCCGCTCGACCTGGCGACGATCGAGCCGACCGGTCATGCGCGTGGCCTGGAGGGCCACCGCGATCCGCTCCGGCAGCCAGGGCTGGTCGAGCAAGGCGTAGGCCTGCAGGGCCAGAGCGGCATTTTCCATGGGCAGATCCAGCAGCGGCAGGCCCGGCAGCGCCAGGTCATTGCCCTGGGCATCGCGCCCGCGCCAGAACCAGCTGGCGCTCTCGATCTGCAGATCGAAGGCTTCCCCGCGCAGCAGCAAGGGGGCACCCAGGCGTTCGGCGGCCGCGGCCAGCGGCGCGGGCGGCTGCAGATCGCCACAGAGGGCCGGCTTGCCAGCGCGGAAGATCCCGGCCTTTTCCACGGCGACGCTGTCGCGGGTATCGCCCAGCCATTCGGCGTGATCCAGGCCGATGCTGGTAACCAACGCCAGATCGGCGTCGATCAGGTTGACCGCATCCAGGCGCCCGCCCAGACCGACTTCGAGAACAGCGACGTCCAGCCGGGCACGCTCGAACAGCCAGAAGGCGGCCAGGGTACCCACTTCGAAATAGGTCAGGCTGATCTCGCCCCGCGCGGCTTCCACCGCGGCGAAGGCGGTGCAGAGCTCGCTATCGCTGGCGAGGGTGCCGTCCACGTCGACGCGCTCGTTGTAGCGCACCAGATGCGGCGAGGCATAGACGCCCACCCGCTGCCCGCTGGCGCGCAGCAGGCTGGCGAGAAAGGCACAGGTAGAGCCCTTGCCGTTGGTGCCGGTCACGGTCACCACCCGCGGGGCCGGCCGGGTCAGGCCCAGCCGCTGCGCGACCTCGCGCACCCGGTCCAGGCCCATGTCGATCGCTGACGGATGCAGCTGCTCGAGATAGGCCAGCCACTGCGCGAGGCTGCGCGCAGCCATCAGGCCGCCGGAACCGGCTGGTGCTGGAAGGTCGCCAGCAGACGCGCCAGGCGATCACGCAATTCCTTGCGCGACACGATGAGGTCGACGGCGCCATGCTCCAGCAGGAATTCGCTGCGCTGGAAGCCTTCCGGCAGCTTTTCACGCACGGTCTGCTCGATCACGCGCGGGCCGGCGAAGCCGATCAGCGCCTTGGGCTCGGCGACGATGACGTCACCCAGCATCGCCAGACTGGCGGAGACGCCACCGTAAACCGGATCGGTCAGCACCGAGATGAAGGGGATGCCCTCTTCGCGCAGGCGCGCCAGCACCGCGGAGGTCTTGGCCATCTGCATCAGGGAGATCAGGGCTTCCTGCATCCGCGCACCACCGGAGGCGGAGAAGCAGATCAGCGGGCAGCGCTGTTCCAGGGCCACGTTGGCCGCGCGCACGAAGCGCTCGCCGACCACGGCGCCCATGGAGCCGCCCATGAAGGAGAATTCGAAGGCGCAGACCGCCACCGGCATGCCCTTGAGGGTGCCACGCATGGAGATCAGGGCGTCTTTCTCGCCGGTTTCCTTCTGTGCTGCAGTGAAGCGATCCTTGTACTTCTTGCTGTCCCGGAATTTCAGCCGGTCCACCGGCTCCAGCTCGGTGCCCAGCTCTTCACGACCTTCGGCGTCGAGGAAGATGTCCAGGCGGCGACGCGCGTTGATACGCATGTGGTGACCGCACTTCAGGCACACGTCCAGGTTCTTTTCCAGCTCCGGACGGTAGAGGACCGCTTCGCAGGCCGGACACTTGTGCCAAAGACCTTCCGGCACCGAACTGCGCTTCACCTCGGACCGCATGATGGAAGGAATCAGTTTGTCGACCAGCCAATTGCTCATGCATCTCTCTCCACTTGCATGGGCTCCCAGCGCGGCCTGGGCCACGCCTTCCTTGAGCATCTGTAATAGGTTCGGCAGCGCCCGCTGTATCCCGGGCCGCTACCCTGTTGTCGCATGCCGGCTCCCTGGGGGCCGGACGGCAGACCCACCAGGGGCGGATCCGCTTGAATATGTCGCAGGTGTGGACGGCGACCACCTGACGAGGGTCACATCAGGCGACCGGGGCACCTCGCACGGCCGCCACGAAACGCGCGATCTCGGCGGCATCCTTGATGCCCTTGGCCTGCTCTACGCCGCCGCTCACGTCCACGCCATAGGGCCGAGACGCGGCGATGGCCGTGGCGACGTTGTCCGCGTCCAGCCCGCCCGCCACGATCAGCGGCAGCGAGGGTTCCTGCGGTACCCGCGTCCAGTCGAAGGCCTGACCGGTCCCCCCAGGCACGCCGGCGACATAGGTGTCGAGCAGCAAGCCGCGGGCGCCGGCGTAGTCACCGGCGATGGCGACGAGGTCGATGTCCTCGCGCATGCGCAGAGCCTTGATATAGGGACGGCGGTAACGGGCGCATTGCGCCGGCGTCTCGTCGCCGTGGAATTGCAGGAGATCCAGGGGCACGGCATCCAGCGTCTCCTCGATCTCGCAGGGCGAGGCATCGACGAAGAGCCCGACAGTGGTCACGAAGGGCGGCAGCGCCGCCACGATCTGACGCGCCTGGGCAGCGCTCACCGCGCGCGGGCTGCGCGCATAGAACACCAGGCCGATGGCATCGGCGCCGGCAGCCGCGGCGGCCAGCGCATCCTCGACCCGGGTGATCCCGCAGATCTTCACTCGAACGTTAGCCAAACCGGAATGACCTCGTTCCAAATCGATGGATGTTAGCAGACCACCCGCGCAGCGTCAGCCTTGGGGGTCATCCAGCTCGGGGATATGCCCCAGGAACAGCGGCCCCAGCGGCCGCTTGGGCACGGGCGTGCTTTCGGGATATTCGGCGTCCACCAGGTAGAGGCCATAGGGATGGGCGGTGACGCCACCCAGCCGTCGCTCCCGCGCCGCCAGAACCTCGCTCACCCACTCCACCGGCCGCTCGCCACAGCCCACCGCCATCAGCACTCCGGCGATGTTGCGCACCATGTGGTGCAGGAAGGCATTGGCGCGGATGTCGAGGACGATCAGCCGCCCGCTCTGCCAGAGACGCAGGTGGTGGATGGTCTTGATCGCCGACTTGGCCTGGCAGGCCTTGGCCCGAAAGGAGGTGAAGTCATGAGTACCGAGCAGCACCTGGGCCGCCTCGCGCATGGGCTCGATGCGCAGCGGACGATGATTCCAGGTGACCTCCTCGGCGAGGTGGGCGGGCCGGATCGGGTCGTTGTAGATCACGTAGCGATAACGCCGTGCCATGGCGCTGAATCGGGCGTGGAACTCGTTGCTGACCGGCTTGACCCAGGTGACGCTGATGTCGGACGGCAGATTGGCGTTGGTGCCCATCACCCAGGCCTTGAGCGGCCGCGCGACGGGGGACTCGAAATGCACCACCTGGCCAGTGGCGTGTACCCCACAGTCGGTACGCCCGGCGCAGTGCAGCGCGATGGGCGCCGCGGCGACCTCGGACAAGGCGTCTTCCAGGGTCTCCTGAACGGAGCGCACGCCCGGCTGCTGGCGCTGCCAACCGCGATAGCGCGCGCCCTTGTACTCCACGCCGAGCGCAATGCGCTGGGGCGGAACGATGATGGTGGGGTCTAGAAAATCCAAGGCGACGGCCAGGCGAAAAAAAGGGGAGGCAGCTTATAGCGCCTCCCCTCCTCTGCCAAGCCCGGCCGCGGTCAGCTGAGCTGGGCGATGATCTCCCGCGCTTCCTGCTGTTGTCCGGCATTGCCCTCGGCCAGCACCTCATCGAGGATGTCGCGGGCACCCTCGGGATCGCCCATGTCGATGTAGGCGCGCGCCAGGTCCAGCTTGGTGGCGGTCTCGTCTTCACCGGAGAGGAAGTCGAAGTCGTCCAGACCGTCGCCACCGCCTGTGCCGCTGGTGGTCTCGGCATCGAACTGGCGCGAGGCCTCCTGCAGGCGGGCGGCGAACTCTTCGTCGCTTTCGCGCTTGGGCGCCGGCTGCTCGTCGTCGAAATCGGACAGGTCGAAACTTGCTGGCAGCTCGGCGTCGGCGGTCTGCGTAGCGGGCGCATCCAGCGGCTCGTCGAAGGCCGAACCCGCGTTGGTACCCGCGAGCGGCTCGTCCTGTGCCGGATCGCCCTGCCGCTCGAATTCGCTGAAGTCCAGGGCGAAGTCGTCGTCCTTGGCGGCCGGAGTGGTCGCCGAGGTAGCCGTGGGTTCGGCATCGAAATTGAGATCGAAGTCGAAATCGTCGCGGGAGTCGGCGGCCTTGGCCTGAGCATCGGCGAAGGCTTCGCCAAACAGCGGCTCCTCGGCCGGACCAGCCGGCTGATTCGACTGGGTGTCCTCGCTGCCGAAGTCATCCAGGGACAGATCGAAGTCCTGGCTGTCCTCGGTGGCCGAGAAACCCTGATTGCGGGTCTGCTCCTCGCTCAGTTCGTGGGCGGCGGCCAGGGCAGCCGCCCCGACTGCAGCCGAGGCCACCGCCACGGTGGCCATTGCCGGATAGCGCGACTTCAGGTGCTCGACTGCTGGCTGAGCGCCGCCGATCTCCTTGAGTTCGCGCTCCTCGCGCTGGAAGCCATCCTTGTCACCCATCTCGGCATAGACTTCCATGAGCTTGAGGCGCAGATCGGCGCGATGGGGCTCCTGGTCGCTGGCCTTCTTGAGCACCTCGGCCGCCTGACTGAAGCGACCATAGGCCATGTAGATGTCGGCCTGACCCAGGGCGTCGTCCTGGGCGTCGGCGTCCTGCGCGCCGTCCTGGGTACCCTGCCCCAGTTCCAGGCCGGCGAGTGCGTGGTGGTCGCCAAGTTCGGGATCCGCCTCGAACACCGTATCGTTGCGCGCGGCTTCGGCGTCACGCTCACGCTCGGCTTCCTTCACCGCATTGCGACGCGAGTTGATCATCAGCAGGACCAGCAGCGCCAGCAAGGCGCTGCCGCCGATGATGCCGAGCCACAGCGGGTTGCTGAGGATCTCGTCGAGGAAGCTGTTGGTCGCCTCGGTCGGTTCGGTCGCCGGGGTGCTTGGCGTGACCGGAATGACCTTGGGCTCGCTGGCAGCGGGCGGTGCCGCGCCGGTACCTGCCTCGCTGGCGGGCGGCGTGGTGGTCGGTGCGGGGGTGCCCTCGGCTGGAGTGACCGGGGTCGCCGCCGCCGGCTCCTGAGGCGCCGGCGTGGCGGTGTTCTCGGCGGCCGCGGGCGTGACCGGAGCCGCGGCTTCAGGCGATGCCGGCGGCTGGGCCGGCTGGCCCGCGGCCTGGGGATTGGCCATGTTGGCCTGCATCCGCGCCAGTTGGGCGTCCTTGAGCTGCATGATCTTCTGCAGCTTGTCGAGCTGCGACTGCAGATCGCCGAGGCGGCTCTTGAGTTCTTCGTTCTCGCGGCGGGTGGTGTCCAGGCTCTCCTGGGTCACCGCCAGGCGATCGGCCAGGGCCTGGTCACCGCCCTTGCCACCGGCGGACTCGCCGGCGCGACCGGAGGGCTGACCGGAGAGCAGCTTGAGGTTGTCCTTGGGCGCGGCGGGTGTCGACGTCTCGTTGCCACTCGGCTGGGCCGATGCATCTACCTGCCGGCGTGGCGTCCCCGCGGAGGCGCTGTCGCCACCCTGCTTCCAGGCGCGGGTCTGGCGGGCGATCTCGGCCACCGCCTCACGCTGGGGCCGCGCGCCGGCCTGAGCCTGATCGGGCAGGCGCAGCACCTGACCGCTTTTCATCAGGTTGATGTTGCGATCGATGAAGGCGTCGGGATTCAGGTCCTGGATCGCCAGCATGGTCTGATCGACGGTGACGCTGGACGCCGGGCGATTGCGCGCCGCCACTTCCCAGAGGGTATCGCGCCGCTCGGTGGTGTAGGTGCCAGGCGCCTGGGTCGCGCTCGGCGCCGGCGCGGCAGGGGGCGTGGCCGGACGCGGCGCACTCGGCGAGGTGGTGCGCGCCCGCGGTGCGGCTGGGACCTGAGGTGCGAACGGCGCTGCCGCGGCCTGGGGGGTATAGAGCGGCGGATCCAGCAGCACCGTGTACTCGCGCAGGATCCGGCCACTCGGCCAGTTCACTTCGAGCAGGAAGTTGAGATAGGGCTCGCGCACTGGGCGCGCCGAGGTCACGCGGATGACGGTGCGCCCGTTGCGCACCTCCGGCGTGAACTTGAGATCGTTGAGGAAGAAGGCGCGGTCCACCCCAGCCTTGCCGAAATCCTCGGCGGAGGCCAGATTGGGTCGCAATTCGGCGGCGCCAAGGTCGCGCAGGTCCGACAGATCGATGGTGGCATCGAAGGGCTGATTGAGGGCGGAATTGAGGTGGATTTCCCCCAGGCTGAGGGCCTGGGCCGCGCCAGACATCAAGGCGCTCGCCGCTGCAATTGCCCGCACCAGTTTCTGAACTCGAACCATGACCGTCCCTTTTTAGAAGCTGTCGATCGCGCCACCGTGCGGGCGCCTGTGTCCATCGCTGCGTGCCATGTCCACCGCCCCTTTGCTCAAGCCAAAAGGGCGAAGCATTTCACGAAGTATCTTTTAGGCCGACTGTTTAAGCAACAATTCGGCCAGTTGAACGGCTGTGAGCGCCGATAATCTGACGTTGTCCGCCACCAGCCAACACTCCAGTCGTCGAGCATCCCGTGGATGCAATCGGACGCGCCCTACCAACACCTCTTCCCGCCCCAAGGCATCGCCTACCGCGGACGGACAATCGAGCTCTTCGTCGAGCGCCAGGCCCGGCTCGTCCCCCAGGGCCTCCAGCACCTGCTCCAATTGCCAGGGCGCCTGGGCCCTCAGGCTCAGCGCCAGGCTGTCGCCAAAGAACACCGGCGCCTGCAGCGCGGTGACATCCAGTACCGGCAAGGTCTCGCCCAGCACCTGCTCACATTCGTCCAGCAGGCGATGTTCCTGGGCAGTATAGCCATCCGCGGCCGGCGCACCGGTGCGACCGAGCAGATTGAAGGCCAGCTGGCCCTCGAACAGCCGTGCCTCGACCGGCCGGCCATTGAGCAGTTCGGTGGCCTGACGCGCCAATTCCTCGACGCCGCCACGGCCAGCGCCGGACGCCGCCAGGCAGGCGGTCAAGGAAGCGTCGCCGAGGGTATTGAGGCGAGCGAGCACCGCTGCCACGCTGGCGGCCGCCTGGGTAGCTGCCAGGGGCACCCCGAGCCAGGCGGCGGCAGAGAGATTGTCCAGACGCTCGCCGTTGATCCGGGGCAGTACGGAGCGCGCGGCAGAGGCGCCACTGAGATCCAGCACGGCGCAACCGGCGGCGGTGAGTTGCGGCCTGAGACCTTCCACCACGGTGGCCGGTACGGCGAGGATGACGATGCCGACCTGGGCGAAATCGAAGCCGTCAACGCCGGTGACGCGCAGGTTGCTGCCTCGGAACGGCAGATTCTGACCTGCCGACTCACCACTGGCGAGCAGGTGCAGCCGGCCGAGGGGCACGTCGCGCTCGTCGAGGAGTTCACGAATGGCTTCGCCATGGGCACTGGTGGCGCCGATGAGGGCGATATCTCTGGCAGTCATGATGGGGACGGTCCGCAACGAAAGAGGGCCGCACTTTACTGGCGGCCCTCCTCCCTAAGCAAACGTTTAACCGTCAGCTCACTGCTCGAGCAGGATCCGCAGCATGCGCCGCAGCGGCTCCGCGGCACCCCACAGCAGCTGGTCGCCAACGGTGAAGGCACCCAGGTACTGGGAACCCATGTTCAGCTTGCGCAGGCGGCCGACCGGCACGCTCAGGGTGCCGGTGACGGCAGCCGGAGTCAGGTCGCGCATGCTGACGTCGCGGTTGTTCGGCACCAGCTTGACCCAGGGGTTGTGCTGGCTGATCAGACCGTGGATGTCGGACAGCGGCACGTCCTTGTTGAGCTTGATGGTCAGCGCCTGGCTGTGGCAGCGCATGGCGCCGATGCGCACGCAGATGCCGTCCACGGGAATCGGATTCTTGAAGCGACCGAGGATCTTGTTGGTCTCGGCCTGGGCCTTCCACTCTTCGCGGCTCTGGCCGTTGGGCAGTTCCTTGTCGATCCAGGGAATCAGGCTGCCGGCCAGGGGAACGCCGAACTGCTCGGTGGGGAAGGCTTCGCTGCGCAGGGTCTCGGCGACCTGGCGGTCGATGTCGAGGATGGCGCTGGCCGGATCGGCCAGACTGTCGGCCACGGCGGCGTGGGTGGCGCCCATCTGGCGGATCAGTTCGCGCATGTTCTGGGCACCGGCGCCGGAGGCCGCCTGGTAGGTCATGGCGCTCATCCAGTCCACCAGACCGGCTTCGAACAGCCCGCCCAGGGCCATCAGCATCAGGCTGACGGTGCAGTTGCCGCCGATGAAGTCCTTGCGGCCATCGGCCAGGGCCTGGTCGATGACGCGGCGGTTGACCGGGTCCAGCACGATGACGGCGTCGTCCTGCATGCGCAGGCTGGAGGCCGCGTCGATCCAGTAGCCTTTCCAGCCGGCCTGGCGCAGCTTGGGGAACACCTCGCTGGTGTAGTCGCCGCCCTGGCAGGTGAGGATAACGTCGAGGGTCTTGAGCTCGTCGATGCTGTAGGCATCCTTGAGCGGCGCCACGCCCTTGCCAATGGCCGGGCCTTCGCCGCCGACGTTGGAGGTGGTGAAGAACACGGGCTCGATCAAGTCGAAATCCCGCTCTTCGAGCATGCGCTGCATGAGCACGGAGCCCACCATGCCACGCCAACCGATCAGACCTACACGTTTCATCGCTACTGCACCTTTGTTGTCTTGGAGGACGGCCGCCTCCCCTGGCGGCCGATCAGATTAACGCCTAACGAGCGCCGCTACTACTGCTTCGCCCATCTCGCGGGTACCCACCCGCTGCTTGCCTTCCGACCAGATGTCGCCGGTCCGCAGGCCCTGATCCAGCACCTGGCCCACCGCCGCCTCGATGGCCTCGGCCGCCGCGGCGGCGCCGAAGGTGTATCTGAGCATCATGGCCACCGAGAGGATGGTGGCCAGCGGGTTGGCGACGCCCTGGCCCGCGATGTCGGGCGCCGAGCCGTGGCAGGGTTCGTACATGCCCTTGTTATGGGCATCCAGGGACGCCGAGGGCAGCATGCCGATGGAGCCGGTCAGCATCGAGGCTTCGTCGGAGAGGATGTCGCCGAACATGTTGTCGGTGACGATGACGTCGAACTGCTTGGGTGCGCGGACCAGCTGCATGGCGGCGTTGTCGACGTACATGTGGCTGAGTTCGACGTCGGGATAGTCCTTGGCCACCTCCTCCACCACTTCGCGCCACAGGCGGCTGGATTCGAGGACGTTCGCCTTGTCCACCGAGCACAGTTTTTTCCCGCGCAGACGGGCCATGTCGAAGCCGACGCGGGCGATGCGGCGGATCTCGCCTTCGCTGTACGGCAGGGTGTCGAAGGCCTGGCGCTCGCCGCTCTCCAGCACCCGGGTCTCGCGCGGCGAGCCGAAATAGATGCCGCCGGTCAGCTCGCGGACGATGAGGATGTCCAGGCCGGAAACCACTTCCGGCTTGAGGGTCGAGGCCTCGGCCAGTTGCGGATAGAGGATGGCCGGACGTAGGTTGCCGAACAGGCCCAGGGCGGAACGGATCTTCAGCAGACCGCGCTCGGGACGGATGTCGCGCTCGAGCTTGTCCCACTTGGGACCACCCACGGCGCCCAGCAGTACGGCATCGGCGGCGCGGGCAAGCGCCAGGGTCTCGTCGGCCAGAGGCACGCCGTAGCGATCGATGGCGGCGCCACCCAGGTCGTCATGGACCAGCTCGAAGCCGAGGTCATGGTCGCGGTTGACCGCTTCCAGCACCTTGACCGCCTCGGCCATGATTTCCGGACCGATGCCGTCGCCCGGCAGGATGAGGATCTGCTTGCTCATTGTCTTTTCCTGTTCCAAATCAGATGGGCTGGGCCCAGAGAACCATGACGTCGACGCTGAAGGAGCCGTCGCGGTCGATTTCGAAATACTGGCGGACTTCCTGACCGATCTTGTTCTGCAGGCTGCGGATGGCCTGGCACTGCGGCTCGGGCGTACGCATGCGCCCGGTCCAGCTGGCGAAGTCCAGGCGCAGGCGCTGGCGGCGGCAGCGGGTCACGCCGAGGCGCGCCATGTCCAGCAGGCGGTGCCACTCGGCCAGGGAGTAGTTACGCACATGGCTGATGTCGCGCAGGATCTCCACCGTCTGAAGGTAGGTGTCCAGGCGCGGGTTGGCCGGCGAGACCACGTCGATGATGGCCATTTCGCCACCGTGTCGCAGCACCCGGCGCACTTCGCGCAGGGCCGCGCCGATGTCGCGCCAGTGGTGCGCCGAATAGCGGCTGAAGACGAAGTCGAAGCTGGCGTCGCCGAAGGGCAGGTGCTCGGCCATGCCGGGCTGGACGCTGATGTTGTCCAGGCCCTGCTCGGCGGCGGTGCGCTTGACCACCGAGAGCATTTCCTCGGCCAGATCCAGGGCGACCACCTGGCCGGCCACAGGCGCCACGTTGTAGCTGACGTGACCGCCACCGCACCCGAGATCCAGCACCTTGGCGCCTTCGCGCTGGGCCACGGCGTCACGCAATTCGGCGAGTTCGGCGCCCTGGGCATGGACGGTACTGGTCAGGTAGGCCTCGGCGGTGGCGCCGAATTGCTGCTGTACGTGTTGCTCGTGGTCACCGCTCATGGAGCCTCCGGAAAGAGCGCCGACCTTCAGGGCCGGCGACTGGGTTCAGGCGCTGGGGAACATCCAGGGACTGCTCTGGCGATAGCGGGCTTCGAAACTCCCGATGGCGTCGGCATCCTGCAGGGTCAGGCCAATGTCGTCCAGGCCGTTGAGCAGGCAGTGCTTGCGAAAGGCATCGATCTCGAAGGACAGCGCCACGCCATCGGGACGGCGCACGGTCTGGCTCTCGAGATCGACCACCAGCTGGTAGCCCTCGCTGGCTTCGACCTGACGGAACAGGTCGTCGACGTCGGCATCGCTGAGGATGATCGGCAAGAGGCCGTTCTTGAAGCTGTTGTTGAAGAAGATGTCAGCGAAGCTGGGCGCGATCACCGAACGGAAGCCGTAGCCATCCAGCGCCCAGGGCGCGTGTTCGCGGCTGGAACCGCAACCGAAGTTTTCCCGGGCCAGCAGGATGCTGGCGCCGGCATAGCGCGGCTGGTTGAGCACGAACTCGGGGTTGAGCGGGCGCTTGCTGTTGTCCTGGCCGGGCTGGCCGACGTCCAGGTAGCGCCACTCGTCGAACAGGTTCGGGCCGAAGCCGGTGCGCTTGATCGACTTCAAGAATTGCTTGGGAATGATCTGGTCAGTATCGACGTTGGCGCGATCCAGGGGTGCGACCAAACCGGTGTGCTGGGTAAAGGCTTGCATGGTCAGGCTCCTCAGGCGGTGGCGAAGTCGCGGACGTCGACGAAACGACCGGCGATGGCAGCGGCGGCGGCCATGGCCGGGCTCACCAGGTGGGTACGGCCACCGGCGCCTTGCCGGCCTTCGAAGTTGCGGTTGGAGGTGGACGCGCAGTGCTCGCCACTCTCCAGGCGGTCGGCGTTCATCGCCAGGCACATGGAGCAGCCCGGCTCGCGCCACTCGAAGCCGGCTTCGATGAACACCTTGTCCAGGCCTTCGCGCTCGGCCTGGGCCTTGACCAGACCGGAGCCTGGCACCACCAGTGCCTGCTTGAGGGTCGCGGCGACCTTGCGGCCCTTGGCCACGGCGGCGGCGGCGCGCAGGTCCTCGATGCGGGAATTGGTGCAGGAGCCGATGAAGACGCGATCGAGCACGATGTCGGTGATCGGCTGGTTGGCCTTGAGGCCCATGTACTTCAGGGCGCGCTCGATGGAGCCGCGCTTGACCGGATCGGCTTCGCGAGCCGGGTCCGGCACCTGCTGGTCGACGGCCAGGACCATCTCCGGCGAGGTGCCCCAGCTGACCTGCGGCTTGAGCTGGGTGGCGTCGAGCTCGACCACGGTATCGAAGTGGGCATCGGCATCGGATACCAGGCCACGCCACTCGGCCACGGCGGCCTCCCAGACGGCGCCAGTGGGCGCGAAGGGACGACCCTCGACGTAGTCGATGGTGGTCTGGTCCACCGCCACCATGCCCACCCGGGCACCGGCCTCGATGGACATGTTGCAGATGGTCATGCGGCCTTCCATGGACAGGGCGCGGATGGCGCTGCCGGCGAATTCGATGGCATGGCCGTTACCGCCGGCGGTGCCGATCTTGCCGATGATGGCGAGAACGATGTCCTTGGCGGTCACGCCGAAGGGCAAGTCGCCTTCCACCTTCACCAACATGTTCTTCATCTTCTTGGCCACCAGGCACTGGGTGGCGAGCACGTGCTCGACCTCGGAAGTGCCGATGCCATGGGCCAGAGCGGCGAAGGCGCCGTTGGTGGAGGTGTGGGAGTCACCGCAGACCACGGTCATGCCGGGCAGCACGGCGCCCTGCTCCGGGCCGATGACGTGAACGATGCCCTGGCGGACGTCGTTCATCTTGAACTGGGTGATACCGAAGTCGTCGCAGTTCTCGTCCAGGGTGCGGACCTGGATGCGCGAGGTCTCGTCCTTGATGGAGTCGAGGCCTTCCTTGCGGTCCGGGGTGGTGGGCACGTTGTGGTCGAGGGTCGCGAGGTTGGCGTCGAGGCGCCAGGGTTTGCGGCCGGCCAGACGCAGACCTTCGAAGGCCTGGGGCGAGGTCACTTCGTGGATGATGTGGCGGTCGATGTAGAGCAGCGCCGAACCGTCGTCGCGCTGCTTGACCAGATGCATATCCCAGAGTTTGTCGTAGAGCGTCTTGCCAGCCATGGGTGGATTCCTCATCAGGCGTGGAACGGCACGGGCCTTTGCATGCCCTTGGTGCTTGTGGGGTCAAAGATACCGCGCTAGGCTCGCATGAAACAAATTCATCTTTTTCATGAAGCGCATAACCAACAGGAATTCGACGTTTGGACCTCGCCAATCTGAATGCCTTCGTCGCGGTGGCCGAAACCGGCGGCTTTTCCGACGCCGGCGAGCGCCTGCACCTGACCCAGCCGGCGGTGAGCAAGCGCATCGCGGCGCTGGAGCTGCAGCTGGGGCTGCGACTGTTCGATCGCATCGGGCGCGAGGTCAGCCTGACCGAGGCCGGACGTGCCCTGCTCCCCCGCGCCTATCAGATTCTCGGCGTGATCGATGACACCCGGCGCGCCCTGACCAATCTCAATGGTGCCATCGGCGGCCGACTGACGCTGGCGACCAGTCACCATATCGGCCTGCACCGGTTGCCGCCGATCCTCAGGCGCTTTACCCGGGAATATCCCGAGGTGGCGCTGGATATCCGCTTTCTCGATTCGGAAGCCGCCTACGACGAGATCCTGCATGGGCGGGTGGAGCTGGCCATCATTACCCTGGCGCCCCAGACCGCGGCGCCGATCAAGGCGGTGCCGGTGTGGCGCGATCCCCTGGATTTCGTGGCGGCGCCCGAGCATGCGCTGGCCAACCAGGACCGGGTCACCCTGGCCGACGTGGCACGGCATCCAGCGGTGTTTCCCGGTGGCAACACCTTTACCCGGCTGATCGTGCATGGATTGTTCGATGCCCAGGGACTGATACCCAATATCGCCATGAGCACCAATTACCTGGAGACCATCAAGATGCTGGTGTCCATCGGCCTGGCCTGGAGCGTGCTGCCGCGGACCTTGCTGGACGACCAGGTGCGCCGGCTGCCGCTGCCGGGAATTCAGTTGGAGCGGCGCCTGGGGTACATCCTGCATACGGAGCGCACCCATTCGAATGCGGCCCAGGCGTTCATGGGATTGCTGGATGAGGTGGAAGGGAAGTAACGCGTTCAGCGTATACCTGTTGATTAGGCATGCGTTTCCGGCATTGGCAATCGCGGCCATGGGCCGCTCCTACAAGTACGGAGCTAACCTGTAGGAGCGGCCTATGGCCGCGATCAGCGCCGTAGGATGGGTTGAGACGGCTTCATCGTCGAAGCCCAACAACGCGGAGTCAGCCTGGGCAACCTTGGGCTTCGCTGCGCTCAACCCAACCTACGGTGCCGTCAGGAACGCATCAGCCCTTCTTGAGTTTCTTCAGGCGCTTCTTCGACTTGTCGATGACTTCCTTGCGCTCGCGGTCCTTCAGCTCTTTCCATCCCTTGATCTCTGAGCGTTTGCGGCCACATCCCTGGCAGACGTCATCTTTGATCTTGCACTGGCTGATGCAGGGACTTTCGACCTTACCCACGGCAACCTCGGAAATGAAAAAGGCCCTGCAGTATAACCACTGCAGGGCCCTGTCCAGCGCCATCGGGCAGGATGGCGGACTATGGGGGCGATTTAGAAAACCGCTTGAACCTTCAGGCCACCGACCACGGCATTGTCGACTTCACGCACGCCACCCGGGCTCTTGATGTACTGGAGGTTGGGGCGCACGGTCAGCCAGTTGGTCACGTGCACGCCGTAGTAGATCTCGGCGTCGTACTCGTTGTGCTGCAGCGGCGTGAAGGCCGGATCGTTGTAATCGGTGGCACCGGCGGCCTGGTTGAGGGCGCGCTGATTGTCGCGGAAGTCGCTATTGGTGCTGATGCGCGCGATGCCGAAGCCGATGTCATCCTTGGGACGACCGTCGAAGGGGCCCTTGTAGACCAGGCCGGCCTGGACGTAGCTGCTGACCTTGTTGACGTCCTTGGCGTGGGCGGTGAAGTTGGCGAACACCGACAGGCCACGGCTCGGGTCATCGTTGTGCGCGGTGATCTGCTGGCGCGCCACGACCCAGTAGCCGTGCTTGCTGGAGTGCTCCTTGTAGTCCAGCCCGGTGAGGGCCGCGGAGTTGCCATTGACGTCTTCGTAGACGTCGTTGGCATCGGCAGTGCTGTAGTAGTAGCCGACGCGGTATTCGCCCGGCAGGCCGTTGACCTTGGGCGACCAGACCATTTCCACCGGCAGGACCGCACCCTTGGTGCCGCTGCTGTTGAGCTTGAAGCCGTTGCCGGTTTCCAGCAGCGACGGATTCTGCTCGTAGGCCCCGACCTGGACGAACAACTCGGGGGTCAGGCTGTACTTGACGCGCAGGGCCCACTGACTGACCGGCCAGTTGTACCAGATGCCTTCCCAGTTACCGACCTGGGAACCGCAGAACGCCAGGTTCTGGAAGTCGCACTCGAAGGAGTTGAAGTCCTCGCCTTCGCCGAAGCGACCAGCCTTGATATCCAGGCGACCGTCGAAGAAGCCCTTGGACAGCCACAGCTGGGTCAGACGCCAGGTCTGGCCACGGCCATAGACTTCCTGCACCGAGGAGTAGCCGCCGACGCGCGGATCGGTGATGCGGTCGTCGGTGAGGTTGCGGCCGTCACGGGAGGTGATGGCCAGCTTGAACACCGAGTTTTCCCAACCGGCGATCTTGTTCATGTCGCCCCACAGGCCAAACATGTACTGCGAGCTCCAGCGCCCGGTGCGATCGTCGTCGTAGCCGCCACGCAGGTTGGTCGCGCCCTCGCCCACGTATTCGAGCTTGATGTCCCAGCCCTTGTCGCGCAGGTCCTTGCGCACGCCACCCCAGTCACCGGTCATGGTGTTGCCCAGCGGCTCGAAGGCGGCCTCGGTGTTGTTGACGCCACTGAAGTTGCCACCCGGATTGGCCTGGGGCGCCGCCTGGGCACCCGCGGCGACCGCCAGGGCCAGCAGCGATACCAGGGGCAGTGCGCGCCCCGGACGATTCTTGTGGTTTTGCTTGTTCATTACTGAGATCCCTTTTTATTGAAGTGATGACACCCAGGGCACGAAACCCGCGTCTCTAATACTTAGAACCTATTCAAAGTCTGCTGCGCGTCGGCCAAACGGCGTTGAAAAGGGCCTGGAAGGCCAGCTCCGTCGGAATGCTCATTTACCACTCGTAAACTCCGCTTCCTCAGCCCTTTTCGCCTGGTTTGGCTCTAGCTCGCGAGACTCTGAACAGGCTCTTACGGCAGGACGTTGAGGACTTCGTAACAGGCACCCATGGTGTGGTAGTCGACCTTGCCGGCCGGACTCTTGTCGTCGGAGTACTTGTGGTTCCGACGGTCGAGCAGGCGCCACCACGCGCCGTGCTCGTGATCGATGAAATGCGTCCAGCTGTAGCGCCAGAGCGCCTCATAGTGTTCCCAATAGCGGGCCTCGCCACTGCGCTCGGCCAGCAGCGCCGCGGCGGCCAGGGCCTCGGCCTGCACCCAGAAATACTTGTCCGGATCGCAGGGTGAGCCGTCCGGGGCGAAGCCGTAATAGAGGCCGCCGTGCTCGCCGTCCCAGCTCAGACGCCAGGAGATATCGAACAGCGCCTGGGCGCGCGGAAGCAGCCAGGGCTGGGGGCGATGGCGTTCGAGGATCAGCAGCAGCTTGGCCCATTCGATCTGGTGCCCCGGCTGGAAACCCCAGGGCCGGAACAGGTTGGCCGGATCGTCGCGGTTGTAGTCCCAGTCGATGGACCAGTCGCTGTGGTAGTGCTCCCAGACCAGGCCACCGGAGACCTCGTCGGCCACCCCGCCCTGCCCTTGGGTCAAGGCCGCCTGGCGCTGGGTCATGTTGCGCGCCAGGGTCTCGGCGCGATCCAGGTAGCGCACCTCGCCGCTGGCTTCGAAGGAGGCCAGCAGGGCTTCGCAGGCGTGCATGTTGGCGTTCTGGCCGCGATACGGGGCCACGGTCTGCCAGTCGGCGCTGATCTCGTCAACGTAGAGGCCATCGGCTTCACGCCAGAAATGGGTCTCCAGGGATTCCCAGGCTTCGCTCAGCCAGCCACGCGCTTCCTCGATCCCGGCGAGCAGGCCATGGGCATAGGCCAGCACCACGAAGGCCAGGCCATAGCAGTGATTGGTGCCATCCACCACGGTGTCGCCGTCGAGCAACCAGGCATAGCCGCCGTTGGCCTGGCGATGCCGCTCGCGCAGGTACCTCAGGCCATGACGGGTCGCATCCAGGTAGGCCGGATCGCCATAGTGCCGGTAGGCCATGGCGAAATCGAAGACGAAGCGGGTACTGGAGACCAGATGGCGGGTCTGGCGGTCGTAGACCGTGCCGTCGTCCTTGAAGAAGTGATAGAAGCCGCCTTGGGGATCGACACAGCGGGGATGGTAGAACGCCAGGGTGTGGCGGACGTGTTCCAGCAGGGTGTCGCGACGACGAAAATCGGGGAAGTCCATCGGGTTTCCTTGGCGGCTATTGTTGTTGTGGGAAAGCGGTCTAGTGAGGGCTCACCTGCAGCAGGGCTTCGACATCGGCACGGGTCGGCGCATAGGCGCCGGCATGGCGGCAGGACACCGAGGCACTGGCCGCGGCGAATCTCAGGCGCTGCTGCAGGTCGGTCAGGCCCAGCAGGCCCGAGGCCAGCCAGCCGGCCATGGAGGCATCGCCGGCGCCCACGGTATCGACGACGTCCACGGCGATGGCGGGCTGCTGCCATTCGCCGTCCGGGGTATAGAGCACCAGGCCGTGCTCGCCACGGGTGAAGAGAATGCGGGCCTGTGGATTGAGGGCGCGCAATTCGTCCAGCGCGGCGCGCTCGTCCAGGCCCGGATAGATCTGGCGGATGTCTTCGTCGGACAGCTTGATGTCGTCGGCCAGGCGCACCAGTTCGGGAAAGGTCTGCTGGCGATAGCGATCGTCCATCAGGTTGCGCCAGTTGGGATCGTAGCTCAGACGCTTGCCGGCGGCCTTGGCCTGGCGGGCCAGGCTCAGCAGGGTATCGGCCAGCGGATAGCGGGCCAGGCTGATGCAGCTGAAATGGCAGACTTCGGCGGCCTCCAGCCAGCCTTCGGGCAGCAGCGCCGGATCGAACTGGAGATCGGCTTCGCCAGCGAAGAAATAGCGCGGCGGACGACTGGACGGCACGATGGCCACCAGCGGATCGGCGGCGACGCGCTGCAGGAAGCGAGTATCGAGACCGGCGGTTTCCGATTGCCAGGCGATCTCGTCACCCAGACCGTCCTGGCTGATGGCACCACCGAAGGCGCTTGTCACGCCCAGCCGGGCCAGGCCACGCGCCACGTTCCAGGGGGCGCCGCCTGGATAACCCCGCCATTCGCCAGGATTACCCTGGACGATGTCGGTGAGGGCTTCGCCAAAGACCACAACGCGGGGTAGTGCCATTCTTGTTCTCCTGTCTGTCACGGCAGCCGGGAGTCGATCCCGAGCCTTTGGTAAGGCCGCAACCCGACCTCAGGCGCGGCGGCGGGCGGACCTTACCACTGCTGTAACGTTTCAGCCATGAACTCTGTTCAAGAAAGTCGGCGACCGCTGGCTGGATCGAACAGCACCGCCCGTCGCGAATCGATCCGCCACAGCACCTGGTCGCCGGCCCGCGGCGCTTCGCCCGGGGCCACCCGGCAGCAGACCTTGGTGCCATTCCACTCGGCGTACAGCAGGGTGTCCGGGCCGGTCGGCTCGACCACCTGGATCCGCGTCAGGATCCCCGGCACAGCACTGTCGGCCGGATGCGCCGACTGAATCTGCTCCGGACGCACCCCAAGGATAGCCTCTCGCCCGGCGAGCGCCGGATCCAGATCGGGCAAATCCACCTGGCTGTCGCCGGTATCGCCGGTGACGCGGGCGACCACCCTGCCCTCGCGCGCTTCCAGGCGCACCGGCACGAAGTTCATGGGTGGCGAGCCGATGAAGCTGGCGACGAAGAGATTGGCCGGGTTGTTGTAGATCTCCTCGGGAGTACCGAACTGCTGCACCTCGCCATCCTTCATTACCGCGACCCGATCGCCCAGGGTCATGGCTTCGATCTGATCGTGGGTGACGTAGACGGTGGTGGTCTGCAGGCGCTGGTGCATCAGCTTGATCTCGGTGCGCATCTCCACCCGCAGCTTGGCGTCGAGGTTGGACAGCGGCTCGTCGAACAGATAGAGCTTGGGCCGCCGGGCCAGGGCGCGGCCCATGGCCACCCGCTGCTGCTGGCCACCGGAGAGCTGCGCCGGCTTGCGCTCGAGCAGATGCTCGATCTGCAGGAGCTTGCTGACCCGCGCCACCTCGGCGTCGATCTGCTCCTTTGGCGTCTTGCGGATCTTCAGGCCGAAGGCGATGTTCTCGCGCACGGTCATGGTCGGATACAGGGCGTAGGACTGGAACACCATGGCGATATCCCGATCCTTGGGCTCGACCTGGGTGACGTCCTCGCCGTCCAGGCAGATGGCGCCGCTGCTGATGTCTTCCAGGCCGGCGATGGCGTTCATCAGGGTGGATTTGCCGCACCCGGAGGGCCCCACCAGGATGAGGAACTGCCCGGCGTCGATGCGGATGTCGATGCCCTTGAGGGCTTCCTGGGCGGCGTTGCCGTAGGTCTTGCGTACGCTTTTGAGTTCGAGAGCTGCCATGGTGGCCTTCCTTATCCTTTGACCACGCCCGAGGTCAGGCCCCGGACGAAATACTTGCCAGCGAAGATGTAGACCAGCAGCGTCGGCAGCGCGGCGATCATGGCGGCGGCCATGTCGACGTTGTATTCCTTCGCGCCGGTGCTGGTGTTGACCAGGTTGTTCAAGGCCACGGTGATGGGCTGCGACGAGCCGCTGGCGAACACCACGCCGAACAGGAAGTCGTTCCACACCTGGGTGAACTGCCAGATCAGGCTGACCATCACGATGGGCGTGGATAGCGGCAGCAGGATCTTGAAGAAGATGGTGAAGAAGCCCGCTCCGTCCAGCCGCGCCGCCTTGATCAGGGCATCGGGAATGCCCACGTAGTAGTTGCGGAAGAACAGCGTGGTGAAGGCCAGGCCGTAGATCACGTGCACCAGCACCAGGCCGGCGGTGGTGTTGGCCAGGCCCAGCTGGCCAAGGGTGAAGGACATCGGCAGCAGGATCACCTGGAAGGGAATGAAGCAGCCGAACAGCAGCAGGCTGAATAGCAGATTCGAACCGCGGAACTGCCACTTCGACAGGGCGTAGCCGTTGAGCGCGCCGATGAAGGTGGAGATGATCACCGCGGGCACGGTGATCATGAAGGAGTTCCAGAAGTAGCTGTGCACCACGTCCCAGGCCTTGAGCCAGCCGATCACCGTCCAGTCCAGGGGCAGGCTCAGCAGGTTGCCGGTACGGACATCATCCGGGGTCTTGAAGCTGGTCAGCAGCATCACCAGCAGCGGCACCAGATAGACCGCGCAGGCGATGATCAGGGTGGCGTGGATGGCCACGCGATTGACGTTCAGAGCCTTAGCCATTTCGCTTGCTCCGCAATTCCGAGTAGAGGTAGGGCACCAGCACCGCCAGCACCGCGCCAAGCATCAACACCGCACTGGCCGAACCCAAGCCCATCTGGCCGCGGGTGAAGGTGTGCTGGTACATGAACACCGCCGGCAGGTCCGAGGCGTAGCCGGGGCCACCCGCGGTCATGGCCATCACCAGGTCGAAGCTCTTGATGGCGATGTGGGCGAGGATCATCACCGCACTGAAGAACACCGGCCGCAGGCTCGGCAGGACGATGCGCAGGTAGATGGTGGGCAGCCCTGCCCCGTCGACCTGGGCGGCGCGCAGGATGGAGGAATCCACGCCGCGCAGGCCGGCGAGGAACATGGCCATGACGAAACCCGAGGCCTGCCAGAGGGCGGCGATCAGCAGGCAGTAGATGACCCGGTCGGGGTCCACCAGCCAGTCGAAGCGAAAGCCTTCCCAGCCCCAGTCGCGCAGCAGCTTGTCCAGCCCCATGCCGGGGTTGAGCAACCACTTCCAGGCGGTGCCGGTGACGATCATCGACAGCGCCATGGGATAGAGGTAGATGGTGCGGATGAAGCCTTCGCGGCGGATGCGCTGGTCCAGCAGGATGGCGAAGAAGACCCCGATGGCCAGGCTCAACAGGATGAACAGGCCACCGAAGATCGCCAGGTTCTTGCAGGCCACCAGCCAGCGATCGTTTTCCAGCAGCCGCGCGTATTGGGCGAAACCGGCGAAATTGTAGCTGGGCAGGAAGCGCGAGTTGGTAAAGGAGATCACCGCCGTCCACAGCATGTAGCCATAGAGGCAGACGACCATGGCGATGGCCGTGGGCGCCAGCACCAGCTTGGGCAGCAGGCGCTGCAGCCGGTCCGGGCGTCGGCTGACCGCCGTCGCAGGAAGAGTTTCGGTAAGAGCCATGGAGGCGTTCTCAGGGGTGGTATTATCTGGGCGTCAGGCAGTTGGATGATCGCGGCCATGGGCCGCTCCTACAGCCGACGATCGGCCTGTAGGAGCGGCCTACGGCCGCGATAAACAATCCTCACCGATGGCTGTTTGCGCTTACTTCGCGGCCTGGATGGCGGCGACCAGTTGCTCGGTGGCCTTCTTCGGATCGGCGTTGGCGTCGTTGAAGAAGTTGGTCACCACGTCGAAGATCGCGCCCTGCACGTAGCTGGTGTTGGCCATGCTGTGCGCCATGCTCGGCTCGGCCTTGCCATCGGCGTTGGCCGCCTGGAAGTCCTTGGCGGACTGCTGGGCGCAGCTGTCGAACTTGGACAGGTCGATGTCGTTACGCACCGGGATGGAGCCCTTGTTGAGGTTGAAGACCTCCTGGAAGGGCTTGTCGATGACGGTGCGCACCAGATCGTCCTGGGCCTTCTGGTTGTCCTTGTTCTTGATCTTGAACATGGCCAGGGAGTCGATGTTGTAGATGAAGTCGCCCTGGGTGCCTGGCATGACCACGCATTCGTAGTCGACGCCCGGCTTCTTGCCGGCGGCGGTGAATTCCGCCTTGGCCCAGTCGCCCATGATCTGCATGCCTGCCTTGCCCTCGATGACCATGGCGGTGGCCAGGTTCCAGTCGCGACCGGCGGCGTTGGGATCGACGTAGCCCTTGATGCGCTTGAAGGTCTTGAAGACCTCGACCATCTTGTCGCTGCGGATGGTGTCGGCATCGGTATGCACGAAGACCTTGTCGTAGCCTTCCGGGCCCATGATGGCCATGACCAGGGATTCGAAGATGGTACCGTCCTGCCAGTTCTGACCACCGTGGGCCAGGGGCACGACGCCAGCGGCCTTGAGCTTGTCGGCGGCTTCGAAGAATTCGTCCAGGGTGGTGGGGACCTTGGCGCCGGCCTTCTTGAAGACGGCGGGGTTGATCCACAGCCAGTTGATGCGGTGGATGCCGGCCGGCACCGCGACGTACTCGCCGTCGTGCTGCATGGTCTGAGCCACGCGCTTGGGCAGGATGGTGTCCCAGTTACCCTGCTTGGCGATGTCGCTGATGTTGGCCAGGAAGCCCATGCTGGCCCACTCCTGGATGTCGGGGCCTTTCAGCTGGGCAGCGGACGGCGGGTTGCCGGAGACGGCGCGGGTCTTGAGCACGGTCATGGCGGCCTCGCCGGCGCCACCGGCCACGGCGAAGTCCTTCCAGGTATCGCCCTGCTTCTGCATCAGTTGCTTGAGCACATCGACGGCGCGAGCCTCGCCACCGGAGGTCCACCAGTGCAGCACCTCGACCTCACCGGCATGGGCGGTTAGGGGGGCAGCCAGCGCGGCGCAGGAAAGGGAAACGGCGAGAGCGAGACGATTCAATGCCTTCATGAGGGGTCGTTCCTTGTTGTTTTTTTATTGGAGCTGAGCCGAGTCTAGTCAGACGACTGCGGCCGTGGGTAACGAAGGGAAGGCGTTTTGTCACGAGCTGGTGACATAGCGGTAGGGTCCTGCCTAGCTGCGCGGTAGGGTCAGGGTCACCCGCAGACCGCCCTCGCGGCGGTTGCGCAGCTCCACCTCGCCGCCATGGGCGTGGGCCAGGTTGCGGGCGATGCCCAGGCCCAGGCCGTAACCCTGGCGGTCGGTGGCCAGGCGGACATGGGGCTGGAACACCTGCTCCAGCTCCTGCTCGGGCACCCCTGGCCCTTCGTCGTCGACATGCAGGACGAAGGCATGACCGTCGTCTTCCACCTGCAAATGAGCGCGATGGCCATACTTGAGGGCGTTGTCCAGCAGATTGCCGATGCAGCGCTTGAGCGCCAGAGGCTTGCCCAGCAGGGTGCCCTGGGCTTCTCCGGTGAGGCATACCCGCGGGGGCTGCTCCTGGGTGAAGGGCTCCACCAGCTGCACCAGCAGCGCCTGCAGGTCGACCGGCTCCAGATTCTCGTGGATGTCGGTGTCCTTGACGCACTGCAGGGCGCCCTTCACCAACAGATCCAGCTCGTCGAGATCACGCACGAGCTTGGCCTGCATCACCTCGTCGTCCACCAACTCGGCACGCAGCCGCAGCCGCGTGATGGGGGTGCGCAGGTCGTGGGAGATGGCGCTGAACAGCTGGGCGCGCTCGTCCAGATAGCGGGCGATGCGTTCACGCATGGCATTGAAGGCGCGGGTGACCTCGCGGATCTCCTGGGCGCCCTCCTCCCGCACCGGCGGCGTATGGACCTCCAGCGACAGCTCCCGCGCAGCGCGCGACAGCCGCTTGAGCGGGCGACTCTGCCAGCGGATCAGCAGGCCGATGAACAGCAGCAGGAAGGCGCTGCTGAAGACCATGAACAGCAGCTGCTGCAGGGGCAGCCAGGACTCGTCCAGGCTGTAGTAAGGCGCCGGCATCAGGGTCGCCAGATACACCCACTCCCCTTCGCCGATGCGGATCTGGGTCACCAGCACCGGCGGCTCCAGTGGCTCCAGACTCAGGGCATAGTGCGCCCAGGAGCGCGGCAGTTCGTCGAGCGCCAAGGCACCGTTGAACAGCCGCAGCTGCTGCGGGCCGATGAATTCCACGTACATGGGCATGGTGGCGCCCAGGCGTTCGCGCAGCACCGCTTCGACCTCCTGCAGCACGGCGCGACGCCCCGGGGTCGCGGGCAGTGCCTGCATGGTCAGCGGCTTTTCGTTGAGCGAGACGAAGAAGCGCGTGCCGCCCATGTTGCGCAGCTGTTCCAGCACCAGCGGCCGATAGGCCGGTGGCAGCAGGCTGAAATAACGCACGCTGGCGGCGATGGAATAGCCCAGGCTGCGGGCCGCGGTCTGCAGGCCCTGGTTGCGATCGCTGCGCAATGCGGCCGACCAGAACAGCGCCGAGGCGCCCTGGGCCAGGAGCACCGCCAGCAGGGTCAGGAGCAGCATCCGCGCCAGCAGGGAACGCGGCACCAGCCGCGCGAGCGGACCGCTACACCGCATCGGCGACCAGCCCGCTGACCTCGGCGGCGAGCAAATACCCGGAACCACGCACGGTACGGATCAGCCGCGGCGACTTGCCGGTGTCCCTCAGACGCTGACGCAGGCGACTCACCGCCATGTCGACGATGCGCTCCAGCGGCAGCACCTCGCGGCCACGGGTGGCATTGGCGATGGTGTCGCGATCAAGGATCTGCTGGGGATGGTCGAGAAACAGCTTGAGCAGGGTGAAATCGGCGCCGGAGAGGATGACCTCCTCGCCGTCGCGGTGGAACAGCCGATGACTGACCGGATCTAGGCGCCAGTCGTCGAAGGTCAGCAGACCGGTAGCCACCGGACGCGTTTCGCCAAAGCCGGCCCGGCGCAACAGCGCCTTGATGCGCGCCAGCAGTTCGCGGGGGCTGAAGGGCTTGCCCAGGTAGTCGTCGGCGCCCAGTTCCAGGCCAATGACCCGATCCGCCTCGTCGGAACTGGCGGTGAGCATGATGATGGGCACCTGGCGGCAGCTCGACTGCTCGCGCATCCAGCGGCAGAGGGCGAAGCCGTCTTCGCCGGGGAGCATGACGTCGAGGATCAGCAGGTCGGGGACGAAGTCCCCCAGCGCCCGGCGCAGCTCGCGGCCATCGCCAACGGCGCGCACCTGATAGCCGGCACGGGTGAGATAGGCGTCGAGAAGCTCACGGATTTCCCCGTCGTCGTCGACGACCAGGAGGGATTTGCCCAGGGTGGACATGGCGATGTTCGCTCTTGTTGTCTTGGCCGGAGGCCAGCTACCGGTAGTGCCGGCAGCATACCGAGGTCGGGCGACCTTGAGTAGTCGCCCACCCCGGGGTGGATCAGAGCCTGTTCAAAGGATCGCGAGCTAGAGCCAAACAAGGCCAAAATGGCTGAGGAAGCGGATCGGACCCGCGCTCGGGTTTACGAATGGTAAATGAGCATTCCGAAGCCATTTTTGACGCAGTTTGGCCGACGCGTAGCAGACTTTGAACAGGCTCTTAGACCTGTCGCGCCTCGGCGATGGTTTGATCCAGGGCGACGCCGGCACCGAACAGCCCCGGATACTCGGCGGTCACCAGCCAGGCCGGGATGTCCTTGAGGTAGGCGCTGCTGGTCTTGCCCTTGTCGGCGAAGGCATGGGCGAAGGCCCCGCTCTGGAAGCGCTCGACGAAACGCGGCAGGATGCCACCGGCAATGTAAACGCCACCCAGGGCACCCAGGGTCAGGGCCGCGTTGCCGGCGACCCGCGCCAGCCAGATGAAGAACTGCTCCAGCACGGCATCGGCATAGGGATCGCCCTTGAGCGCCAGCTCGCAGATGTCCGCCGCGCTGTGCAGGGCGGCGGTCCGGCCGTCCAGCTCGCAACTCGCGTGATAGAGGTTGACCAGGCCGCTGCCGGACACCACGCGCTCGGCGGAGACGTGGTTGCCGAACTGGCGCTTGAGGATCTTCCAAATATCGAATTCACGCTGAGTGTTGATCGGCAGGTCGACGTGACCGCCCTCGCTCGGCAGTACGATCCAGCGATCCTTGCCGCTGGGCACCAGGCTGGCGAGACCCAGGCCGGTGCCGGGACCGATCACCAGGCGCGGGCGGGTCGGCAAGGCGATGCCGTCGCGCACCTGGACGGAGTCCGCCGGATCCAGGCGGGCGATCGCCCAGGCCATGGACGTGAAATCGTTGATCAGCAGCAGATGGGTCAGACCCAGCTCGCGGCAGAACTGCTCGCGCTTGATCACCCAGTGATTGTTGGTGAAGCGGAAGTCACCCTCGCCCACCGGGCCCGCACAGGCGAGGCACACGGCGGTGATGTCATCCAGCGCCACGCCGGTCTGCGCCAGGTACTTGCGTACCGCGTCTTCCGGACAGGCGTAATCCGCACAGGCGAAGACCTCGATGGCCTCCAGGCGACCGTCACGCCACAGGGCGAAGCGGGCATTGGTGCCCCCGATGTCGCCAACCAAAGCCAAACTCATTTCAGCGCCTCCAGGCTGGAAGTAAATGCACTGGCACCCGATTCAGCCGTGCTCATGGCGCCGCGCATGAAGGCGAACAACTCACGACCACAGCCTACCCCGGTGCCCTGGGGCGCTTCGACCGTCTGGCGGGCCATCCATTCGTCCGCCGGGACCAGAATCCTCAGCTCTCCGGTACGCCCATCGACGCGGATGAGATCGCCGTCACAGACCTTGGCCAGCGGACCGCCGTCGATGGCTTCCGGGCAGACATGAATCGCCGCCGGAACCTTGCCCGAGGCGCCGGACATGCGGCCGTCGGTGACCAGAGCCACCTTGTAACCACGGTCCTGCAACACACCAAGATAGGGAGTGAGCTTGTGCAGCTCGGGCATGCCCAGGGCCTTGGGTCCCTGGAAGCGTACCACCGCGACGAAATCCTGCTCCAGTTGGCCGGCCTTGAAGGCCTCTGCCAATTCGCTTTGGTCGTGGAAGACGCGCGCCGGCGCTTCCACCAGCTGGTGCTTGGGCGCCACGGCCGACACCTTCATCACACCTCGCCCGAGATTGCCCTGCATGACGCGCAGGCCGCCCTCCTCGTTGAACGGGCGGCTGGCCGGACGCAGGATGTCTTCGTCCAGGCTCTCGGCGCGCCCAGTGCGCCACTCCAGCTTGCCGTCCACCAGGAAGGGTTCCTGCAGGTAGCGCGACAGGCCGCGGCCCATGATGGTGTTGACGTCTTCGTGCAGCAGCCCGGCTTCGAGCAGGGTGTGCACCATGAAGTTGACGCCACCGGCGGCGTGGAAGTGGTTCACGTCGGCCTTGCCGTTGGGATAGACCTGCGCCAGGGTCGGGGTCACCGCCGAGATCTCGGCCATGTCGTCCCAGGTCAGCTGGATGCCGGCGGCCTGGGCGATGGCCGGGATGTGCAGGGTATGGTTGGTCGAGCCACCGGTGGCGCTCAGGGCGACCACGGAGTTGACGATGGACTTCTCGTCGACGATCTCGCCCAGCGGCATGAAGTTGCCGCCCTGATGGGTGATGCGGGTTACCTGGCGCGCCGCCTCGCGGGTGAGTTCGTCACGCAGCGGGGTGTAGGGATTGACGAAGGAAGAACCCGGCAGGTGCAGGCCCATCACTTCCATCACCACCTGGTTGGTGTTGGCGGTGCCATAGAAGGTGCAGGTGCCGGGGCTGTGGTAGGACTTCATCTCCGACTCCAGCAACTCCTCGCGGGTCGCCTTGCCCTCGGCGAAGGCCTGGCGCACGCGCGCCTTCTCCTTGTTGGAGATGCCCGACGGCATGGGGCCGCCCGGGACGAAGATCATCGGCAGATGGCCGAAGCGCAGCGCGCCGATCATCAGGCCGGGGATGATCTTGTCGCAGATGCCCAGCAGCAGCGCGGCGTCGAACATGTTGTGCGACAGGGCCACGGCGGTGGACATGGCGATGACTTCGCGACTCGCCAGGCTCAGCTCCATGCCGGCCTCGCCCTGGGTCACGCCGTCGCACATGGCCGGCACGCCGCCGGCGAACTGACCGACGGAGCCGATCTCGCGCAGCGCCTGTTTGATCAGCTCCGGGTAGTGCTCGTAGGGCTGATGAGCCGACAACATGTCGTTGTAGCTGGAAACGATGGCGACGTTGGCTTGGTCCATCAAACGGAGGCGCTGCTTATCCGTCGAGGATCCACACCCGGCGACGCCATGGGCGAAATTGGCGCATTGCAGCTTGCCGCGCTGCGGACCGTCGCTGGCGGCGGCCCGGATCATGGCGAGGTAACGCTCACGGGTCGGACGACTGCGTTCCACCAACCGCTGTGTGACTTCGAGGACGCGAGGATGCATGGTTTCGATTCTCCACCGGGCTAAATTTGTTGTTATTTAAAACATTCACAGCCAAATTGGCGCTATTATTCCGCTTAGCACGCGTCATGTGTAATGTTTTTTACAACAAAACCCAGCTATCGCGAGGTTTCTCTCAATGAGTATTCGTATTGCCATCAATGGTTTTGGACGCATCGGCCGCAACGTGCTGCGGGCGCTGTATACCGAAGGCTATCGCCAGGACCTGGAGGTCGTCGCGATCAACGACCTGGGCGACGCCGCCATCAATGCGCATCTCCTACAGTATGACAGCGTTCATGACCGCTTCCCTGCCGAGGTGTCCGTCGAGGGCGACAAGCTGGTGGTCAATGGCGATCGCATCGCCGTGACGGCCATCCGCAACCCGGCCGAGCTGCCGTGGAAGGACCTGAAGGTCGACGTGGTGTTCGAGTGCACCGGCCTCTTCACCAGCCGCGACAAGGCCGCTGCCCATCTGGAAGCCGGCGCCTCCAAGGTGATCATCTCGGCACCGGGCAAGGACGTGGACGCCACCATCGTCTATGGCGTCAATGACAACATCCTGCGTCAGTCGCACCAGATCATCTCCAACGCCTCCTGCACCACCAACTGCCTGGCGCCCGTCGCCCAAGTACTGCAGCGCGAGCTGGGCATCGAGAACGGTCTGATGACCACCATCCATGCCTACACCAACGATCAGAACCTGTCGGACGTCTACCATTCCGATCCCTTCCGGGCGCGTTCGGCCACCCAGTCGATGATTCCGACCAAGACCGGTGCCGCCGAGGCCGTGGGTCTGGTATTGCCTGAGCTGCAAGGCAAGTTTAGCGGCATGGCGGTGCGCGTACCGACCATCAACGTGTCGCTGGTCGATTTGACCATACTGACCGCCAAGGAAACCGACGCCAAGACCATCAACGCCTTCATGAAGGCCGCGGCCGAAGCCTCGCCGGTGCTGGGCTACAACGACAAGCCGCTGGTCTCCATCGACTTCAACCACAACCGCCTGTCGTCGATCTTCGACGCCAACCACACCAAGGTGAGCGGCAAGCTGGTGAAGATCATGGCCTGGTACGACAACGAGTGGGGCTTCTCCAACCGTATGCTCGATACCTGCAAGGCGCTGGTCAACGCGCCGGCCTGAGGTCTGTAGGTCTGGGTTGGAAGAAAGCGCCTTCGGGCGCTTTTTTCGTTTTGGCGAGAGTGTTGGGCTTCGCTATGCGAAGCGCCAACCTATTCGAATATCGCGGCCATGGGCCGCTCCTACAGTTAAATCGGAGCCTGGAGGAGCGGTCACTACGGCGCACCGGCATGGCCGCGATACGGATCAGCCACTGGGGAGGCTTATGTAGGTTGGGCTGAGCGCAGCGAAGCCCAACAGGGCTGACTCAACCCTCGTCTTCTTCGTCCGCCGCCTGGCGCAGGTCGTCGAAATCGGTCTTGAGGCCGGTCTCCATGGCGTCCAGCTCGGTGAGCAGGGTGCGAAAGCTGGTGCGCTCGGGAACCACCAGGGTGTCCTCTTCTTGCTCCGGCTCCCCTACCCCCAGTGCCGCCAGGCTCAACTCGGGGTCTTCCAGCACCGACGCCGGTTCGGGTTCCAACTGGCGGACCTCGGCCAGGGGCGGCAGCTGATCGAGACTGCGCAGGTCGAAGTAGTCGAGAAAGGCCTTGGTGGTGGCGAACATGGCCGGGCGGCCGGGGACGTCGCGATAGCCCACCACGCGGATCCAGTCGCGTTCCAACAGCGTCTTGACGATCTGGCTGTTGACCGCCACGCCGCGCACCTCCTCGATCTCGCTACGGGTGATCGGCTGGCGATAGGCGATCAGCGCCAGGGTCTCCAGCATGGCGCGGGAATAGCGCGGCGGGCGCTCTTCCCAGAGTCGCCCGACCCAAGGCGCGTACTTTTCGCGCACCTGCAGGCGATAGCCGGACGCCACCTCCTTGAGCTCGAAGCCGCGCTTGCGACAGGAGCCACCGAGCACGGCGAGACCGGCACGCAGGTGGGCGGGCTCGGGGCGCTCGTATTCTTCGAAGAGTTCGGCCAGACGCTCCAGGGTCAGGGGGCGGCCGGCAGCGAGCAGGATGGCTTCCAGCAAGGGTGCCAGTTGCTTGGGATCGGTGTAGTTCATGGGCGGCGATGATAAGGCCGGGCGCGGGTCACGCCAAATGCAACCTGCCAACCGATGGCCAGATCCGTGGGATCTTTGACCTTGTCGCCAATAGGAACGCCCAGGCATGCTTCCCGGATTGCTACGGAGAGCCACCCATGCCGCTGATCGCTGCCCTGCTCTACCCCGACGTCATGAGCCTGGACGTCACCGGCCCGCTGCAGGTATTCGCCTCGGCCAACCTGGAACGGGAACGTCAGGGCCTGCCCGCCTACTATCAGCTGCGCCTGCTGGGCGCCGCCGAAGGCTTGGTCAGGACGTCAGCCGGCATCGGCATCCAGGCCGAACAGGGTTGGTACGACCTGGACGTGGATGAGGTGGACACCCTGCTGATCCCTGGCGGCATAGGCATCGAGACGCTACGCCAGGATGCCGGCCTGCAGGCCTGGCTGCGCGATCTGGAACCCCGGGTGCGGCGTCTTGGCTCGGTGTGTTCCGGCGCCTTGATGCTGGCCAGCGCCGGCCTGCTCGACGGCCGCCGGGCCACCACCCACTGGGCCTATGTCGACGAACTAGCGGCCTTTCCGGACATCGAGGTCCAGGGCGACCGCCTGCATACCTATGATCCACTGGGGCGCGATGGCGATCCCCATGTCTTTACCTCGGCCGGCGTCACCGCCGGTATCGACCTGGCCCTGGCGCTGGTGGAAGCCGATCTCGGACGTCCGCTGGCGCTGGCGGTGGCGCGTCGGTTGGTGATGTTCCTTCGCCGTCCCGGTGGCCAGGCGCAATTCAGCGCCTGCCTGGCGCCCGATCCGGGACGGACGCCCCGCCTGGCCGCCCTGCTCGACTGGATTCCCGGCCACCTCGGCGAGGACCTTGGGCTGGAACGTCTGGCCGAACGCGCCCATATGGCGCCCCGTACGCTGTCGCGGCTGTTCAGTCGCGAGGTGGGCATGGGTCCGGGTCGCTATGTCGAGCAGGTCCGGCTGGAGACGGCGCGGGTGCTCTTGCAGGATGGCCAGGCCTCCATCGCCACCGTTTCGCGCCTGTGCGGCTTCGGCCATCCGGAAAATCTGCGACGCACCTTTCACAAGCACCTGGCGGTCAGCCCCCAGGACTACGCAGCGCGCTTCGGCGCCTGATCAGGGAGCGACAGCCATGCTGGACATGCGGACTTCGTGTGAGCACTGCGCCAAGGCGTTGCCGATGGAGAGCAAGGAGGCGGTGATCTGCTCCTATGAATGCACCTTTTGCACGGAATGCGCGGCGGGGCCGCTGCAGGAGCAGTGTCCGAATTGTCGCGGGGAGCTGGTCAGGCGTCCACGGCGGGTAGCGAAAGAAGCTCAAGACACCTGACAGCAAGGCACGGCACGGCACGGCCATGGCGATCCGCCGATGTGACCGCTCTGAGGCACACTGCTGATCGCGGCCATGGGCCGCTCCTACAGATACACCTCTGCTGTAGGAGCGGCCCATGGCCGCGATCGCATCAACGCGAATCATCACGCCATCACCGCAACAACCCCGCCTCCGCGCGGATCGGCTCCGGGGTGGGTTCGCCCAGCAGATCCAGCACGGCGATTTCCAGCCCACGACTGAGGGCGTCCAGCGGCAGGTGGTTGGGCTGGGTGCCGAAGGGATCGGCGATCTGGTCGCCCAGGGCATCCAGGCCAAAGAAGGTGTAGGCGAGCACCAGCACCGCCAGCGGCGTGAACCAGCCCAGGCTGTCCACCAGGCAGAACGGCAGCAGGAAGCAATAGACGTGCACCACCCGGTGCAGCATCAGGATGTAGGGATAGGGAATGGGGGTCTGGCGGATGCGCTCGCAGCCGCTGAGCACCGTGGTCAGCCGGTCCAGCTGGTTATCGACGTTGGCGATCAGCGGGTCACCGAGCCCTTCCTGTCGTGCCCGGGCAACCAGCGTCGTGCCCAGCCGGCGGATCAGCGCACTGGGTCGGTGAGGGGCCGCGAGCAGGGTTTCCTCCCCCGCCAGCACGCGCTGCAGATCGGCAGACGGTGCTTCCCGGCGCAGGTGATCACGCAGCGCATAACCAAAGGCCAACAGCGGGGTCAGCAGCTGGCGGCGCTCGACCGCATTCAGGCTGGGCAAGAGGGTCTCGACCTGGCGCGCCAGGTTGCGTCCGGCGATCAGCAGTTCGCCCCACAGACCGCGCGCTTCCCAGAAGCGCTGGTAGGCGGTGGTGTTGCGAAAGCCGAGAAAGATCGCCAGGGTCAGGCCCCAGAGGGTCAGCGGGGTGGTGGTCAGGCCGAAGTCGAAGCGCAGGATGACGCCATGGCTGAGGGTCACCGCCAGGCTGAGCAGCATCACATAGAGCAGCTTGCGCCAGATCGCCTGGACGATGGACCCGCGTACCGTGAACAGCAGTTCGCGCAGCGAGGGATTCTGGGGGCGGGTGATCACCGGTAAGGCCGAGGCAGTCTGAGATGAATCAGCGCCACCCGCTCACCGGCCACCGAACGTCGCTCTTCGATGGCATAGGGGGTGAAGCCCAAGGCTTGGTAGAGCAGTAGCCCCACCACGTTGGCGTTGAAACAGGAAAGGACCACTTCACGAGCGCCGTGTGTCTCGAACGCGCGCCCTATCATCATCTTCAGCAGGTAACGTCCGACCCCCTGCCCCCGATAGGCGGGATCAACGATGGCATTGCCAATCGCATACACCTCATCCGCCCACCTGCAGAAGTTGGAAAATCCCACCACTCGCCCATCCGCCACCACGACGCGATTGTCGCGACGCTCCGCGATGGCGGCCTGCAATTGAACTGGGGTGAGCGGGAATTGGGCACGGGGAAACCAGAACATCAGCTCCGTGGGGTTTTTGGAAAATTCGCATAGGGCGGGCAGGTCACTGTCCTGGACCGGCCGATGGCTTAGCTGCAAGGTGAGGTCCTCGGGTCGATGGCTAGACGATCTTGCCCAGCTTTTTTGGCTTAGCTACCAAACACTATCCCGACCAATGTCCCGCCGGCCAGCAGCCACAGCGGATGCCAGCGGGTAAATAGCGACCCCAGAGCACCCGCCGCCAGGATCAGCACCCACAGCGGCGTGGTGGCCACGCTCACGCCCACCAGCCAGGCACTGGCGGCTACCAGGCCGACGGTGACCGGCACCAGTCCGGCCTGCAGATGACGGCGCCAGGGGCGGTCGGCGAAGCGTTGCCAGAGGTGCAGCACGCCGAGGGTCAACAGCGAGGACGGTACGAACTTGGCCAGGGAGGTCACCAGCAGACCCGGCCAGCCGGCCACGTGCCAGCCGATCAGCGGCACGATCATCAGGTTGGGACCGGGCGCCGCCTGGGCCAGGGCGAACAGGGCGGCGAAGTCGGCGGCGCTCATCCAGCCGTGCACCGTCACCACCTGGCGCTGCATCTCCGGCAGCACCGAGTTGCCACCGCCAAAGGCCAGCAGCGAGAGCTGGGTAAAGATCAGTGTCAGGGCCAACAGGGTCGCGCTCATAGGCCCTGCCGATAGCTGAGCAGGACGCTGATCGGGGTGAGCACCAGCATGGTCCAGAGCAGCGGCAGCTTGAACAGCGCCAAGGCGAGAAAGGCCAGGCAGGCGATGCCCAAAGCCAGCCAGCGACCGCGCAAGGGCTGAATGAGCTTGACCGCCATGGCTACCAGCAGGCCGGCGGCCGCGGCCGCGAGACCGGCGAAGGCGCGACCCACCAGGGGGTCGTCATGGTAGCGGTCGTAGAACACGCCCAGGCCGACCACCACCAGGGTCGGCCCCACCAGCAACCCGGCGGCAGCGGCCAGGGCGCCGCTCCAGCCGGCGAATCTCATGCCCACCGCCACCGAGAGGTTGATGATGTTGCCGCCCGGCAAGAACTGGCAGAGGCCGAGCAATTCGGTGAATTCCTCCGCCGACAGCCAGCGCCGCTTCTCCACCAGGTAGCGCCGCGCCAGCGGCAGCACCCCACCGAAGGCCGTGATGCCCAGGCCGAAGAAACCGAGGAAGAGATCGCGGCGCCGCGGCCGGTGCAGGGTGGAGTCGTTGTCCATGGGCAGGGGTTCGTCAGATCCAGAGTGACAACAATAGCGTACCGGCAAGACCGGTGACGGAAACCAGGGTCTGCAGCACCGACCAGACCCACAGTGTCTGCTTGAGCTCCAGGCCGAAATACTCGCGCACCATCCAGAAGCCGGCGTCATTGACGTGGCAGAAGAACACCGAGCCGGCGCCGATGGCCAGGGCGATCAGCGAGGCCTGCGGCCCGGCCAGCCCGGCCACCACCGGCGCCAGGATACCGGCCGTGGTGGTGGTCGCCACCGTCGCCGAGCCGGTCGCCTGGCGCAGCGCCACGGCGATCAGCCAGGCCAGCAGGATGTAGGGCAGATGGGCGCCCTCGGCGACCTTGGCCACGGTGTGGCTGACCCCGGCGTCGAGCAGGGTCTGCTTGAGGCCACCGCTGGCGCCGATGGTGAGCAGCAACGCGGCGATGGGCGCCAGGCTCTTGCGCAGCACGCCACCGACGCGCTCGCGCGGCATGCCACTGCCCCAGCCGAGCAGCACGGTGGCCGCCAGCACGGCGAGCCCCAGGGCGATCAGGGGTTCGCCAAGAAACTTCAGCCCCTCCGCCAGACCGCTGTGCGGGTCGAGGGCGACCTTGGCGAAGGTGCTGCCCAGCATCAGTAGCACCGGCAACAGGATCACCAGCAACGACAGACCGAAACCCGGCTGGCGCGCGCCCTGATCCCGGGCGCTGAACAACTCACCCAGCTCCGCCGGCGGCTGGATCGTCATGCGCTGCGACAGCCAGCCGCCGTACAGGGGACCGGCCAGGATCACCGCAGGGATGGCGATCACCAGGCCCAGGAGCATGGTCAGGCCAAGGTCCGCGTGCAATGCCCCGACCGCGATCAGCGGACCGGGGTGCGGCGGCAGCAACGCATGCAGGGTGGTCATCCCGGCCAGGGCCGGAATGGCGATGCGCAGCAACGGCTGCCCGGAGCGCTGCGCCATGACGAAGATGATGGGCACCATCAGTACCAGGCCGACCTCGAAGAACAGCGGCAGGCCGATCACCATGGCCACCAGGGCCATGACCCAGGGCAGGCTGCGACCCTTGCCCAGGCCCAGCAGGGTGCTGGCGATGCGATCGGCGGCACCGGACTCCGCCATCAGCGCACCGAGCATGGAGCCCAGAGCGATGATGATGCCGGCCTCGCCGAGGATGCCACCCGCGCCCTTGCTGAAGGCCTTGGCCACGGCTTCGGCGGGCAGCCCGGCCCCCAGGCCGGCGATGAAGGTGCCGATGAGAATGGCCAGGAAGGGTGGCAACCGGGTGACGCCAATCAGCAGGACGATGGCCAGGATGGCGGCCAGGCAGCAAGAGATCAGCCGGGTGTCGTGGGCGACCCAGGCGAGCGCAGCAGGATCCACAGGTGACTCCTTGTAACTTATTGTTTCAGGATCACCTTAACCGAAACAAGGTCCGAGGTACGACGTAAATCGAAATAACCCCTTTCGCTTATTGCACTTAGCTTGCGAACCTCAGCCGTTTCGCACGATCCAAACTGCGTTCGGTCATGACCGAATCCCTTACCCTTTGCTCGCAGGCGGTTGGCATGAACGAAACCTCTACTCTCTGGCAGCAGACCCTCGCCCAGTTCCGCGACGGCACCGGTTCCACCCTGCCCACCCCGGGCAGTGGCGCGGCGGCGACCGTGGCGGCCTGCCTGGGCGTCGCGCTGGTCCTCAAGGGCTTGAAGCTCAGCCAGCAGCGCCAGCCGGTGACCCGCCACGCCGAGCTGATCACCCTGGGCGAGCGCCTGCAGGAAGCTCTGAGCACCTGTGCCGATGCCGATGTGCAGGCCTTCGCCAACTACCTGGAAGCCGATCGTCAGGCCAGTGGCGCCGGGGCCGAGGGCGAACGTCGCCAGCAGGCGCTCAACCTGGCCGCGGCCAACGCCGTGCAGATCCCCATCGCTACCGCTCAGCTGTGCCTGGAAGCCCTGGATCTCGCCGTGATCGCCACGCCGCTCACCGTCGAACCGCTGCGCAGCGACACCCTGGCCGGCGGTCGTCTGGTGCATGGTGCCCTCGGTGCGGTGCTGACCACCGTGGATGCCGACCGCAATGGCCTGAAATCCGGCGACGCCCGGGAAGCCGCGCGGCAGATGCGCGACAAGCTCCAGCAGCAGGCCGCTCAGCGTCTTGCCCAGCTGAGCGCCACCCCCGTTCCGCCGGCCATGGGCTGACGGCCGGTGCTGGCCCGCCTGGGCTGGGTCCTGCGCGGACTCCAGCGACGCCTGTGGTTCCGCGCCACCCTGTTCTCGGTCGCCGGGGTGGCGACCGCCCTCCTCGCCCTGCTCCTGCGTGACCACATCCCGGCCAGTCTGCCGGCCAAAGTCGGCGCCGATGCCGTCGACAAGATCCTCACCATCATCGCCAGCAGCATGCTGGCGGTAACCACCTTTTCCCTCAGCACCATGGTGACGGCCTACAACGCCGCCGCCAGCAGCGTGACGCCCCGGGCCTATCCGTTGCTGTTGGAAGACAGCACCACCCAGAACGCCCTGGCCACCTTTCTCGGCTCCTTCCTGTTCAGCCTGGTCGGCATCATCGCCCTGAGCACCGGCCTCTACGGCGACAACGGCCGCGTGGTGCTCTTCGCCGTCACCCTGGTGGTGATCCTGCTGATCGTCTTCACCCTGCTGCGTTGGATCGACCACCTCTCCCGGCTGGGGCAGCTGGATGCCACCAGCGACAGCATCGAAGACGCCGCCCGGCATAGCCTGCAGCGCTGGTTGACCCATCCTTACCTGGGTGGGGTGGCGGCGCCGGTCGATGAACCCGCCAACGGCCGCCCGGTCCTGGCGGACCGCACCGGTTATCTGCAACGGGTAGACATGCCGCTGCTGGCGGACCTCTGCGGCGACCACGGTCGCCTGCGCCTAGCCGCCCTGCCCGGCGCCTTTCTCGATCCGGCGCAGCCGCTGCTCTGGGTGGAAGGCCTGCCGCCGGAAAAGGACGCTCGCCTGCGTGCCGCCTTCACCCTGGATGCGCGCCGGGTGCACGACCAGGATCCGCGCTTCGGCCTGACGGTGCTGGGCGAGATCGCCACCGGGGCGCTGGTGCCTTCGCGCAGCGATTCGGGCACCGCCATCGCCATCCTCGGTCGCGCCCAACGGCTGCTCACCGAACTCACCGAAAGGCGCGAGCCCGTCGAGCCTCGCTATCCGCGGATCGAGGTGCCGGAGCTGTCGCTGGACGATCTCTTCGACGACTTCTTTCTACCGGTGGGCCGCGACGCGGCGCCCCTGGTGGAGGTGGGCATGCGGCTGCAGAAATCCCTGGCGCGCCTGGCGGTCCAGGGCGATGCGCGGATCAGGCGCGAGTGCCTGCGGCATTCCCGCCTGGCGCTGGCTCGGGCCGAAGCCACCCTGGGCCAGGCCGAAGACCGCGTCATCCTCCAGCAACTGGCTGCGGACGTCGAACGCCTCTGCGCCTCCCGCTAGCCCGGCAAGGCTAGCGCGACCAGGCCGGGTCGGTGGTGAAGGCGATGGTCAGCCAGCGGTCCGGGCCCTCGCCGCCAATGGCCTCGCCGATCTCGTCGCGGATGGCGTCCCATTCGTCCAGGGTCTTGGCCGGCCAGCCCAGCGGCACGATGAAGTACAGCTCGATCTGCCGGGCCCGGCCGACCTTGGCCACATAGGCACGGTAGTCGAGAAAGCCGAAGCGCGAAACCATGCCCTGGGCGACCTCATCGACCTGCTGCTTGAGTTGCGGCGGGGTCACCATGAGGATTTCCGTGAAGGCCTGCCAGACCAGCTTCAGCGGTATGGGAATGATGAGTACGCAGATGATCGCCAGCACCAGGGGATCGATGTACGGCGTGATCCAGGCATAGGCCGTGCCTTCGGCCAGGGCGCCAACCAGGAAGGCCAGTACCAGGGCGGCCGAAATGCTGCCCGACATGATCCAGCTCTTGATGTCGAGCTTGAGAAAGTCCGACTGGATGTCCCGGTTCAAGCGATGCACGAGGGCGGCGAAGCCAAAGCAGCATACCGCAGCGACCAGTGCATAGAGCAGCGCCATGCCGAACGCCAGCGCCTTGCCGCCGCTCATCAGGCTGATGATCGAGTTGACCAACGCGTAACAGGCCACGATGCACAGCACGCTGCCGTTGAGGGCGAGCACCATGGGTTCCAGGTGCCAGAACCCCATGTTGAAGCGCTCGGCCAGTCGCCGGTCGCCCTCCGCCTCCTGGCCGTGTCTATGGATCAGCATGGCCACCAACAGTGCCACGCCACTCATGAAGGCGTCGGTCAGCGAATAGAAGCCGTCGAAGACGATGGCATAAGAACCCGACAGCACCCCGAAGGCGATGCCCACGATCGCCAGGACCACCGTGACGACGATGGAGAAGCGCAGCACCGTGCGCTCGTTGCCTAGGCGTTTCAGCATGATTCACTCCAGCCACGGGATCGCCGCCAAGGGCGGCAAACAGGTTCAATTCAGGCCAATCATAGAGGTCAGCAGGCTAGCCTGCATGGGCAGTTCGGCAAGGCTTCCATGCACGGACGCAATCAAAAGCCGGCAGGCTTCGGGTGTACACTGCACCGGTGCTTCTTTCCTTCAAGGCCTCTGACAACAGCCTCTTCCGTATCCCAGAATCCTCAACGGCGACCCACCATGATCGAAGTTACCGAACGTTCCATCGCCGAGTTGCGTCACGCACTCGAAACCGGCCAGACCACTGCGGTGCAGCTGGTCGAGGCCTACCTGGCCCGTATCGATGCCTACGACCCGCCCGCCAGCGCCACCGCGCTCAATGCCGTGGTGGTGCGCAATCCCGAGGCCCTGGCCGAAGCCGCCGAGTCCGATCGCCGTCGCGCCTGGGGCGAGACCCTGGGGCCGCTGGATGGCATCCCCTACACCGCCAAGGACAGCTATCTGGTCAAGGGGCTGACCGCCGCCTCCGGTAGTCCGGCGTTCAAGGACCTGGTCGCCCAGCGCGATGCCTTCACCATCGAACGGCTGCGCGCCGCCGGTGCCATCTGCCTGGGCAAGACCAACATGCCGCCCATGGCCAACGGTGGCATGCAGCGTGGTGTCTATGGCCGCGCGGAAAGCCCCTACAACGCTGGCTATCTCACTGCGCCCTTCGCCTCCGGGTCCTCCAACGGCGCCGGCACCGCCACCGCGGCCAGCTTCGCCGCCTTCGGCCTGGCCGAGGAAACCTGGTCCAGCGGGCGCGGCCCGGCGTCCAACAACGGGCTCTGCGCCTATACCCCCTCGCGCGGGGTCATCTCGGTGCGTGGCAACTGGCCGCTGACGCCGACCATGGACGTGGTGGTGCCCTATGCCCGCACCATGGCCGATCTGCTGGAAGTGCTCGACGTGGTGGTGGCGGACGATCCCGACACCTCCGGCGACCTCTGGCGCCTGCAGCCCTGGGTGCCACTGCCCAAGGCCTCGGAGGTCCGCCCGGCCCGCTATAGCGACCTGGCCGTCGACGCGAGCGCCCTGGCCGGCAAGCGCCTCGGCGTGCCGCGCATGTTCATCAACCAGGACCCGGAGGCCGGCACCAGCGACAATCCCGGCATCGGGGGCCCCACCGGCCAGCGCATCCATACCCGGCCCTCGGTCATCGCCCTCTGGGAACAGGCCCGCGCCGTCCTGGAAGCGGCCGGCGCCACCGTGGTGGAGGTGGACTTCCCGCTGGTGTCCAATTGCGAAGGCGACCGCCCCGGCGCGCCCACGGTGTTCAACCGCGGCATCGTCTCCCAGGCCTTTCTCCACGACGAACTCTGGGACCTGTCCGCCTGGGGCTTCGACACCTTCCTGCGCGACAACAACGATCCCAACCTGAACCGGCTGGTGGACGTCGAAGGCGAGCTGATCTTTCCCCACGAACCCGGCACCCTGCCCAACCGTGAAGGCGACCTGGCCGCCGGCATGGCCGAATACGTGCGCATGGCCGAGCAGGGGCTCAAGACCCTGGACGAGATCACCACCCTCCCCGACGGCCTGCGCGGCCTGGAGCACACGCGCAAGATCGACCTGGAAGACTGGCTGCAGGCCCAGGGCCTGGACGCGGTGCTCTTTCCCACCGTGGCCGACGTGGCCCCGGCGGATGCCGAGATCAATCCCGCCTCGGCCGACATCGCCTGGAGCAATGGCGTCTGGGTCGCCAACGGTAACCTCGCCATCCGCCACCTGGGCGTGCCGACCGTCACCGTACCGATGGGCGTGATGGCCGACATCGGCATGCCGGTGGGCCTGACCTTCGCCGGGCGGGCCTATGACGACTCGAATCTGCTCAGGCTCGCCGCCGCCTACGAGGCGACCGGCTCCAAACGCCAGGTACCGCCGCGGACGCCGCCGCTGGTGGGTTGAGGGTAGACTGGTGAGTCTTGCCGGCTTCGCCGCGGTCGCGCTGCTGCTGGGGCTCAACCGTGATTCGGCGATGGCGCAGTACCTGGGCATCTTCGCCTGGGGGCTGACGTTCGGCGGCGCGGCGACGCTGCTGCAAACCGCCCTGGCGGATACCGCGGGCAGCGGCGCCGATGCGGCCCTGGCGATGAACGTGGTGACCTGGAACAGCGCCATCGCCGGGGGTGGCATCCTGGGCGGCCTGTTGCTGGAAGGCGTCGGCCCCCAGGCCCTGAGCTGGGCCGTGGTGGCCTTGTCGCTGGGCGCCCTAGCCATCGCGACGGCTGCCCGGCACCGCGGCTTTCCGGCGGGCACCCGGGCGAGCGTCTTACCCGTCCTGGGCCACTGACCGTCCGCGCGGGCACCCGGCCCGCGCCCTTCAGCCCCGGTGCGGGACCGCCTCCAGCGTCTCGCCCTGGAAGAAGGCCGGCGCACGCCACCGGGCGAACAGCATCAGCACCAGACCCAGGGCCAGGATCACCACGGCGATGATGAACACCAGGCCGATACCGCCCAGGTGCGAGCCGCTGCCGAAGTCCGGCGACAGGCTGGCGATGGCGGTCTGCCAGAAGATCACCGAGAGGATGATGGCGCCGAGCAGCGGGCAGAGGCCCCGCAGCAGCGCATGGCGCAGGCTGTCGAACAGGCTGCGGCGGAAATACCATACGCAGGCATAGGCGGTCAGCGAGTAGTAGAAGCAGATCATCATGCCCAGGGCGGTGATGGTGTCCGCCAGGACGTTGTCGCTGAGGGTGCGCATGACCACATAGAAACCGCCCGTGGCGATACCGGCGGCGATGGTGGCATAGCGCGGCGTGCGCGAGCGCGGGCAGATGTGGGCGAAGCGGCGCGATACCGCACCGTAGTACCCCATCGCCAGCAGGGTGCGCGCCGGGGAGATGAAGGTGGATTGCAGAGAGGCGGCGGTACTGGCCAGCACCGCGATGGACATCAGGATCGCCAGCGGCCCCATCACCGGTCCCGCCAGGTGGGCGAAGACGTTTTCCTGGATCTCGGGATTGCCCAGCCCCAGGCCGGCGTCGCCGATGCCGGCGAATTGCAGGGTGGCCGCGGCGGTAAAGAGGTACAGCAGCAGGATCAGCAGCACCGTGACCGTCGCCGCGCGCCCCGGCACCTTCTGGCTGCCCACCGACTCCTCGCTCACCGTCAGGCAGACATCCCAACCCCAGAAGATGAAGATCGACAGCGACAGCCCGGCGGCGAAGGCGGAAAAGGATTCGACGTTGAAGGGGTTGAACCACTCGGGGTGGAAGACCACCGGCGCCGCCGCTGGCGCGGCGTTGAAGGCCGCCAGCGAGAAGCCGACCAGCACCAGCAGTTGCAGGGCGACCAGCCCGTACTGGACGCTCATGGTCATGCCGATGCCGCGGCAGCTGATCCAGACCGCGATGGCGATGAACACGCAGCAGGTGACGATGTTCACCAGCAGGTGCTGCGACAGCGCCGCCAGCTCCGCTCGACCGCTGAGCTGGGCGAGAAAGAGATAGAAGAAGTCCACCGCCACCCCGGCGAGGTTGGACAGCACTATGGTGGTGGCCGTCACCAGGCCCCAGCCACCGATCCAGCCGATCATGGGGCCGAAGGCGCGAGTCGACCAGGTGAAGGAGGTGCCGCTGTCCGGATCCACGGCATTCAGCTCGCGATACCCCAGGGCCACCAGCAGCATCGGCAGGAAGCCGACGATGAAGACCGCGGGCAGGTAGACGCCCACCTCGCGCACGGTCGGCCCCAGGGCGCCGGTCAGGGTGTAGACCGGGGCGATGGTGGAAATGCCCAGCACCACGCAGGCGAGTAGCCCCAGGGAGCCGGCGGCCAGGCCCTTGGCGGACGGATCGGTCAGGGCTTCCGGCCCGGCGTTGGCCGGAGCGCCTGCAGGTGCGCCCTTGCTCTGTTCAGTCATAGGTCTCTGCCCTGCTGTTGGTATTGTTGTTCAGAGTCCAGCGTGCGCGGCAAGGTGCCTAACGCGATGCGGCATGGCGCTGGCAGGCGTCGCGAAAGGCGTCCAACAGCGCCAGGGATTCGGGGCTCTCGCGGAAATTCCACTCGGGATGCCACTGCACCCCGACGACGAAGCCGGGGGCGTCGGCCAGGGACACCCCTTCCACCAGACCATCCGGCGCCAGGGCTTCGATGCGCAGCCCCTGCGCCAGGCGGTCGATACCCTGGCTGTGCAGGGAATTCACCTGGAAGCTGGCCGGCAGGCCGAGGCGCTCGAACACCCCACCCGGTGGCACCTGGACCGGATGGGTGGGCGCGTACTGCTCGGCCAGCAATTCGCTCTGGGGCTCGCGGTGATCGGCATGCCCGGGCAACTCCTGCACCCGCTGGTGCAGGCTGCCACCGAGGGCCACATTGAGCTCCTGAAAGCCGCGGCAGATGCAGAACACCGGAATGCCGCGATCGATGGCCAGCCGTAGCAGCGGCAAGGTGTAGGCGTCGCGCGCGGCATCGTGCTGGGTGCCGGCGAGACTTTCCGGCCCCTGGTAATGATGGGGCTCGACATTGGACGGCGAGCCGGTGAACAGCAGGCCGTCCAGGTGCGCCAGCAGCGCCTGCGGATCGCTCGGCACGCTGCGCGCCGGCAGTACCACAGGCAGGCCGGCGTGACCCGCGGCCTCGACGTACTTGTCGCCGACGGTATGGGAATCGTACTTGCCGAGCGTCTGCCGGCACGCCGTCACGCCGATCAGGGGCATAGGGGACATGGCTATTCTCCAGAGTGCCCGCCTGGATCAGGCGGGCGGACAGGGTCAGATACCGAGGCGATCGCGCAGCTGGTAGTAGGTCGCGCCCAGCGCGGTGAAGGGCACGCGCAGGAGTTGCCCGCCCGGGAAGGGATAGTGCGGCAGGCCGGCGAAGGCATCGAAGCGCTCGGCCTGGCCGCGCAGGGCCTCGGCCAGCACCTTGCCGGCGAGGTGGGTATAGGTGACGCCGTGGCCACTGCAGCCCTGGGAGTAGTAGATGTTGTCGCCGAGACGCCCCACCTGGGGCAGTCGCGACAGCGTCAGCAGGAAGTTGCCGGTCCAGGTGAAGTCGATCTTCACGCCCTTTAGCTGCGGGAAGGTCTGCAGCATCTTCGGCCGGATGATCGCCTCGATGTCCGCCGGATCCCGCGCGCCATAGACCACGCCACCGCCGTAGATCAGCCGGCGATCGGCGCTGAGGCGGAAGTAGTCGAGCAGGTAGTTGCAGTCCTCCACGCAATAGTCCTGGGGCAGCAGGCTGCGCGCCATGTCCTCGGACAGCGGCTCGGTGGTGAGCACCTGGGTGCCGCAGGGCATGGACTTGGCAGCCAGCTCCGGCACCAGCCCGCCCAGGTAGGCGTTGCCGGCCACCACCACGAAGCGCGCCTTCACCTGGCCATTGGCGGTATGCACCATGGGGTTAGCACCGCGGTCGATACGGGTGGCCGCGCTCTGCTCATAAAGCTTGCCGCCCAGGGAGGCTACCGCCGCCGCCTCGCCCAGGGCCAGGTTGAGCGGATGGATATGGCCGCCGCTCATGTCCAGCAGGCCGCCCAGATAGCGATCGGTGCCGACCACCTCGCCGATGCCGGCCTTGTCGAGCAGGTGCAGCTGGGTATGGCCATAGCGCTCCCAGAGCTTCTTCTGGGCTTCCAGGTGGCCGAGCTGCTTGCCGGTCAGGGCGGCGAAGACGCCGCCGTCCTTGAGATCGCACTGGATGTCGTAGCGGGCGATGCGCTCGCGAATGATGCGCCCGCCTTCGAAAGCCATCTCGCCCAGCAGTTGCGCCTGCTTGGGCGGCAACTGGCGCTCGATGGCATCGATGTCGCGGCTGTAGCTGTTGACGATCTGACCGCCATTGCGCCCCGAGGCGCCGAAGCCGACCCGCGCCGCCTCCAGCACCGTCACGCTGAAGCCGTGCTCGAGCAGGAACAGCGCAGTGGAAAGCCCGGTGTAACCGGCGCCGATGACGCAGACATCGGTCTCGACACTGCCGTGCAGCGCCGGGTATTCGGTGTGGAGGTTACGCGAAGCCGCGTAGTAGCTGCCGACATGTTGTTGCATGGTGAGATTCCTCTGCCTGCGACTCCGGCGGCTGCGCCGGAATCGCCGCGCCTGTTCAGAGCTTGATCCAGGTCGCCTTGAGTTCGGTGTATTTGTCGAAGGCGTGCAGCGACTTGTCGCGTCCGTTGCCGGATTGCTTGAAGCCGCCGAAGGGCGCCGTCATGTCGCCGCCATCATACTGGTTGACCCAGACACTGCCCGCACGCAAGGCCCGCGCCACGCGATGGGCACGGGAGATATCCCGCGTCCAGACGGCCGCGGCCAGGCCATAGGGGGTGTCGTTGGCGATGCGCACGGCCTCTTCTTCATCCTCGAATTCGATCACCGCCAGCACCGGGCCGAAGATCTCTTCCCGGGCGATGCGCATGGCGTTGTCCACCCCTTCGAAGATCGTCGGGGTCACGTAGCTGCCACCGGTCTCGGTCAGGGCGCGCGCGCCGCCGCTCACCAGCCGGGCACCCTCGGCACGGCCCGCTTCGATGAACCCCAGCACGGTGCGCAGATGGCCTTCGTCCACCAGGGCGCCGACGCGGGTGCTGGGGTCCAGCGCATGGCCGGGCGCCCAAGCCTGCAGCGCCTCTGCCACCAAGGCCAGGAAACGCTCCTTGATTGAGCGCTCGACCAGCAGCCGGGAGCCGGCCACGCAGACTTCGCCCTGGTTGAAGGCGATGGCTGCCGCGGCCGCTTCGGCAGCGGCCACCAGATCCGGGGCATCGGCGAAGACGATGTTGGGACTCTTGCCGCCCGCCTCCAGCCAGACCCGCTTCATGTTCGACTCGCCGGCATAGACCAAGAGCTGCTTGGCGATGCGGGTGGAGCCGGTAAAGACCAGGGTGTCGACGTCCGCATGCAGCGCCAGCGCCTGGCCGACGGTATGGCCATAGCCGGGCAGCACGTTGAACACCCCTGCCGGGATGCCGGCTTCCAGCGCCAGCCCCGCGATGCGGATGGCGGTCAGCGGCGACTTCTCGGAGGGCTTGAGGATCACCGAATTGCCGGTCGCCAGCGCCGGGCCCAGCTTCCAGCAGGCCATCATCAAGGGGAAATTCCAGGGCACGATGGCCGCGACCACCCCCACTGGTTCGCGGGTCACCAGGCCGAGCTGGTCGCGCGGCGTGGGCGCCACCTCGTCGTAGACCTTGTCGATGGCCTCGGCGCTCCAGCGGATGGCATTGGCCGCCGCCGGGACGTCGATACCCAGGGCATCGCCGATGGGCTTGCCCATGTCCAGGGTTTCCAGCAGGGCCAGCTCCTCGGCATGGGCCAGCAGCAGCTCGGCGAAGGCGATGAGTACCCGCTTGCGCTGCACCGGCGCCTGATGCGCCCAATCGCCCCGCGCGAAGCTGGCCCGCGCAGCCTGCACGGCCACCTCGGCATCCTCGGCCATGCAACTGGCCACCCGCGCCAGGTGGCGACCATCCACCGGGCTCAGGTCGTCGAAGGTGGCGCCGCCCAGGGCGTCCTGGTAGCGGCCGTCGATGAAGGCGCGGGATTCGACGGTCAATGCCTGGGCGCGCCGCTCCCAGTCCTGTCGTGTCAGCACGGTCATGATTGCGCCTCCTAGACTGTATGCAGATACCAGTTGTATTCGAGATCGGAGATGGTGGTCTCGAACTCCTCCAGCTCGGCTTCCTTGCAGGCGACGAAGATGTCGATGTACTCGGGGCTGATGTACTGGTTCATCACCGCGCTGTCGTCCAGGCGGCGCAGGGCGTCGCGCAGGTTGTTCGGCAGGCTCTGTTCGAGCTGTTCGTAGGAGTTGCCACTGACCGGCGCGCAGGGTTCGAGTTGCTGGGTCATGCCGTGATGAATGCCGGCGAGGATCGAGGCCATCATCAGATAGGGATTGGCGTCGGCCCCGGCGACCCGGTGTTCGATGCGGATCGCCTCGCTGCTGCCGGTGGGTACGCGCACCGCCACGGTACGGTTGTCCAGGCCCCAGCTCGGGGCGTTGGGCACATAGAACTGGGCGCCGAAGCGGCGATAGGAATTGACGTTCGGACAGAGGAAGGCCATGGACGCCGGCAGGGTTTCCAGGATGCCGGCGATGGCATGGCGCAGCGGTGCGTGGTGCTCGGGATCCTCGGTGGCGAAGATGTTCTGCCCGGTCTGCTTGTCCAGCAGCGAGATGTGTACGTGCAGGCCGTTGCCGGCCTGGCCGGGATAGGGCTTGGCCATGAAGGTGGAGTCCATCTCATGGTCGTAGGCGATGTTCTTGATCAGCCGCTTGAGCAGCACCGCGTAGTCGCAGGCCTTGATGGCGTCCTCGACGTGATGCAGGTTGACCTCGAATTGCGCCGGCGCGGATTCCTTGACGATGGCATCCGCCGGCAGCCCCTGCTCCTTGGCACCTTCGAGCATGTCCTGCAGGCAATCCACGTATTCGTCCAGGTCGTCGATCAGATAGACCTGGGTCGAGACCGGTCGCTTGCCGGAGATCGGCGAGCGCGGCGGCTGCGGCCGACCGTTCACGTTCTCCTGGTCGATCAGGTAGAACTCCAGCTCGAAGGCGGCGCAGATGGTCAGCCCCAGGTCATCGAACTTCTTCACCACCCGGCGCAGCACCTCGCGCGGATCGGCGAAGAACGGCGAGCCGTCCTGCTCGTGCATGGTCATCAGCAACTGCGCGGTAGGGCGCTTCTGCCAGGGCTCGTAGCTCAGGGTGCCGGGGATGGGAAAGCAGGTGCGGTCGGCATCGCCGATGTGCAGGCCCAGGCCTGTGCTTTCCACCGTGGAACCGTTGATGTCCAGGGCGAACAGCGAGGCCGGCAGATTGATGCCGCGCTCATAGACCTTGGACAGGCTGGCCCGCTCGACACGCTTGCCCCGGATGACGCCGTTCATGTCGGTGATCAACAGATCGACGTACTGGATCTCGGGGTGCTCTTTGAGAAAGCCGTTGGCTTCGGTGAGCTGGACGACGCGGGGGGATATCGAATTCATGGGAGGCATCCTTGACGCTGGCCCGCTTCGTTGTGCTTGCTCGTGCGGGTCTGGCAGCGTGGCTGTGGGCGGTGGTCGCTGCAGGCGCCGACCCCGTCTGCCAAGGTCCGCCCTTCCACCTGATTGCCCTCGCGGGGCTGGGCCAGTATAAATTGGCATGAGCGCAACCCATATTGGCGAATCGGCAAAGGAAGAATGCACGGATGCAATATCAAATAGGCCATGCCGATCTCAAGCTGATCCTTGCCCTGGTGCGTGGCCGGACCCTGGCCCGAGCGGCCGAGCAGCTGCAGGTGGATGTCTCCACGGTGTTTCGCGCCATCCGCAAGCTCGAAGCCAATCTGCAGGTCGCGCTGTTCGACAAGACCCGGCGTGGCTACACCCCCACCCAGAGCGCCAAGGCTCTTGCCGAACAGGCCGAGCGCGCCGAACAGGCCCTCGAGGCGGCGCGGATCGCCCTCACCCAGGGCGAGAACGTCATCAGTGGCACCGTCCGCCTGACCTGCACCGACGCCGTGCTGCGCAGCCTGCTCTTGCCGGGCCTGGCCGAACTCACGCCGCGCTATCCGGCGGTCGCCCTGGAAGTGGCCACCTCCAACACCTTCGCCAGCCTGAGTCGGCGGGATGCGGATATCGCCCTGCGCCTGTCGAACGCGCCGCCCGAACACCTGATCGGCCGGCGACTCGGTCGCAGCTCCTACTTCGTTTGCGGCCATGAGCGCTATCGCAGCGGCTATGGCCCGTTGGCCACCGAATTGCCCTGGATCGCCCCGGACGACTCCCTGGCCGATCACGTCTCGGTCACCTGGTTGCGCCAGGCCTATCCCAGCCTCACCCCGCGCTATCGCTGCAGCAGCATGTCCTCGGTCGGCAGCCTGGTAGGTGCCGGTCTTGGCGTGGCCGCCCTCCCCGACTTCATGATCAGCAGCCTGGACGGCGTCGAACGCCTGGGTCCGGCGCTGCCAGGCTGCGACACCGATATCTGGCTGCTGACCCGCCCGGACAATCTGTCGCTGCGCTCGGTGCAGATCCTCTTCGATGAGCTGGCGAATCTGTTGAAAACCCGGATAGCGGATGTTTGCCAGGACTGAAACGAAGCGCTCGTTCGTCGGCTTTAATGGCAACTTACCGGTAACTTTCCCAGTACCGCGTTCCACCCGAACACCCTTTGAACAGCAGTTTTAACGAATTTTTCACGCCTTCTTGACGAGCTTTTTGAAGTTAAGGTCATCAACGCGACCTAACGCTTTCAAGTGCTCTGCAGACACGCGGAGTCAAGTACGAAAAGTGCTGTTTCCAGGTAGGCCGTCGGCGACGAATTGCCTTAAAAAACAAGCCGGTTAGGCGATATCGAGAGTCATGGTGGTCAACTTCCACGGAGACAACGATGAGCAGCCGCTTCGCCATACCCGATAACCCCGATCGCGATTGTCTGTTAAACATTCACCGGCTTCTCACCTTGAGAATCGATCAACTGCGCAATGTCGACATGGGCAGCTCGCAACTGCAGGAGATTCTCTTCCAGTTCGAAGCCCTGACGGCAGAGACCATCCAACTGGTCGAGGAAGTCGCCGTGAGACTGGCGACCGAGGCTCATTAGCGGCCAGCAGCCGCAGCGTTCCGGGGCAGTGAAGTGTCCGGCGCGATCCCGCATTCGCCACCACCTGCTCTGCTCGGAAGCGCGCTGGCTGGAGGGATTTGCGTCCAGCGAGGAGTGAGGACCGCAGGTCGGGATGCCCCTGCGGGAAGCCTGTCGGGCGATAGATTGCAGGCAGCTCCTCCGCCCAGGGCATTCAGGCATTCAGGCATTCAGGGCCATGGCCGCATACAGGCCATCCTGCCTGACCAGTTCTTCGTGAGTGCCCTGCTCCACCAGTTGCCCAGCCTGGATGACCAGAATCCGATCCGCCTGCCTGACGGTGCTGAGGCGATGGGCGATGGAGATCAGGGTCCGCGGCCCCTGCAACGAAGCCAGGGCCGCGGCCATCGCTGCCTGGGTGCTGCTGTCCAGGGCGCTGGTCGCTTCATCCAGGAGGATGATCGGCGGATCGCGCAGCAGCATGCGGGCGAGGGACAGACGTTGGCGCTCGCCGCCGGACAGTTGATAGCCCCGGTCACCGACCCCGGCCCCCAGCCCCTCGGGAAGCCCGCGCACCGTAGCATCCAGCTGCGCCCTTTCCAGCGCCCACCAGAGTTCCGCCTCGCTCGCGTCGGGCTTGGCGAAGCGCAGGTTGGCCTCGATGCTGGCGTTGAGCAGGAAGGTATCCTGGGTCACGATGCCGACCAGGCTGGCCAGCGTCGCGAAGCTCAGCTCCCGGATATCGATGCCGTCGTAGCGGATATGCCCCTGATCGGCGTCGTACAGGCGCGCGAGGAGATAGGAGATGGTGGTCTTGCCAGAGCCGGTGGGGCCAACCAGCGCCGTGTGCTTTCCGGCCGGTATCTCGAACGTCAGATCCTTGAGTACGGCGCGATCGCCATAGGCGAAATTGACGTTCTCGAAACGGATGCCTCGCTGGAAATCTTGCCGCGCAAGAGTCGTCGGTGAGCTCGCCTCGACGACCGTCGCCGGCGTATCCAGGTAGCTGAACACCCGCGCCAGCAAGGCGCGTCCCTTGGCGAATTCGATCCGCGTTTCAAAGATCTCCAGCAGCGGCCAGAGCAATTGCTCCTGCAAGGCGATAAAGGCCACCAGGGTGCCAATGGACACCTGCAGGCCCAGGCCGATGAACAGACCGCCGCCCAGGAAGGTCAGCGCCGGCAGGAGATCCAGCGCCAGGAAGACGAGCGCGAATTCCCATTGTCCCGCCGTGCTGGCCTGGGATTCCAGGCGCGCCAGCTGCGCGGAGTCACGCTGAAAGCGCTGCACGAGATAGTGCACGCGGCCCAGGGTACGCGACAGGATGATGCCGCCGACCGACAGGGACTCGGCGATGTTGGCGGAAAGGTCAGCCACCTGTTCCTGTTGCCGGTAGGTCACCCGCTCCCGCAGCTGGGCGACGCGGCCATTGATCCAGACCAGCAAGGGAATGACGGCGAAGGAGACACACGCCAGGCGCCAGTCCAACAGCAGCATCGCCACCAGGGTCGCCGCCACGACGCTCAGGTGCTTCGCCAGATCCGTGGCGGAGTGGGTCAACAGGGTCTGCAGACCGGCGATGTCGCTGGACAGGCGCGCCTGCACTTCGCCCGCGCGGGTACCGGCGAAAAACGCCAGCGAGAGGCTCTGCAGGTGGCCGTACAGGCGGGTCCGCAGGTCGTGCATGACGCTCTGGCCCACCCGAATCGCGACATAGGTCTGGGTCAGGTTGGCGATGGCATTGAACAGCGCCACCCCGACCAGACCGGCGGCCAGATAGACCAGCAGCGTCAGGTCCTTCGCCGGCAAGGCATCGTCGACGATGCTGCGGATCAGGAAGGGACTGATCACGCCGCTGATCCCGGCGACCGCGATCAGCAAGACCACCAGCACCAGTGCGGCCCGATGTGGAGCCAGTAGCTCGAGAACTCGCGCGAAGGTGACATGCCGCCTGGCCAGGTCGCCGTAGTCGTCGAGGGTCTCGGTTTCAGCCGGCGATGGTGGGGAAGAAGAGGAACTGGACATTTGCGTGCTTTCAGGTCGGTCAGAGGAAGGAGCGGACTCGAGTCCGCGTCATCGGGTGCCAAGGAAGCCTTGGGCTGTCTGGGGGTCAGGACGCGAGGGCGTCGGTCAGCCGGATGTCAAAGCGCGCGCCGCCTCTTTCGCTTTGCGTCAGCGCCAACTGCCCGCCCTGCTTTTCTATGGCGCGACGGCTGATCGACAGCCCCAGGCCGAAGCCGCCGGTAGCACGATCCCGACTGCGATCCAGGCGATAGAAGGGCTCGAACACCCGCTCCCGTTCGCCCGGTGGAATACCCTCGCCATCGTCCTCGACGGTGATCAGCAGGCTGTCGGCGTCGCGGCCAACGGTCAGCCAGACCCCACGCTGGCAATAGCGCAGGGCATTGCCAATCAGGTTCTGCAACGCGCGGGCCGTGAGTCTTGGTGCCAAGAGGGCTTGCTCGGGCGCAGCGGCCATGTCCAGGCTCAGGGTGACTCCACGCCTTTCCTGTTCCTCGCTGAAATCCGCCAGGACACTGTCCAGGAAGGCACCGAGCGTGAGTGCTTGACGCTCGGGTGGCTGCTGACTGGACTGCAACCGCGCGTAGGAAAGCAGCTCGTTCACCAGCGCATCCAGTTCGCGGACGTGGCGAATCTGCTGCTCCAGCTGTCGCTGTGTTTCAGCGGGCAGTGGGTCAGCCTGCAACAGGGCCAGGCCGAACTCCAGACGGGACAGGGGCGTGCGCAGCTCATGGGAGACCGCATTGAGCAGGTCGCGCTGCTGGACGATCAGGGTTTCGAGGTCCTGGGCCATGTCATCGAAGGCCCTCGCCAGCTGGCCGATGTCCGAGCGCGGCGAGATCGCGGTACGCTCCTGCAAATGCCCCTTGCCCAGGCGCGCCGCCGTGCGCCTGAGCCGCTCCAGATCGCGCCAGTGCGGCCGCAGCCAGACATACAGACAGATGAGCAGCGCCGCCCCGATCAGGGCGTTCATGGCCCAATACGTCAGGGCTATGTCGGTCGGAACCTCGGCGAAGCCGACCCAGAGGACGTGCCCGCCCGGCAGGGGGATCAGGGCGACGCTGGGATCGCCATCGTCGGTCAGGCGGACGCGCCGTTCGCCCTTGGCCAAACGGTGGCGCTCGGCGCTCGTCAACCGAGGATCGGTCTGCAGCCCCAGCTGCAAGGTGACGGGCGCGATGTCGGCGTTCAGCTCAGCCAGCAGCGCCGGCCAACGAGAGATCGGCGTCTCCACGAAGGTCCGCTCCACCAGTTTCAGCGGGCCATTCATCTGCTCCAGACTGACGCGACTATAGCGATCACTGAACATCTGCTGCAGGGCTTCCGGGACCAGATAGCTGGCTGCGCCATAGGTCACCAGCAGCACGCAATAGAGCCTTATCAGGATCTTGAACATCTAGGCGGACTCGACGCCGAGGCGCGGTCGTCCCTGCTGCGAGACGCATCCGGCCCGTTTTGACAGCCTGAACGACGGCCAGCGCGAACGGTAGGCGGCGCCTTCCTGGCGCTGACCAGGCAGGATCACGAGCGTGCTTTGGCGACGCTGATCGGTGGCCATCGGCGCGGCCGAGGCGGCGACGGTTTCGACGCGAAAAAAGGGTTTCACAGGTAGGTCCCAGGGCAAGCAGGCGGCGAGCATAACGGAGCGCCAAGCCCTCAAGGACCGCCCTTAACACTCTTTCACAAGAGACCTACAGACCTTTACAAGGCCGCCCAGGCGCGCCCTCTACCATGGCGTTCTCCACGAGGACGCCCGATGTTTCACTACCCACTCTTTCCTTCTTGGCACTCCGAAAAAAAGCGGATCCTGGTGCCATCGCACGCCTTGGCTCGGCTCTGCCGCCCAGCCCTGCCCTGGGGCGAACAGCTCGCGGCAAGCAGGCTCGTCATGACTGGAGTGACCGTCCTGGCCCTGAGTGGCCTGCTCGCGGGCTGCTCCCTGGCACCCCGCCATGAACGACCGCAGGCGCCGGTCCCGGAGCGCTATCCCGTGCCGACGGCGTCCGCGGACCTGTCGCCTGACCGCCAAAGCCTGTTCGCCGATCCGCACCTGCACGCCTTGATCGATCAGGCCCTGGACGGAAATCGGGATCTGCGGCTGGTCGCGCTGGATATCCAGGAGGCACGCGCCCGCTATCGCATCAGTCGTGCCGACCTCATGTTCGAACTGGGCGCCACCGCCAGCCGGACGCGGGAACGGACTCAGAGCCTGGATAGCGCCTCGCGTACCGACCAGGAGCGAAGCGGCAGCCAGACGGCCAACCGATACAGCGTCGGGTTGGGTACCAACGCCTACGAACTGGACCTGTTCGGCAGGCTGAGAAACCTGCGTGATGCCGCTCTGGACGAGTACCTGGCCCAACGCGAGACGCGCAGCGCGGTGGAGCTGTCGCTGATCGCCGAGGTGGCGACGGCCTATCTGAATCAGCGCGCCCTGGATGAGAGACTGCTCGTGAGTCGCAGTACTCTGGAAAGTCGCCAGCGAGGCCTCGCCCTGATCGAACAGCGCCATGCCGCCGGCCTGAGTTCGGCGCTGGACCTGGCCCAGGCTCAAACGGCGCTAGAGACCACCGAAGCCGATCTCGCCGTCCTGGAACGAAGTCGGGCACAGGCGGACAACAGCCTGCGCCTGCTGCTCGGCGGAGAGCCGCGCAGCGACCTGCCCGCGCCCTTGCCGCTTGCGCGCCAAGGTCTCGACCTGCCCGTCCCGGCGGGCTTGCCCTCTGACCTGCTGCAACGCCGTCCGGACATTCGCGCGGCCGAGTACCGCCTGCGTGCGGCCAACGCCAATATCGGCGCCGCTCGGGCTGCCTTCTTCCCGCGCATCACCCTGACGGCCAGCGCCGGCTACCTGAGTTCCGATCTGAACGGCCTGTTCAACCTCGGCAATCAGGTATGGAGCTTCGTCCCCCAATTGCAGGTACCGCTGTTCGACGGCGGTCGCAACCGCGCCAACCTGGACCTGGCGGAGGTGCGGCGCGATCAGGATATCGCTCGCTACGAGAAGAGCATCCAGGTCGCCTTTCGCGAGGTGGCCGATCAACTCGTCGCCGAGGCGCCCTTGAGACGGCAGCTCGCGGCCCAGCAGCGCCTGCATGACATCACCGCGCGCAGTGTCGAACTGGCGAGCGAGCGCTATCAGCAAGGGCTGGACAACTACCTGAATCTGCTCGACAGCCAGCGCAGCCTCTACCAGGCCGATAACGCGCTGATCGAAACCCGGCTGCAGCTGATGATCGCCCACGTCGACCTGTTCCGGGCACTGGGCGGCGCGTGGGAGCGGAGCGGCGAAGCGGATCTAGCCGCTTCACCCGCTGCGACCCCGTCGCCCATGGCCTCGCGTTAACACTTGTTTACCGGCCTTCATGAGGTTTTACACGGGCCCTTCTGCAGCTCGATATCCTGAATTTCAGGCGCCCATCTATCGGATGCGCGTTCGCACAAAAGGAGACGCCAGTGAGGCACGTCGTAAAAAGCATCGGCTTCATCGCCATGATACTGGGCGGGGTGGCCGTACTCGTGGGGTGGCTCATAGACCCCACCGTCGCCTTGAACAACGGCATCAAGCTGGTTTCGATAAAGCGCGAGTTCCTGCAAACCGACTTCTTTCTCTGGGGCGCCATGTTGTTCGCCGCCGGCTTCAACGGCTATTCCCTGCATACCGATCTGTGAGGCCGACGCGACCTTTCCTTTCGTCGATCCACGGGAACACGTCTCCGCTCCCAGGACATTTCATGAGCCTTGGCTAATGCGCGCTTTCGGCGTCTCTATGACTCTGCTGCTGGCCTGCCTCTCCGCCATGCTCGGCCTGATCGATCTCGACGAGCCCGACGTGATACCTGCCCATGAGCCTGTTGCCCACAGGCGAGCCGTTCAAGATCCTGTTCGATGCCCTTGACCTCTGACAGCCACCACAGGCCCTCGCGGGCAGGCTGAGCCAGGATCGCCGCCAGTTGCCTTTCCGCCCGTCTCCCGGCACGGTGACCCGCCCACCTAGTCTGGAACGCTCGCCTTGACCCCTACCCTGCACATCGCCGCCGCCATCCTCCTGAACGACCGCCAGCAGGTGCTGCTGGTGCGCAAGCGGGGCACCACCGCCTTCATGCAACCGGGCGGCAAGGTGGATCCGGGGGAGCAACCCCTGGAGGCCCTGATCCGCGAACTGGAAGAAGAGCTTGGCCTGGTCATCACGCCGGACGCCGCGACCTTTCTTGGCAACTACCAGGCGCCGGCCGCCAATGAACCCGGCTTCAGGGTCGATTGCGCGCTGTATCAGGTAGCCATGGGCGCGCAAGATCAGCCGCTGCCGGCCGCCGAAATCGAGGAGGCGCTATGGGTAGCGGTAGACGAGCCCGGCGCTCTGCCGCTGGCGCCCCTGACGGGCGAGGTGATCTGGCCCTTGCTGCAGCGGCAGCTGCTGAGCCACTAGCAATCGCCCTCGGTCAGGCCCGACCGCGCCGCAACCGCCCTGCCAGAGTGGCCTGAGGCATCAGGCCGCTCTGGCAGCGATAGGCGTCAGACTTCCGGTAACGGCCGCCACCCTCCCGCCGTACGCAGCTCGAGGCAGGCCGGCAGGCCATCCAGACGCAGCAGGTGCAGCCAGCCGTTGCGCACCAGATCGCGCACTACGGCATGGTTGGCGATCACCTGATCGATCATCGCGCGCGGCGCCTCGATCACCACGTGCAACCGTAGCGGACGATGCATCCACTGCTGACCGTCGTGCAGCGACTGGCGCGCCAGCCCGATGCGCAGGTCGCCGCCGTTGCCTTCGAACACGCCGATACGGCCGCCCACCACGTTGTGCAGCAGCTTGTTGCCACTGCCGAAGCGCAGGTTGTCGGTGGTCGAGGTGAAGTACTGCAGGTTGATCCAGTGGGCCACCACCATGGGTGCGGTCATGATCAGCTCCAGTACCTTGCCCCCTGCGTCCTGCCGCCAGTCGTAGTCGTGCAGGAAGGCGCGGCCCTGCAGATCCACCGCGCGGGTGCGTGCCCGCGGCGCGGCGATGAAGGCGGCGTTGCCGGCCAGTCCCCATTCCGGCCGGGTCTGCGCCCAGTCGCGGGCGCGCCGCCGCAGCCGTCCGAGCAACTTGGCCGGCTGCTCCTGCAGCGGCGCCAGGCCCAGGGTGCTGGCCCGTTGCCGACGCACCTCGGCGCTCGCTCCGTCCAGGGCTGCCCGCAGGCGTTGCCAGCTGGGCTGGAGCGCAGCAGGAAGCGCCGCATGACCAAAGACCTGCACCTCATCCGTCGTGGTGTTGTGCAGCCCGGCCAGTACCTGGCAGTGCGGCGGCAGGTCGAGGCCGCGCACCCGTAGCCCGATGCGGACCTCGGGATCGTTGAGCAGGCCGGCCAGCAGTCGCGCATTGATCTCGCCGCTCTGACCACAGCAGGCGCCGCAGTCCAGGCCTGCCGCCTGAGGATTGTTGGCGCTCTGGCTGCCATGACCGACCAGTACCAGCAGAGGCGGCAGTTGTCCGCTGAGCCCCATGGCCTTGAGGATGCGCTCGGCCAGGTCGACCTGCTGGAGCCGCGACAGGGCCGGCAGCCGTGGTTGCAGCTGCTGCCGCTCGCGGCGGCGCCAGGCACTGAGTTCTGGCGACGGCGCGCCACCGGCCAGGCCATAGGTCCGCCCCAGCAGCGCCCCGGCATAGCCCAGCCCCACGCTTTCGACCAGGGTGAAGGTCGAGGCCGGCAACCGCTCGAACAGCCGCCAGCGGCCCTGACGGGCCAGGCGCTCCTGACGCAGCTCTGCCAGTTGCCGATCCCGCTCGGCATCGCCACTGCCGTCGCTCACCTGCAGCTGCGGCGCGAGCAGGCCCGGCAATTGCGGGCGCGTGGCCTGGGTACCCAGCGGGGTATAGGCGATGGGCAGGCCGAAGAAGCCGGCGAAACCGCCGGTCTCCAGCTCCGGGCACGTTTGCTCCAGGGCGCGTCTGAGCGGCTCGGAACGCACGTCGATGCAGAAGAACAGCTTGGCCAGCGGTGCCGTGGGTGCGCCGGCGGGAGTGCTCTGGCACAGGGCCCGCTGCAGTTGCTCCTGCCAGGCCAGTTCGTCGGCGCGCTGCCACAGCTGCAGCGCCCGCCAATTGGCCGAGGGCGCCTGCTGCGAGCGCTCCTGCCAGGCCGCCCGCCAGCTGTGCCAGCGGCTCCCGGCATCGCGCCGGCGATCATCCACCAGCCACTCCCAGGCCGCGCGGATGGCCAGCAGCTCCAGCAGCGTCTGGTCGTCCTCGCCCTGCAACCGGGCCTGCCAGCGCCGATAGGCGCACCAGGAGGCCCAGCCCAGGTTGCGCAACAGCAGGCAGTCGAACCAGAGGGCCCAGTCTTCCGCCGGTAGACCCAGCTGCTCGACCGCCGCCTCCAGGGCCGCCTCGGGTTGCATTGGCAACTCGGCAATGCGCGGGTGCAGGTCGCGACAGGCGCTGAGCACGCTCAGACCCCGGTCGGCCAACAGACTGGCGCGCCAGGCCTGGTACAGCCCGGCGCTGTCCGCCGGCCGCCAATCGGCCTGTTCGTGATCGAACCAGGCCGCGCAGCTCTGGCCGATCTGCTGGGTGATCAGCGCCGGCCAGCCCGGAAGCGGCACGCCTGGCTCCGCCAGGTCTTCCAGCAGCGGCAGCCCCTGGCCGACCTCCGTAGGGGCGTTTAGTACCTCCAGCAGCCGTACCGGCGTGCAGGACGCCCCCTGCTCGGCCAGCGCCTGCTGCAGATGGCGCTCGGCGATGCGGCCGTCCTGCCAGGCCTGGCGATAGTCGGCGGTGTCCAGAGTCAGGCGGCTGCCGGCGCGTTGCCAGAGTTGCGCGGCGACGGTCTGCCAGGCCTGATCGCGCCGCTCCCACAGGGGACTGACGGCGATCATGCGATCCAGCGGCCAGGTCGGCGCGATGCGCGCACAGGCCTGCCGGGCGGCCTCGTGCAGAGCTTGGTGCTTGAGGCTGGGAAGCGCTTCGAAGGCAGTCATGAGTGGTCTCCAAGGGTGGCGCTCAGGGGCTGGGGCGCATGCGCCGGCCAGAGGCGGAAGGTCAGGCGGATGAAGTGCTCGTCCAGGTAGAAGCCGGCAAAGGCCAGCGGGTAGAGGCGTTGCGCCAGAGCGCCGCGCGGCCGAGCCAGCAGCAGGCCCTGCAGCAGGTAGAGACCGACCAGCAGGCCCATCGCCAGCAGGGCCAGCGGCAGCGGCGCCTCGGCGAGGTGCTGGTCGAGGATCCAGCCGGCCGCCTGATGCCACAGCAGATAGGCGCCCAGCAGCAGGCCGAACATCAGCAGTCCGTGCGCCCACTGGCCGCGGCGCAGGCACCAGGGCGCCAGGCCGATCGCCAGGAGCGTCAGGGCCACCAGGGGCAGCTCATGGCCGGGCAGCAGCCAGGCCCAGAGCCCTTGCAGCAGGATCAGCATCAGGGCGGCCACCAACAGCGCGCGCAGCAGGCCGGCCAGGTCGAGCGCAGGTGCCTGGGGTTGCAGCGCCTGTTGCCGGGCATGGGCCACCGTCTCGCCGGCGGCCAGGAAGGCATGGGCCTTGTACAGCGAATGGGCCAGCAGGTGCACCAGCGCCAGTTCGTACAGCCCTAGTCCGCATTCCAGCAGCATCAGGCCCATCTGCGCGCAGGTCGACCAGGCCAGGCGGACCTTGATGCTGATGCGGGTCATCATCACCAGGGCCGCGAGGACCGCGGTCAGGCCGCCCACCAGCACCAGCAGGCTTTGCGCCGGTACGGCGGCGGAAAACAGCGGGGCGAAGCGCAGCAGCACGAAGCCGCCGAGATTGACCACCCCGGCATGCAGCAGGGCCGAAACCGGCGTGGGGGCCTCCATCACCTGGATCAGCCAGCCATGCACCGGCAATTGCGCCGACTTGAGGATCACCGTCAGCGCCAGCAGCAGCGCCGCGCCCTGCAATTCCCAGCCGAGCGGACTACCCGCCTGCACCTGGGCCTCCACGGCGGCGAGGATCAGTGAAAGCTTGCTGCTCCCGCCCGCCTGTACCAATAGCAGGATCGCCAGCAGCAGGCTGACATCGGCCAGGCGACTGGCGATAAATTTCTTGTGGGCCGCCACCACGGCCTGAGGACGCTCGCGGTAGAAGGTCAGCAACTGATGCAGGCACAGGCTGGACAGGACCCAGGCACCCGCCAGCAGCAAGAGGTTGCCGCTGGTGACCACCGTGGCCACCGCCGCCAGGGTGGCCAGCAGGGCGAGCACATAGCGCCGCTGACCTGGCTCTCCTTCCAGATAGCGCTGGGAGTACTCGATGATTACCAGCGCCAGCAGGCTGACGAGTCCGGCCATCGCCAGGCCGAGGCGGTCGGGGTGCTGGGTTTCGAAGACCGCCTGTAGCCAGGCGGCAAGAACCAGCAAGACGCCCAGATAGCCGGCGACACGAGCAGGCCGCCAGAATTGGCCAGGTGAAGCGAGAAAGGCCGCCGGCAGCAGCGCCAGGGCATAGACCCAGGGCAACAGTGGAGCCAGGGGAAACAGCGGGCTAGACATCGTGCACACTCCTTGAACACCAGAGGGCACCAGTTTCAGGATGTGTACGAATTATTTAAAATAGATTGATCAGAACCTAACGTTCACTTTTGAAGAACGAAGCATGCGCCGACTCAATTTCCATCACCTGCACTACTTCTGGGCCGTCGCCAAGGAAGGCAATCTCACCCGCGCTGCCGAGGCGCTGCATGTCTCCCAGTCCGCCCTCTCCACCCAGATCCGCGTGCTGGAAGACCAGCTCGGCCATCCCCTGTTCATCCGCTCCGGCCGCAGCCTGCGGCTAACCGAAGCCGGACAGCTGGTGCTGGACTATGCCGAAACCATCTTCGCCCTGGGCAGCGAATTGCAGAACACCCTGCAGAACGCCCAGGAGGCGAACCAGAGGCTGCGCATCGGCTCCGTCGCGACCCTGTCGCGCAACTTCCAGGAAAACCTGCTGCGCCCCTTCCTTGGCCGGGAAGACCTGGTGCTCACCCTGGAATCCGGCAGCGTGGACGAATTGCTGGAGCGCCTGGCCCTGCACAAGCTCGACGTGGTGCTGACCAACCAGGCGGTGAGCGCCGACAGCCAGCGCACCTGGCAGTGCCGCCTGCTCCATCGCCAGCCGGTGTGCCTGATCGGTCCACCGCGCCAGGACAGCCGCCCCTTCGACCTCCACCGCGACCTGCAACAGGCCCGCCTGATCGTGCCCGGGCGCAGCAGCGACGTGCGCAGCCAGTTCGACGTCTATTGCAGCGGCCAGGGGCTGACGCCGCGTATCTGCGCCGAGGTCGACGACATGGCCCTGCTGCGCCTGCTCGCCCGCGACTCCGGCGACATGGCCCTGCTGCCCGCCGTGGTGGTGCAGGACGAACTGCGCAGCGGTGCGCTGCAGCTCTACGCCGAGGTGCCGGAGATCGCCGAGCGCTTCTATGCGGTGACGCTGCAGCGGCAGTTCAGGTTGAGTATCTTGGAGGAGTTGCTGGGGCAGCCGGCGGTGCTGGATGCGACCTCGGGGCCAGAGACGCTTTGACCCTGGGTAATGAAAGCACCGAGCGGCAATAGCCGCTTGGTGCTTAATCAAGTGCCCGCTACCTCACCACGCCATTGGCCTTGAACAGCCAATCGAACGCCTGGTCCAAGGTTGGCGATGCGGTGTCGATAGGCTCCCGTTGCAGTTGCGCGGATGTCCGCGCAAACACTTCCCTCACCCCGGGCAGCACCGCGACCGGTAGCTCGGCAGCCCGCAGTTGGCGTTCGGCCTCTTCCACTTCCTTCAGACGGCGCGGAGCATGGACCACATGCGTCCTGATCAGGGCACCGAGAAAGTCCCTGAGCGAGGCCTGGTCGATATCGCTAAGGGCATCGTGGAGCTTTTCCGTGACGCCCTGCTTCTCGGCCGCCATGAAGCACTCGATGGTCAGGGCTTCCAGTCCCTTGGTGAACACGCTGCGCAGGATTTTCAGGGCGGCGGCATCGCCCGCGGCACCTCCCTCGACGGGCTTGAGCGGTGCGCCGGCTTCCGCAAAGAGGGCGACCGCGCGCTCCAGGCCAATGCCGGCGCCCAGCAGATTGGTTTTCGCGTGCGTCAACGCGATGGCCCCCAGGATGGCCACGTCCACATAGGGGATCGAGCGCTCGTCCGCGATGGCCGCGGCTCGCCTGATCTGCTCCGGATCCGCGGTGGTCATGTCGATGAACAGCGCACCCGCCTGCATAAGGGCAAGCGCCTGCTCGGCGACCGGGAGCGAGACGGTGCCGAAAACGCAGGAGACGACGACGTCACAAGCGGTCACCGCGTCTTCTATCGAGGTGACGAGTGCCAGGTCATGTTCTTTCGCGAAGGCCTGGGCTCTGGGTGAGGGCTTGAGGTCACACAGGAGGATCTCGTGGCCCGCTGCCACCCAGGGGTGTGCATAGGTAAGACCCACTTCGCCTGCGCCGATAATCGCTAGCTTCATTTGCTTCTTCCGTAATCAATGGGCCGCGTAGGCGCCCCGGTAGGTTCCAGCGGCAATCTGCGCGAGCATCTCCGCTTCCTTGCGCTCGGTCGCCAGACAACGGTCGAGCAGCTCCGCCGCCTGGGCGATGGGAAAGGCGACAATGCCGTCATGGTCACCCACGACGAGGTCTCCTGGTGACACGATCATGTCGCCAATGCTCACCGGCACGTTGATCTCGCCCGGGCCGTTCTTGTAGGGACCCCGGTGATAGCCCCCACGCGCGAAGATGGGAAAGCTGCCCTTGCTGATGGTCGCCAGGTCGCGGATCGCCCCATCGACGACGACCCCCGCGGCACCGCGCTTTTCCGCGATAGCCGCCATGATATCGCCCATCAGGGCGCGACTCAGGTCGCCGCCGCCATCGACCACCAGCACCTGGCCAGGGACGAGGAACTCCAGCGCCTGGTGGATCGCCCGATTGTCGCCGGCGGGTACTTTGACGGTGAGGGCAAGGCCCGCCATGGTGCCTTCGATCCGATGGAAAGGCCGCAGCCGAGCGCCTGGAAGTCGGTCGAGACAGTCGCTGATGATCGAGGTGGAGGTGCGGGCGAAGGCTTCGACCAGCAAGGTCGGACTGGAAGCGTTGACGTTCATGAAGGCTCCTCTTGTTGGATAACGTCGAGGATAGGCCGGTGGCCAAATAGAAAAAGCGATATTAAGGTATGGTCACTCATGCCCTGGAGGAATGCTAATGGTCACGCTACGCCAGTTGTTGGCGCTGCATTGGATCGAACGTCTGGGTACCTTCGAAAAGGCCGCCGAGCATCTCAACACCACCCAATCAGCCATCTCGAAACGGGTGCAGGAGCTGGAGTCTTCCACCGGCCTGCAGCTGTTCGATCGCTCGCAGCGGGGTGCCCGCTTCACCGCCGAGGGCGAGGAGCTGCTGGTCATCGCGCGAGAAATGCTCGATCTGAGCGAGCGCATCACCTCGCTCAAGGACGGCAAGCACGTCACCACGCGCCGCCTGCGACTGGGCGTTACCGAACTCACCGCCTGGACCTGGCTACCGCGCCTGGTCACGCGACTGGTCGAGGACTTTCCCGGGCTGACCGTGGAGCCGGAAGTCGACATGAGTCGCAACCTGCATGAGCGCCTGATGGACGACCTGGTCGACCTCATCGTGATCCCGGACACCTTCACCGCCCCCGAGGTCACCAGCGTGCCCCTGGCGACCGTGGAGAATGCCTGGATGGCCGCGCCGGGACTGGTGGGGAATTCAGGCGTGGTGAGCCTGGCCGAGCTGGCCAAGTATCCCATGCTGATGCAGGGCAAGAAGTCAGGATCCGGCCTGTTCGTGAACCGCTGGCTGCATGCACGCGGAATAGAGCTACCCAGGATCCTCTCCTCCGACAGCCTTACCGCCATGCTCGGCCTGGCCTCGGCGGGCCTGGGCGTCACCTATCTGCCGCGCGAATGTTTCCGCCCGCTGGTGGACGAAGGCAAGCTCGTCATCGTCGAGACCGATCCCGAGCTGCCACCGGTTCCCTACATGGCGATGTACCGCAACGATCGGCCCTCGACCTTCGTCGCCGAGATCGCCGCGCTGGCGACGCAACTCTGCGACTTCACGAAACAGTTGCAGCGTTAGTCAGGGACAGCTGCATCGCCCCGCGCGGAACTTTCGTGGGGGCAACGGCCAAGGCCTTGCGGGGTCACTCGACCCGCTAGGCACCCGACTCGCCGACCGGCGCGGTAGCCGGTTCGGAAATGGTCAGCACGAAGGCCAGCGCGGCCAGGGAGCAGACGCCGAGGAAGATGAACACCGCCGTCCAGCTGTAGCTGTCCAACAGGAAGCCGGTGATCAGCGGCGCCATGGCGCCCCCTGCCTGGCCCGCGCTGTTGACCACGGATGCAGCCACCGGATAGGTCGTTCTGGTCGTCAGTCCCATCGAGTAGACCGAGAACGACGAGTAGCCGATGTTGAGCAGAAAGCCGGTACCGAACAGCAACAGACTGACCGCGAGCAGCCCGTTGGGCGCGTAAACCAGCGCGACCATCATCACGCAGGTCGCTACCGCGCTGATCATCATGGTCGGTTTGCGACGGCGATCCAGAATACGATCCGACAGCCAGCCGCCGACGATATTGCCAAGCACCCCGCCAACGAAGGGCAAGGACGCCACGAAGCCGACCTGCATCAGTTCGAAGTGCTTCACCTCACCCAGGTACTTGGGGAGCCAGGCCAGGAGCACGTTCACCACACCGGTCATGAGCAGGTAGCCCAGACCACAGCCCCAGATGTTCCAGGATCTGAACACGGAGCGGGACGTATCCAGAACGGGGGTGCGCTCATAGCGCAGCGCGCGGTCGAGCCTGCCGAATTCCCGGTGCTTACGGACCGACTCGCTGTGCGCAGTCGTCTGGTCTTCGATGTGCTCGGCTTCGGCGTCACTGACCTGCTTGCAGGCCCGCGGGTCATTGGGGACGAGCCACCACCACAGCAAGGCGAGCAGCACGCCTGGCAGGGCGAAGGCGATGAACATGGTGCGCCAGCCATCGAGCAGAATCAGCGCCGCCCCCAGTGGCGGTGCGATCACCGCACCCATCTTCGCGGCGGACAAGAAGGCTCCGGTAGCCGTGCCCTTTTCCCGCGGCGGAAACCAGCGGTTGATGGTGCTCAGCATCGACAGCGGCAAGGCAGCTTCTGCCACGCCCAGCGCCGAGCGATAGACCTTGAGCATGCCGATGCTGTGGGAGGTGCCGATCAACAGCGTCACCAGCGACGTCAGGCCAATCGCTGCGGGGGCGACCACGCGCACGCTGACCTTGCTCAGTAGAAAACCTGCCGGTATCTGACCCAGCGAGTAGAACAGGAAGAAGGCACTGACCAGCAGACCCACCTCGGCATTCGTCGCGCCGAACTCCTTCTGGATATAGGGCAAGGCGATGCCGATATTGGCCCGATCGGCTGCAGCGAGCATGTACACGACCACGATGACCGCCAGCACCACCCAGCGATAGCGGGTCCTGGACCGCGTCTGTAGCACTGCCCGTTCCGCCAATGCCGGTGCCGGTTTTGAAGCTAGGGATTCGGTCATGAGTCCTCCGTTTTTTATGTTTATTAAAGGTGACGGAAGTTTTACGACGACCCATTAATTGAAAAAGCGATAAATAGGCACAGGCATTCATTCCCCTTTGGAATGCCAATAACTCATATACAGTTAGATATCGATGGTTGAGCCCTTTACGGTCGCCGCTCAGGTCGCGGCAGCGGCCCTCTGATCAAGGCCGTACAGGCTGGAAACGCGGACTGATGTCTATTGGGCCATCAGGCGTGTGTCCCCTGCCCCCAGACGATCCGCATGCCTCAACCACCCAGCACCCCAGGCGTGCCCTCCTCCCCCTCGCCCGCTACAATGCGCGCCTTGCCGTGCCACGCCTGATCGAGAAGAATTGCCATGTCCCTGCCCAAGCACCATCTGGAATTGCTCAGCCCTGCCCGCGATGTCGGGATTGCGCGGGAGGCCATCCTGCATGGGGCCGATGCCGTCTACATCGGCGGGCCGAGCTTTGGGGCGCGGCATAATGCTTGTAACGAGGTCAGCGAGATCGCCGAGCTGGTGACATTCGCCCGGCGCTACCACGCGCGGGTGTTCACCACCATCAATACCATCCTGCATGACGACGAGCTGGAGCCAGCGCGCAAGCTGATTCATCAGCTGTACGACGCCGGCGTGGATGCGCTGATCGTGCAGGACCTGGGCGTGCTGGAGCTGGACATCCCGCCGATCGAGCTGCATGCCAGCACCCAGACCGACATCCGCACCCTGGCGCGGGCCAGGTTTCTCGATCAGGCCGGCTTCTCGCAGCTGGTATTGGCGCGTGAGCTGAATCTGCAGGAGATCTCGGCCATCGCCGCCGAGACCGACGCGGCCATCGAATTCTTCATCCATGGCGCCCTGTGCGTGGCCTTCTCCGGCCAGTGCAACATCTCCCACGCCCAGACCGGCCGCAGCGCCAACCGGGGCGACTGTTCCCAGGCCTGCCGCCTGCCCTACACCTTGAAGGATGACCAGGGTCGGGTGGTGGCCTTCGAGAAGCACCTGCTTTCGATGAAGGACAACAACCAGAGCGCCAACCTGCGTGCCCTGGTCGAGGCCGGCGTGCGCTCCTTCAAGATCGAGGGGCGCTACAAGGACATGGGCTACGTGAAGAACATCACCGCCTACTACCGCCAATTGCTCGACGAGATCCTCGAAGATCGCACCGACCTGGCCCGTGCCTCCAGCGGCCGTACCGCGCATTTCTTCGTGCCCGACCCGGACAAGACCTTCCACCGCGGCAGCACCGACTACTTCGTCACCGACCGCAAGGTGGACATCGGCGCCTTCGACTCGCCGACCTTTACCGGTCTGCCGGTGGGTCAGGTGGAAAAGGTCAGCAAGCGCGACTTCATCGCCGTGACCGAGGAGCCGCTGTCCAACGGTGATGGCCTCAATGTGCTGGTCAAGCGCGAGGTGGTGGGCTTTCGCGCCAACGTCGCCGAGCTCAAGAGCACGTTCTATGAAGATGGCGAGGAAGACGGGGCGAAGCGTTACCGCTATCGCGTCGAACCCAACGAGATGCCCGAGGGACTGTATCGCCTACGGCCGAATCACCCGCTGTCGCGCAACCTGGACCACAACTGGCAGCAGGCCCTGCTCAAGACCAGCGCCGAGCGTCGTATCGGCGTGCGCTGGCAGGTCGAGCTGCGCGAGCAACGGCTCCAGCTGACCGCCACCAGCGAGGAAGGCGTCAGCGCCCGTGTTGCCCTGGACGGTCCCTTCGGTGTGACCAACAAGCCAGAACAGGCGCTGGATGGTCTGCGCGACCTGCTGACCCAGTTGGGCACCACCGAGTACCACGCCCTGGACGTGACGCTGGATGCGCCCCAGGCCTTCTTCATCCCCAATTCGCAACTCAAGGCACTGCGCCGCGAGGCCATCGAACAGCTGACCGCCGCACGCGTCGCCGCTCACCCGCGCGGTCGCCGCAAGGCCGAGACCAGCCCGCCGCCGGTGTATCCCGAGTCGCACCTGTCGTTTCTCTACAACGTCTATAACCAGAAGGCCCGCGACTTCTACCATCGTCATGGCGTGCAACTGATCGACGCGGCCTACGAGGCCCATGAAGAGCCTGGCGAGGTGCCGGTGATGATCACCAAGCACTGCCTGCGCTTCTCCTTCAACCTCTGCCCCAAGCAGGCCAAGGGCGTCACCGGCGTGCGCACCAAGGTCGCGCCCATGCAGCTGGTCCACGGTGATGAGGTGCTGACCCTGAAGTTCGACTGCAAGCCCTGCGAGATGCACGTGGTGGGCAAGATGAAGGGCCATATCCTCGACCTGCCGCTGCCGGGCAGCCAGGCCGCGGCCAAGGCGCTCGCCAGCATCAGCCCGGAAGACCTGCTCAAGACCATCCGCAACAAGCCGACCGGCTACAGTCACTGAGCCCGAGTGGGCTCCCAGGGTCGATCTGGTCTCGCCCGCCAGATCATCGCCTCGGGAGCCCGGCCGGTCGACGTGCTGTCGGCCCGCTCGCGAAATCGCCATTCCCCGCTCAATCGAGCGCGAATCTCCTCGCTGCTCATCGCCTCCAGCACGGCCTGGCAAAAGGTGGGTGAAGCGACTTTTTATCGAGTCGGCAGCGCCTGCCGTAACGCCTGGGCCAGAGGCGCTCGCCGTCGCCAGCAGTGCTGTCACCACGAGTCGAATCGCGCCCGCCCGTGAAAAAAAGTGCACGGCACCAGCTCAAAGAACTCAAACCTGGCTGATGCCATCCGTGGGCTCCTGGCTGAATGGCCGAGCTGGCGGACGGTGTCCTGTGTTCCAGTTGACCAAGAGCGCGCTGGGATAAAACGAGTCGCGACCGCGCCTGCGCGGCCGAGTCGTGGCGATTTCTGAACCGGCTAGAAGACCCCCTGCTTTATGGATCTCGGATTTTTCAACACCCTGCTATCGACCAGTCTGCTCGGCATCTCGCTGGCCAACTGGCTCGCCATGCTGTGCCTCATCCTGCTCAGCTTCACCCTCGCCCGCACCGTCATCGGTTTCGTCCTGAGAAATCTGCGGACCCGCGCGGAAAAGCCGGGCGCTCATGTCAGCCAGATCGCCATCCAGGTGCTCTCCAGCACGAGCAATACCTTGCTGCTGCTGGCCGCCATTCTGATCGGCGTGGGGATACTGGATCTGCCCGAGCGCTGGCTGACGCGGGTCAGCAGCCTCTGGTTCGTGGTAGCGGCCTTGCAGGTCGGGCTATGGGCCAACCGAGCGGTAGCCTTGGCGGTGCATCATTACTTCGTCAAGCACAGCCAGGCCGACGTCTATCAGGGCAGCGCCCTGGCCACCTTGTCGCTCTGGGGCGCCAAGGTGCTGCTCTGGGCCGTGGTCAGCCTGGCCATGCTGTCCAATCTGGGGGTGAACATCACCGCCTTCGTCGCCAGCCTTGGCGTGGGCGGCATCGCCATCGCCCTGGCCGTGCAGAACATTCTGGGCGATGTGTTCGCGTCCCTGTCCATCGCGGTGGACAAACCCTTCGAGGTGGGTGACTTCATCGTCGTGGGCTCGCTGGCAGGCACCGTCGAACATGTGGGCCTGAAGACGACGCGGATCAGAAGCCTGGGCGGCGAGCAGATCGTCATGGCGAACGCCGAGATGATCGGCAGCACCATCCAGAACTACAAGAAGCTGCAGGAGCGTCGCATCGTCTTCAAATTCGGGCTGACCTATGCCAGCCAGCCAAGCCAGATAAAACAGGTCACCGCTGCCCTGAAGGAAATCATTCAACGGCAGGACAAGACGCGCTTCGACCGCGCCCACTTGCTGACCTTTGGTGACAGTTCGCTGGAATTCGAAGTCGTCTATATCGTGCTGGATGCCAGCTACAACGTGTACATGGACATCCAGCAGGCGATCAATATCGAGATGATGGAAGCCTTCGCCAGGATCGGCGTGCGTTTCGCCCTGTCCAGCCGCAGTCTCTATGTCGAAACCCTGCCCGCGGATTTCCTCTCCGAACAGACTCGACAAGAAGATGCTCAGTCGGTCGCCCAGCGCCAACCGGTGATGCAGTAGGACCCTGCCAGGAAACGAAAGCTGCCGATGCTGGCCACTGGGGCGTTTGTCTCCGCAGACGTCCCAATGGCGTGCAAGGACGGACTAATGGCTTAGCGTCGCAGTGAATTACCGCTCGGCTGCCGTTGGCGCCTGGCGGGCCAGGCCGTTGTAGGCGTCGAGCATGCGTTCGCACCAGGCGGTGAGCGGATCGTCCTCGGCCAATAGCGATTGCGCGCTGACGACCCGAGCCCATTGGAAGGCGCCGAAGACGATGTGATCGGCGTAGGCCGGGGCTGCACCGGCCAGGTAATCCTGCACGGCCAGGGTACTGCGCAGGGGCTTCAGGACCTCGTGAAATGCTTGCAGCGAGCGCTCGCGCTGGGCGGCCAGGGCATCCAGCGACACGCCGAACGCCGCCTCCCGGGTCCGCTTGAAATAGTCTTTGTCGGCTTCATCCAGCACCGCATGGACGTCGGGCAGGATCAAGCGCGCCAGCGCCGGATGGACACTGTCGGCAACCCATTGATTGACGAAGCGCGTCAGCGCCTTGAGCGAGGCATCGCCCAGCAGCGAGGACCGATCGGGGTACTGGTGATCCAGATACTCGGCGATGGCCCAGCTGTCGGTCACACAGCGTTCGCCGTCGACCAGTACCGGCACCTTGCCCTGCCCGGAAAAGGCAATGGCCTCCTTCTCGTGGAAGCGCCAGGCAACGGTCTCGACCGGCAGCCCCTTGTGGGCCAGCGCCAGCCGTATGCGCCAGCAATAGGGGCTGAAGCGGCAACTGTCGTCGGCACCGGTCAGTTCGTATAGGCGTAGCGGAAGGGTCATCAGGAGGTTCCTCTTGGTCAACCAATGGGAGGTTCGCGGGCGACTGTCGGGGCAGGTACAGGCGCCGATCAGGTCTTCTGGGACAGCGGCAAACCGCTATAAGTACCCGACCGCTTGCGCTTTCTTTGGGTGGCTATGGCGAAGGTCCCTAGCCAGGCGACGCCCGCGGGAATTTGCCCACAGACTGAGCTCTCCTCCACCGTATCGGCTACAGTTCAGCCAACCCTTTGTCTGTCGCGAAGGCTTGGCACCAGAAGAGCCACGCGTTAGCCAAGGTGCGCAGAGCACCACACGCCAGGAGTCACGCATGGAGCAGGACAATCAGCAACAGGACTACCTCACCACCCTGGAGTCGCTGGAAAGCCTCTACGGTGAGGTCGCGGCACCCTCGATCCTCAAGGAAATCGATCATATCCACCCCGCGTACCAGCCCTTCATCGAGGCGGCATCCTTCGTGGTCCTGGCCTCGTCAGGACCTCAGGGGCTCGATGCCTCTCCCCGCGGCGATGCGCCGGGCTTCGTGCAGGTTGAGGACGCCAGGACGCTCTACCTGCCGGACCGCCGGGGCAACAACCGCCTGGATACGCTGCGTAATGTCCTCCAGGATCCCCGGGTGGCGCTGCTGTTCCTGATCCCTGGTATCGGCGAAACCCTGCGCGTCAACGGCACCGCCCGCATAGCGGTCGATCCGACCTTGCTGGCCCGCTTCGAGGTCAAGGGCCAGTGCCCGCGAACGGTGCTGGAAATCAGGGTCACCAGCGTCTACTTCCAGTGCAGTCGCGCGGTGATCCGGGCCGGCCTGTGGGATCCTGCCAGGCACCTGGCGCGCAGCGCGCTGCCTTCTCCCGGCACCATCCTCAAGCAGCTCTGCCCGACCCAGGTGGACGGCGACGCCTACGACCAGGCCCTGCCGCAGCGCATCGCCAGCACGCTCTACTAGGGCTGCCCGGCACTGCCTCCAGCCCCATCAAGGACCCGCCATGACCTTCGCCGATATCCTCGTCCCCACCTACACCAACCTGCTGGGCGCTCTCTCGGCCTGGCTTACCAAGGCCGAAGCCCAGCGGTCGGGCGGTGCGGCCGAGGCGCTACTGGTCGCCCGCCTGGCGCCTGACATGTTTCCCCTCGCCACCCAGGTCCGCTTCGCCTGCGTCCAGGCCCAGGAAGGCCTGTTGCGCCTGTACGGCCAGAGCTTTCCACCCGAGTTGAAGGTTCTGCTCGACGAAGGACGCAACGCGGCCGAACAGCCGGGCACGCTGGCCCAGACACAGACCCGCATCCGCGAAACCCTGGAGCGGGTACAGGCCCTCTCGGCCCAAGGGTCTGCCGTCGCGGAGGGAGAACCCATCGCCCACGAACTGCCTCAGGGACTGGTGTTCGACTTCACCACCGAACAGTACGTCCGCGACTGGGCGCTGCCGCAGTTCTACTTTCACGTGATGACCGCCTACGCCATCCTCCGCGCGCAAGGCGTCGAGCTGGGCAAGGCCGACTACGTCGCCCATGTACTGCCCCTCCTGAGGCCCGGCGCGTCGTCCTAGCCGCCAGGCGGCCAGCGCCGGAAGCCGCGTCTCCGGGATCCGAGACAGGCCGCTGGAGCCCTGGTCGTCAGCCTTGGAGATCAGCTGACCGCCAGGTGTGGTATGAGCTTCAGGGCCGCGTACTGCAGGAGCATGATGGTCTTGCCGTCGCGAATGGTCCCGGCATCGATCATCGCCAGCGCCTCGTCCAGGTCGACCTCGAGCACGGCGATGTCCTCGCCTTCCGCGGCATTGCCACCCCCGGCCGACTTGCGATCGCCCGGGGCGTACTCGCCGACGAAGAAATGCAGCCGCTCGGTCACCGAACCGGGACTCATGAAGGCATCGAACACCTGCCGCACTTCCCGTACCTGAAAGCCCGTCTCCTCCTCGACCTCGGCGCGGATTCGCACCTCGGGTTCGGCGGCGTCGAGCAGGCCGGCGGGCGCCTCGATCAGCAGGTCGTCGTGCCCATTGACGAAAGCCGGATAGCGCAGCTGGCGCGTCAGCACCACGGTGCGCCGCCGGGGATCGTAGAGCAGGATGGTCGCGCCATTGCCGCGATCGTAGGTCTCTCGCGATTGCCGCTGCCAGGTGCCGTCACTGCGCAGGAAGGCGAAGGTGGTCTTCTTCAGGATGAACCAGTCGTCAGACAACACCTTGACCTCTTCGACACGAATACGCGGGGCGATGCTCATAGGCGATCCTCTGGGTTGGCGAGCGGTATTTACCACTCTAGGGCTTCGCGCTAGAATTCGTGCAGTTTCGTGCAACGTCAAGAATTTTCGTGCAGGAGTCCCCGATGCTGACCCGTGAACGCAAGGCGCTTATCCAGCAGGTGCTGCGCCGGGAAGGCCGGCTGGTGGCCAAGACCTTCAGCCAGCAATTGGGGGTCTCGGAAGACACCATTCGCCGTGATCTGCGGGAGCTGGCAGCGGAAGGCGTGCTGCAACGCGTGCATGGCGGCGCCTTGCCGGCTTCGGCTGCCGTCGCGGACTACGCCAGGCGCGAAGAGGCGTCCATGGCCAGTAAGGTAACGCTCGGCCAGGCGGGCATCCGCCTGATCCAACCGGGACAGATCATCTTTATCGATGGCGGCACGACCAATGTCCAACTCGTCCGCCACCTGCCCAAGGAGCTTGAGATCACCGTGGTCACCCATAGCCCGAACATCGCGGTAGAGCTGGTCGAGCATCCGCTGATCGAGGTCGAACTCATCGGTGGCCGCCTGTTCAAGCATTCCATCGTGACCCTTGGCACAGCCTGTGCGGAGGCCATCGCTCGGGTACGAGTCGACAGCTACTTCATGGGCGTGACCGGGCTGCATCCCGAGACGGGCGCCACCACCGGCAATGCCGAGGAAGCCGCGATCAAGCGCATCATCAGCCGTCAAGCGGCGGAGACCTTTGTGCTGGCAACGCGGGAAAAACTCGGCGCGGCCTCGCCCTACGGCATCATCCCGCTGGCCGATGTCAGCACCCTGGTGACGGATGCGGCGCCTGACGACGAGGCGCTCGGGGCGCTGAGCGCTGCAATGTCCGTGATTCATGCCTGATGCCCGACTACCGGAAGTGGCGACTCGCCCCTCCATCGCCGTCCCCCACTGGACCCAATACCGGAGTCGCTTATGGCCAAGGCCGTGACCACCCTTCCGTCTGAAGGCGTGTTGGTGCCGCAACGCATCGTGCCCTTTCCCACCTCGATCAGCGCGCCGGCGAGGGCTGCGCGGCAACGCCTGGTCACTGCCCAGGGTCTTCCGGTCAATGCGCTTCAGCCGCTACCGCCGTTAGCGGACAAGGCAGCCTGGCAAGCGCTCAAGGACCAGGTGAACGACCACTATGCGTTGGCGGTGAAAGGCATGGCGAGCCACCCCCGCGCCAGTGTCGACACCCTGATCCTCGGTGATACCGAAATCCATGTCGCCACGCCTGAAGGATCGGCACACCCCCAGCGAGCCTGTATCGACCTGCACGGTGGTGCCCTGTTGTTCGGCGGTGGCGAGGCCTGCCGCGTCGGCGCGCAGCAACAGGCCGACCGCTACGGCGTTCGGTGCTTCGGCGTGGATTATCGCCTGCCGCCTGACTTTCCCTTTCCTGCCGCGCTGGATGACTGCCTTGTGGCCTATCGGCATGTGCTGAGCCAGTACTCCCCCGCCGATATCGTTCTCATCGGACGCTCGGCGGGTGGCAACCTGGCGCTGGCGATGCTCTTGCGCGGTCGCGACGAAGGTCTGCCGATGCCCGCCGGGTTGGTGCTGCTGTCACCCGAGGTCGACCTGACCGAATCCGGCGACAGCTTCCACACCAACCGCCATGTGGATGTGATGCTGCCCCTGCCCCTGATGCCCATCAATCAACTCTATGCGGGCGACGCGGATCTCGCCCAACCCTATCTTTCGCCCTTGTTCGGTCAGCTTGAGGGATTGCCGCCCACCTTCCTGCAAACGGGTACCCGCGACCTGTTCCTGTCCAACGCGGCGCGCTTGCATCGTGGGCTGCGCCGCGCCCGGGTGCCTGTCGAGTTCTACCTCGGCGAAGGCATGCCCCACGGCGGTTTCATGGGCGGAACAGCAGAGGATGACGACCTGTCCCAAGAGATTCGCGGCTTCATCGAGGCCCTGTGGTAACGCCAGGCCTAAAGCCAGGTGCCGCCATCGCCGCCTGGCGCACGCGCCAAGGCTCACCGGCCGAGGCGGTCATGGACGAGGCGCGAGTAAGCCGTTCGGGTGCGAAGACGAATGATCAGGCCAGCTGATCAATGAGTTCTCAGAACGCCTTCGCTACGTCTACCCCCTCCGAAAAGCTATTGCAACAACGTTTATTGGCCAAACTTCAGGAAAGTTCGGCGAATTGGCTGCCATTTGTAAAAGCGGCAAAGAGCCACCATAAACTTCCAGATATTCGCACCGAAAGCCTGACTATTGACGTCACTATCCCGTCGTCGCTTGCAGCTAGCTGTGACCGCTAGTCCTTCTCCGAGGAGCTTTCAGATGTTCAAGAATTTCCGGATTGGCACCCGCCTCATCGTGTCCTTCATCGCCGTGGCGTCCATCAGCCTGGTGGTGGGATTGGCGGGCCTCAGCAACAGCAGTCAGATCAACGATCTCGCGACTCAGCTTTATCAGAACGAATTGCTCGGGCTTTCCTACATCAAGGAGGCCAACATGAATCTGGTCTTTATCGGCCGCGCGCGCAGCAACTACCTGCTGGCAACCTCCGAAGAGGATCGCACTCGTGCCCAGGCGGAGGTCAAGCTGGGGCTGGCCAATGTGCGGGACAATCTCGCCAAGGCTCGCCCTCTCTTTAGCAGCGAGGCATCGGCCGCCAATTTCCGGCAGATCGACGAGTTGCTCGGCAGCTATACCTCTCAGCTGGACCAGGCCATGGCGATCGCCGGCAAGCGGACGCTGCGTGATGCCGATCCTGAGCTGGACAGTCAGTTGGTCAGTGTCCGCCGTTATGGCGACCAGGTGGGTGTGCTGATGACCGAACTGTCCAAACGCAAGGAGCAGAACGCCAGCGACGCCAACGACCTCACCGACCAGATCTATGCCCGCAGCCGGGTCATGCTGATCGGCCTCATCGCGGTGGGCGTGGCCTTTGGCATCCTGCTCGGCTTCCTGATGAGCCGCAGTATCACCCGCCCCCTGCGCGCCGCGGTCGCGATCGCCGATCGCCTGGCCGCCGGCGACCTCACCCAGCGCATCGAGGCCGAGGGCCGTGACGAGACCGCGGCCCTGCTCCGCGCCATGGGCGGCATGAACCAGCGCTTGGGGCAGATCATCAGTGACGTCCGCAGTGCCTCCGATGGCCTGGCCAGCGCCTCGGAAGAGATCTCCGCCACCGCCCAGAGCATCAGCCAGGCCAGCACCGAGCAGGCCGCCTCGGTCGAGGAAACCAGCGCCAGCGTCGAGCAGATGTCGGCCTCCATCGCCCAGAACACCGAGAACGCCAAGGTCACCGACGGCATGGCCGGCAAGGCCAACCGCGAGGCGAACGAAGGCGGTCAGGCCGTGAGAGACACCCTGGTGGCCATGAAGACCATCGCCGCCAAGATCGGCATCATCGACGACATCGCCTACCAGACCAATCTGCTGGCACTCAACGCGGCCATCGAAGCGGCGCGCGCCGGTGAGCATGGCAAGGGCTTCGCGGTGGTGGCCTCCGAGGTGCGCAAGCTGGCGGAACGCAGCCAGGTGGCGGCCCAGGAGATCAGCAATGTCGCCCAGGGCAGCGTGGCCCTGGCCGAACGCGCCGGCTCGCTGCTGGACGACATGGTGCCCTCCATCAGCAAGACCTCCGACCTGGTGCAGGAGATCACCGCCGCTTCGGAAGAACAGAGCGCTGGCGTCGACCAGATCAACAGCGCCATGCTGCAACTGAGCCAGGTGACCCAGCAGAACGCCTCGGCCTCCGAGGAACTGGCCGCCACCGCCGAAGAGATGAGCAGCCAGGCCGAGCAGTTGCAGCAACTGATGGAGTTCTTCGTCCTGAACGGCGCCTCGTCCACGCAACGCTTGGCGCACCCCGCTACCAAGGGGTCGAAACCGGGCCTGGCCAAGCGAGCCGCAGCGCTGGTCGACAGCTCCCGGCACACTACCCAAGGTCGCGTACCCACTGGCTATGCGCTTTTCGAGGAGCCTGCCTGATAGCGAGCCGACCCTGGCGAAGGTGTTCACCCCGGGTGAGCATCTTCAGCTGGAGGACGCTCCACGGGAGCTGTCAAGCCTGCCCTATCATCCCTGCACTGCAGGGATCGGCGAAACAAGGGGTACGCCTGCAAAACCTCAGCTGCGTAGGCCGAGAAACTCCTGCAGTCGCAGCGCTATCAGTCTGACCTCCGCCTTTTCGGAGAAACCGACCCGTGGCCAGTCATAGCGGCTGTCACATTCGGTGGCATGGCCGCTGCCGGCTTTCAGCTGCTTGAAGAAGTGTCTGGTTTCAACGATCCCTCGACCTGCCCTTCTGGCATGGGATTCGACGTCGAAGGCAATCTCGCCCAGATTGCCCTCCGCCAGACCTGCAGCGGGCCGGTAGAGGAAGAGCTGGCCGCGCTCGGCCTTTACACAGCGAAAGCCCTGCCCGTTTTCCATTTCGTACAAGGCGCCGTAGATATCCGTGAGCAATCTTCTGGCCGTCTCGAACACATACCCATCCATCTATCCAGCTCCCTGCTTTTCGGCAAAAGATCGCGGCAACACCGGTATGGGCGCGGATCATAGAGAACCCTAGCAGTCGTTCAGGAATTAACTCCCGACGGAAACATCGCCTCACAGTTGCTAGATATGGATAGATAGGCGAATCAGATCCTGGCCACGCAGTTTCCCGGCCCACAGGGCTAAGGAACGTCTTGACGAAGGACACGACGATGCGCCGTACCTGTCTCAGGATCCTGTGCAGACCTCGACAAGTCACGGTAGGAATTAATGATCAACCAGGCTTTCGCCGTGGACTCCACCGCGTGGCGGGCAGGCATCTCAGCGGGCCATCGACAGGCCCGCGCCTGATGCTGGAGCGGCCCTAGCCCTTGAAACCCTTGCCCACCAGGTAGACCTCACGCGAGCGGGGACGCGAGGCTTCGGGCTTGCGGATCGACACCTTCTCGAAGGAGGTGCGTACGTCCTTCAGGAAGACATCGGAGCCTTCGCCCTGGAAGACCTTGACCACATAGTTGCCGCCCGGCTTGAGCACCTGGCGCACCATGTCGAGGGTCAGCTCCACCAGGTACATCGCCGCCGCTTGGTCGGCCGCCGCGACCCCGCTGATGTTGGGCGCGATGTCGGAGACGATCAGATCGGGCTGGCGGCCATCGAGCACGCCGAGGATCTTCTGGAAGACGGCATCGTCGGTGAAGTCGCCCTGGACGAAGTCGACGTTGTCGAGGGCTCCCATCGGCAGGATGTCGGTGGCCACCACGCGGCCCTTGTCGCCCACGATGCCGCCGGCCACCTGCGACCAGCCGCCGGGCGCGGAGCCCAGGTCCATGACCAGCATGCCGGGACGGATCAGCTTGTCCTTCTCGTTGAGCTCGATCAGCTTGTAGCTGGAGCGCGAGCGCAGGCCGTCTTTCTGAGCGCGTTTGACGTAGGGATCGTTGACGTGTTCATCCAGCCAGCGACGGCTGCTTTTGGATCTTTTCATGTTGGAGCTACCACGGGAAAGCGGGTGAGGAGCGGACGCGCGCCAGGTCTGGCCAGCCGCAAAGTGGCGGCGATTATAAGCCGATAACGCCCGGGGACGAATCGGGGATCGCCCAAGCGACCGCCAGGCCGCCCAGTGGAGCGCCCATCGTCCCGGCCTGACAGCGCTGGAGCCGCCGGGTACAATCGCCGCCCTACCCCTCCTCGTCCCTTCCTTTGCCGGAGTCACCGGCCAGGATTATTGTCATGATTCGCATCAACGAACTGTCTCTGCCGCTTGACCACACCCCCGCCGAGCTGCGCCAGGCCATCCTGGAACGCCTGAAGCTGAGCGACGCCGACCTCCTCGATTTCACCGTGTTCAAGCGCAGCTACGATGCGCGCAAGAAGAACAGCGTCATCCTGTTCATCTACATCATCGACCTGGAAGTGCGCGACGAGGCGGCGGTGCTGGCGCGCTTCGCCAATGACCTGCACGTGCGTCCGGCGCCGGACACCGGCTACTATCCGGTCGGCCAGGCGCCAGCGAATCTGACCGAGCGCCCGCTGGTGGTGGGGTTCGGTCCCTGCGGCCTGTTCGCCGCCCTGCTGCTGGCCCAGATGGGCTTCAAGCCCATCGTGCTGGAGCGCGGCAAGGACGTGCGCAGCCGCACCAAGGACACCTGGGCGCTGTGGCGTAAGAAGGTGTTGAGCCCCGAATCCAACGTGCAATTCGGCGAAGGCGGTGCGGGGCTGTTTTCCGACGGCAAGCTCTACAGCCAGATCAAGGATCCGAAGTTCTACGCCCGCAAGGTGATGCACGAGTTCGTCCGCGCCGGCGCGCCGGAAGAGATCCTCTACGTCAGCAAGCCGCACATCGGCACCTTCCGCCTGACCGGCGTGGTCGCCGCCATGCGCGAAGAGATCATCGCCCTCGGCGGCGAAGTCCGCTTCGAGAGCAAGGTGACCGACCTGGTGATCAACGACGGCCAGCTCGAAGGCGTGGTGCTCGCCAGTGGCGAAACCCTGCACAGCCGCCACGTGGTCCTCGCCCTGGGCCACAGCTCCCGCGACACCTTCCGCATGCTGCACCGCCAGGGCGTGTACATCGAAGCCAAGCCCTTCGCCGTCGGCTTCCGCATCGAACACCCCCAGGGCATGATCGACCAGGCCCGCCTGGGCAAGTACGCCGGCCACCCGGAACTGGGCGCTGCCGACTACAAGCTGGTCCATCACGCCAAGAACGGCCGCGCCGTCTACAGCTTCTGCATGTGCCCGGGCGGCACCGTGGTGGCCGCCACCTCCGAGCCGGGCCGCGTGGTCACCAACGGCATGAGCCAGTACTCGCGCAACGAGCGCAATGCCAACTCCGGCATCGTGGTGGGCATCAATCCCGAGCAGGACTTCCCCGGCGATCCGCTGGCCGGCGTCGAGTTGCAGGAGCGCCTGGAATCGCGCGCCTACGAACTGGGCGGCAGCGACTATTGCGCGCCCGGCCAACTGGTCGGCGACTTCATTCGCGGCGTGCCCTCCACCGAATTCGGTGAAGTCGAGCCCTCCTACAAGCCCGGCGTACGCCTGGGCGATCTGGCGCCGTCGCTGCCCGCCTATGCCATCGAGGCCATTCGCGAAGCCCTGCCCGCCTTCGGCAAGCAGATCCGCGGCTTCGATCGCCATGACGCCATCCTGACTGGCATCGAGACCCGCACCTCGTCGCCAGTGCGCATCACCCGCGACAACGACAGCCTGCAGAGCCTGAATATGCGCGGCCTGTATCCGGCCGGGGAAGGCGCCGGCTATGCCGGTGGGATCCTCTCCGCCGGCGTGGACGGCATCAAGGTTGCCGAGGCCCTGGCCAAGGCGATGCTCGCGGAAGGCGACGCCCAGGACGCCCTGCTGGTTCGGGCTGCGGGTTGATGAAGCTCGACGACATCAAGAAGCTCCACCAGAAGAAGTACCGCGCCGAATTCGGCCACTTCCTGGTGGAGGGCGAGCACCTGGCGCTGGAACTGCAAAAGGCCGCGCTGCAGCATCCCGCGCTGCAGCGCGCCGAACTCTATGTGACGGGCGCCTACGAACACTGGCAGAGTCCATTCCGCACGCACCTGATCAGCGACCGCCAGATGGCCCAGCTCGCCGACACCAAGACCCCGCAGGGCATCCTTGCGGTGGTGCCCATGCCCCGGGAGCCCGTGGCAGCAGCGGTCGAGGGCGAGCGCGCCGTCTATCTGCACGAGATCCAGGATCCGGGCAACCTGGGCACCATCCTGCGCACCCTGGCCTGGTTCGGGCGCTTCCGCTGCCTGCTCAGCCCAGGCAGCGTCGACCCCTACAACCCCAAGGTGGTCCGCGCCAGCATGGGCGCCATCTTCCACACGCCGCTGGAGCTGGATGTCACACTCGACGGCCTGCAGGAGCGCTTCCCGCGCCTCGCCTGCCTCGATATGCAAGGCACGCCGGTGCAGTCAGCCCAGTTCAAGGCCTTCGATTGCTACCTGTTCGGCAACGAGGCCCGCGGCGTTCCCCGCGAGCACCTCGCGGCCCTGAATGCCCAGCCCTTCACCATCGCTGGCGCGGGCGCCATCGAATCGCTGAATCTGGCGGCGACGGTGAACATGTGCGCCTATGAGTTGAGTCGGTAGCGGCATCGTTCACTTTGGATTACGAAAGCGCGCGCGATTTGCGGCTCCATCGAGCTGAACAGTCCCGCGCGCACCCGGTCCGTATGGGAACGACCACCGGGAGAATCGACGATGACGACAACCAGCAACCTCTTGTGGGGCGCCTTGGCTATTGGCGTGGTGACAGGCATGCGCAGCATGCTGGCGCCGACCATGGTCAGCCAGGCGCTGGCCGACCGTGCGGACATAGAGGGCGCGGGCGAACCTGCACGTACCCTAGCGTCGCGCCAGGTACGGCGCTACGTGATGCCCCTGGCCGCCGGTGAGCTGTTCGGCGACAAGATGCCCTTCGCCCCGGATCGCACCATTGCGCCTTCGCTGCTGGTCCGTGCCCTATCCGGCGGCATCAGTGCGGCAGCGCTCGCAGGTGCGCGGCGACAACCGATACTGCTGCCCGCATTGATCGGCTCCAGCGCCGCCTGTCTTGCCGCCAAGTTGGCGATCGATCTACGCAAGCGCTACGGCACCAATGCCTGGGTCAATGCGGGTCTTGGCCTGGCCGAGGACTGCTTGGCCGTGTCGCTGGGCAACGCCGGGTTGCGTCGAGCCCTGCAGGATCGCTAGGACAGAAGTCGCACGCCGCTCGCCCTTCACGCTGCCCGGCAGGCCGCGCACGCCCTATCTACCTCAACATGAGCGAGTGCGAACATCGCCGGGCACGAATCGTCCAGAACCCCGCCGGAACTCCTATTAGACATCGCGATCAGAGTTAGCATGAGTGCTCCAACCCTCATTGACTTCAGCCCTGCCAGAGAGCGGGGCTTTTTTTGCCTGTCGTCTAAGGGGTGAGCAGGGCTGTCGAGTGCCACCTATGAGGATGCCGGCACGGCATGGTAAGACACCTCTTTCACCACGAGAAAATCGCCATGCGCCATCTGTTGCTACCACTACTCCTAGCACCCGCGATTCTGCTTAGCAGCCCCGCCTTCGGCCAGCAGGCGCTGGAAACGGATAGCGACTACCTCCAGCACCGGGCAGCCTCGTTGAGTGAGCGGATAAACCTTGCCGTCAAGGGTCACCAGGTGTCCAAGCAACAGGCAGCACGTTTGCAAATGGCCGTAGGCCAGGTGCAGACACGTGCCGGGCATCTACAGGCTCGCGACGGAACGATCAGCCGGCCGGATGCCGATGCCATGAACCAGACGCTTACCGACGTTGAAAGAACGCTTACCCATCAGCCGTGATGGATAAGGCAGATACATGTTCTCCCATGACAGATCTCCAATGTTCCTCAGTAGCCTCCATGGCCACCGCTGACGTGACGTTGTTGGAGTCCTTACTGCTGCGTACATCAGTCCGGTAGGGTCCCTAGACTTTCGAGAGCGAGCATCTGTCCACCTTCAGAGCTTCGTACTGTCTGGCGGCAGCTCGTCTGGCCTGGCCATGAGCATGCTCTTCGTCGAGGTGCCGCCGGTTAGCGACTAGCGACTAGCTGCGGTGATTATCATGTTTTGGTAATTCAACTGGGACGCGAATGCAGCACAGCGAGGCTGATCTGCACCAAAAGCATCTCGGGGCCGGCTTCTGATCGATGACTGATCAACTCTTCTCTTTTCTCGGTTTGTGCCTCCCCGGCCCTCGTGATCATGAAACGATAAAGCTCGATAGGTTCGTTGGTGACCGCGTTTCGGATCAAGACAATGCAGGCAATCTTTCCCTCGTCGTCGTGGGAAAGCGGGTGAGTAATGATTTCGAAGAATCGGCCAAGCACAACGGCCTTGAAACGATCTTCAGTTGCCTGAATGTGCGTCCAGACTTCAGCGACGTCTTCACCGCCCGCAAGATCGGCCATGATGTCGAAATACCTGGCCGTATGCGCCTTGGCCCGCCTGAGGTCCTTTCCGAACGATGCAAGCATCTGAACGCCAGCGATGTAGTCTTTGCCTACCGATTCCATGGACAAGCTCCTGGTTGTGAAAGAGGAAGCTGGGACGGGTATAGAGACAGTGGGTCGAATGTTCTTCTTTCGGACCTGCTGCGCACGGGAAAGACTCCCTGTCCCCTTTGCACCGACAGGTGCCTGCCACCTCGAGAACACGCCTGGAAAGCACCGGAAAACCGCGGCCCGGACAATGTGCAGGGCCAGCGATCCCGCGTTGCGACGCCCTGTTGCATGCAGGTACCGCGGATCAGACACAACGGGGGCGGGATCGGGGTCATTACCCGCTCTCCATCGGCTCGACCTGAGCCTGGATGTGAAGCGCGTCCGTCCCAGCCAACCACCGCTTTGACCGCTCTGCTGGAGCGGTCGGCTATTCGCCCACGCCGTTCGCAACGCGGCGTCGAACGCCATTGGCCATCGAACTACCTCGTGACTCGTCTCCGCGACTCGAACAAATCGCCCTGCAGATAGGCTGAAGCGAACTGCGCAGCGTCGGCGAGACCTTTCGGCAGCAGGGTGCCGTAGTGCCTGGAACCTGTCGGAAAGCGCTGTAGTCATGACGTCGCATGGCAGAACGGCCGGGTCGTCTGTCGCCCGGAGTGCGCGCCCGGCGTGGCCGCCGCCCGGTGCCGTCCCTGCATGCTTTCCACTTGCACCAATAACATCAACTAGCCGTACGGATAGTATCCGCAGGGATATCACTTGCGTCGTGCATCACGTCCTGCCGCATGGATCGCCAACGGCGCGGGGTATGACCGGCAAACCTTGCGAAGGTCCGACAGAAGTGGGACTGGTCGGAAAAGCCGCATTCCAGAGCCACGTAGGCAACGGAAAGATCTGTCTCCACCAGCAGACCCTTGGCCTTGTCGATTCGGCAGGCCAGGGCCCACTCCTGAGGGGATACGCCCGTGGCTTTCTTAAAGGCGCGGGAGAAGTGACTACGCGAGAGCGAGCAGCTTTTCGCGACTTCCGCGACCATCAGCCGGCTGCTGTCGCCCTGGTCCTTGCCCAGTAGCTCCTTCGCCTTTCGTTCCTGCCAGGGTGCCAGCGCGATACGTGCCTGTGGTTCACCTTCAGGCCGCGCGTAGTGCTGCAAGAGGTGACCGCACAGCTCTCGCCCGGCTTCCAGCAGGCGCCGCGTCTCCACTGCGCAGGCATTCTCCAGGGCGTCCTTGAGCAAGTCGACCAGTTGGTAGGTCTCGGCGTCCAGGGCGCGGGCGTGAGGCAAGTAAGAGCTGGGCATGAGATCTCTCCTGAAACTGATGGAGAGAGCGTGCCGGACATCGCGCGGCGCTGCCCTTTAGCCGATGTGAAACGTTCTTAAAGGTCATTTAAGCGCGGCTGCAGGAAGTTGGGCGATCCCCTCCCCCATGCGCGGCAGCGTGAAGAAAAACAGACTTTCCCCGCGCCGACCGCGGGTACAGCGCAGCGAGCCACCGTGGGCACTGATGATTGACCAGCAGATGGCCAGGCCCATTCCCATCCCGGTGGGCTTGTCGGTGTAGAACGCCTGAAAAACGCGATCTTCGCAGCCGGGCGCAACGCCAGGCCCGCTATCCTGCACGATCACCAGGATGTCTTCACGCACCGGACGGGCTGAAATGTACAGCCGTCGCCGCAAAGGCGGCAGATCCTGCATCGCCTCGACCGCATTAATGATCAGGTTGCGCACCACCTGCTGGATCTGAGTAGCATCGCCCAGAGCATAGGCATGAGGGGCAATGTCGATGACCAGCCCCACGTTCTGGTCCTGAATATCGGCCCGGGTGACGGACAGCACCCGATTGATGACGCCATCTACCGCGATCGGCTGGCGCTGCGGAGGCGCCTGGCGCGCCAGGGAGCGCATGGCATTGACGATGTCCGCCGCTCGCTGACCCTCGGACAGAATATCGCGAATCCCCTCCAGGGCATCTTCCACTGCGGGGACCGCCCGATCCAGCCAACGCACGCTCGCACCGGCATTGGACAGGATGGAAGCCAGCGGCTGATTGATCTCGTGGGCGATGGATGCTGCCAGCTCGCCCAGCACGCTCGCCTGGGAGGTCCGCTCCAGTTCACCGCGGGCGGCACGTAGCGCGATGTCGGTCTGGCTGCGTTCGGTGATATCCAGCAGTACGCCGATGAAGCCATTGCCCGTGTCGTCCGGCTCCCCGGCCAGTTCCAGGAAATGGTGATTGCCGTCGAGTGCCACCGTCCGGAACTTGAGACGAAAGGCATCGTGGCTTTGGACACCCTGGCGCAACTGCTCGCCGAACGTTTCTCGATCGTCCGGATGGACCAGCAGCGCCGCGTCGTGCAGGTAGCCGGCATCACCCGGGGCAGGCAAGCCAAGCTGATCGAGCAGCTGGCGCGACCACAGCGAGGCGGATGCCTGAGGTTTCCAGGAGAAGGTTGCATAGCGACTCACCGCCTGGCCCAGCGCCAGCAGGGCCTGCATCCGCCGCAAGGTGCTTTCGCTGGCTCGCCGCCGCTCGTTCTCGGCGCTGAGGTCACTGTAGAGCTGGGCGTTGCTCAGCGAAATGGCAGCCTGGGCAGCGATCAGCTCCAGGACGTCCACGCGCGCCGGCTCGAAGATACCTGGAATGAGGGCGTTCTCCAGATAGAGCACGCCGATGACCCCGTTCTGCTTGAGCAGGGGAATGCAGCCCACCGAGCCGCGTTCGAGCTCCAACAGGTGCGGGTCCTGGGTGAAACGGCGCAGGGCTTCGGTGCCATTGATGGCGAGCGGCTCGCGATGTTCGAGCACATGCCGGACCAGGCAACGAGGTATTGGCAGGTCACGGGGCAGCTCGCCTCGAAGCCTTACCTCCACGCCACTGGCCTGGGCGACGCCGATGGCCTCGACCTCCAGGTCATCCTCGGCGCCTAGCAACAGCGCGGTGAAGGTCGCGCCAGCGTGGGTGGTCGCGTTGGCCAACAGCGTCTTGATCAGGGCTTCCGGCTCGATCTCCCGTGAGAGCGCCTGGCAGGCCCTGGTGATGGCGAGAACGTCGAGTTCATGCTTGCCCGGAAGCGCGAGGCTGGGCGCCAAGGCGGGCGCTTCCCGCAAGTCGGGATGGGTCAATTCAAGGCGTTCGGCCAGGCGCTTGGCGCCCCACCGGCACCAGGCGTCACGTCCCAGTCGCAGGTGTACCCGAGCCCCGTAATGCATGCTGACCAGGGCCAGGCAGCGACTTTCCAGCTCGTGGCCCAGCCCCTGAATGTGGATCGCCCCGCAGGCGGTGGCTTTGTCGATCGCGTCCTCGTAGTGCAGCAGGGCCTGCAGATGATTACCTTCGATGCGCTGGATCTCGGCTTCGGCCAGCGCCAGGCGGTCGCCGAAATAGCGCGGGTTCAGCTCCGCTGCGGATCTCAGGCACTGGAGCGGGCGACTGAAATCCTCGGTGGTGCCGGTTTGGGTCTGTAGAGCGGCGCGGGTGAGCACCGTGAACAACGCCAGATCTACCAGATGGACATGTATAGGGGCTGCCCAAGCCAGCGCCCAGGCCCGATCCAGATGCCCCGCCGCTCGAGTGAGACTGCCGTCCAGAAACAGATACAGCCCCTCGAACAGCTCCCACAGGAAGTGCAGCTCACCCATCTGCGAGCGGGCGACACGCTGCGCAAGCTCCGCATGATCGGGAATGGGGATGGACTTGCCGATGTCACCGGCCAGCCGCCGAATGTAGAGCGCCTGGATGAAAAGGATGCTCTGGGCATCGGTGAATTCGAGGTGCCGCGCGTACTGCAGACCGGTATCGATCTGCCGGAGCATGCGTTCGATCGGCGCCCCCAGCACGATCAGGTCGGAAATGATGTGGTTGTTCGCATAGCAGGCGAAGCTAGGACTGCCTTTTGACACCAGAAACCGGTAGGCGGACTCGGCACACTCCACCGAATAGGGCAATGGTCTGGTCCAGACGCTCACCCGCTCGAGTGCGATCAGGGCCGCGCCGCGCGCCTTGGTGAAGCGCGGCTCGGCACTGAGTTCGGAGGCGACTTCGGCGTAGCGGAAGGCATCGCCATGCCGTCCCAGATGATGGGCTGTCGCCACGCCAAACCAGGCAAGCCCCTCGACGCCGGCGACGCTGAGTCCATGCGCGAGCGTCAGCCGGACGATCTGGCTGGCGGCCACCCACATCAGGTTGGGTTCGACGAAGGCACCTGGGACGATGACTGCGCGCAGCAGGTCGACGCTCGCCTTGATGCGCTCGTCCGTCAAGGGCGCCAGCTGACCGAAGGCAGCTGCCGGGTCGGTACCGAGCGATTCGGCGACGCTCCGGCCCAAGGCTTCGGCGGCATGATCCGACAGTAGCAGGTCGATGTCAGGCGCCAGGTGGGCGAGGCCCTGCGCCAGGGTTTGGAGCGCCCCCCGGTAGTCCCCCTGCAGCGAAAATATCTCGCAGCGCAGCCGGTACAATTCGGCACGATGGTCGGCGCGGCGAGTTGCCTGCAGCTGCGTGTCGATGTAGTCCTTGGCCACCTCGTAGGACGCATTGAGGATGAGGCATTGTCCGTAGAGGACCCTGACCTGGGAGGCTGGCTCCTCATCGCCGACGGCGAGCGCGGGATTCAGTCGCTCGGCATAGTGCAGATAATCCAGGGCGACCGCTGGTGCCACCAGGCCACGCGCTTGTTGCGCGCCGTCCACCAGCAGGGCTACCAGGGCCGCCGTCTGTTCCGCGGGAAAGGCATCGGCAGGCACCTCGAGCACATGGGACGCCGCACGGTGGACCAGGCTGGGCTGGTCGCCGGAGGCCACCGCGGCGGTAAGGCGCAGGGCGAAGTCCTGATGCATCGCCTGCCGGGCACCGGGTGCCAGCCGTGCTGCCAGTGCTTCCCAGATGGAATCGTGGACGAACGACAATCCGGCGCGGTGCTCGACGATCAGGCCCGCCACGAACGCCGGCTTGAGCCAGCGAATGACAGATGCCGGATCCAGCTCCGCAATCAGCGCCAACTCCGCCACGGCGGTTTCATTGCCCAGCAGCGCGAGCTTTTCCATCAGCTCGCGCGTACGCATCGGCAGCTTTTCGACGCGCAGGTCCACCAGCGAGGACATGCCACCGGAAGGGATGTCGGCGCCCATGGCATTTTCGCGAAACGCGGCCACGGCCTGGCGGAAGTACAGCGGATTCACGCTGCCGTCCTGCCCGATCTTCGCCTTCAGGAACGCCCGTTCGGCGTCGGTGAGGAAGGTCTCCTGCACCAGGAGCTCGGTCAGCGCCTGGTCATCCAGCGGTGCCAGCGGCACCTCCTTGACCCGGCACCTCAGTGAGCGGCAATGCGCCAGGAAGGCCGCCGCGGCCGCCTCGGGACGCAAGGCACTGGCTCGATAGGCGACCACCAGCAACAGGTGCCGGAATTGCCCGGGCTCGAGTTCGCGCAGGAATGTCAGGGACTCGGCATCGGCCCGGTGCACGTCATCCAGAAACAGCACCAGGGGATGATCGGGCGTGGCTACGGCCTGCAGCAGCTGCTGCAGGGTGCCATGCAGGTGACGGCGTGCCTCGCTCATGTTGGGCGTCACGCTGAGGCGCGCAGGTCCTACGAGTTGCTCCAGTTCCGGCACCAGCCGCGTGACGGCGCTGCCGAATTCGCCGATCGCCACCCTGAGTCGCGACGCCCAGTATTCGCCGCTCTGGCGTGGATCGTCGCGCAGCGACTTGCATAGCGAGGAGAGCGCATTGGCGAGCAAACCATAGGGGCTGGCATGTCCCAGCGCCCTGCCCTTGCCCATCGCATACAGCTGTCGTCCGGGCGCATTCGCGAAGAATCCAGTCACCAGCGCCGTCTTACCCAGCCCGGCTTCGCCACTCACGAGCACGAGCCCCCCCTGCTCCGCCAGCAGGTCATCCAGGGCGTCCTGGAGTAGCCCAAGGTCCTGCGTCCTGCCGATCAAGGCGCGTGGGGACGCCTCCGCCACCTGTATCGATACGTCAGAGGCGTCCCGACTCGGGCGACTAGCCTCCTGCCAATCGGCATGGCAGCGCCGGAGTTCGGCCTCGAGCTCCAGTGCCGAGGCGTAGCGTAAACCCGGCTGCTTGGATAGCAGGCGAGCGATGAGCGGATCCAGACAGCTGGGCAGGTCACTTCGCCGCGACGTCACCGAGGGTGGTTCGACCGCCAGGTGAGTGTGCAGCCAGCTGGGCGCATCGACCGCTTCGAAGGGTCGGTCACCTGTGGCAAGTTCGAACAGCGTGATACCCAGGGCGTAGAGATCGCTGCGGACCGTGGCCGCCGCCTGTCCGCCGTTGGCGAGTTCGGGTGCCAGATACGCCAGGTTCGACGAGCCGATGTCGCTTCCCGCGCCTGGCACGCGTTCGGTCTCGGCGGCATAGGCGAAACCGGTGATACGCACCGAATCCCCGGCACCGCAGAGGAGATTCCCGGGTTGGAGGTCCCGATGCAGGATACCCGCCTGGTGTACGTCGTTCAGCGCGGCAGTCGCGGCGATGGCCAGCCGGAAGAAGCGATCGATGGGTAGATCGACGGCCCTCAGGGCGGACAGCGGTACGCCGTCCGCATCGTCCAGGACCAGCACCGGTCCATTGGCGGTATTGAGCAAGGCGCGTGGCAGTACCGCCCAGGCCGCGGCCAGGCGCGGCGTCAGCGCATATTCGCGATCCAGTCGTGGATCGTTGACCTGGGCGGAGGCCGAAGTGATCAACAACCAGGGTCGTTGGGTACGCTCGTCATAGGTACGCCAGCGGTGCAGGCCGTCCACCTCGTCGATCGCGATCCAGGTCGCCTTGCTCGGCCATTCATCGCTGAAATCCAGGCGATCACACCAGGGCCGATCGAGTCCTCCTGCCATCAGGACTCCCAGGGCGCCGTGGCCCGAGCCAGCGTGGCGAGCAGCGCTTCCGCGGTAAAGGGCTTGGCGAGGAACTGGACGCTGGTATCCAGGCGCACCGCTTCGACATCCACCCCCTCGGCCTCGGCCGACATGTAGACGATGGGAATGCGGTAGTCCGCGATGCACAGCTGCCCATAGGTCTCCCGGCCTGACAGACCTGGCATGTTCAGATCCATGAGCAGGCAGGAGGCCCGCGCCTTCCATTCGGAATTCAGCAGGCTTTCTCCCGACGGGAAGGACACCGCCTGATAGCCTTCCGACTTGAGCAGATTCACCACCGCCTTGCGGACGGATAGTTCATCATCAACGACACAGACGGCGTCCATGGGCAGCCTTGAGCGGAGGATACGAAGTGCCGAACGGTACGCCGAATCCAGTGCCTGTTCAGGCGGATTGGATGTCGAGCGTCGCGCTATCAGGCAGCCTTCCCGCCATTCTACCCAGCAGGACCAGCTCCACTAGGGTGCGTGTGCTCAGTTTTGTCATGATGTGCTTTTTATGCAGCTTGACGGTGACCTCCTGGAGTCCCAGCGCCAGCGCGATGTCCTTGTTGCGTCGGCCCTCGACCAGCAGACCGAAAACCTCCTGTTCGCGCGGCGACAGGGTGGCGAAGCGCGCGCGGATCGCATCTTCGCGTCGCGCCTGCACATGCAGTCGATGCGCCGTTTCCAGGGCTTCCTGCAGGCTGTCGAACAGCGCTGACTCGTCGAAGGGCTTGGTGATGAAGCCGACCGCTCCCGCCTTCATGGCCCGTACCGACAGGTCGATGGTGCCGAAGCCCGTCATGAAGACGATCGGCACCTTGATACCACGCTGGGCAAGCTCCGCCTGCAGATCCAGACCGCTGCTCTGACTCAGGCGCACGTCCAGCAGCAGACAGCCGGGATCCTCGAAGGAGCAGGTCGACAGGTAGGCCTCGGCGGAGGCGTAGGCGAGCGCGCTGAACCCCGCCGATCTAAGCTGGCGAACCAGGCCGTTACGTACCGTCGATTCATCGTCGACGATATGCACGGTAGCCAGGGCTCTCCAGTCGGGCGATCGGTCATCCGCCTTGGCGACCGCTGGCGGATGGTCCTTGGCGGAGGCGAGCTGTGCGACGGGCAGATTCAGTCGATAACCACGGCCGGCCACGGTTTCGAGCAGATCGCGATCCAGCGCCAGCTGCTTGCGTAACGAAGACATCTGGACATGGAGATTGTTTTCCTCGACCACCGTATCCGGCCATACCGCTTCGATGAGTTCGTCCTTGGTAAGCAACCGCTGAGGCGCTGCCAGCAAACACTCGAGCAGGTCAAAGGCGCGGCTGCCAAGCCGAACCGGCTGGTCGTGGCGAAACGCCTCACGGCGCTCGATCGATACCCACACATCTCCTAGACGAATCATAAGCTCCTAGCCGGCTCGGTAGTGGCTGACGATCAAAGTATGACGTCAGTTATCTATCGATAGTATTACTATTGAAATTGGCATTAACGCTTCGGTCCCGTGGTTCAAGGCTACGGCGCTATCCGCCAACGCGCGGACCGGCAAGCCTGAATGTTCCGTCCATCGGTACGCGTCATTGGAGCGCGCCGTCGAATCGGCTGCCGCGTACGACACCGTCGCAACATTCGTCCAGCTGGGGCACAGGTGCAGGCGCAGCAAATGGACGGACACGCTGGCGAGCAGATTAAACGGGGGAGATATCGCCTGAGCGTTAATTAACGTTAATCCAGCACATTTACGTTAATTAACGTCTTGGTCCTTTGGAGAAGAAGCCCGGCTGATAGGACCAGGACGAGCGCTAATCGGGACGTTCGAAGCTGCAGAAGCGCGCGGCAACCCGCGTAGATGCCGAATGCTGGATGGCCCCACGCGTATGGACTGATCCTCTGTTGGAAGATCTACCCCCTTGGTTGTCACCTTGGTTCCGCAGCACCCTTTTTCGTATGATGCCCGTCAACAGCAGACGGAAACCTCCGGTGTGGACGCTTCAGCAAAACCGGCTTCTTCAAGCCAACCCGACCCGAGGATAGCGCGCTGGGACGCGGGGGCCGCGGTCAACCAGCTGTCCTGGGATGACCTGCGCATCATCAAGGCGCTCAGCGAGTCCGGCAACCGTGCGGCTACCGCCAAGAAACTGGGCATCAACGTCTCAACCGTTTCCCGGCGAGTGGCGCAGGTGGAGAAAACCCTGGGCGTCGCGTTGTTCGACCACCGTCGCTCCGGCTATCAGCTGACGGTCGAAGGCGAGGAACTGCGTGCCTTGGGCGAGCGGGTCGAACTGGATATCGTCAGCGTCGCACGACGTGTCTCCCGCGCTGCACAGGGTCCACTGGGCAAACTGCGGATCACCACCAGCGACTCGCTGCTGCTGTACTTCCTGACCCCGATCATCGCCGACTTCAAGGCGGCGAACGATGGCATGACCATCGAGGTGCTGGTGGGGAATCAGACCTTGAGTCTGGCACGGGACGAGTCCGACATCGCGATCCGGGCCACCAGGAAGCCCGCCGACAGCCTGGTCGGTCGCAGGCTGGCCACCATTGCCTGGGCCGCCTATGGCAGTCGCAACAGGGTGCGGCAGGAGGATCCCTATGCGGCCGGCCAGGCCTGGGTGTCCTACGCCTCCGCCCTGGCCAACCTCAAGGCGGCTGCCTACCTGGAATGCCGAGTTGCCCCTGAGGACGTCTCCTACCGGACTGATTCGGTCGCCGCCGCCAGTGCGGCCATCGTGGCAGGGCTGGGTTTCGGCTTTCTGCCCTGCATGCTGGGCGACAGCACGCCCGGTCTGGTGCGCGTGGGGCCGGTGGTGCCAGAGCTCAACGACGAACTCTGGCTGCTGACTCATCAGGACATCCGCAAGTCCTGGCGGGTAAAGGCCTTCATGGCGTTCTGTGCGGCGGCGGTAGCCGAGCAGAAGGCGCTGGTGGAAGGTCAGCGCCCGTTTGCCACTGCGCTCGAAGACAGCGAAGCCTCTACCTAGCACGCGCGACTGCCAATCACCGCCCGGCAGGCGATCTCGATCAGCTGCGGGCGCTGGGCCAACCTCGAAACACCAATGATGTTGCTGGCGCAGCGCGGCGCCTCACAACCGTAGGCCGCCTTGCGCACCTTACCGACGACGGCAAAGGCGGCGTCCATGTCCAGCACATAGAGAGTTTCCTCGACCACGTCTTCCAGGCTTGCGCCATAGAGCGCGAGCAGTCTGGCGATGTTGTCGTAGGCGGTGCGCATCTGCTCGCCCATGGTGGAAAAATCGCTGGGGCGACCCTCGCTGTCCAGCGGTGCGGGCGCTACCAGATTGCCGTCTGCGTCATGATTGAACTGCCCTGAGACGAAGATTTCGTCACCCACCCTACGGGCCTGCGGATAGCCGTAGGCCTGCTCCCACGGTACGCCCCAGTACGCCGTGTCCTTGTCCTTCAAGTGTGCTGCTGCCATTGCCTGTTCCTCGCGGAAAGTGGATTCGCGATGCGGAATCCGGGTGATTGGAAGGCCAAACCCTAGCAGCGCACTGACGATTTTTATGGCGCAAATTTGCGCTTTCAAAGGTGCAAAAGTGCACAAGCACAGCCTCGATCGATCCCTTACCTTGGATACCAGTTCCGGTCACAACCGCTGCGAACGAGGCCGTCGCCCCCTTGAGGGCGAGCCGCCGAGATCGCCGCACGGAGCACAGCCCAAACCACACTCAATCGATAGGTGAAGCCATGAACAACTCCAAAACCGAAGTCCTAACTCCCCTGAACAGCCAGCTGATCTTCATCGACCAGCAGCCGCAAATGGCCTTCGGCGTCCAGAGCATCGATCGCCAGACGCTGAAGAACAACACCGTCGGCCTGGCCAAGGCCGCCAAGATCTTCAACGTGCCCACCATCTTCACGACGGTCGAAACCGAAAGCTTCTCCGGCCACACCTATCCCGAATTGCTCGCCGTGTTCCCTGAGGCGCCGCTGCTCGAGCGCACCTCGATGAACTCCTGGGACGACCAGAAGGTGCGCGATGCGCTCAAGCGTAATGGCCGCAACAAGATCATCGTCTCCGGCCTCTGGACGGAGGTGTGCAACACCACCTTCGCCCTCTCCGCCATGCATGACGCGGGCTACGAGATCTACATGGTCGCCGACGCCTCGGGCGGCACCACCCAGGCCGCTCACGACTACGCTATGCAGCGCATGATCCAGGCCGGCGTGATCCCGGTGACCTGGCAGCAGGTCCTGCTGGAATGGCAGCGCGACTGGAAGAACCGCGACACCTATGACGCCGTCATGGGCCTGGTGAAGGAGCATTCCGGCGCCTACGGCATGGGTGTCGACTATGCCTACACCATGGTGCACAAGGCCCCCGAGCGTGTCGCTCACGGCCCCACCCTGGCACCGGTCGCCGCGGCCGTCTGAGCCACTGCCAGCCCCACCGTCTCGGGCGGTGCTGGCACTTCCATTGCCCAGGCAGGAGTCCTACTCATGAATCCCTCTTCCACTACCGCGACCCTGGTCGTGCGCCATCAGGTCCACCCGCAGCACGAACAGCGCTACGAAACCTGGCTGCACCAGACCATCGAGGCCGCCAGTCAATTCCCGGGCCACCTCGGGGTGGACGTAGGCCGCGAACGCCATGGAGATGTCCTTGATTTCACCTCGGTGTTGCGCTTCGACGAGATGCAGCACCTGCAGCTATGGCTCGAATCCTCTGCCCGTCAGTGGCTCGTCAGTCAGGCACGCCCGTGGCTGCAGGATGGCGACAACACCGAAATCCAGCTCGGCAAGGACTTCTGGTTCGCGCCTTGGGAGGCCGACCAGGCACCTGCACGCTGGAAACAGGTGGTCGTCAGCTTCCTGGTCATTCTGCCCCTGAGTCTGCTGGTACCCGCCCTCTGGCGACCCGTATTCGGCGTCGTCCCCTGGCTCGCCGGCTACCTGATGAGCAACCTGCTGATCACTCTGAGCATCGTGGTGCTGGTGGTGTACCTCTTCATGCCGCTGGCCACCCGCGCGCTGAATCCCTGGCTCAGCGCTGACACCCCATAGCGCGCCAGCCCTTCCGCCGCCCTCTTCCCCTTCGTCCGCGATAGCCCTTCCGTTCGTTCATAAGGAATACCCATGAGCGCCGCCGCAGCCTTACTCGACCGCCACCTGCACACGGCAAACCTGCCGTCAGCCCCCTCCACCGCAGTGGCGACCGGTAGTCGAGTGCTCGGGCATCGTTACCTGGGAAAGCGCTGGCAGGGTTCGGTCCTGCGAGGCTGGCTGCTGGGTCTGTTGCTGGCAACGGCCACTGGCCAGTCCGCCGCCGCGGCCGAAACACCCGCTCCCGCAAGCTGGGATGTCTTGCTGCGCAACTACTTCCTGCACAGCGACCTGCGCGACGAGGTCGGTCCCGGCCAGCAGAGCTATCAGCAGGAATGGGCGCAGGGCGTCATCGGCGAGCTGCGCTCCGGCTACACCGACGGGGTGCTTGGCGTGGGTTTCGATGTACATGGTTTCCTTGGACTGAAGCTCGATGGCGGCCGCGGACACACGGGTACTGGACTGCTGCCGGTCGATGGCAAGGGGCGTAGTGGGAATTACGCGTCCGCTGGTGGAGCCTTGAAAGTCCGAATGGGGACCTATCAACTTCGTTATGGCGAAATGATGGTCGAGACGCCCGTTTTCGATACGGCTGACAAGCGCCTGCAACCGGAATACGCCACCGGATGGATGCTCGAGGGTACGCCGCGACCGGACATGCAGCTGCAACTTGGACACTTCACAGGCTTCAAGAATCAGGCTGGTCGCTCTTCTCATGACGATCTGGAAGGAGCAGGAGTCTCTACCCGCGGTAGTGCCGTCAGCCTCGTCGGCGCGCGCTTCGCCGTCACCCGGACGTTCAGCGCTGCCCTTTACGCCGCACAACTGGATGACCGTTGGCGGCAGGACTATCTCAACCTCAGGATGAGCGATGCCCGCTGGACGCTGGAGGCCAACGCCTACCGTACGCGGGACCAGGGATCTGCCACCGCTGGCGCGATCGATACGCTCGCTTACAGCCTGCTAGGCAGCCATCGCATCGGTGCTCAGACGTTCACCCTGGCTTACCAACGGGTCGAAGGACGGACCCCTTTCGACTTCGTGGGTGGCGACTCTATCTACCTGGCGAACTCGGTCAAATACGCCGATTTCAACGGTGCCGGCGAGCGGTCCTGGCAGGCGCGGTACGATCTGGATCTCGCGGTATTCGGTCATCCCGGCTTGAGTGTGATGGCGCGGTACGTCAGCGGTCGGGGCATCGACAGTACCCATACCAGTGCTGACAGCGCCTATGCCCGTTCACTGGAGGCGGGCGGACGCCACTGGGAGCGAGATCTCGACCTGCGTTACCGGGTCCAGCAGGGCGCGGCCAAGGATCTGCGGGTGACGCTTTCCCACGTGAGTCACCGAGGCAACGACGCCCAGGACGGGCGAGACCTTGATCGGCTGTATCTCATCGTCGAGTACCCGCTGCGTGGCTTCATTTGAGGGCACGCGCCATGAGTCGCGGCTTGGCGATGAAACCGTCCCACCGTTCGGTGTGCAGGTTCGTGCTGACGGCTCGGCTCATGCCATGGACCGCAGGACGTCACTCGACCGAAGCGCAAACGCAGGCGCCGGTCAGTCGATGGAGTCCGTCGCCCGATCGTGAACCTCGTACGATCCGTTACGCGCCCCCTGGCTATTGCCGCCCCTGGCCCCGAGCGGCTTATGCCAATCGACGCGGCGACCCGCACATCCGCGCCGTGGTTGTCGAAAGGCGCCTTCGGGCTATGGAGCAGACGTTGGATAATGACCGCTGCGTCGGTGCGATCGCTGCATGTCGAAGCGACAGCGAACTCATCTTCACCCATGCGCCCTATCACATCACCGCGCACCCCGGGATGGCGAGTTACGAGCGGTTGCATTCACGCCTGTCAGGCAGGCAGAATTAATTTAGTTGTACGATGACGGACAAACAAAATCATCGACGACGCCTCGCTTCGTTCCAATAACTACAACAAAGGAATCTCGACATGAAAAAGCTGACGCTCCTGGTAGGCTTCCTCTGCCTGTTCACCGGTTATGTCGCCGCCGCTCCCCATGATGAAAGTGACGTAGCTGCCGCCGTGGACAAGCTGACCCAAGCCATGTGGCACAAGGACATAGCGCAACTCAAGGCACTGACCGCTGACAACCTGACGTATGGGCATTCAAGCGGCAACATTCAGGACAAGCAGGCGTTCATCGCCGACATCGAAACGGGGAAGAGCGCGTTCAACGAACTGAAGATGCTCAACCAGAAGATCACCCTGTCGGGGGATGTCGCGCTGGTTCGCAATCACTTCTCGGCCCAGGCTGTAAACAGCGGAAAAGTCGTGCCAACTGAAATCGAGAATTTTCAGATCTGGCAGAAGCAGAATGGCCAGTGGCTATTGATCGGTCGTCAGGCATTTCGCTTCTGACAACCCCTTCGACAGAGGCTGCGTCGATCGCCATGGAAGGTCGTAGAAGATCGACGCTCTCTCGGTCCCCCCCTACCGCTGCCACATTATGAACTGCCGCCTCGCTGGCCTTGGGTCTTCTGCAAGCCGCCGGCATCGGTGTTGATCTCTTAGACAGTCCTGTCACGCTGCACCGGGCCATCGACGTCCCTAAGCTGGGCTGGCGAATCTCCGCCAGCAGGTCAGTCGATCTTGGCCCGCTTGCGTGTCCGCATCGGCAGTTGGTCTTCGAAATCAATCTGACTGTTCCTGAGCTGACCGCGGCTCAGCGTTCACCGGTACCTGACCGCGTGCCACTTGCGTCGTAGCGCATCCTCGGAGAGCAAGACAGCCATATTGAAGAAAGCTGGCTTCCTTCATCGGCCAGCGCGGCGCCTGACATCAGATCGGCTGGAGAACAGCATCGCGCTGTCACTGCGGCCCGACGTCACGATTGGGCGCTTTCACCAGGCGTGTGAGTCATCAGTCCTATCCTTCGGCACGTCAAGCCAGGGGCCACCCAGGCTGTGAAGATCGTGGCGCGCCAGCCACTTGTCGAAATTCAGCGACATCGCCCAAATGATTATTGCGATATTCGAACGGGCGAATCATAGTGGCCTGGTGCCATTTACCTGACCGATGTTCGAGACCTGATCATGCACCCTGATCCCCAAGGCCAAGCCCGCGAAGCGCTACTTGGCCTTCATCGCCAACTCCAGGAAAACGCCAGTCAGCTGAGCCAGGTCGACTGCGATGACCCGGACGTCCGAGCCGTGCTGCAGGCGGTACATGATCTCAATCAGAGAGTTGCCGACCTGGTGGCGGAAACCGCCTTGCTGGCGCCCTTGGAACTGGACTCAGTCACCAACGGCAGCTCATGCGACGGTACCCGCCAATCCTGACTCACCGCCCTTGTCGACTCGACCTTTCACCGGGTCCCGGACGAGGAGCCGGCGAAACGTCGTGACAGACATCCCGAGCTGCATTGCCAGACCGAGATGCACGGGCGCGAGTGGAATGACAGGCGCTGTGTGAAGCCGCCTATCCGCCAGTGTCTTTACCCGGCCGCCGTTGGTAGGCACGCGCCCATTCGAGCAGGCTGTTTTCTTCGTCGGTACGATCATCGACACCGCACTCTTCCAGTACGGTCACCACTCGACTCATGAAGTCTCGATCGATGCGAGCCTGCTCCATGAGCCTGGTCAGATTCAGCTGCCCCAGCCGCTGGAGCGGGGTCTGAGATTCGTTGTCTTCCATGCCCATCACGTCTGTCCTTGTAAGCACGGCTGCCGCACACCGACTGGCCTATCGCCATCATCTTCCGGACAGGGTCTGGGCTGGCAATGGTTATTGCACGAAGTGTCGAGAATGATGACTGAGCGGCAGTTGATGCCGCGTCCAAGGCGGTTGGCTTGGGCTCTCCGCGCCAGGCAGGCCCCGGCGAGCCTGCCCTACCTGCAACCTAGAAGCCCAGCACCAGAGGCAGCACCAGCGCGGTGACGATGCCCAACAGAATCATGCCCAGCGCCGAGAAGGCTGCCGTTTCCTGGCCCTCGCGCAAGGCATGGGCCGTGCCGATGGCATGGCCGTTCATGCCCAGGGTCAAGCCGCGAGCCGCGGGATCTTCCACCTTGAAGACCTTGAGCAGCGGCAGCGCCAGCGTGGTGCTGATGACGCCGGTCAGCATCACGATTACGGCGGTCAAGGGCGCGATGCCACCGAAATGATCCGCCAGCGGCAAGGCGATCGGCATGGTGACCGACTTCGGCACCAGGCTCATCAGCAGGGTCTCCGACAAGCCAAACAGCCAGCCCAACGCCAGGGTCAGGGAAACGCCCACGACGCCCCCTACCGTGAGGGTTATCAGCAGCGGCTTGCAGAGCGCCACCACGCGCGGGAAGTTCTTGTAGAGCGGAACGGCCAGGCCTACGGTGGTGGGCCCGAGCAGCATCGAGAGCATCCCGCTGGCGCCGCGATACGTCTCGTAGGGAATCCCCCCGACCCAGAGCACGGTGGCGACGATCGCCGTGGTGATCAGCACGGGTTGCAGCATGATCAGGCGCAGGCGCTGTTGCAGCACGAGCGCCAACTGATAGGCCGCGAGCGTCAGGGACAAGGCCAGCAGGGGCGCCAGGGCTTGATCAGACATGGTCTTTGTTTCTACCGATCAGGTACTGCAGCAGCCAGCCGCACAGGGGAACGGTGACCAGCAGAGACAGGGCGATGACCAGCACCAGGCGTAACCAGACCGAGGCCTCGATACTGCTGAAATCGACGATTCCCACCGCGGGCACCACGAGCATCAAAGGCAGGTACCTGAGCAGATTGCCCGCCATGGTCTCCACGCCTTCCGGCACCCTGCGCAAGAGCATCAACAGGGTGAACAGAACGATGATCCCCAAGACACTGGCCGGAATGCCACCTATGACGTTCGTCATCCCAGAGCCCAGCAGATAGCAACCTACAAGCGTCAAAAAACCCGAGATATTCATAACCACCCTGAGTGATAGCTTTCTTGTTGAATAGCCTTCAATAACGGCGTGCGCGGCAACGTCCAAGATGGAAGACCCGCATCGAGCTGCGGACCTGCGCTCCGCCGGAAAGCATGGAAATCGCCGCTGATATGGCCTTTCCGCAGCTCACCTGCTACGCCTGGCGTGAGCGGGCCCATGCTAGCCTTTTCACTATAGGCACAGCTGAAAATGCCTGTGCAAATCCATGCTGAGGTCGGCGAAAGGTACCCGGTGCGTTCGGCTCGATGCCATGAATAGCGCCTCGATCCAGGTCGCCGTACCCTGCCCTGCCAATCGGATATCCGTACAACCATGTTCGAACACCTAGCCGAGTACCCGGGCGACCCGATACTGTCGCTGATCAAGACCTATCAGGACGACACCCGACCCGAAAAGGTAAATCTGGGTGTCGGGGTCTATCTGGATGCGCAGGGCAGGTTACCGGTGCTGCAGGCGGTGGCGGCGGCCGAACAGCAGCTGAGAAAAGCAGCGCCGGCACCTTCGATGTATCTCCCCATGGCGGGTCACGACGCTTATCGCCTGAACGCTCAGCGCCTGCAGTTCGGTGACCAGAGCCAGGCGCTGGCGGAGGGGCGGATCGCGACCATCCAGACCCTGGGCGGATCGGGCGCCCTGCGAACCGGTGCCGACTTCCTGCGTCAATGGTTTCCGGATTCAGGGGTCTGGGTGAGCGACCCGACCTGGGACAATCACCTCGCCCTCTTCGCCGGGGCCGGCTTCACCGTCGGCACCTACCCCTATTGCCGGCCGGCCTCAGCCGAGCTCGCCTTCGAGGCCATGCTCGGCACCCTCAGCACCCTCCCCCGGCACGGCATCGTCCTGCTCCATCCCTGCTGTCACAATCCCACCGGACTGGATCTGACCAACGCCCAGTGGCTGGCGGTTATCCAGGTACTGGCCGAACGCGAACTCATCGCCTTCGTCGACTGTGCCTACCAGGGTTTCGGCGAAGGACTGGAAGCGGACGTCTTCGCCATCAGGGAAATGGAGCGCGCGGGTCTGAGCTTCCTGGTGAGCTATTCCTTCTCGAAAAACTTTTCGCTATACGGCGAGCGGGTGGGCACCCTGTCGGTCGTCTGCTCTTCTGCGCCACTGGCGTCCAAGGCCCTGGGGCAGTTGCAAGCCACGGTGAGACGGCATTACTCGAGTCCGCCGCGGCATGGCGCTCTGCTGGTGGATCTGGTCCTGGGCAGCGAACTGGCCGATCTCTGGCGGACCGAGGTGGACGCCATGCGTACCCGCATCGCCGCCATGCGCGAGTCGCTGGCACAGGCGTTGGTCGAGGCGGGCCTGCCACTCGGCGAGCGCATCCGTCGCCACCGGGGCCTGTTTTCCTATACGCATCTCACCCGGGCGCAGGTGCTGCGGCTCCGTCAGGATCATGGGATCTATCTGGTCGACAATGGCCGCCTGTGCTTGGCGGGCCTGACCGAGGAAAAGCTCGCCTACGTGTCTGCGGCGATCGCGGACGTTATCCGCTGAACCGCTGGCGCCACCCGTCTAACCCTGATTCAAGTCGCTGGCGCTGCAACCCGGCACCGCGCGCATGCCCTCGAAGATCAGGCGCGTGGTGTTGCGCACGTTGGCGGCATGTCCCTCCCGATCCATCTCGTCACTGGCCGTCAGGCGCAGCAGTTGCAGGTGCGAGTAATCGTTGAGTAGAAAGGCCGCCAGCTCCACGTCCAGATCGGCGCGCAGCTTGCCGGCGGCCTGCAGCTCGTGCAGCACACTGGCGATCTCGCCCTGCAGGCCGCGGTTCATCTGCCGGTAGGCCTGGGGCAGACCGCTGTCGCCCCCCACCAGCACCAGCGGCAGCAGTTCGCGCCAGAGCGCGGCGGGCAGCACCTCCAGTGCGTAGCTGACGAGGAGGTGCTCCAGATGGCAGAGCGCCTCGACGGGATCCGCGAAGTCGCGGATGTGCCGGCGCACGTCGATCAGGGCGCGGCGATCGGACTCCTTGATCATCTCCAGGATGATCTCGTGCTTGCTGCCGAAATACTTGAACACCGTGGGCGCGGAGACCCCGGCCTCGCGGGCGATCTGCTCGACCGTGGTCTCGCGAAAGCCCTGGCGCTGGAACAGCATGACCGCCGCGGCCGAGATGGCGGTGCGGCGTGATTCCTTCTGACGTTCGCGTAGCCCGCTCACCGTCGCTCCTGGTTCCTTAGGTACCCGAGAGGATAGCTGGCTAGGCTTCGGCAATGAAAATATTTTATTGACTAAAGAAATTAACAGGGTTAATTATTTTCTCGTACCTGCTCTACGCAGGGCCACTGCCAGGATGAGTCTGATGAACCAGAGCCTCGATCGCTCCCTGGTTTCCCGGAGTCGGGAAGTCAGCGAGATGTACGACCAACAAGAACAAGAGCCCGTACTGATGCAGGGTTTTCCGGCCGAGCCGGACCGGCGCGTGACCTGGGCCAACTGGATGTCACCGCCGTTCAATCGCTGGGGCTTCCGCAATCTGGCGCGCCTGCGCCCTACCATCGAGGTGGCGGCCGGACCGCGACCGGACAGGGTGCTGGCCCATGCACCCGAGGCCCTCGAAGCACTGAGATTCGCGAGCAGCTGCGGCCGCAGCGTCAGCGCCCTCGACCATCTGCAAGCCAGCAAGACCGACGGCTTTCTGGTGCTGCACCAGGGCCGGGTGGTGTACGAGCGCTACTTCAACGGCCAGGTCGCTACCGACCGCCACATCATGTTCTCGGTCACCAAGTCGCTGATCGGGGTGCTCGGCGAGCAACTCATCCACGATGGCGTGCTCGATGCCCAGGCGCTGACCCAGCACTATGTGCCGGAACTGGCCGGCAGCGCCTTCGGCGACGCCAGCGTCCGCCAGTTGCTCGACATGGCCGTGGGCGCCCACTACACCGAGCTCTACGACGATCCCACCTCGGAAAGCTCCCAGTACGGCTACGCCTGTGGCTTCAAGCCGGCCCTGCCCGCGTACGCCCAGTACGAGTCGCTGTACCAGTACCTGCCGTCGCTGCGCAAAAGAGGCGAGCACGGCGGTCACTTCCACTACGTGACCGCCACCACCGAGGTGCTGGCCTGGGTGATGGAGCGCGCCAGCGGCCTGGGCTGCGCCGAGCAGTTGCAGCGGGTATGGCAGCAACTCGGCTGCGAGCGCGATGCCTACTTCATGGCCGATCCCTGGGGTCGCAGTGTCGCCGGCGCCGGCTTCAACGCCACCCTGCGCGACATGGGCCGCTTCGGCCTGATGCTGGCCAATGGCGGTGTGGTCGATGGCCAGCAGGTCATCGACCAGGCGGTGATCGAGGCCATTGCGGCCGGCGGGGATCCGGCCGTCTATGGCGTGCACCAGGACTTCTCCGACTGGACCCCAGGCGCCTCCTATCGCAGCCAGTGGTACGTCTTCAACGACCATAGCCCGGCCCTCATGGCCAGCGGTATCCACGGCCAGTACCTGTTCGTCGACTTCGCCTCGGAGGTGGTGATCGTCAAGCAGTCGTCGCTGCCCGAGGCGGTCACCGAACTGGACATCGATACCGTGCGCCTGCTGCGCGCCATAGCCGCCCGGTTGTGCGGCTGATCCACCCCTAACGAGATCGAAGAGCGCCGGTTCGCCAGCGCTCCCACCTGCGCTGTCAGGTATCCGGTGGTCGCCTTGGCCATCCTTCACTGCCCTGTAATACAAGAAAAATAGTCAGGAGCTCCACATGTGCACAACCAAGCGCCTTCCCGGCGTGCTGCTGGCGCTCAGCCTGCCGCTGGCCAGCCAGCCGGCCCTGGCGGGCTATGCGTTCGATTACGAGAATCTCAAAGGTGACCTCAACCTGACGGTGGGCGCCGGTTCCATCACCACCCGGGGCGTCAACTTCGGTGCCGGGCGCGTGGATGCCCGCAGCGGCCAGAACGACGGCAGCCGCAGCGCCTGGCAGGAGGTCTACGTCAAACCCGGCGTCACCCTCGACTATTCGCTCGGCGACAGGCTCCATCTGCTCGCCGGTGGCTCGGTGGTCGGCGCCACCACCCTTGGCGACGGGGATGCCGGTGGCTTCACCCGTCGTTCGGACGGCCGTTTCGCCCCCGAAGAAGGCTACGCCGGGGTGCAGTTGGGCGACTGGAAATTTACCGCCGGCCGCCAGAACTTCATGGTCGGCACCGGCTTCATCGTCATGGACGGCAATCTCGATCTGTTCGGCGATGGCGCCTACTGGCTCGGTCCGCGTACCGCCTTTCGCGACTCGGCGATCCTGGCGTGGAGCCGGGGTCCGGCCCAGGCGCAAGCCTTCACCCTGCGCACCGACGATCACTACGGCGACTTCCGCCTGAGGGGCGCCAACCTGGATTACGACCTCGACGGCCAGGTCACCCTCGGCGCCCTGGCCATGACGGTCGACACCCTGGCCAACAGCGACAGCACCGCAGTCCGCCGCGATGGCATGCGGGTGTACAACCTGCGGGCCTTGCGCGGTCACCTGCCGGGCCTGCCGAACCTGACCCTCAACGGGGAATACGCGGTGCAGCGCGGCGGTAACGGTGCCCTGACCTACGACGCCAGGGCCTGGTACGCACAGGCCGACTACCAGTTCCAGGATCTGCCCTTCACCCCCGCCCTTGGCTATCGCTACGCGGTCTTCTCCGGCGACGACAACCCGACCGACAACCGCCAGAAAGCCTGGGATCCGCTGAGCAAGGGCTTCACGGACTGGAGTACCTGGCTGATCGGCGACGTGGTGGGCAATTACCTGCTGTTCAACAGCAACGAGCGCGTCCAGCAGTTCTCGCTGAAGAACCGCCTCAACGACACCCTCACCCTCGGCGTCATCCACTACCAGTTCTGGCTCGACCAGGCCAACTTCCGCGGCGCCGCGGTCAGCGATCGGCGCTTCGCCGACGAGACCTCGGTGTATCTGGACTGGACGCCCAACCGGCAGTTTTACGGCTCGCTCTCGTACAACTGGGTGCAGGCCAGATCGGCCGCCCGCCAGGCGTTCGGCGACAGCGAACGTTTCAGCGCCCTCGAGCTGTACTTCACCTATCGCTACTGACCACCAGCCACCACTGCCCCCCGGGGGCACAGGAGAGCGTGATGAATACCAAGACAACGACCGGAATCGCCGTACCGACGCTGGAATGGGTACTGAGCCTTCATGTCCTCATAGATCCGGCCGATGGCCTGGGCGCCTGCACGGATGGCCAGCGCAGCAACTATCGGATCACCGGCGGGCATTTCGAGGGCCTGAACGTGCGCGGCGACGTGGTCGCCGGCGGCGCGGATTTCTATCTGCTGCGCAGCGACGGCGTGGGTGAGCTGGACGCGCGCTACAGCCTGCTCAGCGATCAGGGCGAGTGGATCAACATCCACAACACCGGCGTGATCACCTTCAGTGACAGAGGGCACGCGCAGGTCGACCAGGGCATCTGGCCCATCGCTGAGGAGGACTACCGGTGCAGCTGCTCGCCGCGCTTCCAGGTGGCCTGCGGCAGGCTCGACTGGCTGACCCGCAGCGTGATGATCGGCAAAGTGGATTATCCCGCCATCGACCAGGTCGCCATCCATTGCTATCGCCTCGCCTAACCGCCCACCCCTATCGCATCAAGGCTTTTCACTGAAGCGGCAGGCCATCCGGTGGCCGAGCCGGCAGGTAAATGACCATGACCATGACCATGACCATGACCATCGCCAACCAGACCCTGGTACGCGCCGCGTGCATCGCTATCGCCGCCGCCTCGATCCTCGTCATCGGCGTGCAGCCGATCTTCATCGGCCTGCTGACCGAACGCCTGGGCCTGACCCTGGCGCAGCAGAGCTGGACCCTGTCCGTCGAGATGTGCGGCTCAGTCGTCGGAACGCTGCTGTACCTGCCGCTCATCTGCGTTCTCGGCCCGCGCACCCTCGCCTTGAGCGTGGCCCTGCTGCTGCTGTTCGCCAACACCGCGACCGCTGGGGTCACCACTCTCGATCCGCTGCTGGCACTGCGCGGTCTCTCCGGCCTCTGCTCGGGCGTGCTCTATTCCTATGCCATCTACTGGCTGGGCAGCATGCCGGGGCAGGACAGGTCGTTCGGCATCCTACTGTTCGTGCAGACCGCCCTGTTCGCCAGCAGCGCGGTGATCATGCCGATGATCGCCCAATGGCAGGGTTTCGCCGGGTCGATCTACTACCTGGCGGCCTGGTTCGCCCTGGTCTGCCTCATGAGCCTCTGCCTGCCGGCCAGGCAGAGTCCGCAAGAGCGACAGGTCGCCCGCCTGCCGCTGCGATCCGGCCTGACGGTGATCGGCGTCTGCTCGCTGCTCGGCATGCTGTTCCTGCAGCTGTCGATCTATTCGCTGTGGGGCTTCGTCGAAGGCATCGCCAGCGATGCCGGGGTAGCCCCGGTCGACATCGGCTGGGCGATCAGCATCGGCCTGCTCGGCGGCCTGCCCGGCGCGGCCCTGCCCAGCGTGGCCGGGCGACATCTGGGTCGCGTGCCGATGATCCTCACCGGCTCCCTGGCCGTACTTGGCGCCATCTACCTGCTGGCCACGCGCATCCACACGGCGGCGGATCTAATGCTCGCGGTGTTCCTGATGAACTTCGGCTGGAACCTGGCGCTGTCCTACTACATGTCGTCGGTCGTAACCCACGATCCGAGCGGTCGCCTGACCAAGCTGGTCGGCGTGGTGCAGGTCGCCTCGGCCGCGGCGGCGCCGACCCTGCTGGGCCTGATCATCGAAGGTAACGACCGGCGCAGCCTCTTCGTGCTGTCCTCAGGGGCCATCCTCATCGGCTGCGTCCTGGTGATCGTCATGCTGTCCTGCGGACGGCGCCGGGTGCCGGGCAAGGCGCTGGACTGCTCGGTCTGAGCGTTGGGCGCCTGGTAAGAGGTCCGCGCGGATCTCTTGGCCTTCTGCGCGACCAGGCGACAACCTCCATGACCGATTTGTCATCCGCCGGTCAGGCTGGTGTCCCCCCTGTCCTCCTAGAGTGGCCCGGTCAGCGAATAGCTACCCACCCCTTCAAGAGGACTCTCCATGAAAGCGCTGCTGCTCGGCCTCTTCGGCCTGCTCGCCACCGGCTCCGCCCTGGCTGCTCCCGATCATCCCGCCATGGTTCACGACAAGCCCGGCTTCTTCGTCCCGCTCGACGTCGCCAAGGTCGTCAGCCAGACCGACCTCGACGCCCACTGCGGAATCGTGCCGGCCCGCCTCGATTACCTGGATCACGCCGGCCGGGAGCACGAGCTGGACTACCTGGTGTCTGGCAACGGCTGCTACAACCAGAATTGAGGCGTCTTTCGACCCGGTACCGAAGCGCGGCGGTCACCGCTGTGCTGGCCAAGGGGGCGCCTGTAACGGCCCCTTCCGCCACCAGAATCCAAGGCTATTGGGCCAGTAGCGCACGCCACGGGTCGGCATGCGGACCGTTAGAAAAACCGATAGGCCTTGGCCAGGGCCCGCTCCAGGACGGCGATGCAGGCGTGGTCGTCCGCATAGGACAGGAACTGGCGCTGCGCATCGGCCTGGGCCTCGGCCAAACGCGTCTTGCGCTCGGCCAGCTCATCTTCCAGCACCGAGGTGCTCATGCCGCCCAGATCACAGCAGGGGTTGGGGCCATTCATAGAAAACTCCGGACAGAAGTGCAGACTGCGTCATCAGACAAGGTTTTGAGATTTGGTTCACAAATCTTAGCGAATCTCATTGTTACTGAAAGCTGAGTTTCGACCCGGTGCTGTACCGCCCCCCGCGCTAGAGCGTCTCCCCGAGACTTCCGTACCCTGCACCCGCTATCAGCGAGGCAAAAGCTATACAATTCGGCGCCCTAATCGAGCTGTGAAGATACATGCGCCTTTTGCTTTCGCTTCTCCTGGCCACACTGGTGGCCTCCTCCGCGCTCGCCGCGGCGCCCGATACCTTTGTCGAGGCCAAGGTAATCGCCAGACAAAAAGTCTATTTCGATCAGAACACCAGCGCCCAGGGCGACCTCTATTGCGGCTGCAAGTGGGAGTGGGTCGGCAAATCCGGCGGACGGGTCGATGCCGCCTCCTGCGGTTTCCAGGCGCGCAAGCAGGAAACCCGCGGCGAACGCACCGAGTGGGAGCACATCGTGCCGGCCTGGACCTTCGGTCATCAGCGCCAATGCTGGCAGAACGGCGGTCGCGAACACTGCGTGGCGGATGACCCGGTGTTCCGCGCCATGGAGGCCGACCTCTTCAACCTCTACCCCGCCGTGGGCGAGGTGAATGGGGACCGGGCCAATTTCAACTACGGCATGGCCCAGGGCGTGCAACCGCAATACGGCCGGTGCACGACGAAGATCGACTTCCAGGAACGCGCCGCCGAACCGCGCGACGAGGTCAAGGGTCTGGTCGCCCGGGTCACCTTCTATATGTTCGATCGCTACGGCCTGAACATGTCGCGCCAGCAACAGCAACTGCTCATGGCCTGGGACAAGCAGCAACCGGTCACCGCTTGGGAGCGCGAACGGGATAGTCGCATCGCCGCGGTGATGGGCCATGGCAACCCCTTCGTGTCCGGCGAGCGACACTGGACGCTGGGCTACCAGCCGGTTGGTGACGGCATCGTCAGTCCTCTGCCGGCGGCCAAGCCAGCGCCGTCAACGCCCTCAGCACCGGCCAAGACCGATAGCCCCGCCGCGGCCAGCCAGGGCGCGATCATCGGCAACCGCAACAGTCACGTCTATCACCTGCCGCAAGGCTGCCCGAGCTACGCCCAGGTGTCGCCGAAGAACCAGGTCAAGTTCGCCTCCGAAGCCGAGGCGAAGGCGGCAGGCTTCACCAAGGCGGGCAACTGCGCGCCCTGATCGCCAGCCCCAGGCGCTGACCTGCAGCACCCAGGGGTCCTGAGCCGCTTCGGCAGTTACTGCCCCTTGGACAGCTCCACCAGCATCCGCGTGAGCAGATAGATGCGCGGTGTCACGCTGTCCAGTTCCACGTATTCCTCGGGGGTATGCAGCTTGCCGCCGACGATGCCGAAGCCGTCCAGGGTCGGTACGCCGGCACCCGCTGCGATGCTGGCATCCGCGGCGCCGCCACTGCCCTCGACGGTCAGGGTGCGGCCCAGCTCGCCATAGATGCCCTGGGCCGTGGCCAGCAGCCGATCGCTCGCTGCGGTCTGCGGCATCGGCGGCAGGCCACGCTCCAGCCGCGTGGTCACCTCGGTGTCGGCAATCCGCTTGTTGGCGGCGATCCGCGCCAGGTCCTTTTCCACCCGGTCGAATTCTTCGGGCAGCGCGGCGCGAACGTCGGCCTTGGCGACGGCGTGATCGGGAATCACATTGATGCGGTCACCCGCTTCGATCACCGTGAAATTGACCGAAGTCTTCTTCTCCGCATCGCCCAGGTTGCCCAGTTGCAGTACCTGGTGCGCCACCTCGGTGGCGGCGTTACGCCCCAGTTCCGGGGAAACGCCGGCATGAGACGACTTGCCCTTGACCTCCACCACGGCGGTGGCGCTGCCCTTGCGCCACACTACCAGGCCATCGGCCGGCCGCCCCGGCTCCAGATTCAGCACCACGTCGTGCTGTTTGGCGGTGCTGGCGATCAGCTCGGTAGCGGCCTGGGAGCCGGTCTCTTCGCTGGCATCCAGCAACAGGGTGATCTGCCCGTAGTCCTTGAAGTCGAGGGCCTTGAGAATCTGCAGCGCCGCCAGGGCGACCACGATGCCACCCTTGTCGTCGGACACGCCCGGGCCATAGGCGCGTTTTTCATCGGTACGATACGGCCGGGCCTTGGCCGTGCCTTCCTTGAACACCGTATCCATGTGCGCCAGCAAGAGGATCTTGGCCTTGCCGCTGCCCTTGAGCGTCGCCACCAGGTGCTGGCTCTTGTCCGGCGCGGTGTTGGGCACCTCTTGCACCGTGGCGCCGAGTTTCTGCAATTCCGCGCTGACGAGCTTGCCCACCTCGGTCAGGCCGGGCGCGTAGCCGGACCCCGAGTCGATGTTCACCAACCGCTCCAGCAACGTGAGCGTCGGCGCCTTGGCCTGCTCCGCGGCGGTCTGGATGCGCGCGTCGAGCGCGGCACTGGCGGGCAAGGCGATGCAGCAGGTGAGAACGGCAGCGAGGGTGGTACGCAAGAACGGAGCGGACATCGGACTTTCCTTGTTGGCCTTATTGGATTAGTCAGACAACTGTAGTCGCAACAAGGACATAGGGGAAATGAGGCTGCCAGCTGTTTGGCGCAGGCCTGCAATCATCCCAGGACCATCGCTCCCAGCAGCCGCCAGCCATTGACGGCGTGCTGCTCCGCCGCACCTGGATGGGCACCCTCTGGCGAGACCAGGGCTGGTCAGGGGTCAGCCCTAGTTCACGAGGGCCTTTAGCGCCTCCAGGACATCCCGGGTGGCCTGCCGGGTCGCCGCCGCATCAGGCCCGACCTTGGGGCCCAGCACGACGCAGCTGTCCTTATAGGAAAAGACCTTGCCAGTCTGCTGATTGATCAACTCACCCTTGGCGTTCTCGGCGATCCGGCAGTCACGCACGGTCTGGCTGTCCTTCGCGACCACCACCGGACTCCAGACATAGGGATTGTCGAAGCCATGCTCGGCGTGGGGATAGGTATGAACCCGGAGATCGGCGCCCTGCTGCTTGAGCGTCGCGAAATAGCCCTCGCAACGGGAATAGGGATCGTAGTTGTCGGCCAGTCCGTGGTACACGTGCAGCGGCTTGGCGACGACCCTGTCCTGCTCGCGAAAGGTGATCGAGCAGTCGGGATAGAACGACAGGTAGCCGACGAACTGGAAATCCTGGCTTTTCCAGAGCTTGTCGAAGCGCGCCATGGCCGCATAGAGCGAGGCCTGCCCACCGCGGGAAAAGCCCATGAGGATGATCTTGCCTGGATCGATTCGCGCGTGCCGCGCGAGCAGGGCGCCGGCGCGATAGTCATCCAGAACGAAATTGAGCCGCCCCAGCTGGGCCTGGTCGGTGGCGGTACTGGTGATGCCCCGGCCCGAGAAGCCATCCACGGCGAAGGTGGCGATGCCGACCTGATTGAACCGCCGCTGCCAATAGGTGATGTTGGCGCCCAGGCCTCCCGAACCATGCTGGAGGATCACCACCGGGACCTTGCCCGCGCCTGGAGGCAGCGACAGCACGCCACCGAGCAGGACCTCGGTACCGCCTTTGTCCCCCGTCAGGAATTGCTGATCGCTAAGGGTCAGCGAGGTGAAGGTCAACACCTCTTGCCGAGCGGGGATATCGGTTGCCGGCGAGGTGGCGGCACAGATGGTGGCACAGGTAAGGCAGGCAATGGTCCCGAGCGCGGGGCGCAAAGATCCAGAGGACAGATGGCGCATCGGCTGCATCCTTCTTGTGGGGTCCTCCCAGGGTAGCCAATCAACGGCGCCCTGCTGCGGAGGCGGTGAGCAGAACCTGCTGCACTAGCCAAATTTGGCACCTTTGCCGCGCACTCCCGCCTTGAGGTACGAAACTTGTAGCTCCCGCGCCAACGGCCCTTTGCTACCCAAAAGGTTTCCTAAATGCACCAAGACGGCTCCCTCGCGTTACCGCCGCGCGTCCGGCATCGGTATACCGGTGACATCGACGAGCACGCGCTCTGCGTCGAGGGCTGGCGCATGCAATACGATCAGCTGTCCGCGGGCCGCTTCCAGGGCGAACTCAGCGACCTCTGGCTGGACGACATCAGCCTGCTGCGGGACAGATCCAACCAGGCCATGCTCAAGAGCGGCGAGGCCCAGGGAGAAACCCTGACCTTCAGCCTGCCCATCCGCAACGCTGGCGCCCTGCACTGCGCCGGTCATACCCTCCACGAGGCCCAGTTGCTGGTGGCACGCGGGGACAACCTGCCGGAGTTGCGTACCCCGGCCAATCTCGAATTGCTCTGCATCAACCTGCAGGAAGCCGAGATGGCGCGACTGCTGGCCTGCCAGCACAGCACCCTGGGCGTGCGCGACCTGCCCGGCTGCTATCGGCTACCGGCAGGGGGTGCCTATCTGGAGTTGGCACGGCTGGCCCAAGAGCTCTTCACCCCCGAGGCGCAGATCCTGACCTGGCTGGCGCAGCCGCGCGCGCGTGCCATGCTGCGCGACACCGTGCTGATGCACCTGCTCGATCTGCTCGACACCGGCGAGCCCCACGAACTGGCACCGAGCGCTCGACTGCGGGTGATCCGGCGGGCACGAGAGTACGCCCTGGCCCATCCGGATCAGCCGCCCAGCATCCTCGAACTGTGCAATAGAGTCGGCGCCAGTCGCCGCAAGCTGCAGTACTGCTTCCAGGAGACCCTGGGCATCAATCCGCTGGCCTATCTGCGTACCTTGCGCCTCAATGCGGCGCATCGTGCCCTGCGCCGGGGCGCAGGCGAGTCGGTGCAGGACGTCGCCGCCCAGTGGGGCTTCTGCCATCTCAGCCGCTTCGCCCGCGACTACCAGACGCTGTTCGGGCAACTGCCTTCCACCACCCTCAAGGCCGCCGGGCAAAAGTGCTGAATCTGGCTAACGGCGGGTAACGGCTTTCCCTCAGGCTGAACTGGCCAATAAGAAGAGGGAACTCCATGAACGTTACCCGTCCGTTTCACGTCCTCGCCGTCGGCCTCGCCGCCCTGGGGATGACCGCAGCAAGCCTTGCCACCGAGAACGGCTCCCCCACCACCGCCTTCGGTGTCTACAACTTCGGCGCCGGCTTTACCCCGCCGCCCACGCCCCATGGCACCCTTGGCCTGCGTGCCAACTACTACCGGGCGACGTCCATTCGCGACAGTCATGGCCGCGACAACGGCAACGACTTTTCCATCGATGTCCTGTCCCTGGGCCTGGCCTACCTGAAGATGACAGATACCCGGGTGCTCGGCGCCCGCTACGGCTTCGGCGGGGTGGCGCCCTTCTTCAAGATGGACGCGGACCTCACCATCAAGGCCAATGGCGTCCCGGTGTTTTCCGACAGCGCCGACCTCTTCCGCCAGGCCGATTTCCAGGTGATTCCACTGATCCTGCAGTGGGAGCCCTCGCGCAACCTGGGGGTGAACTTCTGGTTCCAGGTGCAGGCGCCCACCGGTGACTATGACAAGAATCGGTTGGTCAATCCGGGCACCAACCACTGGACCATCTCGCCGATGCTCAACCTGAGCTACATCACCGATTCGGGCTTCGAGGTGTCGTCCAGCTTCCAGGCCGATTTCAACAGCCGCAACCACGCCACCGACTACCGCAGCGGCACCGAATACCGCCACGAATTCGCCGTGGGCCAGCACATCGGCCCCTGGACCCTAGGCCTGGGCGGCTACTACTACCGCCAGCTCACCGACGACGACGCCCCCGGCCTCAGCCGTGGCAATCGTGCCCGGGTACTGGCGCTGGGTCCGGCGCTGAGCTTCTTCCAGCCGGGTCTGCCGCCGGTCTGGGTGCATTTCTACAAGGACATCGACGCCCGCAACCGCGCCGAGGGCTATACCCTCGCCGTGCGGCTCTCCCACAGCTTCTGAGGATCCGCCCATGACACTCAAAGCCTCCTCCAGCCCCTTGGCCGGTCGGCGCCAGGGCGCCGTGCTCCTGCTCGGCAGCAGCCTGACCATCATGGGTTCGGTGATGGTCGCCCCGATCATTCCCAAGCTGGGTGCCGAATTCGGCCCGGTCGAACCTCGTGCCGATCTGCTGATCCCCCTGGCGATGACCGGCCCCGCCCTGGCCATCGCCCTCTTCGCGCCCCTGGCCGGCTGGCTGGCCGACCGCCTGGGTCGCAAGCGCCTGCTGGTCCTGGCGACGCTGTGCTACGCCGTGCTCGGCATGCTGCCGGCACTGTTGCAGTCGCTGCCGGCCATCACCCTCACCCGCCTGGTCTTCGGCCTGGCCGAGGCGGCGGTGATGACCTGCTGCGTGACCCTGATCGCCGACTACTGGCAGGGCAGCAAGCGCCTGGCCTATGTCAATGGCCAGGTCATCACCATCAGCCTGGTCGGCTCGCTGTTCTTCGTGGTCGGTGGCGCGCTCGGCGAGCATTCCTGGCGCACGCCCTTCTATCTCTATCTGCTGCCGCTGCTGCTGGTGCCCTTCATGTTGCGGCTGCTGTGGGAGCCCAGCCACGCCAGCGCCCAGAGCCACGTCGATGAGGGCCCCCAGCACAGCGCGCCGCTGCCGCTGATCGTCAACTATCTACTGGTCTTCGCCGGCATGGTGCTCAGCGTGGTGGTGCCCATCCAGAGTCCGCTGCTGCTGGTGCAACTGGGCGTGACCTCCAGCACCTTGATCGGCGCCTCGGCGGGCCTTGGCCTGCTGGCGACCCTGGGCGGGCCGCTGCTGTGGCCGCTGCTGCGCCGCTGGTGGGGCCTGGCCGGCTGCAATGCCGTGCTGTTGGCCTGCATGGGCATCGGGCTCTGGCTGCTGGTGAACGCCCGCAGTTACGAAGCCGTGCTGGTGGCGGTGACCATCCATGGCCTCGGCGTCGGCATGCTGGTGCCCAACACCATGGCACCGGTGATGGGCGCCCTGAGCGCCCGGGCCCGGGGTCGCGGCATGGGCGGCTATACCGGCTGCCTCTATTTCGGCCCGTTCGCCAGCCCCCTGGTGGTGGCCGCGGTCCTGCCCTTCGCCGGCGATCTGCACCTGGCCATCCGCGCCCTGGCCAGCGCCGCCCTGGTCGCCGCCCTCGCCTGGGCCGCCGTCGGCCTGCTGCGACGCAAGACCGCCCTGCCGACCCCGTCGCGCTCTTCCTGACTTCTGCTCGAGGATCTTCCATGCATAGCCTGCAACCCCTGCTGGACACCCAAGACGGCCACGGCCTGGCGACGCTGCTGCGGCAGCGCGAGATCACGGCGAGCGAGCTGCTCGAAGCCGTCATCGAACGCCTGGACACCGTGGAACCCGACCTCAATGCCGTAAGCGAACGGCTGTATGACCAGGCCCGCGCGGCGGCCAAGGCACCGCTCGACCTGTCAGCGCCCTTCGCCGGGGTACCGACCCTGGTGAAGGATCTTTTCACCCCGCTGGCCGGTGCCCGCATGACCAATGGCTCCCTCGCCCTGGGCGAAGCCCGACCGGATTTCGATTGCGAACTGGTGACCCGCCTGCGTCGGGCCGGCTGCCTGTTCGTCGGTACCACCACCTCGCCGGAATTCGGTACCTCCTACAGCACCGAGTCCCGCCGCTTCGGCGCCACCGCCAATCCCTGGAATCCCGCCCACAGCGCCGGCGGCTCCAGCGGCGGCGCGGCCGCCCTGGTCGCCGCGCGAGTGGTGCCCTTCGCCCATGGCAACGACGGTGGCGGCTCGCTGCGAGTGCCGGCGTCCTGCTGCGGGATCTTCGGTCTCAAGCCCAGTCGTGGCCGGATGCCTTCTGGGCCCATGGTCGGTGAAGGCTGGGCCGGCATGGGCACGCCCCATGCCATGAGCCTGTCGGTGCGCGACAACGCCCTGCTGCTGGATGCCACCGCCGGTGCCGATCTGGGCGCGCCCTATGCGGCTCCGGCCCACGCCGTCCCCTTCGCCAGCCTGCTGGAGCGCGATCCGAAACCGCTGCGCATCGCCCTGGTCGAGCACCTGGCGCCCTGGCCGAGCGGCCCCGAGGCCCTGGCCGCGGTGCGCCACACCGCCCGGCTGTGCGAAAGCCTTGGCCATCACGTCGAACCGGCGACCCTGCCGGTGGACCTGCCACGCTTTCTCGACCAGGTGTTCGACATCATCGGTCCCAGCACCCGTCACTACCTGCAGGTGCTCAGCGCGATGCGCGGTGCCGCGGTCAGCGAAGAGGAGCTGGATGCGCGGACCCGGGTGATCCTGCGCGAGCGGGGCGACATCCCCGCCCATCGCTACGCCGCCGCGGTGGAAGGCCTGCATGCCCTGGGTCGCACCCTGGCCGGTTTCCTCACCGACCATGACCTCATCCTCACCCCGACCCTGACCCGCGAGCCGCCACGCCTGGGCGAACTGGACGGTGGCAACGGGGAGCGTCCGCTGGCCGAGGTCATCGCGGCCTTCCACAGCTATTCGCCCTTCACCGCCCTGTTCAATGCCAGCGGCCAGCCGGCCATGTCGGTGCCGCTCTGGTGGACCGGCAATGGCCTGCCGCTGGGCAGTCACTTCGCCGCGCGTTTCGGCGAGGAAGGGACCCTGCTGGCGCTGGCTGCCCAGCTGGAACGCGTCCAGCCCTGGGCGGACCGACGGCCGCCGCTGGCGGGAATCCGCTGACCGTCGGCGCTCGACCCGCCACCCCGGCCGCACGGCAACGCCGACGGCGGCCGCAGGCCAAAGACGGAGATGCCCCTCGCAACTTAGCGGGCATCCCGTCCCCCGCTTCGCTTGGATGCTCGCTATACTGGCCGCGCACGGCCTGTGACGAATCCCTCTGGCATCGTTCCTGGAGGCTTCAGCCTGTCGCTCGCCATCTTCCCTGCTGCCCGGGCAGGCAACCGTACGAGCGACCCGATGAGCATTCTCACCTCGACTCCCGTCCCCTCGTACGCCCTGGCCCAGGACCTCGAGCTCATCGCCGAGATCGCTGCGGTGCCCAAGATCCTGGACGTGGTCTGCCGGATGACCGGCATGGGCTTCGCCGCCGTCGCCCGGGTGACCGACGACCACTGGATCGCCTGCAGCACCCTCGATCTCATCGGTTTCGGCCTCCAGCCCGGGGGCGAGCTGGAACTCAAATCGACCATCTGCGACGAGATCCGCGACCATCGCCAGCCGGTGGCGATCGACGACGTCGCGCTGGACGACCGCTACCGTCACCATCACACGCCCCGGCGCTACGGCCTGCGCAGCTATATTTCGGTCCCCATCGTGCTGGACGACGGCTGTTTCTTCGGCACCCTCTGCGCCATCGACCCGCGACCGGCCACACCGAGCAGCCCCGAGATACTGGCCGCCTTCGAACTCTTCGCCGGCATGATCGCGCTGGAGATCGGCGCCCAGCGCCGCTTCCTCGCCGCCCGCAACGTCCTGCACAGCGAGGGCTTTTCCCGCAGCCTGCTCCAGGCCAGCCTGGACTGCGTCAAGGTCCTCTCCGCCGGGGGTCATATCGAATTCATGAACGCCCAGGGCCTGGAGCTGAACCAGCTGCGGTCCGTCGATCAGGTGATGGGCCGCGAGTACGCGGCGCTCTGGCCGGACGAGGAAGTCGAGAAGATCCGCCATGCCGTCAAGCGTGCCGTCGACGGCCAGACCACCCGGGTCGAGGGCTTCTGCCCCACGGCCCGTGGCGAGCCACGCTGGTGGGAGGTGTCCTGCTCGCCTTTCGCGGTGGCCGGCACCGGCGAGGTGAAGATCGTCTGCATCTCCCGCGACATCAGCAGCCGCATCCTCGCCCAGCAGGCGCAGCAGGCCCGAGCCGAAGCCATCGCCGCGCTCAACAGCGAACTGGAGCAGCGCATCTCGGAGCGCACCGCCGAGCGCGATCAGATCTGGAACTGTTCGACCGATCCACTGTGCGTGGCGGACCTCGAGGGCTTCTTCGTCAACCTCAATCCGGCCTGGCAGCTGACCCTGGGCTGGTCGCTCGAAGAACTCAAGGCCCAGCCATTCCTGGCCTTTGTCCATACCGACGACCTCGTTGCCACGCGTCAGGCGTTCCGCGACGTCAAGCAGGGCATTGCGCTGGTCGGCTTCGAAAACCGCTACCGCCATCGCGACGGTTCCTACCGCTGGTTTTCCTGGAATGCCACGCGCAATGGCGAACTGATCTACGCCACTGTGCGCGACGTGACCCAGCAACGCCAGCAGACGTTGGATCTCGCGGCCGCCGAGGACGCCCTGCGCCAGGCGCAGAAGATGGAAGCCATCGGCCAGCTCACCGGCGGCGTCGCCCATGACTTCAACAACCTGCTCACAGTCGCCCGTACCTCCTGCGACCTGCTCAAGCGCCCGAACCTCAGCGAAGCCCGCCGCGAGCGCTACCTGGAAGCGATCTCCACCACCGTGGATCGCGCCGCCAGATTGACCGGCCAGCTGCTGGCCTTCGCCCGCCGCCAGACGCTGGCACCCGAGGTGTTTTCCGCCCGGGAGAATGTGCTGGCCATGAGCGACATGCTGGAAACCCTGCTCGGCTCGCACGTCGGCATCGAACTCGACCTGAGCGACGACCCCTGCCTGGTCTATGCCGACCCCAGCCAGTTCGATACCGCCCTGGTGAACATCGCGGTGAACGCCCGCGACGCCATGAGCGGTGCCGGTCGCCTGATCATCAGCGTCAGCACCGTCGCTTGCATCCCGGCCAACGCGGCACAGCCCGAACTCGCCCTGCCGGCGGTGGCCATCGCCCTGGCGGACAACGGCAGCGGCATCGCCCGGGAGCACCTGGAGCAGATCTTCGAGCCCTTCTTCACCACCAAGCGAGTGGGCCAGGGCACCGGTCTCGGCCTGAGCCAGGTGTTCGGCTTCATCAAGCAGTCCGGTGGCGAGGTACGGGTCACGAGCGAGATCGGCCGCGGGACGACCTTCCACCTCTATCTGCCGGTCGCCCCAACGACCGGGCAGCCGTCATCCTTCAATGACGCCACGGCAACGGCCGACGGTGGCGGGATCACCGTCCTGGTGGTCGAAGACAATCTCGAGGTCGGTACCTTCGCCGTCGATCTGCTGAGCGATCTCGGCTACCACGCCGTGCTGGCCGTAACTGCCGAGAGCGCCCTCGCCTTGCTCGCCGACCAGCCAGACCAGTTCGACGTGGTCTTCTCGGATGTCGTCATGCCCGGCATGAGCGGACTCGAACTGGCCATCGAGATCAGACGCCTCTATCGCGACCTGCCGATCCTGCTGACCTCCGGCTACAGCCAGGTGCTGGCGACCAATGGCGCCCAGGGCTTCGAGTTGCTCCACAAGCCCTACTCGGCGGAAGCCTTGTCGCGCCGGCTGCAGGGAATCCTGGCCGAGCCCGAGACGCATCTGGCGACCTAGCACGGTCCCGGCAACGCTGAGGCACTGGCCCACGCTTAGGTGACGACCGCCCTGCGCCGCCCGCGGCGACCGCGCAGGAGCGGGCGCGACGGAGCACCAGGGCGGGCCGACAGCGGCCACCCCTGCAGCGCGGGCGATCAGGTAACATGCGCCGCCGCGGGCCGGTGGCCCCCTATCTGCAGGCAAGGAGTCAAGAGTGTTCGATACCCAGGTCATCATCATCGGGGCCGGCGCGGCCGGTTTGATGTGCGCCCTGAGCGCCGCGGCGCGCGGGCGCCAGGTGCTGGTACTCGATCACGCCAACAAGGCGGGCAAGAAGATCCTCATGTCCGGGGGCGGCCGCTGCAACTTCACCAACCTCTATTGCGAGCCGGCCAACTTCCTCTCGCAGAATGCGCATTTCTGCAAATCGGCCCTGGCGCGTTTCACCCAGTGGGATTTCATTGCCCTGGTGGCCAAGCATGGCGTGCCCTACCACGAGAAGAAGCTCGGCCAGCTGTTCTGCGACAACAAGGCCAGCGACATCCTCGCCCTGCTGCTGGACGAGTGCGAACAGGGCGGCGTCGACATCCGCCTCGATACCTCGGTGCAGGAGATCACCCGCCTCGACCCAGGCGGATATCAATTGCAGACCAGCCTGGGCCCGGTGCGCGGCGAATCCCTGGTGATCGCCACCGGCGGCCTGTCGATCCCGACCCTGGGCGCCACCGGTTTCGGCTATCAGGTCGCCCGCCAGTTCGGCCACCAGCTGCTGCCGACCCGCGCCGGCCTGGTGCCCTTCACCATCACCGATCCCCAGCTGAAGGAATTTTGCAGCGCACTGTCCGGCACGGCGGTGGAAGACTGCCGGATCAGCTGCAATGGCCAGAGCTTCGTCGAGAATCTGCTGTTCACCCACCGTGGCCTGAGCGGTCCGGCGATCCTGCAGATCTCCTCCTACTGGCAACCGGGCGACACCCTCAGCATCGACTTGCTGCCCCACCTCGACCTGGTGCAATGGCTCGCCGAACAGCGCCAGGCGCGCCCCAACAGCGAACTCAAGACGCTGCTGGGCGAGCTGTTCACCAAGAAGATGGCTACCCTGCTCGCCGACAGCTGGTTCCAGTCCAAGCCCTTGAAGCAGTACACCCCCGACGAACTCAAGGCCATCGCGGCGCGGCTGCACGACTGGCAGCTGATCCCGGCGGGCACCGAAGGCTATCGCACCGCCGAGGTCACCCTGGGCGGCGTCGACACCCGCGAGGTCTCGTCCAAGACCCTGGAGTCGCTCAAGTCGCCTGGCCTGTACTTCATCGGCGAGGTGCTGGACGTCACCGGCCATCTGGGCGGCTTCAATTTCCAGTGGGCCTGGGCTTCGGGCTACGCGGCGGCGCAGTACGTCTAACCCAGGGATCACCACGAAGGGGCTTTGCCTGCGCTGAGCACGCCGCCGCGCCGAACGTTCCGCCGTCTACGCAAGGACTCAGGCAGCCGAAGACGGCCAGGTATGACTTGCGATGCGCAGGAAATTACCGCCCAGGATGGCATCGATATCGACGTCGCTGTAACCCCTGCCGGCCAGCTGCTGCCTGAGCTCGGGTAGCGCCTCCGGTTGCAGCTGGGTATGACCGTGAGGCTGTCCATAGTGACGTGCTGGCCACCAGTCTTCAGCGTCGACTCCCGCAGGAAGGTCATGGTCGTCAGGGCACAACTCGGTATCCAGTCCGATGCCGATATGACGGGTCCCGACCCGTTCCGCCAGGTAGTCGATCTGGCGGATATAGCTGGCCACCGACGCCTCGGGATCACCCAGAAAGATGCCTAGCCCGGTCAGGCCGATCACGCCATCCTGTTCCGCGCAGGCGCGGATCTGCCGATCGCTGATCGTCCGGGGATGATCATGGAGCGCCTTGATGTTGGTGTGGGAGAAGACCACCGGCCGGGTCGAGACCGCCATGATCTCCAGGCTGGCACGCTCGCTGGCATGGGAACAGTCGAGGGTGATGCCCGCGGCGTTGCCGGCCGCCACCACCGCGCGACCCAGCGTCGTCAGACCGCCGCCCTCGCCATGGCAACCCCCGGCGCAGGCGTTGTCGCGGTTGTAGGCGAGCAGCATCTGGCGTACCCCGAGGGCGGCATAGAGCCCGACCATCGCCGGGTCGTCGAGCAGCATGGTCGAGCCTTCGAGATCGAAGGAAACGGCCAGTTTGCCCTGTTCGTGCGCCCGGTGGAGGTCGGCCACCTCGCCGACGAGACAGAAGTGCGCGTCATGCCGAGCCAGCCAGGCACGGAAGCCGGCGAGGGTTTGCAGCACCGTCGTGAAAGGCGTCATGTCCATGCCGACATTGATCGACACATGATGGAAGCCGGCGTCGCGATAGCGACTCAAGCTAGACATGTCCTGTCCCGGCACCAGGGGCAGGCAGGCATGTGCCTCCCAGCGCAGCGGCTTGAGGCCTGTTGCCATGGCCGCGACAGTCTGCATCTTCGTCCCCCTCCACACGTCTCGAGGGGTTCAACATAGCATGCAGACTGGGCCCGGCATCCGCCCGGCCCGCGCTGTCGCCTGCCCAGGCGGGCCGGCCTCGGCGCTAGCCGACGTTCACGCCTCGCAGCAACGCCGGATCCACGGCCCGCGCCTGATAGCGCACCGCGGCCTGGCCATAGGCCTGGGGATCGAGCACCTGGTCCCAGCGTGCCGATGCCTGCTGCTGAACCGCCACGACCTCGGCGTGCGCCGCCTTGGGTTGCAGCGCCGCCTGGGCGCGTCTTTCATTGATCTCGGCGGCCATGGCGGTATAGCTGGCGGTGCTGAGCAGGGCGAGTGCGGCCATCTTGTTGAAGACGTTCATGGTGGATTCTCCGGTCTTGAACATGGGGGCTGGCGTCACCGCGGAAGCGGTCCGGCGTCAGTCACGGTGCTACCTTGCGCCCTGGCGTCTTAACGCTGTCTTAACGCCTCTGAACCCGACCTGAACGGCTGCGACAACCTGCCCCAGGCGATGGCCACTGGCCAATTGATCTGGATCAGTTTTGCCCAGGGCCAGCAGGCGCATCCTGCATGCAGCCGCCACTCCGCCCTGGAGGGGCGCCACGGCTCGCGAGGTCGCCATGAACGGACGCCTGGTCAAAGAACTCTTGGTCATCCTGCTGATCAAGCTGGCACTGCTGATGGTGATCAAGAGCCTCTGGTTCAGCGCCCCCACGGTCCCGCCCGACGCCACCCAGGCGGTCAGCGCCCACCTGCTGGACTAGCACCCTTTCCCCCTTCTGAGGAGATTGCCGGGATGATCTCGGAATCCGTCGTGGACCTGTCACGCCTGCAATTCGGCATGACCGCGCTGTATCACTTCATCTTCGTGCCCCTGACCCTGGGGCTGGTGGTGATCCTGGGAATCATGGAGTCGGTCTATGTGATGACCGGCAAACAGGTCTACAGGGACATGACCAAGTTCTGGGGCAAGCTGTTCGGCATCAACTTCGCCCTGGGCGTCACCACCGGCCTGACCATGGAGTTCCAGTTCGGCACCAACTGGGCCTACTACTCCCACTATGTCGGCGACATCTTCGGTGCGCCCCTGGCCATCGAGGGCCTGATGGCCTTCTTCCTCGAATCCACCCTGATCGGGCTGTTCTTCTTTGGTTGGGATCGCCTGTCCAAGGGTCAGCACCTGCTGGTGACCTGGCTGGTGGCGCTGGGCTCGAACCTCTCCGCCCTATGGATCCTGGTGGCCAACGGCTGGATGCAGAACCCGGTCGGCGCCGAGTTCAACTACGTGACCATGCGCATGGAGCTGGCCGACTTCGGTGCCCTACTGCTCAACCCCGTGGCCCAGGTGAAATTCGTCCACACCGTCGCCTCGGGCTACGTCACCGGCGCCATCTTCGTGCTGGCGATCTCCAGCTACTACCTGCTCAAGGGCCGCGACATCGGCTTCGCCCGGCGCTCCTTCGCCGTGGCCACCGCCTTCGGTACCGCCGCGGTCATCTCGGTGATCGTGCTGGGTGACGAATCCGGCTATCGCGTGGGCGAGGTCCAGAAGGTCAAGCTGGCCGCCATCGAAGCCGAGTGGAACACCGAGGAAGCCCCGGCCTCCTTCACCCTGTTCGGCATCCCCAATCAACAGGAGATGCGCACCGACTACGCGGTGAAGATCCCCTATCTGATGGGCCTGATCGCCACCCGCTCCACCACCGAACAGGTCACCGGCATCAAGGATCTGGTCAGCCAATACGAGGCCCGCGTCCGCAACGGCGCCCAGGCCTACGCGCTGCTGGAGCGGCTACGTGCCGGCGACGACTCCGCCGCCACCCGCGCAGCCTTCGACGCCCACAAGCAGGACCTGGGCTATGGCCTGCTGTTGAAGAAATACGTCAACGATCCCGCCACGGCCACCCCCGAGCAGGTCCGGCAGGCCGCGCGGGACACCATCCCTGGGGTCGCCAGCCTGTTCTGGACCTTCCGCATCATGGTCGCCAGCGGCGTGCTGATGCTGGCGCTGTTCATCTGCGCCTTCTGGGCCTCGACCCGGCGCAACGAGCTGAAGAAGCCCTGGCTGCTGAAGTGGGCCCTGTTCAGCCTGCCGCTGCCCTGGGTCGCCACCCAGACCGGCTGGTGGGTGGCCGAGCACGGTCGCCAGCCCTGGACCATCAGCGAGGTATTGCCCACCCACCTGTCGGCCTCGACCCTGGCCCCGGCCGATCTGTGGGGCTCCATCGGCGCCCTGGTGACCTTCTACACCCTGCTGCTGATCGTGGAGATGTACCTGATGATCCGCTTCGCTCGCCTCGGCCCGAGCAGCCTGCACACCGGCCGCTACTTCCACGAACGGGCTGCCCAGGTCGGCGACGCCCTGCGCCAGGCCGCCACCGCCAAGCCCGTCGCACCGGCCAACGCCTGAGGAGACTGCCATGTTCGACTACGAAGTGCTCAAGCTCACCTGGTGGGTGCTGATCGGCGTCCTGCTGATTGGCTTCGCCCTCACCGACGGCTTCGACATGGGCGCCATGATCCTGATGCCCCTGATCGGCAAGACCGACAAGGAACGCCGCGCCGCCATCAACAGCATCGCGCCGCACTGGGACGGCAACCAGGTCTGGTTCATCACCGCCGGCGGCGCCCTCTTCGCCGCCTGGCCGATGGTCTATGCCACCGCCTTCTCCGGGCTCTATTGGGCACTGCTACTGGTGCTCTTCGCCCTGTTCCTGCGTCCGGTGGGCTTCGACTACCGCAGCAAGCTCGACAACACCCGCTGGCGCAACGCCTGGGACTGGGGCCTGTTCACCGGCAGCCTGGTACCGGCCCTGGTGTTTGGCGTGGCCTTCGGCAATCTCTTCCAGGGCGTGCCCTTCCAACTCGACGACACCCTGAGATCCACCTACAGCGGCAGCTTTTTCGCCCTGCTCAACCCCTTCGCCCTGCTCAGCGGCGCGGTCAGCCTGGCCATGCTCTGCGCCCATGGCGGCAGCTGGCTGATGCTGCGCACCCACCATGCCCTGGGCGAGCGCGCCCGCCGGGCCACCGGCCTGTGCGCCCTGCTCCACCTCGTCACCTTCGGTCTGGCCGGTGTCTGGCTGGCCTACGGCTTCGACGGCTACATGCTGGTCAGCCAGGGCGATCCAGGCAGCGCCCTGAATCCGCTGCACAAGGTGGTAGCCGCCGGCAATCCGGGCTGGCTGGCCAACTACCATACCCAGCCGCTGACCCTGCTCGCCCCGGTGCTGGCCGCGCTCGGCAGCGTCCTGGCGCTGCTCGGCAGCAGCTGGCGTCAGGCCGGCCTGGCCTTCACCGGCACGTCCCTGGCCATCGTCGGCACCCTCGCCACCGCCGGCTGCGCGCTGTTTCCCTTCGTGCTGCCGTCGAGCCTGGACCCGGCCTCGAGCTTGACCATCTGGGACGCCGTCTCCAGCCACAAGACGCTGGGCATCATGTTCGTCGCCGCGGCCATTTTCGTGCCGCTCATCCTGGCCTACACCCTGTGGAGCTACGTGCGCATGTGGGGCAAGGTCGACGACCGCTTCATCGACGCCAACCCCCACGGCCTCTACTGATCAGCCCCTCTCAAGGAGACTCCTTCATGTGGTACTTCACCTGGATCCTCGGTGTCCTGCTCGCCGCGAGCTTCGGCATCATCAACGCCCTCTGGCTGGAAAGCACCCGGGAGCTCGATATCCATGACGATGCCGAGTGCTGAGGCCCTGCCCCGCGTCCACCCGCTGGGGCGAACGCTGTCCCTGCTGCTGGCGGCGCCCCTGGCGCTGCTGCTGTTGATCCACCCGGGGCTGATGCTCGACGCCAGCGGCCAGTACAGCCATCCGTTGCTGATGGCGGTGATGCTCGGCGTCTCGGCCGGGCTGGTCCACGGCGTGGGCTTCGTGCCGCGCCTGTCGCTGTGGCGCCTGGTGTTCGGGCCAGTGGTGGGCTGGCCGCTGCTGGTGCTGGGCTACGCCCTGCTCATCAGGGCACAGCTGGGCTGATTGAAGTCTGATGATAGCGTCCGGCATTCCCGGACGCCGCTCAGACCACCAGGTTTATCGCCTGGCAGTGCGTCTCACCCCCACGCTCGCAGCAAAAAATAATCTGACGATAAAGGTTCGTCTGCAGGTGCCGACATATTCGGAATCGACCTCGACTCGCCGGCTCCTTACCTTGTCGTCGGCGCACCCGCTGACCGCCTCAGAGACTTTCACGATGCTCAGGAACGCCCCTCTCAGTACCAAACTCCTGCTGATCCTGCTCCTGCCCCTGGCCGGCTTCCTGGTGATCTCGGGCCTCTACACCGCCGATCGCTACGAAACGCTCAAGAACATGGAGCACACCGTGACCGCCAGTGCCACGGCCGAGCGCGTCAGTGCCTTGGTCACCAGCCTGCAGCGCGAGCGCGGTGCCAGCGGCGTGTTCCTCGGCAGTGGTGGCAAGTCGATGCAGGACAAGCTCAAGACCTTCCGCGAAGATAGCGATAAGGCACAGAACAACCTACGTGCGTTGGCCACCGGTAACGACGCCGCCATCCAGACCGCCATGCGCGCCTTGGACACCCTGCGTGACCTGCGCAGCAAGGTCGATGGCCTGGCGCTCAACAGCACCCAGTCCGGCGCGGCCTACACCGACCTGATCAAGGCGCTGATCGGCTACACCCATGCCCTCGAAGCGGGTGTTGATGATCCTGAAATCCTGCGCGCCCTGGGCGCCCTCAATCTCTTCGTCGAGATGAAGGAACGCGCCGGCCGCGAGCGCGTACTGCTGGGCTTGGCCTTCAACCAGAATCGCTTCGACGCTGGCCTGCTGTCGCGCTTCGCCCGCAACCTGGGCGAATTCTCCGCCTACGCCGACGCCTTCCAGCGCAAGGCCACGCCTGAATTCATCCGTCAGCTTGACGACACCTTCAAGCAGCCCAGCGCCATGGAAGTCACCCGCCTGCAACAGCTGGCCTTCACCGTGCCGCTTGGCGATGCCCTGGGCGTCAAGCCGGAGGACTGGTTCAACCTGGCCACCCAACGTATCGACCTGATGGGCCAGGTGGAGGCGGACCTGGGTGCCAGCGTCGGCGCCCAGGCCGAACAGGCCCGTGCGGGCGCCAGTCGCGATCTCTGGACCACCCTCGGCCTGGTGCTGCTGGTGCTGGTGGCCGTCTCGGCGCTGGCCTGGGTGATCATTCGCAACATCAAGCAGGCGGTCGAACAGGTCAACGGCACCCTTACCCGCCTGGCCACCCGGGACCTCACCGCCCGCTGCGCCTACCAGGGCAAGGACGAGTTCGGCACCATCACCGGCAACCTCAATCTGATGAGCCAGGAGCTCGGCCAGGTCATCCAGGAGATCGGCGCCGCCACCGTGCAGGTCGCCACCGCCGCCGAAGAGGCGTCGGCGGTCGCCATCCAGACCAGCCAGAACGTCGCCCAGCAGCGTCTGGGGACCGATCAGGTCGCCACCGCCATCGCCGAGATGAGCGCCACGGTCAAGGACGTCGCCCGCAGTACCACCGAGGCGGCCGAAGGCTCGCGCCAGGTCGAGGGCAACACCAGCCAGGGCCGCCGCGAATTGCAGGCCACCATCGGCCTGGTTCAGGGGCTGTCGGTGCAGGCCGAGCGGACCTCGGAGATCATCGCCGAACTCAAGCAGGAAAGCGATGCCATCTCCTCGGTGCTGGACGTGATCCGCGGCATCGCCGAGCAGACCAACCTGCTGGCCCTCAACGCCGCCATCGAGGCCGCGCGCGCCGGCGAAGCCGGGCGTGGCTTCGCCGTGGTGGCCGACGAGGTACGCTCCCTGGCCCAGAAGACCCAGCAATCCACCGGCAGCATCCAGCAGATGATCACTCATCTGCAGAGCGGCTCCGACCGTGCTACCCAGGCCATGCAGGAGACCCTGAGCCAGGTGCAGACCGGCGCCAGCAACGTGGTCCGCGCCGGCGAGCTGCTGGGCGAGATCGCCGAGGGCGTGACCCTGATCAACGACCGCAACATCCAGGTGGCCTCGGCCGCCGAACAGCAGAGCCAGGTCGCCGAAGAGATCAGCCGCAACGTCAACGACATCAACGACCTGGTGATCCAGGTCAGCGCCGGCGCCGAACAGACCGCCGTCACCAGTCGCGAACTGGCCCGTCTGGCCGAACAGCAACAAGCCCTGGTCGGCCGCTTCCGGGTGGCCTGATGCTGCCGGGGCTGCCAGCGAGCGGCAGGCCAGGACGCGCTCGCCAGAACGTGGCTCGCTTCAGTTGGGCGCTGCCGGACTTCAGCGTCCTGGCCGGAAATCCGCCGGATTCAAGGCGTAGCGGCGCAGCTTCACATAAAGCCCGGCGCGCGAGATCCCGAGCCGGGTCGCGGTTTGACGAAGGTTGCCGCGGGTCTGCTGCAAGGTGGCACGGATCAGGTCCCGCTGCCCCGCTTCAAGGGGGGTGAGGCGCTCGCCCTCGGTATCCGTGGACAGCGTGTTGGCGACCATCGAAGGTGGCAGGTCTCCCGGCTGTATGAGCGGCCCCTGGGCCAGATTGACCGCCCGCTCGATGACGTTCTCCAGCTCCCGCACGTTGCCGGGCCAGCTATGGGCCAGCAGCAACGTCAGCGCTTCGTCCGCGATGGCCGGCGGTGGCCGTTCCAGGTGACGGCTCAGCGCCTTGAGCAGAGTAGCCACCAGCAGCGGAATGTCTTCGCGACGCTCCCGCAATGGCGGTACCTGCAGGGGAAGCACATTGAGGCGATAGAAGACATCCCCACGGAAGCTCCCGCCGGTCACGGCCTGGGCCAGGTCGCGATGGGTCGCGGCGATGACGCGGACGTCCACCGCCTGGGCCTTCTTGGCACCGATCCGGGTCACCTCGCCCTCCTGCAGCACCCGGAGCAGGCTCGCCTGGGCTTCCAGGGGCATGTCGCCGATCTCGTCGAGAAACAGCGTGCCGCCATCGGCCAGCTCGAACTTGCCCGCCGCACCGCCGCGGGCGGCGCCGGTGAAGGCGCCCTCGACGTGGCCGAACAGCTCGCTCTGCACCAGGTCGCGCGGGATGGCGCCGCAATTCACAGCGACGAAGGGCCCATGCCGCCGGGCGCTGGCGTTATGGATCGCCTGGGCGAACAGCTCCTTGCCTACCCCACTTTCTCCCAGTACCAGCACCGTGGCCTCGCTGTGGCTGGCTGCCTGAGCCACGCGCAAGGCGTTCTGCAAGGCTGGCGAGCGGCCCTGGATATCGCTGAAGCTGTAACGCGCCCGGGTACCCAGCAGTTGCCGAGTGATCTCGCGGATGCGGCGATTCTCTCGCAGCGACAGCACCCAGCCGCCCTGGGCGATGGGCGCGGCGGAGGCCAGGCACGGCAAGCCGCTGCCGTCTGGTAGCAACAGGGTGAGGTCGCGGTCCTGGCGTTCCCAGCGACGATCCAGCCAGAGGTCCAGGTCGGTGTCCTGGGTGATGAGGCTGGCGAAGGGGCGCCCCCGCTGTGGATCGTCGAGCTGCAGCAGGCGTCGCGCATAGCCGTTCAGGCTACGGATGCAGCGGTCGTCGTCGAGCAGGATGACGCCTTCGTTGAGGACCTCCAGCACCCGCTGCTGCTCGTCCAGCAGCGCGGTGAGCGCCAGCTGGCGGGAGATCGCATCGGCCGCGGCCTGGACCGTGCCCAGGGTATGGCAGTGGAAGTTGCCCACCGCCGCGGTGAGGGTCAGGGCGCCGAGCAGCCGTCCCTGGGTGTCGCGGACCGGTGCCGAGGCGCAGTGCATCCGCCGTTCGCGCAGCTCGCGCTTGAAATTCTCGCCCGCCAGGACAAATACCAGCCGCTGCTCGCGCAGGGCCAGGCCGGTGCAGTTGGTGCCCTGCACCGACTCCAGCAGACGGCTGCCCAGCGGGGTGAGATCCAGCCCGCAGGCGGCCAGGGTCACGCCCTCGGCATCCGCCAGGTTGAGGTGCCCGTCCGGGTTGTAGCGCAACAGCTCGGCCATGACCGGCGCGGCGATGTCCAGCAGCTCGCGCTGCCGCTGCAGCCGGCGGGCCAGTTCCTGCGACTCGACGAACTCGTAGTGGAATTCCTCCGCGACGATGCCCGCCGCGCGGCTGCGCAGCCAGGACGCCCGGATCACCGGCCGCACCGGGACCAGTTCCGTGGCCCCCGCCAGGCAGTCGGTCCAGGCGGCATCCAGCTCGCGCTGGAAACCTTCGGCGACCGACGACCGCTGCAGCTCGCTGACGAATTGCAATTCCCGCGTCAGCTCGCTCGGGGCGACCTGCTCCTGCATCTTCGGCTCCTCGTCCAACCTTTGGACATGTCAAGCTGGACATGTCTTTTTTATAGACATAAACGCGGACTGGCAAGTCCCGTAGGCCGCGACCTGGCTGCCTTTTCTGCCCTGGCATGGCGGTTGCTCCCTCCCCGTCGGGCACATCGCCCACGCCTATAACAACCACAAGAGAACGCCTCATGCCCCAGACGAAGCCCCCCCTCGCCCTCGGCCTCATCGGTACCGGTCGCATGGGTACCTTTCATGCCACCGCCCTCGCCCGGCACCTGCATGGCGCGCGGCTGGTCGCCCTGGCCGATCCGGCGCCTGGCGCCGCTGCCCGGCTTGGCGAAACCCTGGATGTCGCCCATATCCACACCGACCCCCAGGCGTTGATCGAGGATCCCGCCGTCGAGGCCGTGGTCATCGTCGCCCCGGCCCGCAGCCATGCCGAACTAGTGGTGGCCGCCGCCCGCGCCGGCAAGCCGGTGTTCTGCGAAAAACCCATGGCCGTGACCCTGGAAGAGGCCGACCGGGCCATCGCCGCCTGCGCGGAGGCTGGCGTGGCCCTGCAGGTGGGCTTCAACCGGCGATTCGCCACCAGCTTCCGCAGCGCACGGGAGCTGATCGTCCAGGGGCGGATCGGCACACCGCAACTACTGCGCTCCCTCACCCGCGATCCGGCGCTGCACGATCCGGCGGCGGTGAAACCCTGGACCATCTTCCTCGAGACCCTGATCCACGACTTCGACACCCTCAACTTCTTCAATCCGGGCGCCCGCGCCGTGCAGGTCTACGCAGTGGCCGACGCCCTGGTGCGCCCCGATTTCCGTGACCGCGGCCTACTGGACACCGCCGTGGTGACCATTCGCTACGACAACGGCGCCATCGCCACCGCCGAGGCCAACTTCCAGGCGGTGTACGGCTACGACGTGCGCGGCGAGGTGTTCGGCAGCGCGGGGATGCTGACCGCCGGGGACGCCCGGACCAGCGAGCTGGTCTACTACGGCGCCGAAGGCATCAGCCAGACCACCCAGCGCTCCGACGCCGAGTTGCTGCGCGACGCCTACCTGGCCGAGCTGCGCGCCTTCGTCGATGCCGTGCGCGAAGGCACCCCGGTGCCGGTGGGCGGCCACGATGCCCGGGCGGCGCTGGCCATCGCCCTGGCCGCCATCGAATCGGTGCAGACCGGCCAGCCGGTCGCCGTCGCGGAGTGAAGCCCATGACCTCATCGCCCTTCATCCTGGCTGTCAGCGCCGAAATGGTCTTTCTCGACCTGCCCTTCGTAGAGCGGGTCCGCCGCCTGCACGCCCTGGGCTTCGCCGTGGAGATCTGGGACTGGACGCGCCACGACATCGACGCCCTGGCGGCCACCGGCGCGCGCTTCACCTCCATGACCGGCTATGTCTCAGGCGACCTGGTGAGCGCCGAAGGCCGTGCCGCCCTGCTGGCCAGTGCCCGGGAATCCCTGGCCGTGGCCGAGCGCCTGGCCTGCCCTTCGCTCAATCTGCATGGCACCGGCCTGGACCCACGCGGCCTGCCGGTCAAGCCGCTGGCCGAGGTGAGCGGCCATCACTGGCTGGCGGCGCGTGACGCCCTCGCCGAGATCGCCCGCCTGGGCGAGTCCGCCGGCCGGGTCTTCCTGCTGGAGAACCTCAATACCGCGGTGGACCATCCCGGCGTGCCCTTCGCCCGCGCCGAAGAGACCCTGGCCCTGATCGAGGCGGTGGCCAGTCCCTACCTGCGGCTCAACCTGGACCTCTACCATGCCCAGATCGGCGAAGGGAACCTGATCGAGCTGATCCATCGGGCCGGGTCGGCCATTGGCGAGATCCAGGTAGCCGATGTCCCGGGGCGCTGCGAGCCGGGGACCGGCGAGATTCACTACCCGGCCATTGCCCGGGCCCTCGCCAGGCTCGGCTATCGCGGTGTGGTCGGCCTCGAAGGCTGGGCTGCCGAAGGTGATACCGAGCGTGCGTTGGAGCGCTTCAGAACGGCCTTCACCCTGTAGTCCCCGCTAGATGTTTCCGCTCGCATAACAACAAGAGGAACTGAACATGCTGCTTCGCAACCTGCTGTGCGCCGCCTTCGCCTTCGCCCTGACGCCCCTGGCCCTCGCCGACTACCGTATCGGGGTCAGCATCGCCAAGGTCGACGACAACTTCATGACCTATGTCCGCCGCAATCTGGAAGAGGCGGGCAAGGCGGAAAAGATCAGCCTGCAATTCGAGGATGCCCAGGGCGACGTCGTTCGCCAGCTGAACCAGGTGCAGAGCTTCCTGGCGCAGAACGTGGACGCCGTGATCGTGCTGCCGGTGGACACCGCCGCCACCGTCAACATTACCCGCGCCGCCACCACGGCCAAGGTTCCGCTGGTGTACGTCAACCGGCGCCCGGACGATCCCAAGCTGCCCGCTGGGGTGGTCGCAGTGGCCTCGGACGACCTGCAGGCCGGACAGTTGCAGGGGCAGTTCATCGCCAAGCAGCTGAACGGCAAGGGCAACATCGCCCTGATCATGGGCGAGCTGACCCAGAACGCCACCCGCGGTCGCTCCGAAGGTCTCAAGGAAGCGCTTAAGGCCTATCCCGACATCAAGGTGATCGCCCAGCAGAACGCGGACTGGGACCGCAGCAAGGGCATGGACCTGACCAGCAACTGGCTGACTGCCGGGACCCATTTCGACGCCATCGTCGCCAACAACGACGAGATGGCCATCGGCGCCGCCATGGCGCTGCAACAGGCCGGAATGGGCAAGGGTCAGGTTCCGGTGGTGGGGGTGGATGGTCTGCCCGATGGTCAGGCGGCCATCAAGCGCGGACTGCTGGCCGCCTCGGTGTTCCAGGACCCCCGCGGCCAGGCCGTACAGGCGGTGCAATCCGCGCTCAGGATGATCCGCAAGGAACCGGTCCAGGCGGATGTCTGGGTGCCGTACGAGCTGATCACGCCCGGCAACCTGGCGGATTACACCGCTCGTTTTAAGTAGCGACCGGGAGCGCGCCGGCCTGAACGGCGTAGCGTCCCGAAATTGTGCGGGTCGCTGCCGGAAAAGAGCGATCGCCCTGCAGGAGCGCCCCTGAAGGCTGAAAACCGACGCCCGGGACAGCTCAGTACCGCGTCCAGTGGGAGCAAGGCGTCAGTGCCGGTCCCTTGCGCCACTGGCGCCGCTCGCCCACCTTCAGGGCCAGTCTTTCACCAGCGACCTGAAGTAGAGGGTGAAGATCAGCCGTACATCCATGAGCGGCGCGAAGATGTCCTGGTCACGAAGGATGCCAGCCAGCGTGCCGCAAAACAGGCTATGCAGCTGTAGGCTGGCACTTCTCGGCGTCACCGCGACCTGCAGGCGCTGCCGTTGGCCATCGAAGAGGCGCTCGACGAGCGCCACGAATTCACGGGTCAGGGCATTTTCCCGCTGTTCGACTTCCTGCAGTTCCTGAGTGAATTCGCAACGGTGCATCAGGATGGTCATGACACGACGCTCCCGTCCCGGCTGAACGAATTTCTCCATGCACTCGACGCACAGTTCGTACAGCCTCATCAGGCAATCGCCCTCCCCATCCATACTCAGCTGCTGGGTGACTTCGTCAAGCGGAATGCGGATGCGATTGAGCATCTCGTGGACCAGCTGCGCCTTGTCCCTGAAATGCCAATACACCGCTCCTCGCGTGAGCCCGCACTCTCTGGCGATCATTTCGAGGCTGGTGCGTGAAACACCATTGGTGAGAAACAACGCCTCGGCTGCATCCAGAATGGTCTGGCGTGTCTGCTCAGCGTCTTCTTTTGTACGGCGCATCGCTATCTCGTTTCAAAGGCGTCTGTTTTGGCAGTCTAACGTTTCGCCGGCCTTTTACAAACATTCTTGCATGTATGCTTACCTAGCGCATCTCTTCGGCACTTACATCGATGCGCACTCGTCATTCCTGGGAGCTACGTGGGTGCCGGCTGCCCAGTCAGGTTTTGGACAGCGGCTGGAGAAAAACAGGAAGAGAGCCTTCTCTTCCTGGTGGACTCATTTCTTATCTGAAACGACGCAGGGAAACGCCGTTCCTACCGCTACGCGAGTCCAAAAATCATGTGCACCGCCGCGCGCGTGGCCGGCCGGGCCACCCGTGCAAGCACGTTCAGCAACTATCAGCTCCCCATCCAATGCCTGAACAGCACGCTGGCGTTCACCCCACCGAAACCGAAGCCATTCGACAGCGCGTACTCAATCGGTATCTGCCGTGCCTGCAGGGCAACGAGGTTCAGGCCTTCGGCAGCCGGATCCGGATGGTGCAGATTCAGCGTCGGCGGCACGACCTGGTCACGCAGGGCGAGCACGGTGAAGATGGCCTCGATGCCGCCCGCGGCACCCAACAGATGCCCGGTGCTCGACTTGGTGGAGGTGATGGCTACCGGAGATGCATCGCCAAACACTGCGCGGATGGCGGCCAGCTCGCCCTTGTCACCCACCTGGGTGGAGGTGGCGTGGGCGTTGATGTGCTGGACTTCGGTCGCGTCGATCCCGGCCTGGCGCAGCGCCTGCGTCATGGCGCGGCGGGCACCGCTGCCATCTTCCGGGCCGGCGGTGAGGTGGTAGGCATCGGCACTGGTGCCATAGCCCACCAATTCGGCCAGGGGTGTGGCGCCCCGTGCCAGGGCATGCTCCAGGGTCTCGATCACCAGCAGCCCCGCGCCTTCGGCCATGACGAAGCCGTCGCGATCACTGTCGAAGGGACGCGAAGCCTCCTGCGGACGCTCGTTGAATCCCGTGGACAGGGCGCGGGCGACGGCGAAGCTGCCCAGGCTCACACGATTGATTGCCGCCTCCGCCCCGCCGCAGAGAGCGATGTCGGCCTCGCCGCTGCGGATCAGCCGGGCGGCGTCGCCGATGGCCTGGACACCGGCGGCGCAGGCGGTGATCGGCGCGCCCAGCGGACCGCGGAAGCCGTACTGGATGGAAACGTTGCCTGCCGCCATATTGGCCAGGAACGAGGGTGCGGTGAACGGCGAGAGCCGCCGTGGGCCACGCGCATCGGTGGTCCGTACCGCCTCGGCGATGGCACCGAAACCGCCGACCCCGGACGCGATGATGGTCGCCGTCCGCTCCCGTTGCGCCTCGCTGATCGGCTGCCAGCCGGCCTGGTCGAGCGCTTCCTTGGCCGCCACCAGAGCGAACTCGATGAAGCGATCCATCTTCTTCAGGTCCTTGGCGGCGATGGCCACCAGGGGGTCGTAGCCCGCTTCCGGATCTTCGGCGCGGCTCGGTACCTGACCGGCGATGAGACTGCCCACCCCGTCGCTGACCTCGGCCGGCAACAGGCTCAGTCCCGAGCGACCGGCCAGCAGCCGCGCCCAGACGGCCTCGGTACCGCATCCCAGCGGACTGACGGTACCCACGCCGGTGACCACGATGCGTGTTCTGTCGTTGCCTTGCATTGCATTACCTCTTCTCTCGATGGACGAAGCGCCTGCGGGCGGCCTCGTGTCTTGTTCGCGCCCGATCAAGGCGCGTATGCCCGATGCTCCTGTTAGGGAGATGACGGCTGAAGGTCTCCAAGGCGGTATCTGAATGCCTTTCGCACGATCCACCTCCAGGTTACCTAGCGCTTATCTGGATTGCGGACAGGTGCGGCCGCAGGCAGCGTGTTGACCGGGATACAGAGAGCTGCGGTGAGTAGCGCCAAACCGATATGGCACAGATAAACGGAATCGAAGTCAGCGCGTTGCAGGTTGGGACTGCCGAGGAGCAGGACGGTCAAGGCCACGCCCATGACCGATCCGATCTGGCGGATGGCCTGGTTGATGGCACCGCCCACGGCGTAGTGATCGGCGGCCAGGCGACTGACCGCTGCGCCCGCCAGCGAGGGCAGCACCAGGCCGACGCCCACGCCACTGAGCACCATGCCCGGCAGCCACTGTGTCAGATAGGCGGGTTCGAGCCCTGGAACCAGGAGGAACCACAGTCCGCTCATGGCATAGACCAGGCACCCGATCAGCAGCAGCCGGCGGTGGCCATAACGGCTCGCTACCCGGCCCGACAGTGCAGCGGTGGGTACCACCAACAGCGGTCCCGGCATCATGGCCAGGCCGGCCAGGGGCAGCGGGTACTTCCAGATCGCGCTCATGTAGAAGAAGAAGGCGAAGAACATCATCGAAAACGCGATGCCGAAGCTCAGGGTCGCGAGATTGACGTAGCTGTAGGTGCGGTTGTGAAAGAGGCGCAGATCCACCAAAGGGGCGGCGGTGAAGCGCGTCCAGACCACGAATCCGATCAGGCACGCCAGCCCGATGCCCAGTGCGCCCAGCAGCGCCTGCCGTGACCAGGCGGGAGAGTCGGACTGCACGAGGGATAACGCCAGGGCACCAATGCCGATCACCAGCAAGCCCATGCCCACCAGATCCAGCGGCCGCCCTTCGGTCTGTTGTTTCGTCTCAGTCAGCAGCCTTGTTCCACGCCAGAGCGCGAAGACGCCCAGGGGTACGTTCAGGTAGAACGCCCACTGCCAACCGAGCGAGGCGACGACGAAAGAGCCGAGGCTGGGACCGACGGCCGCGGCCAGGCCCCCGACCGCGCCCCACAGGCTTACCGCCACCGCCCGCTTGGTGATCGGAAAGGCGGCCAGGACCAGCGACAGCGACGCGGGCGTGAGCAAGGCAGCCCCGATGGCTTGCGCCACCCTTGCCGCCACCAGCCATTCGACGGAGCCCGCAAGGCCGCAGGCAACGGACGCACCCACGAACAACCAGACCCCGGCGAGGAATACCTTCTTGCGTCCATGCCTGTCCGCCAAGCCACCCGCCGGAATGAGCATGGCGGCATATATCACCGTGTAGGCGTTGAGTACCCAGGAAAGATCTGCCGGCGTCGCGTCCGCGAACCCGGCCCGCAGGGCGCTGAACGCCGCGAACAGCATGGTGCCATCCATGGCTACGAGAAATACCGCGATGGCGGCTACCCAGAACACTGGCCAGGGTGATGGCGTACCGGCCGCCACACCTGTCGGTGCGTTTTCGCCGGGAGCCGGTGGCACGTCGGTAGGGGTGCTGTCCAGGTGTGTCATGGGAGGTCTTCGCTCAGTGGACTCAAGGGCGTGTCCTGCAAGGGAGGTGGCCCGCAGGTTGGCGCGTATCCGGTCAGGCCAGCCCGAAGGTCTTTCGCAAGCCCTTCTCGACGGGACCGGCTGGCATGAAGCGACGCAGCCTGGACAGGAGCGTTGCCTCTCCTTTGGGGGTGTTCCGCATCTTCCAAGCGCCCAGCGCGGCATCGACGATCGTGCCGGCTACACCATCGGGATCGAGTGCCTTCTGCACATTCTTTTGGATGGCGTGGGCGACCAATTCAAACTGTTGTTGGTACTCCGGGATCTTGACGGCGGTCTGGGGCGCATTGAGATCCAGGTTCGTCCGGGTAAACGAGGGCTCGACCAAGGCCACGCGAATCCCGAACTGGCGTACCTCGTGGTCCAGCGTTTCCGAAAGCCCTTCCACCGCATGTTTGGAGGCCGCATAGAGCGCCATGTACGGTGCCGGCAGAAAGCCGAGCACCGAACTGACATTGACGATGCGACCGGCGCCTTGCGCACGCATGTGTGGCAGCACCGCCTGGATCGTGCGCAGGAGGCCGAAGGCGTTGGTGTCGAACAGGCTCCGGGCTTCGCCGATCGATGTTTCCTCCAGGGCGACGAGCAAGGTCCCGCCCGCATTGTTGATCAGGACATCGATCCGTCCGGCCCGGGCGATGATGGCGGCAATGGCATGCCCTACCGAATCTTCGTCGCGGACATCCATTTCGACGAGCTCCACGCCCGGGATGGCCTGGGCGACTTGCTGGTTACGAACCGTTCCGAACACCCGGCACCCGCGCGCTGCCAATCGGATGGCGGTAGCGCGTCCGATGCCAGACGACACCCCGGTGATGAGGACAACTTCTGCGTTCGACATGTCGGTGCCTTTGAGTGGAATGAAGGGGACAGAAGTGATCAGCCGTGCTCAGGAGATGGCTTGATCCTGAACCAGATGGCATACATCGCCGGCAGGAACACCAGGGTAAGCACGGTACCCGCGAGGGTGCCGCCGATGAGGGTATAGGCCAGGGTGCCCCAGAACACCGAATGGGTAAGGGGGATGAAGGCCAGCACCGCCGCCAGCGCCGTGAGGATCACCGGTCTTGCGCGCTGCACGGTCGCCTCGACCACCGCCTGGAAGGGGGGCAGGCCGTCCTGTTCGTTCTGATGGATCTGGCCGATCAGGATCAGGGTGTTGCGCATCAGGATGCCCGACAGCGCGATCAGCCCGACCAGGGCATTGATGCCGAAGGGTTGCTGAAACAGGATCAGGGTCGGTACCACCCCGATCAGCCCCAGGGGACTGGTCAGGAAGACCATGATCATCGCGGCCATGGAACGCACCTGCAGGATGATGATGAGCAGCGTCAAGGCGATCATCAGCGGGAAGATCGGCAGCATCGCCGCCATCGCCTTGCCCGACTCCTCGATGGCGCCCGCCTGTACGATCCGATAGCCCGCCGGCAACCGCTGGATGATCGGCTGCAGCTGCTGGAGCACGGCGGTGGAAACGTCCGGCGGTTGCAGCTCTTCGGCGATATCACCGCGCACGGTGATCGTCGGCACCCGATCGCGCCGCCGCATGAGCGGCTCTTCCAGCTGCACCTCCAAATCGCCGATCTGCGACAGCGGAATGCGTTGGCCCTGAGCCCCAACTAGCGTGAGATCGCCCAACCGCGCAGGATCGAGACGAACGTCGCCCGCCGCGCGCGCCACCACCTGGACGGTACGGATGTCTTCGCGCACCGCCGTAACCGGCACGCCGCTGAGCAGGAATTGCAGCTGCTGCGCGACGGCGCTGGAGCTCAGTCCCATGGCCTGCAGGCGATCCTGCTGCAACCTGAAGCGCAGCACCGGCGTACGGGTGCCCCAGTCGGTGTTGACGGTGCGCATCAGCGGACTTGCACGCATCACCTGCTCCACCTCCCCTGCCACCCGACGCAGCACCTGCGGATCAGGGCCGCTGACCCGGTAGGCGACCGGGAACGGTGAATAGGGCCCAAACACCAGCTGGGTGATCCGCAGTCGTGCTTCGGGCGCAAGCCCAGCGGCAATTGCCTCGCGCAGGCGCAACTTGAGCGATTCGCGTGCCTCCGGGTTGTCGGTGCGGATGATGATCTTGGCGAAGGACGGATCCGGCAGTTCCGGGCTCATCGCCAGGAAGAAGCGCGGTGCGCCCTGCCCGATGTACGAGGTCACGATTCGGGCATCGTCCTGCTGAGCGAGCCAGGCCTCGACCTCGGCCGTCGCCCGCTCGGTCTCGGTGATCGAGGTGCCATAGGGCATCTGCACCTCCACCATCACCTCGGGGCGATCGGAGATGGGAAAGAACTGCTTCTTGACGACAGCCATGCCCAGGATGGCGGCCACGAACAGGCCGATCACCAGCAGCGCGACCAGCCACTTGCGCGCAATCACCTGGCCGAGAACGCGGCGGAAGCGGTGGTAGCGCGGCGTGTCGTAAAGCGCGGTGTGGCCACCCTCGACGGTCTTGGTCTCTGGCAGCAGCTTGACGCCCAGGTAGGGCGTGAACACCACCGCCACGACCCAGGAGGTGACCAGCGCGATGCCGACGATCCAGAACATGTTGCTGGTGTATTCGCCTGCGGTTGAGCGGGCGAAGCCATTGGGCATGAAGCCCACGGCCGTTACCAGGGTGCCGGCCAGCATGGGGGCGGCGGTATGGCTCCAGGCATAGGCCGACGCCTTGACCCGGCTATAGCCCTCCTCCATCTTCACCACCATCATCTCAATGGCGATGATGGCATCGTCCACCAGCAGCCCCAGGGCCAGGATCAACGAGCCTAGGGTAATGCGATCGAAATTCTTGCCTGTGGCGGCCATAATCAGGAAGACAGCGGCCAGCGTCAGGGGTACCGCAGCGGCCACGACGATGCCCACCCGCCAGCCCATGCTGACGAAACACACCACCATGACCACCAGCAGCGCAACGAAAAACTTGACCATGAACTCATCGACCGACGAGGCGATGTTGACCGCCTGATCGGTCACCTTGGTCAGGCTCATGCCCAAAGGCATCTCAGCGTTTATGGCGCCGACTTCGCTTTCGAGTGACTTGCCGAGATCCAGGCCATTCCAGCCGTCGCGCATGACGATGCCAAGCAGCAGCGCCGGCTCGCCACCGCTGCGGATAAGGAAGGTGGCGGGGTCCTCATAGCCACGCGTCACCGTCGCGATGTCTGCCAGTTTGAAGGTGCGGCCCTTGACGATCACCGGGGTGTCGCGGATGGCATCGAGCTGCTCGAAGGCGCCATCCAGACGGACAAAGACCTCGGGGCCGCGGGTTTCGATGGAGCCCGCGGGCGTCAGGACATTCTGGGCATTGAGCGCGGCGAAGATGTCCTGCGGTGCCACGCCCAGGGTCGCCAGGCGATCGTGGGAAAACTCCACATAGATGCGCTCGGTCTGCTCACCCAGGATATTGACCTTCTTGACCCCCGGTACATGCAGCAGACGCTGGCGCAGCGTTTCCGCCTCGCGTGCCAGCAGCCGTTGCGGCTCGCCCCGGGCCTTGAGTGCGAAGAGCGCGAAGGTGACGTCGGCGTATTCATCGTTGACCATTGGCCCGATCACCCCGGCGGGCAAGGTCTTGGCTTCGTCACTGATCTTCTTGCGCGCCTGGTAGAACTCCTCCGGCACCTCGGCCGGCGGTGTGCTGTCGAGCAGCGTCAGGGTGGTAAAGGCCAAGCCCGGACGGGTATAGGTTTCCGAGCGCTCGTACCAGCGCAATTCCTGCAGACGCTTTTCCAGCTTCTCGGCGACCTGATCCTGCATCTCCTGCGCCGTGGCACCCGGCCAGGCCGTGACGATAGTCATGACCTTGACCGTGAAGGCCGGATCTTCCGCCCGGCCCAGCTTGAAGAACGACAGTACCCCGCCGACCGAGATCAGCAGAATCAGAAACAGGGTGATGGAGCGCTCGCGGACGGCCAGCGCCGACAGATTGAATCGGCTGTCGCTCACGGCTGCTTACCTTCCAGGGCACTGTTGGCAGCTGTGGCCAAGCGGATCGTCTGGCCTTCGTGGAGCAGATGAACGCCGAGGGCTACGATCCGGTCACCCCGCTGCAGCGGCCCCTCCACCAAGGCAGTGTCATCCGATACCTGACGAATCTGCACGGGTACCCAGGCGACCTGCTCGGGCGAGCCCTGGATACGCCAGACCCCCGCGCCTTTGCCCGCGTCGTACAGGGCGCCCAACGGCACCTGCAAGGCATTCGCCCGCGGCACGGACTCTTCCGGAATACGCAGTCTCACGGTGGTGCCCAGGGGCGCACTGGCCAGCGTCCCTTCGAGCACATAGCGCGCCTCGAAGGTACGCGTCTCGCGGTCGGTGCTATCGGATAACTGCCGCAGCCGTGCCGGTCCCGGCTGTTCCGTAGCGCCCAGACGGCTGGCTTGGGCCACGGAGCCAAGCGTCGGACGCAAGGTCTCCGGCAGCTGGACGACGACCTCCCGGGCGCCCGCACGAGCCAGGCGCACCACGCTCTGTCCAGCGGCTACGACCTGCCCGGGCTCGGCCAGGGTATCGACCACGGTGCCATCCGCATCGGCCACCAGGACGGTATAACGGCTGGCGTTGAGGGCGACTTCCGCCTGGGCTTCGGCAGCCTTGAGCTGGGCCCTGGCCGTATCCGCCGCAGCCTTGATCTGATCGTAGCCGGAGACCGAGATCGCCCCCGTGCCCCGTAGATCCCGGTAGCGCGCCTCATCGTCCGCCGCCTGGCGGGCCCGCGCCTGGGCAGCGGCCACGATCTCGCGTTGCGCCTGCAGGGCCAGTTGCAGATCGATGGGATCAAGCTTCAGCAGCGGCTGCCCGCGCTTGACGGTTTCACCGATGTCCACCAGCCGTTCGGCGACCTTGCCTGTCACGCGGAAGCCCAGATCGCTCTGGATCCGCGCGGCGACGATACCGGTAAAGGTACGACCAGCGCTCTCGGCGGGCTCCGCCACCGCAGCTCGCACCAAAGGCGCCTGCGTGCGGGGATCGCCCTGGGAAGGGGCGTTGCAACCGCCAAGGGACAGCGAAAGGACGGTAGCCCCCACAGCGGTGGAAAGCAGACGGCGCGCGAACATGGAAGCTCCGAGAGGATGCCAGCAGAGCGCGCAATTTGATACTAGTGACCATTTTAGTCAATAGTCACTAAACAATTTAGGGCGAGAGGCTACGTAGCACCAGGTTGGACAGCTGGGTAAGAGCGACATCGAAATGCTCGAAGCTGTGCTGGAGCATCAGCGGATTCAGATAGGGTCGCAACACGAGATAGGTCGCCATCGTCACGTCGTCGATCGGCGTCTTGCGCTCGAACTGTCCTTCCCCGCGGCCCTGCACCAGGATCTCCTTGAGGAGCTCCTGCATCCGCGCTTCGTAGCTGATCGTGGCCGGCCAGCGGCCCGACGCCGCAGAAATGGCGATTTCGTAAAGCTTTCGATCGTCTGAAAACAGCCGCAGGGTTGCCGCCGGAAGGCTCTGAAACAGCCTTCTCAACTTTTCGGGGGCTTGGGTAGCCGAGGCCACCGCGGCCCTGGCCTCTGCCTCGATTCCGCTCAGGCAATCCGCACAGATGGCCTCGCCAATCGCCTGCTTCGAATCGAAGAACTTGTAAATGTAGGCCTTGGAAAACCCGATGCTCCGGGCGAGTTCGGACACCGTGGTTTTCTCGTAGCCGTAGTGGCTGAAGTGGTCTTTCGCTGCCACCATGATCTGGTGGCGAACGTCGTGCTCGGCCGGTCCACGAGCTTGGCCAGGAGAAACGGATTCGGTAGTCATGAGGTTGGGTGTTCCGGCAGTTGCAAAATGATGCGGAAGGTGACCAATATACACTTTAGTCACCAAAACCGTTCAGGCGTTGCTCAGGATAAAAGCCCATGCGTTCCAGACTCCAGATTATTCTGCTCGCCAGCGCCACCCTGGCGAGCGGCTGTACGGTGGGGCCTGACTACCGCGCCCCTGAAGTTGCGCTTCCAGCAAACTTCCAGCGGGAGCCGATGCCAGCGCCCCTGGCCGATCAGGCGCTGGCTGGCTGGTGGGACCGTTTCAACGATCCGCTCCTGAGCCGCCTGGTAAACCAGGCCCTCGCGCAGAATCTCGATCTGGCGCAAGCCAGCGCACGCATTACCCAGGCTCGCGCTGGCCTTAGGGCAGCCGATGCCGCGCTATTGCCGGCAGGCGATCTTGGTGGCCAAGCCGGTCGTGCCTATCAGTCGCTGGAAACACCGCTTGGACGGGTGCTCGATTCAGCGCCCGGCTACGCCAGGAGCGGTTCTTCCTATGAGGCCAATCTTGACTCAAGCTGGGAGCTTGATGTGTTTGGCGGTCTGCGCCGAAGTAGTGAAGCCGCCCAGGCCGACTACCAGGCCAGCGTGGCGGGTGCCCGTGCCGTGCGCCTTGCCGTGGCTGCCCAGACCGCCGATCTCTATGTCGACATCCGCGGACTGCAGACACGCCTGGCGATCGCTCGCCATCAGGTGGACACCCAGCAGGGCTTGCTGTCGATGGTCAGGCTACTGAACGGCAAGGACCTGGCGACCGACCGAGAGCTACGCCAGGCCGAAGGAGGCTTGGCCGAGGTCCAGGCCTCGATACCCGGCCTGGAGTTCTCGCTGGAGCGGGCCATGAATGCACTGGACGTGATGCTGGCGGCGCCACCTGGCACCTGGCGTACCCAACTGGCTGGCGCCGCGTCCATTCCCGACGCCCCCCGCCTCGAAACGGCAGGCACGCCCGCCGACCTGCTCCGTCGACGTCCGGACCTGATCGCGGCCGAGCGCCGCCTGGCCGCCGCCAATGCCCGGATCGGCGCCGCAATGGCCGAGTACTATCCCAAGATCTCCCTGAGCGCTCTGCTCGGGAGCGCCACCACGATTTCCAGTGGCAATCTCTTCAGCCACGACGCCAATCAGGCGCTCGTTGCCCTGGGCGTACGCTGGCGGCTGTTCGACTTCGGCCGGATCGATGCGCAGATCCAGGCGGCCGAGGGACAGCGCGCAGAATCGCTGGCGGCCTATCGGCTGGCGGCATTGCGCGCCACCGAAGACGTGGAAGATGCCCTGACCGGCCAGTTGAAGCGCGAAGAGCAGGTCACTCTGCTGACGGCGGGCGAGGCCTCGCTCAGCCAAGCCCGCCAGGCCGCCGCTCTCGCCTACCAGAAGGGCGTGCTGCCCCTGGTCGATGTTCTGCAGGCCGATGAACGCCTGCTACGCACGGCCGATGCGCGTGCCCAGGCGCAAACGGCAGCCGCACAGGCGGCAATAAGCACCTTCAAGGCGTTGGGCGGAGGCTGGCAATCCGCTTCCCCCGCCGCCCTGAGCCTGAGATAGAAGAAGACGGCACCTGCTGCACCTGGCCAGCCCGAGCGGCTGTCCGGTACAAAAGCCGGGATTCTGCATCGCGACCCCTGCAAGCCGGCCGGCCATACTGGATACCCATGGCCGGCACCGGTCAGCTCCCTAGGTAGACAGCCATTCCGGTCGTCCCATGCCAGCAGGTTAAGACACGTCAATGCAACACTTCGCCCTCTACCTCCTGCTGTGCGGCCTCACCATCGCCAGCCCCGGCCCGGGCGTACTGCTCACGATCACCAATGCGCTGCAGCTGCGGCTGCGCGGCGCCCTGCCGGGCATCCTCAGGGTGGTGCTGGGCATACTGCTGGTGGCCATCCTGGCCAGCACCGCGCTCGGCGCCCTGGTGAGCAGCTTGCCAAGGACCCTGCAGGGGTTGCAGCTGGTCGGCGCGCTCTACCTGGGTTGGCTGGGGCTGCGGCGTCTGCGCAGTCCCGCGACCCAAGGCCGGCAGCCTGCCGCCACTCGGCCTTCGGTCTGCGTTGGCAGACACCTCCTGCAGGGCTTGCTGGTGTCCCTCACCAACCCCAAGCTGATCATCTTCTTTCTGGCGCTGTTTCCGCCCTTCATCCAGGCCGACCGCCCGGTGCTGCCGCAGTTGGCGGCGCTCGTGGCAAGCTTCTGCCTGTTGAGCCTCATCATTCACTGCAGCTACGCCGCGGCAGTGACGGCCTTGAATGGCCGCCTGACCTCGGGTACCACCCTCGCGCGCCTGAACCAGGTGGCAGGTGGGCTGTTTCTGGTGCTCGCGGCATTGCTGCTGGGTGCGGCCCTGGATTCCGCTTAGGGCCCAGCGACTACCAAGGTGCGGCTGGCATCGTTCGACGCTTCCCGCGGCTGTGACTGCTCCTGCCGCAAGGCCGCGAAACGCGCCTGGGACAACGGCCGCTGCAGATGGAAGCCCTGGGCCTGGTCGCACTTGAGATCGGCGATGCGCGCCAGCTGGCCGGCAGTCTCGATCCCCTCGGCCACCACCGTCAGCGACAGTGCCCGTCCCATGCTGACGATCGCCTCGACGATGGCCGCGTTGCTTTCGCTCACCTCGATGTTGGAGACGAAGCTGCGGTCGATCTTCAGACAGTCGAAGGGATAGGTGCGCAGATAGCTCAGCGAGGAATAGCCGGTGCCGAAGTCGTCCATCGACAGCCGCACGCCCAGCGCCTTGAGTTTCTTCATCAACTCCAGGGCACCCGCCGCGTCATCCAGCAAGACGTTCTCGGTCAGCTCCAGCTCGACCCGTGCCGGGTCGATGCCGGTGCGCTCGAGCACCTTGTGGATCCGGGCGACCAGATCGTCGCGCTGGAACTCCAGCGGTGACAGGTTGATGGACACGATCAACTCCGGCGACCAGTCCATCGCCTGGCTGCAAGCCTCCTGCAACACCCAGTCGCTCAGGCCCAGGATCAGCCCGGTCTCCTCCGCCACCCCGATGAACTCGGCAGGCGCCAGGCGGCCACGGATGGGATGATTCCAGCGCACCAGGGCCTCGGCGCCCAGCAGGCGCTGGCTGCTGGCGTCGAAACGCGGCTGGAAATCCAGCTCGAACTCAAGCCGCTGCAATCCCAGGCGCAACTCGGTCTCCAGCTGACGCCGCGCGAGGATGCGCTGGTTCATGGTGGGCTCATAGAATCTCAGGGTGTTACGCCCCGCCGCCTTGGCTTCGTACAGGGCGATGTCGGCATAGCGCAGCAGATCCTCGGCACTGTGGCCATCCTGGGGTGCCTGGGCGATGCCGACGCTCGCACCGATGTTGATGTCGTGCTCGTCGATGCGCATGGTCCGGCCGATGCCCTCCAACATCCGGTTGCAGAGCAGGCTCACCTGCTCGGCGCTCAGGCAGCCATTCACCGCGATGACGAATTCATCGCCGCCGATACGGGCCACCAGATCGCCCTCGCGCACGCTGGCGCGCAGCTCTCGGGCGACCTGACAGAGCACCTGATCGCCGGCGCCATGGCCGAGGGAATCGTTGACCGGCTTGAAGCGGTCCAGGTCCAGCGCCAACAGGTGCAGCGGCTGACTGGCACTGACGCCCTCGGCGAAGCGCTGCGCCAGGTAGCGGTGCAACTGGTGACGGTTGGCCAGTCCGGTGAGGGCATCGTGCTGGCTGATGTGTTCGATGCGCGCCTTGGCCTCGATCTCCTCGGTCACATCGCACACGGTGCCGCGAAAACCGGCCAGCAGGCCACCGCTAATGATGGGTTGCGCCGTCAACTGGCAGTACCTGAGCTTGGCCTGGGCGTCGCGCATCTCGCAGCGCAGGGGGCGCCGGGTCCGGCCGGCCGCCAGCGGTGTCCTGGCCACCTCCTCGACCTGGCTCGGCGGATAGCCGAGCAGCTCGTGCAACGGGCGACCCAGCCAGGCTTCCCGGCTGAAGCCGGTGACGGCCACGAAACGCTCCGAAAGATAGACCAGCCGCTGCTCGGCGTCGCTCTCCCAGATCCAGTCGGACGACGCCTCGGACACGGTGCGGAAGCGCTGCTCGCTATGCCTCAGGGCATCTTCGGCCACATCCGTCTGCCGCGCCGCCAGCGCGATCCGCCGACGCAGGTACCAGACCAGCAGCAAGGCCAGACCACACATCGTCGCCAGCAACGGCAGGAACTGCGCCAGCAGGCGCTGCCCCATGCCATGCACCAGCCAGTGAAAGGTCACCGCGATACCCGGGTCGGACCTCACCACCAGGGTCGGCCGCTCCGCCACGACGGGCAGTTCCCCTGGCTCCGCGGTCAGCCCGGGCAATTCGAAGGTCTGGCCAAGCTGGGCGAGCTTGTCCGGCGTGAGGATATCGACGAACACCATGTAGGACAGCCGCTTGAAGTCCTGGTAGGTGGCATCCGGGCGGATGACCGCGACCATTACGCTGGCCGGCTTGCCCTCGATCAGGAAATAGCCCTGGGCATGGCCATCCTTGAGCGAGCGCTCCCTGGCCTGGGCCAGCAGGGTCGCCTGGTCGTCACCCAGCCAGGTATCCAGCTGCATCTTGCTGCGTCCGCCGCCGACCACGGCGTAGCGCGTGACGCCGTTGGGCGCCAGGATGAAGGCGCCATTCACGCCATAGTCGCTGTAAAGGGAGGGCCCGACGTTGTCTTCCTCATAGGCCCAATTCACGTCGACCTTCTTGCTGGTCCGTGCATAGGCTTCCATCCAGAAAGAATAGTCAGTCAAGACCCGGCCAAGCCTGTCCAGCCGCGTTTCCAACGCGCGCTGGGCGTCCGCCTCGCTGTGGTGGCGTTGCTGCTCGTCGATGCGCGCGCACAGGTCGAACAGCATCCACCCGGCCAGGGTAAAGATGAGGGTGACCAAGGCGAAGAAACCAAGGGAAGCCTGACGGGCGACACGGTTGAGTTGGGTAGGCACGGTAGCGACCTGTTGCAACGGGTTGTACGAGGGTGCTGACGACAGGCGACCAGGCCGTAATCGTCTGCCTATATATCGGCATCGGCCCGAGCGCCTTGAAGCGTCCGAATGAATATTCCGCAGAAACACGCGTTAGAGCGGCTGGTTTTGCACCATCCGCGGGCAAAGGAGCGCTGGGCGCGCCAAGACGGCGCAGCCTTGCCCAGGCCTCTTGCCCAAAAACGACAGAGGTCGGCCACTTGCCCGGGCAAATGTTGACCTATCGGTCAGCTTTACCCACCATCAAGGCATTCGAGAGCAGGTGGAGAGCGGCCGTGATCAGGTTTCTGCTGGACCAGGAGCTGCGCGTCGAAGAGCAGCTCGATCCCAACCTTACCGTACTGCAGTACCTGCGCGAGCACTGTGGCAAGACCGGCACCAAGGAAGGCTGCGCCTCGGGCGACTGTGGCGCCTGCACCGTGGTGCTGGCCGAGCCCGACGGCGAGCGGCTGCGCTATCGCACGGTTAACAGTTGCCTGACCTTCGTCGCGGCGCTGGATGGCCGGCAACTGATCAGTGTGGAGGACCTCAAGCATCAGGGCCGCCTCCACAGTGTGCAGCAGGCCATGGTCGACTGCCATGGCTCCCAGTGTGGCTACTGCACGCCGGGCTTCGTCATGTCGCTGTTCGCTTTGCAAAAGAACGTCGCCGCGCCCGATAACGCTGCCACCCACGAGGCCCTGGCCGGCAATCTCTGCCGCTGCACCGGCTACCGGCCAATCCTGGCCGCCGCCGAACAGGCCTGCACCCAGCGCCAGCCGGACCAGTTCGATGCCCGGGAGCAGCAGACCCTGGAGCGCCTCAAGGCCCTGGCGCCGGCGCCGCACACACGCCTGGAAGGCGCCAACCGGCGCTGCCACAGCCCCACCACCCTGAGCGAACTGGCCAGCCTCTACCAGGCGCAGCCCGCGGCGCGCCTGCTGGCCGGCGGTACCGACCTGGCCCTGGAAGTCACTCAGCAGCATCGCCGCCTGGAGACCCTCATCTACCTGGGCAACCTGCCCGAGCTGCATGGCGTGACCGTCAGCGAGGAATGTATCGAGATCGGCGCCGCCACCCCGCTGGCCGACTGCGCCGCCGCCCTGGCCGCCGACTATCCGGATTTCGGTGCGCTGCTGCAGCGTTTCGCCTCCTTGCAGATCCGCAACCAGGGCACCCTCGGCGGCAATATCGGCAATGCCTCGCCCATCGGTGACAGCCCACCCCTGCTCCTGGCGCTCGGGGCCAACGTGCTGCTGCGCCAGGGCGAACGCCTGCGCGAACTGGCCCTGGACGATTTCTTCCTCGACTATCGCCAGACCGCCCTGGAGCCGGGCGAATTCATCCAGGCGGTACGGGTGCCACGGTCACACGCGGGCCTGGTCTTCCGCGCCTTCAAGGTGTCCAAGCGCCTGGACGACGACATCTCCGCGGTCTGCGCCGCCTTCGCCCTGGAACTGGAGCAGGACCGCGTCGCCAGCGTGCGCATCGCCTATGGCGGCATGGCGGCCACGCCCAAACGCGCCGCCCGCTGCGAACAGGCGCTGCTCGGCCAGCCCTGGAACGCGGTGTCCATCGAGCGCGCCGTCCAGGCCCTGGCGGAGGATTTCGCCCCGCTGTCGGATTTCCGCGCCAGTCGCGAATACCGCCTACTGACAGCGCAGAATCTGCTGCGCAAATGTCATCTGGAGACCACCCAGCCCGCGCTCGTCACGAGGGTCACCGCCCATGTCTAGCACCCTGCCCGCCCGCACCCCGGAGGAAATGGCCGCCGCCTTCGCTGCCGGCCTGGCCACCGGCGTCGGCAAGCCGCTCAAGCACGAGAGCGCCGACAAGCATGTCAGCGGCGAAGCCCTCTACATCGACGACCGCCTGGAATTTCCCAATCAGCTGCACGTCTATGCGCGGATGAGCGAGCACGCCCATGCGCGTATCACGCACATCGATCTCTCACCCTGCTACCAGATCCCCGGTGTGGCCCTGGCCATCACCGCCGCCGACGTACCCGGCCAGCTCGACATTGGCGCCGTGTTGCCGGGGGATCCGCTGCTGGCCGATGGCGAGGTCCAGTATCTGGGCCAGCCCGTACTAGCGGTGGCCGCCACCAGCCTGGACGCCGCCCGCCGCGCCGCCCAGGCTGCCATCGTCGAATACGAGCCGCTGGAGGCCATCCTCGACGTCAAGGAAGCGCTCAAGCGCGAACACTTCATCTCCCCCAGCCATAGCCACCTGATCGGTGACGCCGCCGCCGCCCTGGCCGCCGCGCCCCATCGCCTGCAGGGCGAGCTGGCCATCGGCGGCCAGGAGCACTTCTACCTGGAAACCCAGGTGGCCTCGGTGATGCCCACCGAGGACGGCGGCATGCTGGTCTATTCCTCCACCCAGAATCCCACCGAGGTGCAGAAACAGGTGGCCGAGGTGCTGGGCGTCTCGATGAACAGGGTCACCGTCGACATGCGACGCATGGGCGGTGGCTTCGGCGGCAAGGAGAGCCAGGCCGGCATGCCGGCGGCGCTCTGCGCGGTGTTCGCCCATCTCACCGGGCGCCCGGTGAAGATGCGCCTGCCGCGCTTCGAAGACATGCACATGACCGGCAAGCGCCATCCCTTCCACGTCGAGTACGACGTCGGCTTCGACGACGACGGCCGCCTGCTGGGCATCCGCTTCGAACTGGCGGGCAACTGCGGCTATTCGCCGGACCTGTCCAACGCCATCATCGACCGCGCCATGTTCCATGCCGACAACGCCTACTACCTCGGCAACGCCCAGATCACCGGCTACAGATGCAAGACCCATCTGGCGTCCAACACCGCCTACCGCGGCTTCGGCGGCCCCCAGGGCATGTTGGCCATCGAGAACGTGATGGACGCCATCGCCCGCCATCGCGGTCTCGATCCGCTGGAGGTCCGGCGGCGCAACTACTACGGCAAGGAGACGCGCCATGTCACCCACTACCACCAGGTGGTGGAAGACAATCTGCTCGAAGAGATGACCGCGGACCTGGCGGCCAGTAGCGACTACCAGGCCAGACGCGAAGCCATTCGCGCCTTCAACCAGGGCAGTCCGGTACTGAAGAAGGGCCTAGCCCTGACCCCGGTGAAATTCGGTATCTCCTTCACCTCCTCCTTCCTCAACCAGGGCGGCGCCCTGGTCAACGTCTACACCGATGGCAGCATCCACCTGAACCATGGCGGCACCGAAATGGGCCAGGGGCTCAACACCAAGGTCGCCCAGGTGGTAGCCGAGGTCTTCCAGGTCGACATAGCCCGCATCCAGATCACCGCCACCAACACCGACAAGGTGCCCAACACCTCGCCCACCGCCGCTTCCAGCGGCACCGACCTCAACGGCAAGGCCGCACAGAACGCCGCTCAGACCATCAAGGACCGGCTGATCGATTTCGCCAGTCGACACTTCCACGTCGGGCCCGAAGAGGTCGATTTCCGCAATGGCCTTGTCAGGGTGCGCGATCGCCTGCTGAGCTTCGAGGAGCTGATCCAGCTGGCCTATGTCGGCCAGGTATCGCTGTCCAGCACCGGCTACTACCGCACGCCCAAGATCCACTACGACCGCGACCAGGCCCGCGGTCGGCCCTTCTACTACTACGCCTTCGGCGCCGCCTGCTCCGAGGTGCTGATCGACACCCTCACCGGCGAATACCGCCTGCTGCGCACCGACATCCTCCACGACGTCGGTGCCTCCCTGAATCCGGCCATCGACATCGGCCAGGTGGAAGGCGGCTTCGTCCAGGGCCTGGGCTGGCTGACCATGGAAGAACTGGTGTGGAACGACGCCGGCAAGCTGCTCACCGCCGGACCCTCCACCTACAAGATTCCGGCGGTGAGCGACGTGCCACCGGATCTGCGCGTGCGCCTGGTGGAGAATCGACAGAATCCCGAGGCCACGGTGTTCCACTCCAAGGCCGTGGGCGAGCCGCCCTTCATGCTCGGCATCTCGGTGTGGTGCGCCCTGCAGGACGCCGTGGCCAGCGTGGCGCATTACCGCTTCCATCCCGCGCTGGACGCGCCGGCCACCCCGGAACGGGTGCTCTGGGGCGTGGAGCGCATGCGCCGCCTGGCCGCCGAGCTGCAAGCCGCCCCGGTCCCCGCCACGGAGGAGCCCGCATGACCCCCAAACGTGGCTGGCTGGCCCTGCTGGCCGACTTCGAGGCACGCGGCGAACCCTGCGTGCTGATCACCGTGGCCGACGAACAGGGCTCCACCCCTCGCGAGGCCGGCACCAAGATGCTGGTGGGACGCGAGGAACAGCACCTGACCATCGGCGGCGGCCACCTGGAATACCGCGCGGTGGAGATCGCCCGGGAAATGCTCGCCGCCGGTACGCGCCAGCCGCGCCTGGAGCGTTTCTCCCTGGCCGCCAGCCTCGGCCAGTGCTGCGGGGGCGTCACCACCCTGCTGTTCGAACCCCAGCTGGCACAGGACGTCCCGGTGATCGTCTTCGGCGCCGGCCATGTCGCCCGCGCCCTGGTGCCGCTGCTGGCCGGTTTGCCCTGCGCGGTGCGCTGGGTCGATTCGCGGCCCCAGGAATTTCCCGATCCGCTGCCCGCTGGCGTCGCAAAGATCGTCACCGAAGAGCCAGTCGACGAGATCGCCCGCATGCCGGCGGGTGCCTACTATATCGTCATGACCCATAATCACCCCCTGGACCTGGAGTTGACCGACGCCATCCTCGCTCGCGGCGACCATGGCTACTTCGGCCTGATCGGCTCCCGGACCAAGTGGGCCAAGTTCCGCCACCGTCTCGCAGCGCGTGGCCACGGCGCCGACCGCCTGGCCACGGTGCGCTGCCCCCTGGGCCTGCCCGAGGTCCAGGGCAAGCTGCCGCTGGAGATCGCCATCGCGGTGGCCGGCGAGGTCATCGCCCACTACGGTCGCCAGGCCCAGCAGACGGATCTGCCGCTGCGCCTGGTCACCGCCAGCCCAAGTTAGCTTTGCAATCAGAGAACCCTATGACCGCCATCGCCCATCGCGCCGCCCTGCTCCACAGCCTTGCCGACCCGGCCGAGGTGGGGCTGGACGCCTCCTACGAATACCATGCCGACGGCCTGCTGCTGGTCGAGGACGGCCGCATCCAGGCCATGGGGCCGGCCGCCGAACTGCTGCCCACCCTACCCACCGGCACCCCGGTGATCGAGCACCCCCACGCCCTGATCACCCCCGGCTTCATCGACACCCATATTCACTATCCGCAGACCGGCATGATCGCCAGCTACGCCGAGCAGCTGCTGGATTGGCTGGACACCTACACCTTTCCCACCGAGGGTGCCTTCGCCGATCCGGCCAAGGCCGCCGAGGTGGCGGAGATTTTCGTCGGTGAAATGCTGCGCAACGGCACCACCACCGCCCTAGTGTTCGGCAGCGTCCATCCGCAGTCGGTGGATGCCTTCTTCGAGGTCGCCGAACGACTCGATCTACGCATGATCGCCGGCAAGGTGCTGATGGACCGCAATGCGCCGGGCTATCTGCAGGACACGGCCGCGTCCGCCTATACCGACAGCAAGGCCCTGATCCAGCGCTGGCACGGCAAGGGTCGCCTACATTACGCGGTCACCCCGCGCTTCGCGCCGACCAGCACCCCGGAACAACTCGAAGCAGCCGGACGCCTGCTGGCCGAGCACCCGGACGTCTACCTGCATACCCATCTCTCCGAGAACCTCAAGGAGATCGACTGGGTGAAGGCGCTGTTTCCGGAGCGCAGCAACTACCTGGACGTTTATGACCACTTCCAGCTGCTCGGCCCGCGCTCGGTGTTCGCCCATGGCATCCACCTCTGCGATGCCGAATGCCAGCGCCTGCACGAGACCGGTTCGGCCGTGGCCCACTGCCCTACCTCCAACCTCTTCCTCGGCAGCGGCCTGTTCGATCTCGAGCGGATGGAAGCCTTCAAGATCAATGTCGGCCTGGGTACCGACGTCGGCGCCGGCACCAGCTTCTCGCTGCTGCAGACCCTCGGCGAGGCCTACAAGGTGCAACAGCTGCGCGGCCATCGCCTGCACCCCTTCAAGTCGCTGTACCTGGCCACCCTCGGCGGCGCCCGCGCCCTGCGCCTGGACGACCGCATCGGCAGCCTGGCCCCCGGCCACGATGCCGACTTCGTGGTGCTCGATCTCAAGGCCACCCCACTGCTGGACTACCGCCTGCAGCAGTCCAAGAGCCTGGAGGAAACCCTCTTCGTCCTCACCACCCTGGGCGACGACCGCGTGGTGCGCGAAACCCATGCCGCGGGTCGGCGAGTACATAGTCGGGACGCCTGAGCCCGTTGGGCTTCGGCGATGGAGCCACCTCACCCAACCTACCCATCACCGTAGGTTGGGCTGAGCGCAGCGAAGCCCAACAAAACCCACCCCCATCCCATACGCACAAAAAAGCCGCCCCGAGGAGCGGCTTTCGCGTTCAGCCTGAGCCGACTCAACTGGTGCGATAGCGCTCCAGCCAGTGGGCGTAGGGCGCCGGCAGCACCCAGGACGGCTGGTCGACGCCCAGGGCCTTGGCCGCATAGTAGGGCCAGTGCGGATCGGCCAGGTGGGCGCGGCCCACCATGACCAGGTCCAGCTGCCCGTCGGCCACTACCTGGTTGGCCAGCACCGGGGTATCGATGTTCCAGGCCGAGGCGACCTTGAGGCCGGTGGCCTTGCGTACCTGCTCGGTGATAGGCGCCAGCAGACCCGAGCCCCAGGGAATGTTGGCGGTCGGGGTAGAGAAACCGATGCTGACGCTCAGCAGGTCGAGCCCTTCGCGCTTGAAGCCCTGGGCCAGCTCGATGGATTCGGCCAGGGTTTCTTCATCGCGGCCGTCGTATTCGATCACGCCGAAACGGGCGGTCAGCGGCAGGTGCTCCGGCCAGACCTTACGTACCTCGGCCAGGGTTTCCAGCAGGAAGCGACTGCGGCCGGCGAGGTCGCCACCGTACTGATCGTCACGCTGGTTGGAGTGCACCGAGAAGAAGCTCTGCGCCAGGTAGCCGTGGGCGAAGTGCAGCTCCAGCCACTCGAAGCCGGCTTCGTAGGCACGCTTGGCGGCATCGACGAAGTCCTGACGGACACGGGCGATGTCGTCCAGGGTCATGGCCTTGGGCACCTTGGGCAGGTTGGCACCAAAGGCCACCGCGGACGGGGCGATGGTGTCCCAGCCACGGGCGTCGTCGGCGGCGATGTGGTCGTCGCCTTCCCAGGGACGATTGGCGCTGGCCTTGCGGCCGGCATGGGCGATCTGGATACCCGGCACCGAACCGGCGGCCTTGATCGCCTGGACCACCGGCACGAAGGCCTGAGCCTGGGCGTCCGACCAGATACCGGCGCAGCCGGGGGTGATGCGGCCTTCCGGCGAGACCGCAGTGGCCTCGACGACGACCAGGCCAGCACCGCCACGCGCCAGGCCGGCATAGTGCACCTGATGCCAGTCATTGATGACGCCATCGACGGCGCTGTACTGGCACATGGGCGGGATGGCGATGCGGTTACGCAGCGTCACGTCCTTGAGGGTGAAGGGTTGGAACAATGCGGACATCTGAGCGGTCTCCCATAGGACAGATATTGGTTCGTTATTTCGATATTAATCGAACATAACATAATCGCCAACCCCCGGTGTATGATTGGCTCATGCGCCCTTTCAAACATCCCAGTCCTGACGAATTCTCCCTCGAGCGTCTATTCCATGCGCTCAGCGATCCGGTGCGTCTGGATATCGTCCGTTATCTGGCACGGGTCACCGAGGCCACCTGTGGCGAACTCGATGGTGGCCGCCCCAAGTCCAGCATGTCGCATCACTTCCGCGTCCTGCGCGATGCCGGGCTGGTGCATACGCGCAACGCCGGCACCACGCACATGAATCAGTTGCGCCGCGAAGACCTGGATCAGCGTTTCCCCGGCCTGATGGCAGCCATCCTGGCGCAATCCTCCGATCCCGTGACAAAGCCCGACTAGCTCAGTGGCGGGCAGCACCAGCAGACGCTGCCCGGCGTCGTGCTGGTCGTCGCCTGCCGTCTCGCTGGTCTGGGCGCCGGGAACTCTGAGCGGCGTTCTTCGCTCTTCCCGGTATGAAGGTTGCAAAAGAATAGCTATGGGCAGCACAGGCGCTGGACGCTGCCGGGAGGTAGAGGATGGGCAAGCACTGGGGATTGGCGACCGCACTCGCAGGTGTCGCCGCGCTGCTCGCCCTCGTACCCAGCCCTGAGCCCATCGCCGAGGCGCGTGGTATCCAGCGGGTGATCGCCTTTGGCGACAGCCTGATGGACTGCGGCACCTTCGGCCATATCTATGCCACCAACCCAGGGCGTACCTATCCTCAGGAAATCGCCGACGCCTACGGTATCGAGCTGGGCCCCAATCGGCAGGTGGAAGGCTATGGCCAGGAGGGACCGAGCGATCCCGATGGTCTCTGCTACGCCGAGGGCGGCGCCGTGACCGGGAGCTTCACCGAGCCGGGCTTCGATCACAACGAAGCGCCGCTGGCCTTTTCCCAGCAGATCCGCAACTTCGAGATGCAGCATGGCCGCTTCCGCCAGCAGGATCTGGTCCTGGTGCAGATCGGCGGCAACGACATCATCGGCCCCTTCTATGACAAGACGCTCAAGGCCGCGTTGATGGCCGACGACCCCCTGCCCCCGGCGATCCGCGAGCAGGTCGAGGCGCGGATCCGCCATACGGCCCTGAACGAGGTCAAGCTGCTGCGCCATTTGCTGAGTCTGGGTGCCCAGCGCCTGGTGGTGCTCAACAACACCGACTATGGCAAGGCGCCCTATCTCGAACCCTGGACACCCGCCCTGGCCGAGCGTAACCACGAGCTGGTGCGCCTCTACAACGACACCCTGCAGGCCAACTTGCCAGCCAGTGATCGTCTGCTGCTGGTGGATGCCTATCGGGTGATGGAAGAGGTCTTCGCCCACTACGGCAACTACGGCTTCACCCATGCCGAAGGTGATGCCTGCCTGCCCGGTCGCGAGTTCTGCGATCCGGACAGCTACGTCGAACCGGGCGCCGATCAGGCCTATATCTTCGGTGCCCGCGGTCATTTCGCCAGCCGTACCCACAGCATGCTGGCCCAGGTGGTGCTGGAACGCATCGCCCAGACCTGGCCCGGCAGTGCCGTGCCGGATCGACCGCTGCTCGCCACCGCGCGATCGAACACCGAACCGACCATCCACTAGCGCCGCTGGACCCGCGCCCTACCCTGGTGCCGGCCCGGGCAGAAGCGCACCGCGGCGGCGCAATCTAACCTAGCTGCCGCGATAGGTCGAATAGCTGTAGGGCGAGACCAACAGCGGCACATGGTAATGCGCTCCCTCGTCGGCGAGGCCGAAGCGCAAGACCACGGTATCGAGAAAGGCCGGTTCCTCCAGCGCCACGTCGCGCCGCCGGTAGTAATCGCCCACGTCGAACTCCAGTTCGTAGACCCCCGCCGTGAAGTGCTCGCCCTGCAACAGCGGCGTGTCGCTGCGACCATCGGCATTGGTCCGCATCTCACCCAGCGCCTGCCGCGCCGCCCCCTCCAGCCGGTACAGCCGGACAGCGATATCCGCACCTGGGCGGCCACCGGTGGTGTCCAGCACGTGGGTCGTCAGGTAACCGCCAGTGGATGGAGTGGACATGGGAAAGCTCCTGCAGAGGGGTGCGCCAGCCTAGCAGCTTTTCACCTGCCGATTGTATACAGCCCAGCCCCGGCCCGATCCGCGGGACCGCTGCCCTCCAGCGTGGGAAAGTCTTCAGACCGGTCAGACCAGTTAGGCAGGATTCTTGCTGGGACTCGGCAAAGGTCTCCAAACATTGTATACAAAACATCTCGACTGCCAGGATGCCCCTTCCATGACCTATCCCCGCGATCTGATCGGCTATGGCGCTCAGCCGCCCCACCCCCGCTGGCCGGGTGATGCCCGCATCGCCCTGTCCTTCGTGCTGAACTACGAAGAGGGCGGCGAACGCAACATCCTGCACGGCGACAAGGAGTCCGAGGCCTTCCTGTCCGAGATGGTCGCCGCGCAGCCCCTGCAAGGGGTGCGCAACATGTCGATGGAGTCCCTCTACGAATACGGCAGCCGCGCCGGCGTCTGGCGCATCCTGGAGCTGTTCGCCAAACACCAGGTGCCGCTGACCGTCTTTGCCGTGGCCATGGCCGCCGAGCGCCACCCCGAGGTCATCCGCGCCATGGTCCAGGCCGGCCACGAGATCTGCAGCCACGGCTATCGCTGGATCGACTACCAGTACCTGGACGAAGCCGAGGAGCGCGCCCATCTGCAGCGCGCCATCGAGATCCTCACCGAGCTGACCGGTGAACGCCCGCTGGGCTGGTACACCGGGCGTACCGGGCCCAACACTCGGCGCCTGGTGATGGAGGAAGGCGGCTTTCTCTACGACAGCGACACCTACGATGACGACCTGCCCTACTGGGAACCCAATAACCCGACCGGCAAGCCGCACCTGGTGATCCCCTACACCCTGGACACCAACGACATGAGATTCACCCAGGTCCAGGGCTTCCACACTGCCGAGCAATTCTTCCAATACCTCAAGGACGCCTTCGACACCCTCTACGAAGAAGGTGCCACCGCGCCCAAGATGCTCTCCATCGGCCTGCACTGCCGCCTGATCGGCCGCCCCGGTCGCCTGGTGGGCCTCAAGCGTTTCCTGGAGTACGCCCTGAGCCACGAACGGGTCTGGTTCGCCCGCCGGGTGGACATTGCTCGCCACTGGCACCTTGAGCATCCGCCGGCATGAGCGCCTTCCAGACCGTCACGCCCAGCCAGCTGGATCGCGCCGCCTTCGTCGCGGCCTTCGGCGGCATCTACGAACACTCCGCCTGGGTCGCCGAGCGTGCCTTCGACGAGGGCCAGCCGCTGCCGGATAGCGTCGACACCCTGCATCAGCGTCTCGCCGCGCAGGTCGCCCGGGCCAGCCAGGCCGAGCAATTGGCGTTGATCCAGGCGCACCCGGACCTTGCCGGACGCGCGGCCTTGGCTGGCGAGCTGACCGCCGCCAGCAGTGGCGAACAGGCCGGTGCCGGCCTCGATCAATGCACCCCGGACGAGCTGGCCCGCTTCACCCGCCACAACGAGGCCTACCGCGCCAAATTCGGCTTCCCCTTCATCATGGCGGTGAAGGGCAGCAACCGGCACCTGATCCTTGCGGCCTTCGAGGAGCGCCTGCCCAACACCCCAGAGCAGGAATTCCAGCGCGCCCTGGCCGAGATCGACCGCATCGCCCTCTTCCGCTTGCAGACCCTCTGACCCCTTCCGCACAAGAGTCCGCCCATGAAACGCACCTACGCCGCGCCCTTCGAAAAGTACCTCAACCTCGCCGATGCCCGCCTCGGCACCCGCGTCATCAGCGTCACCGACGACTGGTTCGCCGCCGCCGACCGCATGCTCCAGCCCCATGAGCCGGAGTGGAAGGAAGGCGTCTATGACGACAATGGCAAGTGGATGGACGGCTGGGAATCGCGGCGCAAGAGGTTCGAAGGCTACGACCATGCGGTGATCCGCCTGGGCGTACCGGGCTCGATCAAGGGCGTCGACATCGACACCCGCTGGTTCACCGGCAACTACCCGCCCTCCGCCTCCCTGGAAGCCTGCTTCTGTGCCGAGGGCGATCCGGCCGAAGACGCTGCCTGGACCGAAGTGCTGCCGGCCATCGAGATGCAGGGCAATAGCCACCACTACCATGCCATCGCCGATGACCGCCCCTGGACCCACCTGCGGCTGAACATCTATCCCGATGGCGGCGTGGCCCGCCTGCGGGTCTACGGCATTCCCCATCGCGACTGGTCGACCCAGGCCGAAGACGAGGTGCTGGACCTAGCCGCCGCCCTCAACGGCGGACGCGCCCTGGCCTGCAACGATGAGCACTACGGCCGCATGAGCAACATCCTCAATCCGGGTCGCGCCGACAGCATGGCCGACGGCTGGGAAACCGCGCGCCGCCGCACGCCTGGCAACGACTGGGTGATCATCGCCCTGGGCCATGCCGGCATCGTGGAGGAAATCCTGGTGGACACCCTGTACTTCAAGGGCAACTATCCGGACAGCTGCCAGATCCAGGGCGCCTATGTGCGCGGCGGTACCGACGGCCAGATCGAGACCCAGAGCCTGTTCTGGAAGGAGCTGCTGCCGCCGCAAAAGCTGCAGATGCACCAGGAGCACAGCTTCCGCGAGCAGGTGCGCGACCTCGGCCCCATCACCCACGTGCGCCTGAACATCTTCCCCGACGGCGGTGTCAGCCGCCTGCGGCTATTCGGCAAGGTCGCCCGGGGCCAGGCATGAGCCGGCCACTGCGCATCGAGCCGCTGACCGCCGAGGGCTTCACGCCCTTCGGCGAGGTCATCGAGACGGCGGGCCGGGACTGGTTTCCCATCAACAATGGCTCGACCCAGAGATACCACGCCCTGGCGCGGATCGAGACAGGGCCGGCGGACGGCGCGGCGATCATCAGCATCTTTCGCGCCCGGCGCCTGGACTATCCGCTGACCATCACCATGCTCGAACGCCATCCCCACGGCAGCCAGGCCTTCGTCCCGCTACGCGGCGAACCCTTTCTGGTGGTGGTGGCACCGCCCGCGGCGCAGCCGGATGCCGGCGCCATCCGCGCCTTTCGCACCGATGGCCGCCAGGGCATCAACTACCACGCCGGGGTCTGGCACCACCCGGTGCTGGCCCTGCGCGACGAGGACGAATTCCTCATCGTCGATCGCGCCGGCACCCTGCCCAACTGCGACGAGTTCTTTTTCGCCGCAGGTGAATGCCCGACCCTGGTGCTCTAGGGCGCAGCCGGTGCGCGCCTGAGTTGCTTGCGCAGCAGGCGCGCACTGTCCAGGCAGACCCAGGCCACCGCCAGCCAGATGGGACCATAGGTCCAGATGGCGCCCTCCGGCAGCTGTTCGCCCAGCACATAGAGGGCGACGAAGACCAGCAGCGCCGGCTCCACATAGCTGAGGATGCCGAACAGACTCAGCGGCAGCATGCGACTCGACGCCAGCATGGCGGCGAAGGCGATGGCACTGAGCAGACCCAGCCCCGCCAGCAGCGCCCACAGCCAGGGTGTCTGCTGCAGGATCAGGCTGGGCGAAAACCAGTGCAAGGCAAGCAGCGCGAAGGGCAGCAGGCAGCACATCTCCAGGACGAAGCCGGACAGCGCATCCACCGCCATCCAGCGGCGCAGGACGAAATACGGCGGATAGCCCAGCACCGGCAGCAGGCTGACCCAGGACAGCGCTCCGGTCACCCAGACCTCGTTGATCACCCCCAGCAGCGCACAGCCCACCGCCAGGCGCTGCAGCGGTCGCAGGCGCTCGCCATAGACCAGCCGCCCGGTCAGCACGATGGCCAGGGGCAGCAGGAAATAGCCCAGCGACATCGCCATGGCCTCGCCATTCATGGTCGCCCAGACGAACACCCACCACTGGATGCCCATCAGCAGCGCCGCCGCCGGGATGGCCAGACACAGCCGGGGCTCGCGCACCAGCCGCTTGAGCGTGGCCAGCAAGGCCTTGCCCTCACGCAGGACCACCACCAGCAGGAGCACCATCGGCAGCGACCAGACCACCCGCAGGGCCACCACCTGCAGGCCGTCCAGCGGCGCCAGCCAGACGAAGTACACCGGCATCAGCGCGAACAGCACCGACGACAGCACCGAAAGGCCCAGGCCCTTGCCGGACAGCACGTTCATGACTGACGCCCCTGACGGTTGATGAACAGCGACAGCAGGATGATGCCGCCGCCCAGCAACAGCCTAGGCAGATCGGCTGGGTGCTGCCAGATCAGCAGGCTGACCAGCAGACCCGCCGGCACGTGGGCCTCGTTCATGATCGCCAGGGTGCCGCCATTGACCCGCAGCGAGCCCAGCGTCCACCAGTAGAGACCGAGCGCCGTGGCGAAGACGCCCATCCACACCAGCACGCCCCATTGCAGGCCCGTGCTGGGCAGCCGCGCCGGATTGCCGAACAACAGAAAGGACAGCGCCGCCACCAGCAGGGCGCCGAGAAAGAACAGCCCGAAGTAGCGATGCAGCGCACCCTGCCCGGCATAGGCGTGCCCCAGGTGCTTGCACAGCACCTGGCCGGCGGCGAAGGTCAGGTTGGCCACTTGCAGCAAGAGAAAGCCCAGCAGGTAGTCACCGGTCAGCGGCTGGAAGCGGATCAGCGCCGCGCCCCCAACCGCCACCACGGCGGCCAGCAGCGACCAGAGGCGGAAGCGGCGCTGCCAGGCATCGTCGAGCAGGGTCACATAGATCGGCGTGAGCACGGTGAACAGCAGCACCTCCGGCACCGTCAGCACGGCGAAGCTGCGATACAGGCACAGATAGGTGATGCCGAATTGCAGGGCGCCTGCCGCCATCAGCCCCAGGGCGAAGCGCCCCGGCACTCCGCGCCAGCGGGTGAAGGGCAGGAACAGCACGAAGGCGATGGCCACGCGGACCAGCACGGCGAAATCGCTGTCGACCCGACCGGCGAGGTACTCGCCGATCAGGCTGAAGGAAAACGCCCAGATAAGGGTGACGAGCAGAAGGTAGGGCATGGCGGCGACGCACGAAAAAGGTGCGCGACCTTAACGCGCCCGTTGCCGGAGGGAAACCCCCGGCTTATCGCAGTCTAGCGGGTGGCGTTCAGGCCCGAGGGTTCGGCACCGGTAAGCGCCGCCACCGACTGATTGGCCTGCAGCACGTTATCGGCGCCCGAGACCAGGGTCTTGGGCTCGGCCACGCCGGCCGCGCGAGACCAGTAGACCTGCTGATTGGAACCGCCCACGGCGATGTCGGCCTGGCTAAGCAGGGTCAGCCGTGCCTTGGCGCCGTAGCCATAGGCATCGACCTTGGCGATGCCGTCGCTGCCGCGTACCTTGGCCTGCACCTGCTGATAGCCACCGCCGATGCTCAGACTGGCCACCGCGCCCCTGACCGTGGTGACGCTGCCCAGGCCATGGATGTTCAGCACCTGGGCGCCGTCGAGCACCAGCCGATGATGACTGCCGTAGACGGTCACGGTGCCGCACTGACCTTTCAACGTCAGGGTATTGCCCTCGCCGGACAGGGACACGTCTCGCCCCTCGCAGTCGAGGGTCCGGCTGATGTTCATGCCGTCGATATCGATGGACTCGACGGCCGCCGCGGCGGATTCCTCGGCCTGGACCAGCAGCGGCGCGATGACCAGACAACAACCCAGCAACGCCTTGAATGACGACATGGAGACTCCTTGTCTTGCCTAGAGGGGGACACTCATCGGCTGGCTTGGAGGGCAGCGCCGACGGGACATTTGACCCGGCGTCCGACATTTTTTCAGGCCGTGATGGCCGCCGCGTTTTCCCATCACCCCCGCAGGCACTAACATGCGCCCTTTCGTGGCCCCAGAGCGCTCGATGAAGACTCCTCGCGTTTCCCTCGATCAGTGGCGGACCCTGCAGGCTGTGGTGGATCACGGCGGCTATGCCCAGGCCGCCGAGGTGCTGCATCGCTCCCAGTCGTCGGTCAGCTATACCGTCGCCCGCATGCAGGAGCAGCTCGGCGTGCCGCTGCTGCGCCTGGAGGGCCGCCGCGCCGTGCTGACCGATGCCGGCGCCGTGCTCTTGCGCCGTTCGCGGCGCCTGGTACAGCAGGCCAGCCAGTTGGAGGAACTGGCCTATCACATGGAGCAGGGCTGGGAGTCCGAGGTGCGGCTGGTGGTGGATGCCGCCTATCCCACTCGCCCCCTGCTGCTGTGCCTGCGCGAATTCATGCCGCAGAGTCGTGGCTGCCGGGTACGGCTGCGCGAAGAGGTCCTGTCCGGGGTGGAGGAGGCCCTGCTCGACGGCTCGGCGGACCTGGCGATCACCGGCCTGGTGATCGCGGCCCACCTGGGCGCCTCCCTGGGCAATGTCGAGTTCGTCGCTGTCGCCCATCCCGAGCATCCGCTGCATCAATTGCAGCGCACCCTGGTGACCGCCGATCTGGAAGAGCAGCTGCAGATCGTCATCCGCGACAGTGGCCGCGCCCAGCCGCGGGATGCCGGCTGGCTGGCCGCCGAACAGCGCTGGACGGTAGGCAGCATCAGTACCGCCGCCACCTTCCTGCGTGACGGCCTGGGCTTCGCCTGGCTGCCCCGGGACGCCATCCAGACCGATCTCGACGCTGGCCTGCTCAAGCCGCTGGCGCTGGAACAGGGCGCCCAGCGCTTCCATCCCTTCCAGCTCTACAAGACGCGCCAGCACGAGCTGGGCCCAGCCTCGCAGATCCTCATGAACCTGTTGCGCAAACATGCCCTGCCACGCTGACCGTGGCGGGGTGCCAGCCGGGTTGCTATCGTTCGCCAGTCGTCTCCGCCACTCAAGGATCCATCATGTTCAAAGCCCTGCTTGCCGCCTGCGCCCTGTTCGTCGCCTCCACCGCCTGGGCCGCGGACAATCCGCACGTGCTCATCAGCACCAACAAGGGTGACATCGAGGTCGAACTGGATGCGGCCAAGGCGCCGGTCAGCACCGAGAACTTCCTGGGCTATGTCGACAGCGGCTTCTACAAGGGCACCCTGTTCCACCGCGTCATCCCCGGCTTCATGATCCAGGGCGGCGGCTACACCCGCGACATGCAGGAGAAGCGCACCAAGGCCCCGATCAAGAACGAAGCCGACAACGGCCTGAAGAATCTGCGCGGCACCCTGGCCATGGCGCGCACCTCGGACGTCAACTCCGCCACCAGTCAATTCTTCATCAACGTCGAGAACAATGCCTTCCTCGACCACGGTTCGCGCGACTTCGGCTACGCCGTATTCGGCAAGGTCGTGCGCGGCATGGAAGTCGTCGACCAGATCGCCGGCGTCCAGACCACCCGCCAGGGCATGCTGCGCGACATTCCCCGTGAACCGGTCATGATTCTCGCTGCCAAACGGCTGTAAGCCGACCCGTCCGGCTGGATGCCGCGCGTCGGTCATCCAGTCCCAACGGCGAGGTCCCCCTTCCGGCGACGCGATACGCTGTCTCCTCTCTACAAGGACCCCGCATGATCTTTCGCCGCTTCGAACGCATCATCGATGCGTTCCGGGAAGCCCCCGATGAAATGCCGCCCACTGGGGTCGGCGCCTTCTATCTCCACTTCCTCAAGCAAGCCTGGCCGGCCTTCGCCCTGCTGTTGGTGGTTGGCCTGATCGGCGCCCTCATCGAGGTCGCCCTCTTCAATTTCATCGGCCAACTGGTCGACCTGGCGGGCAGCGCGCCCAACAGCACGGTGTTCTTCCAGGAGCACGGCGGCACCCTGATCTGGATGGCGGTGGTCACCCTGGTCATCCGCCCCTTGTTCATCAGCCTGCACGATCTGCTGGTGCATCAGACCATCACCCCCAGCCTCACCACCCTGATCCGCTGGCAGAACCATCGCTACGTGCTCAAGCAGAGCCTGGGCTTCTTCCACAGCGACTTCGCCGGGCGCATCTCCAACCGCATCATGCAGACCGGCGTCTCCCTGCGCGATTCGGCGGTGCAGGCAGTGGACGCCATCTGGCACGTGCTGATCTTCGCCGTCACCTCGCTGATCCTGTTCGCCCAGGCCGACGTCTGGCTGATGGTCCCGCTGGTCCTCTGGATCATCGGCTACGTCATCGCCCTCTGGTATTTCGTGCCCCAGACCAAGGAGCGCTCGGCCATCGCCTCGGAATCCCGCTCGCAGCTTTCCGGGCGCATCGTCGACGGCTACACCAACATCTCCACCCTCAAGCTCTTTTCCCACTCGGCCCAGGAGGAGCAATACGCCCGCCAGGCCATGGAAGAGCAGACCGAGAAAGCCGAGAGCGCCGCCCGCCTGATCACCGCCATGGGCGTGACCATCGCCATCCTCAGCGGCTTCCTCATTGCTGGCACCACGGGCCTGGCCCTCTGGCTCTGGCACCAGGGCGTCATCAGCGTCGGCGCCATCGCTCTGGCCACCGGCCTGGTGATCCGCATCAACAGCATGTCCGGCTGGATCATGTGGGTGGTCAACGGCATCTTCGAGAACATCGGCATGGTGCAGGACGGCATGAGCACCATCGCCAAGCCGCGCCAGGTCGGCGACGCCCCGGACGCCAAGCCGCTGCAGGTGACCCGTGGCGCGGTGCTGTTCGAGGACATCGCCTTCCACTACGGCAAGGGCGCCGGCATCATCGAAGGCCTGACCCTGGACGTGGCCCCGGGCGAGAAGATTGGCCTGGTCGGCCCCTCGGGCGCCGGCAAGTCCACGCTGATCAACGTGCTGCTGCGCCTCTATGACCTGGAAGGCGGTCGCATCCTGGTCGACGGCCAGGACATCGCCCATGTCACCCAGGAAAGCCTGAGATGCCAGATCGGCGTGGTCACCCAGGACACCTCGCTGCTGCACCGTTCGATCCGCGAGAACCTGCTCTATGGCCGTCCCGAGGCCACTGATGAAGAACTGCACGCCGCTCTGCGCAAGGCCAAGGCCGACGACTTCATCGCCCGTATCACCGACGCCCATGGTCGTACCGGGCTGGATGCGCAGGTGGGTGAACGCGGCGTCAAGCTTTCCGGCGGTCAGCGCCAGCGCATCGCCATCGCCCGCACCCTGCTCAAGGACGCGCCCATCCTGCTGCTGGACGAAGCCACCTCCGCCCTCGACTCCGAGGTGGAGGCCGCGATCCAGGAGAGTCTGGAAACCTTGATGGAAGGCAAAACGGTGATCGCCATCGCCCACCGGCTGTCGACCATCTCGCGCATGGACCGCCTGGTGGTCATGGAACGTGGCCAGATCGTCGAGATGGGTTCCCACGACGAACTGATCGCCTACAACGGCCTCTATGCCCGCCTATGGCGTCACCAGACCGGCGGTTTCGTCGGTCACGGCGTGCCGGGCAGGCAACGGGTACGCAGCAGCTCCAGTTGACGTTCCTGGTCCAGGCCCGGGTAGAAGCCTTCGATCTTCTGCAGGCCACCCAGCCAGCTGCGCCGCTCCACCACGCACTCGAACACCGGGCAGGCCGCCTGCCCGGTACCGCCGCAGTCGCGGTAGTAGGTCAGTCGCTGGCTCTTTTGCGCCGTGCCTTGGAAGGGACCGGGGCGATCCTGCAGGACATAGAAGTCGATCTCCGCCGCGCCGCGATGATTCTCCCACTGGAACGCCAGGGTGCTGGGATAGAAAAGCACCAGCAGGCCCGCCAGCAGCACCCAGAGAATGCCCGCCGTCACCGGCAGGGGTAGCCGCGAACGAAAGCGGCGCCCAGCCCGGATGATCAGCGCCGTCACCACGGTGACCAGCGCCAGAGCGATGCACAGGGACGGCAGGCCGGTGATGACCTGACCGGCCACGCCGATGTCCAGCCCGCTGGGCGACGGTACCGTTCGATAGCCGATCTCCAACCGCTCCCAGCCCACTCGATTGCCGATCAGGCCGGCGAGACCAAAGGCGGCGGCCAGGCCGACCAGAGCCCAGAAGGTACGAGGATTGCTGCTGCGCATGGGGAATCGTCCAGACAAAGACCGGGAGACTGCCTAAGCCCGCCGGTGAAGGCAAATCCGAATTTCTCCTGACCCTGGCCCTCTATTGAAAGCCACTTGCCGAGGAGTCCGCCCATGTCCATCGATCTCGCCCGTGCCGTCCACATCGTCGAAAAGGCCTTTCTGCCCCTGCGCGGCGACGCCCGCGAAGATCCCAGCGACGCCAGCTTTTCCCTTGAGGTGACCAACGGCGCCCGGGTACTGGCCTCGATCGCCCATGTCGCGCGCAGTCAATACAGCCATGCCGGCCACCTCGCCGCCCTGATCGAGCAGACTCGCCTGGAGCTGGCACACGACGGCTACCTGCTGGAGCCCTGGTCGATGCCGGGTTAGACCGCCGCCCCTGGTCGGCGACCGCGAGGTTCGGCAAGGCGGTGTCGAGCTGATAGACTGCCGCCCCGCAGCCGCCACACCCCGTGGCCCAACGCGAGTGGTTATCGTGGAAATTTTCAAAGAATTCATTTTCGAAGCCGCGCACTTCCTGCCCAATGTTCCGGCAGGCCACAAGTGCGGACGTCTCCATGGGCATTCCTTCAAGGTAGGCCTGCACATCGAAGGTGCTGTCGATCCCCATACCGGCTGGGTCCGGGATTTCGCCGATATCAAGGCCGCCTTCAAACCCCTGTACGAGCGTCTCGACCACCATTATCTGAACGACATCCCGGGTCTCGAGAACCCTACCAGCGAAGTGCTCGCGCGCTGGATCTGGCAACAGCTCAAGCCCTTGCTCCCCGAACTCAGCCAGGTTCGCGTCCATGAGACCTGCACCTGTGGCTGCATCTACCGCGGCGACTAGGCTTGTCGGAAACGCGCCTGCGCTCGGCCATACTGCGTTGAAAATCATCCCGGAATGCTCATTTACCCCTCGTAAACTCCGCTTCCTCGCTGATTTTCGCCTTGCCTGACCTTCGCTCGGCTGCTGTTCAGACAAGCCTTAATTTTTCCCTCCCATTCAAGGTGCCGATGGCGGCAGTCATTTTTCTGCCATAATTCGCGCCTGCCAACTGTCGACGTATCCCCATGTTCGAACTTTTCAGCGGACTCCACGCCTGGGTCGCCATCAGCCTCGTCTTGGCCCTGGCCTTTGTGCTGGCCTTTGAATTCATCAACGGCTTTCACGACACCGCCAACGCCGTCGCCACGGTGATCTACACCAAGGCGATGCCCCCGCACCTCGCGGTGTTCTTTTCCGGCATCTTCAACTTCCTCGGCGTGCTGCTCGGTGGCGTCGGCGTCGCCTACGCCATCGTCCACCTCTTGCCGGTGGAGCTGCTGATCAACGTCAACACCGGCCACGGCCTGGCCATGGTGTTTTCGCTGCTCGCCGCTGCCATCACCTGGAACTTGGGCACCTGGTACTTCGGTATCCCCGCCTCCAGCTCCCACACCCTGATCGGCTCCATCCTTGGCGTCGGCGTGACCAACGCCCTGTTGACCGGCATCCCGGTGAGCGAAGGGGTGAACTGGCAGAAGGCGATCGACATCGGCCTGTCGCTGATCTTCTCGCCACTGGCCGGCTTCGCCGTCGCCGGTCTGCTGCTGCTCGCGCTCAAGCGCTGGCGACCGCTGTCGAAGATGCACAAGACCCCGGAACAGCGCCGCGAACTGGATGCCAAGAAGCACCCACCCTTCTGGAATCGTCTGATGCTGGTCCTCTCGGCCATGGGCATGAGTTTCGTGCATGGATCCAACGACGGCCAGAAAGGCATCGGCCTCATCATGCTGGTGCTCATCGGTATCGTCCCGGCCAAGTTCGTGCTGGATCTGGACAGCACCACCTACCAGATCGAGCGGACCCGTGACGCCGCCATCCACCTGGGCCAGTTCTATGAGCGCCAGGGCGACAACCTCAAGGACTTCCTTGCCGAAGTACCCGGCAATCGCGACCTGCCCCAGGAATTCCGCTGCGCCCCGCACATGACCGTACCAACGCTGCAGGCGCTGCTGGCCGACCTGGAAGGCGTCACCGACTACCGTGCCATGAGCGACGACCATCGCCAGCAGGTGCGCCGCTACCTGCTATGCCTGGACGACACCGCCAAGAAGGTGAGCAAGCTGCCGGTGCTGACCGCGCGCGATCGCGACGATCTCAGCCGCCTGCGCAAGGACCTCACCAGCACCACCGAATACGCCCCCTTCTGGGTCATCATCGCCGTCGCCCTGGCCCTGGGCATCGGCACCATGGTCGGCTGGCGTCGCGTGGTGCTCACCGTGGGCGAGAAGATCGGCCGCCAGGGCATGACCTATGCCCAAGGCGTCAGCGCCCAGGTGACGGCGGTGGCGGCCATCGGCATGGCCAACGTCTTCGCCCTGCCCGTCTCCACCACCCACGTGCTGTCCTCGGGCGTGGCCGGCACCATGGTCGCCAACCGCAGCGGCCTGCAGGGCAGCACGGTGCGCAACATCCTCATGGCCTGGGTCCTGACCCTGCCGACCTCCATGGCCCTCTCCGCCGGCTTGTTCTGGCTGGCGCACCTGTTCCTGTGATCCCCATCCACCGGGCTCCGCGCGAGCGGTGCCCGGTTGGACCCCTCGTCGGGAAAGCCTGAACAGGATAGCTATTGACGAGTCTAGAGAAATGTGTCCCAGCAAAGACACCTTTCCGAGACAGCCGTACGGTGAACGTCAATGACTCCTGCGACCTACATCCTTCTTCTGATACTTGGCTGGCTAGCCCTGTCGCTGGCCATACTCTGGGCCATGCTGCGCCTGGCGCGGCGCGCCCGCCCCGTGGCGATGTCCTCGCCCAGGGTGCTGCCAAAGGCAACCCCCACCGTCCCCGTGAGTCCAGGCAAACACCTGGTCTGCTAGAGCTCTAGACGTGACGAAGCCACCTCGACACCTAGGCGGTGCGCGGGAGAAAAAGGAAGGATTCTTATTGTTTGAGAAGAAGGGATTCGAGCGAAAGCGAATCAGGTGAGCAGGGTGTTTTCCTGAGCACTGCGGCTCATCTGCTCGAGAATCTGGTCTTGCTGTTGCGGGGTCAGGGTGTCCCAGCAGTGGTGCTTGATGAACAGCCCGGCGCCAAAGGCGACGTACAGCGACAGGGCGACGATGACGAGCGTTTCCAGCCCGACGATAGCCCAGGAACGACTCTTGGACGCATTGTCCTTGGTTTTCATAACGACCTCGTGAAATTTAGAGGGGCAATAGTTTAGTCCCTTAAGCAACTTCCGTGCAGCGCCAGTCGTCGATTGGTCAAGCTCATTGACCTGACACCGCGACGAACTTGCCCAAGTTCGACGGCCCTTCCGGGTCGGCGACTTCCCCACACAGGCAAGCTGCAGTGGCACGAATGCACGCCAGGCGCCGCGCTGGTATACTCCGCCGACTGACGGGTCGCTGCAGGCCCTGCCGGTTCCGCTGGCTGTATCGGCCGATCCTGCAACTTCCGCAGCGACGCTTTGTCGCATCGCACGTCCATCGCCGCCGCGCCTGTCGCGCGGCCCGATAACGCCTTCTTGGGGCGTCTATCGACTCAAGGGTCGATCCTCGCTCGCCCGGCTTCGCGCCACAGCTGTGATAAAGAGGAGTTAAAGCAAGACATGTCCACCACGTCGAAGATCATCTACACCCTGACCGACGAAGCGCCCGCCCTGGCGACCTATTCGCTGCTCCCCATCGTCGAGGCCATCACCGCCTCCTCCGGCGTCGCCCTCGAAACCCGTGACATTTCCCTTGCCGGCCGCATCATCGCGCTCTTCCCCGAGTACCTGAAGGAAGAGCAGCGCATCTCCGACCACCTCGCCGAACTCGGCGAACTGGCCACCACTCCCGAAGCCAACATCATCAAGCTGCCCAACATCAGCGCCTCGGTGCCGCAGCTCAAAGCCGCGATCAAGGAATTGCAGGGTCAGGGTTACGCCCTGCCGGACTATCCGGACGAGCCCAAGGACGACAAGGAAAAGGACGTCAAGGCGCGCTACGACAAGGTCAAGGGCAGCGCCGTGAACCCGGTCCTGCGCGAAGGCAACTCCGACCGCCGCGCGCCGCTGTCGGTCAAGAACTACGCCCGCAAGCACCCCCATCGCATGGGCGCCTGGAGTGCCGACTCCAAGTCCCACGTCGCCCACATGGACGCCCATGACTTCTATGGCAGCGAGCGCTCGGCCACCGTCGAGAACGCCGGCAGCCTGAAGATCGAACTGATCGGCAAGGACGGCAGCAGCAAGGTCCTGAAAGAGAAGACCGCGGTCAAGGCGGGCGAGATCGTCGATGCCTCGACCATGAGCCGCAAGGCCCTGCAGAGCTTCATCGCCGCCCAGATCGAAGACGCCAAGGCCCAGGGCGTGCTGTTCTCCGTGCACTTGAAGGCCACCATGATGAAGGTCTCCGACCCCATCATGTTCGGCATCATCGTTGGCGAGTTCTACAAGGACGTGCTGGCCAAGCACGAAGCCGCCCTGAAAGAAGCCGGCTTCGATCGCAACAACGGCATCGGCGACCTCTATGCCCGTCTGTCCAGCCTGCCGGAAGCCACCCAGGCCGCCATCAAGGCCGACTTCGACGCCCAGTACGCCCAGCGCCCGGCACTGGCCATGGTCAACTCCGACAAGGGCATCACCAACCTGCATGTGCCGAGCGACGTCATCGTCGACGCCTCCATGCCGGCCATGATTCGTGACTCCGGCAAGATGTGGAACGCCGAAGGCAACCTGCAGGACACCAAGGCCATCATCCCCGACCGCTGCTATGCCGGTGTCTACCAGGTGGTGATCGAGGACTGCAAGCAGAACGGCGCCTTCAATCCCAGCACCATGGGCAGCGTACCCAACGTTGGCCTGATGGCGCAGAAGGCCGAGGAATACGGCTCCCACGACAAGACCTTCCAGATCCCCACCGACGGTACCGTGCGCGTGACCGACGACCAGGGCAAGGTGGTCTTCGAGCACTCGGTCGAGGCCGGTGACATCTGGCGCATGTGCCAGACCAAGGACGCGCCGATTCAGGACTGGGTAAAGCTGGCCGTCAACCGTGCCCGCGCCAGCGGCACTCCGGCGATCTTCTGGCTGGACCAGAACCGCGCCCACGACGCCCAGGTCATCGCCAAGGTCGAGCGCTACCTCAAGGATCACGACACCAACGGTCTGGACATCCGCGTCCTGGCGCCCGAGGAAGCCACCCGCGTGTCCCTGGAGCGCATCCGCAAGGGCGAGGACACCATCTCGGTGACCGGCAACGTCCTGCGCGACTACCTGACCGACCTCTTCCCCATCATGGAACTGGGCACCAGCGCCAAGATGCTGTCCATCGTCCCGCTGATGAACGGCGGCGGCCTGTTCGAGACCGGTGCCGGCGGCTCCGCACCCAAGCACGTCCAGCAGTTCGTGCAGGAAAACCATCTGCGCTGGGATTCCCTGGGCGAGTTCCTGGCCCTGGCCGAATCCCTCAACCACCTGGGCGAGACCACCGGTAACGCCAAGGCCAAGATCCTGGCCAAGACCCTGGACCAGGCCAACGGCCAGTTCCTCGACAGCAACAAGTCGCCGTCGCGCAAGGCCGGTGAACTGGACAACCGCGGCAGCCACTTCTACCTGGCGCTGTACTGGATCCAGGCTCTGGCCGAGCAGAGCGACGACGCCCAGCTCAAGGCCCAGTTCGAGCCGGTGGCCAAGTCGCTGACCGCCGACGAAGCCAAGGTGGTCGCCGAGTTGAACGGCGTCCAGGGCCAGGCCGTGGACATCGGTGGCTACTACCACCCCGACCAGGCCAAGACCCGCCAGGCCATGCGTCCGAGCGCCACGCTCAACGCCGCCTTGGAACAGCTCAAGGGCTGAACCTATCAGGCTGCGTCCGCAGCCTGATAGGTTGATTCAGCGAACCCCGGCCCTGGCCGGGGTTTTCTGCATTTGGGACCGACAAAACTTAAGGCGTATACTGCGCGATTACCGATAGCGGAGTCCGAGATGGATTGGCACGCCCACGTCACCGTGGCCACCGTGGTGGAAGACGCCGGTCGCTTCCTGCTGGTGGAAGAAGAGAAGCAGGGTCGCCTGGTGCTCAACCAGCCGGCCGGCCACCTGGAGCCGGGCGAGAGCCTGATCGAGGCGGCACGCCGCGAGACCCTGGAAGAAACCGCCTGGCAGGTGGAGATCCAGGGCGTGATCGGCATCGGCCTCTATGTCGCGCCGGGCAATGGCGTCACCTACTACCGCACCGCCTTCCATGCCCGCCCCCTGGCCCACGAGCCCGGGCGCGCCCTGGACGCCGACATCACCCGCGCGGTGTGGCTGACTCTCGACGAGATCCGCGCCGAACAGGCACGGCTGCGCAGCCCCCTGGTCCTGGACGCCATCGAGAAATACCTGGACGGACACCGCTACCCCCTGTCGATGATCGTAGATATGAGAGGTTTTTGAAGTGAACGGCACCCGCGTCATCGTCGGCATGTCCGGCGGAGTGGATTCCTCGGTCTCGGCCCTCTTGCTCAAGGAGCAGGGCTATCAGGTCGAGGGCCTGTTCATGAAGAACTGGGACGAGGATGACGGCACCGAGTACTGCACCGCCAAGGAAGACCTGGCCGACGCCCAGGCGGTCTGCGACCGCATCGGCATCACGCTGCACACGGCCAACTTCGCCGCCGAGTACTGGGATCACGTCTTCGAGCACTTCCTCGCCGAATACAAGGCCGGTCGCACGCCGAATCCGGACATCCTCTGCAACCGCGAGATCAAGTTCAAGGCCTTCCTCGACTACGCCCTGGCCCTGGGCGCCGACTTGATCGCCACCGGTCACTATGTGCGCCGTCGCGACGTCGACGGCCAGACCCTGCTGCTCAAGGGCCTCGACGCCAACAAGGACCAGAGCTACTTCCTCCACGCCGTGGGCGGCGAGCAACTGGCGCGCACCCTCTTCCCGGTGGGCGAACTGGAAAAGCCCGAGGTCCGCGCCATCGCCGAGCTGCATGGCCTGGCCACCGCGCGCAAGAAGGACTCCACCGGCATCTGCTTCATCGGCGAACGCCGCTTCAGCGACTTCCTCAAGCAGTACCTGCCGGCCCAGCCGGGTGACATCGAGACCACCACCGGCGAGGTCATCGGCCGCCACCACGGCCTGATGTACCACACCATTGGGCAGCGCCAGGGCCTGGGCATCGGCGGCATGAAGGATGCCGGTGACGATCCCTGGTACGTGCTGAGCAAGGACCTGACCCGCAACGTGCTGATCGTCGGTCAGGGCAACGCCCACCCCTGGCTGTTCGCCGAGGCCCTGACCGTCAGCGAGATGTTCTGGGTCAATGGCCTGGACCTCACCCAGCCGCGCCGTCTCACCGCCAAGGTCCGCTATCGCCAGCAGGACCAGCCCTGCCGGATCGAACGCCAGGGCAGCGGCTACCGGGTGGTCTTCGACGAGCCCCAACGCGCCGTGACCCCGGGTCAATCGGTGGTCTTCTATGACGGCGATGTCTGCCTGGGCGGTGGCGTGATCGAACACTATCAACCTGCCTGCGCCGAGGCGCCCGCCGCATGAATCGCACCCAGGAACAACTCATCGCCCTGGGCGGCGTCTTCCAGGCCGCTGTGCTGGTGGACCAGTTGGCGCGCACCGGCCAGGTGCCCGAAGAACCCCTGGCCTGCCTGCTCGGCAGCCTGCTGGTCCGGGATCCGGGCAGCACCCTGGACGTCTACGGCGGCAGCGTAGTGCCGCTGCGCGAGGGCCTGGGCGCCCTTTCCAGCACCCTGGAGCGCAATCCCAACAGCCTGCAGCGGGAGCCCCTGCGCTATGCCCTGGCGATGACCGCCCTGGAACGCAAGCTGGAGAAGCGCGGCGACCTGCTCGACCTCATCGGCCGGCGCCTCACCCAGATCCAGTCCCAGGTGGAACACTTCGGTGTGGCCCACGAGAACGTCATCGCCGCCTGCGGTGGTCTCTACGAGGACACCCTGAGCACCTTCAAGCAGCGCATCCAGGTGCACGGCGAGATGCGCTACCTGCAGCAATCCGCCACCGCCTCGCGGGTACGCGCCCTGCTGCTGGCCGGGATTCGCTCGGCGCGCCTCTGGCGCCAGCTCGGCGGCCATCGCTGGCAGCTGGTGCTCAATCGTCGCAAGCTGCTCGATAACCTCTACCCCCTGCGCAACGGCTGATCCCAGGCCGGCGGCGGTACTACAGCCCCGGCCTTTGCGTGTAGAATTCGGCCCCTTTCTCCCCCGCTACCAAGAGAATGCCCATGCAGCTCTCCTCGCTCACCGCCGTATCGCCCATCGACGGCCGTTACGCCGGCAAGACCGCCGCCCTGCGCCCCATCTTCAGCGAATTCGGCCTGATCCGTTTCCGCGCCCAGGTCGAGGTCCGCTGGCTGCAGCGCCTGGCCGCCCACGCGGGCATTCCCGAAGTCGCGCCCTTCTCCGCCGAAGCCAATGCCCTGCTGGACAAGCTGGCCACCGCGTTCAGCGTCGAGCAGGCGCAGCGGGTCAAGGACATCGAGCGCACCACCAACCACGACGTCAAGGCCATCGAGTACCTGCTCAAGGAAGAGGTCGCCAACCTGCCGGAGCTGGCTGCGGTGAGCGAATTCATCCACTTCGCCTGCACCTCCGAGGACATCAACAACCTGTCCCACGCCCTGATGCTGCGCGAAGGCCGTGACCAGGTGCTGCTGCCGCTGATGCGCCAGATCGCCGGCGAGATCCGCGTGCTGGCCCATCGCTTCGCCGACGTGCCCATGCTGTCGCGGACCCACGGCCAGCCCGCCTCCCCTACCAGCCTGGGCAAGGAACTGGCCAACGTGGTCTATCGCCTGGAACGCCAGATCGAGCAGATCGCCGCCATCCGCCCGCTGGGCAAGATCAACGGCGCCGTGGGCAACTACAACGCCCACCTGTCCGCCTACCCCGACGTCGACTGGGAAGCCAATGCGCGCACCTTCATCGAAGACGACCTCGGACTGACCCTGAATCCCTACACCACCCAGATCGAGCCGCACGACTACATCGCCGAGCTGTTCGACGCCATCGCTCGCTTCAACACCATCTTGATCGACTTCGACCGGGATATCTGGGGCTACATCTCCCTCGGCTACTTCAAGCAGAAGACCGTGGCCGGCGAGATCGGCTCCTCGACCATGCCGCACAAGGTCAACCCCATCGACTTCGAGAACTCCGAAGGCAACCTGGGCATCGCCAACGCCATCCTCCAGCACCTGGCCAGCAAGCTGCCGATCTCCCGCTGGCAGCGCGACCTGACCGACTCCACCGTGCTGCGCAACCTGGGCACCGGCCTAGCCCACGGCGTGATCGCCTACGAAGCCACCCTCAAGGGCATCGGCAAGCTGGAACTCAACGCCGCCCGCATCGCCGAAGACCTGGACGCCTGCTGGGAAGTTCTGGCCGAGCCGGTGCAGACCGTGATGCGCCGCTATGGCGTGGCCAACCCCTACGAGAAGCTCAAGGAGCTGACCCGTGGCAAGGGCATCAGTGCCAGCGCCCTGCAGGATTTCATCGACGGCCTGGAAATCCCCGAGGCCGCCAAGGCCGAGCTGCGCCAACTGACTCCGGCCGGCTATATCGGCAACGCTGCCGAACAGGCCCGTCGGGTCTGAGAACCTGCCCACGATCTGCTGCGCGTCGGCCAAACGGCGTTGAAAATGCCTTCGGAATGCTCATTTACCACTCGTAAACTCCGCTTCCTCAGGCCTTTTCGCCTTGTTTGACTCTAGCTCGCAAGATCGTAAACAGGTTCTGAGGCTGCCTACTTTTCTACGCCCGGCCTTGCCGGGCGTTTTTCATTGCGCGAGGTGTGCATGAACCCGGATCAACCCCTGCAACTGCTCGGCGGCCTGACCGCCCGTGAATTCCTGCGCGACTACTGGCAGCGCAAACCCCTGCTGATCCGCCAGGCCCTCCCGGACTTCCAGAATCCCCTGGAGCCCGACGAACTGGCCGGCCTGTCGCTGGAAGAGGAAATCGAATCCCGCCTGATCATCGGCCAGGACCGTACCTGGGAACTGCGCCGCGGCCCCCTGCCGGAAGACACCTTCGCCAGCCTGCCCGAGCGGGACTGGACCCTGCTGGTGCAATCGGTCGATCAGTTCGTCCCCGAGGTGGCCGAGGTGCTGGAGTCCTTCCGCTTCCTGCCCAACTGGCGCGTCGACGACATCATGGTCAGCTATGCCGCCCCCGGTGGCGGTGTCGGCCCCCACTACGATCACTACGACGTCTTCCTGCTGCAGGGCCATGGTCGCCGCCGCTGGCGCATCGGCCAGCAATGCACCGCCGACAGCCCGCTGATCGACGGCCTGGAGCTGAAGATCCTCGCCGACTTCCAGCAGACCGACGAATGGGTCCTGGAACCGGGCGACATGCTCTACCTGCCGCCGGGTCTGGCCCACGACGGCATCGCCGAAGACGAGTGCATGACCTACTCCATCGGCTTCCGCGCCCCCAGTGCTGGCGAGGTGCTCACCCACTTCACCGACTTCCTCGCCCAGTTCATCCCCGAGGACGAGCGCTACAGCGACGCCGGTTGCGCGCCGGCCAGCGAGCATCCGGCCGAGATCCCGCCCGAGGCCATCGAGCGCCTGCGCGGCCTGATGAAACGCCACCTGAGCGACGATCGCCTGCTGTTGGCCTGGTTCGGCCAGCACATGACCGAGCCACGCTATCCGGAGCGGGTCGCCGGGGAAAACCTCAGCGCCAAGCAGCTGCGCAAGGAACTCGACGAAGGCGCCCTGCTGATGCGCAATCCCAGTGGCCGCATCGCCTGGAGTCGCCTGGAAGACGAGGTGATGGTCTTCGCCAGCGGCCAGAGCCGCCTGCTGCCCATGCGACTGCAACCGCTGCTCGACCTGCTATGCTCGGCGGAGGTCCTGCACGAGGCCAATCTCGCGCCCTGGCTGCAGGACGACGATGCCATGCGCCTGATCCGCGAACTGCTCCAGCAGGGCAGCCTGATCTTCGCCGGAGAAGACGACGACGAGTGAGAGGGAGCCGCTGTGGACGAGTCCTTTGCCGATCTGACCCTGGACGCCCTGCCCGAACCTCAGCTCGGCCAGGATCTCGCCCTGCGCCTCGAAGGCCTGGACGCCCTGCGTGAGCACAGCGTCCGCCTCATCGCTCAAGCCAGCCGCCAGCTGTGTATCCAGACGCCTGACCTGGAAGCGCCCCTCTACGACAACCGGGACGTCGAGACGGCGATCAAGCGCCTGCTGCTGGGCCATCCACGGCATCAGGTACGTCTCCTGATCAACGACAGCGCCCTCGCGATGCGCCAGGGCCATCGCCTCATCGCCCTGGCGCAGCGCCTGACCAGCAACCTGCTGATTCGGCGACCACCGGCCGACCAGCAACCGGAAGGCGCCTGCCTGATCGTCGACGACCAGGCCCTGCTGCGCCGCACGGGCAGCGCACCCACCGGCTTCGTCCGTTATGGCGACCGCGCTGCGGTCAAGGTGCAACAACAGGTCTTCGATCGCCTCTGGGCGATCAGCCAACCGGATCAGGAATTGCGGAGGATGCTGCTGTGAAAGGCCTGCTGGCGCTCTTGCTGCTGTTGACGGCCACCGTTTGGGCCGCCCCCCGCACCGAAGTCATTCCGCTGCAATACCGCACCGCCGACGACCTGCTGCCTACCCTGCAAGCCGTCCTCGGCGGCGAAGGCAAGGTCAACGTCTATGGCAATCAGCTGATCGTCAACGCCGAGCCGGCCAAGCTGGCCGAGATCAAGAATCTGCTGGCCCAGCTGGATACCCAACCGCGGCGCCTGCTCATCACCCTGGCTACCCGCGCCGGCAGTTCGGGCGCCAGTCAGGGCTATTCGGTAAACGGCGATGTGCGCTCGCCCCAGGTGCGCATCATCGAGGACAGCACCGACCAGAAGGAGGATGGCGCCCAGCGCGTCCAGGTCACCGAGGGCTATCCCGCCTTCATCCGCTTCGGCGCAGACGTGCCGGTGACCACCTACCAGACCTCGCCCTATGGCCAGAGCTACGCCCAGACCGATTACCGCCGGCTCGAACGCGGCTTTCAGGTCACCGCCCGTCTGAGCGGCAACCTAGTCCATCTGGACATCAACAGCGTGGATGATCGCGCCGCGGCCATGCGCCCGGGCACGGTGCAGACCCAGAGCGCCGCCACTCGCATCAGCGGCCCGCTGGGGCAATGGCTGGATCTGGGCGGCTTTCGCCAACAGGTCGAGAGCGACCAGAACGGCCTCACCCGCTACTACTCGACCGAGGGTCGTGACGACCGACAACTGAGCATTCGCGCCGACCTCATCGACTAGCGAATCGGCGAACGGCAGAACTCTGGCGGCAACTGGCAATCTAGGACACAGGAAGCAAAAGAAACTTATTTGAGAATAATTCTTATATTCATTCTCAAATAAACCTGAAGTTCCGTTTAGTTTGATTCAAAGCAGTCCAATAGAATCTTTTTAAGCCAATAAATTTACAGAATGAATCGATAGAGCATAAAATCTGTCTGTGTTGCGACACCGTGTCGCACTGATAGCGCCTGATACCCAATAATTAAGGATTCAAAGCATGTCTGAGTCGATCAGCCTACTGACCCACAACTGGAGCTTCGCGGTATTTCTCCTGGGCGTGGTCGGTCTGATTGCCTTCATGCTCGGAGTCTCGAGCCTGCTCGGCAGCAAAGCCGTGGGCCGTAGCAAGAACGATCCCTTCGAGTCCGGCATCGTCCCCACCGGGGGTGCTCGTCTCCGTCTCTCTGCCAAGTTCTATCTGGTCGCGATGCTCTTCGTGATCTTCGACGTCGAAGCCCTCTTTCTCTTCGCCTGGTCGGTCTCCATCCGTGAATCGGGATGGGCCGGCTTCGTGGAAGCCTCCATTTTCATAGCAATTCTGTTGGCGGGTCTTGTCTACCTGTGGCGAATCGGAGCGCTCGATTGGGCGCCTGCGAGCCGTCGCGAGCGGCAGGCGAAGTCGAAACAATGAGGCTTTGGCAATGCAATACAATCTCACCCGGATCGATCCCGATGCGGCAGTAGACCGCTATCCGGCCGGCCAGCGGGAAACCGTGGCCGACCCCGTCGAAAGTCAGGTCAACCGCAGCATCTTCATGGGCAAGCTCGAAGATGTCCTGCGGGGCGCGGTCAATTGGGGGCGCAAGAACTCCCTCTGGCCGTACAACTTCGGCCTGTCCTGCTGCTATGTGGAAATGACCACCGCCTTCACGGCGCCCCACGACATCGCCCGCTTCGGCGCCGAAGTCATCCGGGCCTCGCCGCGTCAGGCCGACTTCATGGTCATCGCCGGCACCCCCTTCATGAAGATGGCCCCGGTCATCCAGCGCCTGTACGAGCAAATGCTGGAACCCAAGTGGGTGATCTCCATGGGCGCCTGCGCCAACTCCGGCGGTATGTACGACATCTACTCGGTCGTTCAGGGCGTGGACAAGTTTTTGCCCGTTGACGTCTATGTGCCCGGCTGCCCGCCTCGCCCCGAAGCCTTCCTCCAGGGCCTGATGCTCCTGCAGGACTCCATCGGTGAAGAACGCCGCCCCCTCTCTTGGGTAGTGGGCGACCAGGGTATCTACCGCGCCGAGATGCCTTCGCAGCGTGAGCAGAACCGCGAGCGCCGCATCCAGGTCACCAACCTGCGCAGCCCAGACGAAGTGTAAGTCCCTTCCAGGACCTGCACGCTGACGACGATCGATTAGCGACGGAACATCATGACCGCAGATACCGCTCTGTCCGCCTCTGCGCTCGCCCCTGCCGGCGAAGCGTCGGTGGTTGGCGAACTCCAGGGCCAATTCGGCGCCGACGCCCTGACCCTGCAAGACACCCGTACCGGCATGCCGGTGATCTGGGTGGCGCGCGAACGAATCATCGAAGTGTTGCGCTTCCTGCGCAACCTGCCCCGCCCCTACGTCATGCTCTATGACCTGCATGGCGTGGACGAACGCCTGCGGACCCATCGCCGCGGCCTGCCCAACGCGGACTTCACGGTCTTCTACCACCTGCTGTCCATCGACCGTAACAGCGATGTGATGCTCAAGGTAGCCCTGTCCGCCAACGACCTGCGCCTGCCCACCGCCACCGGCATCTTCCCCAATGCCAACTGGTACGAGCGGGAAGTGCTGGACATGTACGGCATCCATTTCGACGGTCACCCGCTGCCCAAGCGCATGCTGATGGCCGACAACTGGCAGGGGCACCCCCTGCGCAAGGACTATCCGGCGCGGGCCACCGAGTTCGATCCCTATGCGTTGAATGCCGCCAAGCAGGATCTCGAACAGGAAACCCTGAGATTCAAGCCCGAGGAATGGGGTATGAAGGAGCATGCGGAAAATTCCGACTTCATGTTCCTCAACCTGGGCCCGAACCACCCCTCCGCCCACGGTGCCTTCCGCATCATTCTGCAGCTGGACGGCGAAGAGATCGTCGACTGCGTTCCGGAGATCGGCTACCACCACCGCGGCGCCGAGAAGATGGGTGAGCGCCAGTCCTGGCACAGCTACATCCCCTACACCGATCGGGTCGACTACCTGGGCGGGGTGATGAACAACCTGCCCTACGTCCTTTCGGTGGAAAAGCTCGCCGGTATCAAGGTGCCGTCGCGGGTCGACTTCATCCGCGTGATGATGGCCGAGTTCTTCCGCATCAACAGCCACCTGCTGTTCCTGGGTACCTATATCCAGGACATCGGCGCCATGACCCCGGTGTTCTTTACCTTCACCGACCGTCAGCGCGCCTACAAGGTGATCGAAGCCATCACCGGCTTCCGCATGCACCCCGCCTGGTTCCGTATCGGCGGCGTCGCCCATGACCTGCCGCGTGGCTGGGACAAGCTGGTCCGCGAATTCCTCGACTGGATGCCCAAGCGTCTGGACGAGTACGAGAAAGCCGCGATGAAGAACAGCATCCTCATCGGCCGGACCAAGAACGTCGCCGTCTACAACACCAAGGAAGCCCTGGAGTGGGGCGTCACCGGCCCCAACCTGCGTGCCACCGGTCTCGATTTCGACCTGCGCAAGGCCCGTCCCTACTCCGGCTACGAGAACTTCGAATTCGAGGTGCCCATCGCCCACAACGGCGACTGCTACGACCGCGGCATGCTGCGCGTCGAGGAGATGCGCCAGAGCCTGCGCATCATCGAGCAGTGCCTGCAGCACATGCCCGAAGGCCCGTACAAGGCGGATCACCCGCTCACTACGCCGCCGCCCAAGGAGCGCACCCTGCAGCACATCGAGACCCTGATCACCCACTTCCTGCAAGTGTCCTGGGGTCCGGTGATGCCGGCGGGCGAAGCCTTCCAGATGATCGAGGCGACCAAGGGCGCCAACAGCTATTACCTGACGAGCGATGGCAGCACCATGAGCTACCGCACCCGCATCCGGACGCCGAGCTTCCCGCATCTGCAGCAGATCCCGGCCGTCATCCGCGGCAGCATGGTGTCCGACCTGATTGCCTACCTGGGCAGTATCGACTTCGTCATGGCCGACGTGGACCGCTGAGCATGAGCACCGAAACCCTGATTCAAACCGACCGTTTCGTCCTGAGCGACACCGAGCGCTCGGCCATCGAGCACGAGATGCATCACTACGAGGACCCGCGCGCGGCGTCCATCGAAGCCCTGAAGATCGTCCAGAAGGAACGTGGCTGGGTGCCGGACGGCGCCATCTACGCCATCGGCGAGGTGCTGGGCATTCCCGCCAGCGACGTCGAGGGCGTGGCGACCTTCTACAGCCAGATCTTCCGCGTGCCGGTCGGTCGCCACATCATCCGCGTGTGCGACAGCATGACCTGCTACATCGGCGGCCACGAATCCGTGGTCGGCGAGATCCAGCGTCAGCTGGGCATCGGTCTGGGCCAGACCACCACCGACAGCCGCTTCACCCTGCTGCCGGTCTGCTGCCTGGGCAATTGCGACAAGGCCCCGGCGCTGATGATCGACGACGACACCCATGGCGATGTCCAACCTGCGGGCGTGGCCAAACTGCTGGAGGGATACGCATGAGACTGACCTCCTTCGGGCCTGCCAACAGCATCGCCCGTACCCCCGAGACCCATCCCCTGACCTGGCGCCTGCGTGAAGACGGCGCCCCGGTCTGGCTGGAGGAATATCAGGCGAAGGACGGCTACGCCGCGGCGCGCAAGGCGCTGACCGAGCTGGCACCCGACGCCATCGTCCAGGAAGTCAAGGACTCCGGCCTCAAGGGCCGCGGCGGTGCGGGCTTCCCTACCGGCGTGAAGTGGGGCCTGATGCCCAAGGACGAATCCCTCGATATCCGCTACCTGCTGTGCAATGCGGACGAGATGGAGCCCAACACCTGGAAGGACCGCCTGCTCATGGAGCAGCTGCCGCACCTGCTGGTGGAAGGCATGCTGATCAGCGCCCGGGCACTCAAGGCCTACCGTGGCTACATCTTCCTGCGCGGCGAATACGTCGACGCCGCCGCCAACCTGCGGCGCGCGGTGGAAGAGGCCAAGGCCGCCGGTCTGCTCGGCAAGAACATCCTCGGCAGCGGCTTCGACTTCGAGCTGTTCGTCCACACCGGTGCCGGTCGTTACATCTGTGGCGAAGAGACCGCGCTGATCAACTCCCTGGAAGGTCGCCGCGCCAACCCGCGCTCCAAGCCGCCCTTCCCCGCCGCCGTCGGCGTCTGGGGCAAGCCGACCTGCGTCAACAACGTCGAGACCCTGTGCAACGTGCCGGGCATCGTCGCGGGTGGCGTGGACTGGTACAAGAGCCTGGCCCGCGAAGGCAGCGAAGACATGGGCACCAAGCTCATGGGCTTCTCCGGCAAGGTGAAGAATCCCGGCGTCTGGGAACTGCCCTTCGGCATCACCGCCCAGGAGCTGTTCGAGGACTATGCGGGCGGCATGCGCGATGGCTTCAAGCTGAAATGCTGGCAGCCCGGTGGCGCCGGTACCGGCTTCCTGCTGCCCGAGCACCTCTCGGCGCAGATGTACGCCGGCGGCATCGGCAAGGTCGGTACCCGCATGGGCACCGGTCTGGCCCTGGCCGTGGACGACAGCGTCAACATGGTTTCGCTGCTGCGCAACATGGAAGAGTTCTTCGCCCGCGAATCCTGTGGCTGGTGCACCCCCTGCCGCGACGGCCTGCCCTGGAGCGTCAAGCTCCTGCGCAGCCTGGAGAAAGGCGAAGGCCAGCAGGGCGATCTCGATACCCTGCTGCAGCTGGTCAACTTCCTCGGCCCAGGCAAGACCTTCTGTGCCCACGCACCAGGCGCCGTCGAGCCTCTGGGTAGTGCCATCAAGTATTTCCGCGAGGAGTTCGAGGCCGGTGTGCGCAAGGCGCCCAGCGAACCTCGTCCGACTGCTTCCGCGACCGTGATCTGAGGACCGGCCCCTCGGGGCCGCTCCCATCGCTTTCTGGCCGGGCTCGACCCGGCCGGCGCTGCCACTGGCGACCGCCAGGGCGGCGCGAACGTTTTCCCATTAGCCAGACCCGCCCTGCGCGGGTGAGAAGAAAACCCTATGGCCACTATCCATGTAGACGGCAAGACGTACGAGGTCGACGGGGCGGACAACCTCCTCGAAGCCTGCCTGTCCCTGGGGCTCGACATCCCCTATTTCTGCTGGCACCCGGCGCTGGGCAGCGTCGGCGCCTGCCGCCAGTGCGCGGTCAAGCAGTTCGCCGACGAGAATGACACCCGCGGGCGCCTGGTCATGTCCTGCATGACCCCGTCCAGCGACAAGACCTATATCTCCATCGAAGACGCCGAAGCCAAGGAATTCCGCAGCTCGGTCATCGAATGGCTGATGACCAACCATCCCCACGACTGTCCGGTCTGCGAAGAAGGCGGCCACTGCCACCTGCAGGACATGACGGTGATGACCGGTCACAACAAGCGCCGTTATCGCTTCACCAAGCGTACCCACCAGAATCAGGACCTCGGCCCGTTCGTCGCTCACGAGATGAACCGCTGCATCGCCTGCTATCGCTGCGTGCGCTACTACAAGGACTACGCCGGCGGTACCGACCTGGGCGTCTACGGTGCCCACGACAACGTCTACTTCGGCCGCGTCGAGGACGGTGCCCTGGAGAGCGAATTCTCCGGCAACCTGACCGAGGTCTGCCCCACCGGGGTGTTCACCGACAAGACCCACTCCGAGCGTTACAACCGCAAGTGGGACATGCAGTTCGCTCCGAGCATCTGCCATGGCTGCTCCTCCGGCTGCAACATCAGCCCCGGCGAGCGCTATGGCGAATTGCGCCGCATCGAGAACCGCTTCAACGGCTCGGTGAACCAGTATTTCCTCTGCGACCGTGGCCGCTTCGGCTATGGCTATGTCAATCGCAAGGACCGCCCGCGTCAGGCCCTGCTGAAGGACGGCAGCCTGGAAACCGGCATCGACGCCGCCCTGGATCGCGCTGCCCTGCTGCTGCGCGGCAAGAAGGTGATCGGTATCGGTTCGCCCCGCGCCAGCCTGGAAAGCAACCACGCCCTGCGCGAACTGGTCGGCGCCGAGAATTTCTCCAGCGGCATGAGCGCTCGTGACCTGGCTAACGTGCGCCTGGTGCTGCAGGTCCTCAAGGACAGCCCCCTGCCCGTCCCGACCCTGCGCGCCATGGAGAAGCACGATGCCGTCTTCGTCCTCGGCGAGGATCTGACCCAGACCGCCGCCCGCCTGGCGCTGTCCCTGCGGCAGTCCGTCAAGGGCAAGCCCGAGGCCATGGCCGCGGCGCAGAAAATCCAGCCCTGGCTCAATGCGGCCGTGCAGAACATCGGCCAGAGCGAGCGCAATCCGCTGTTCATCGCCAGCGTCGCCGCCACCCGCCTGGACGACGTCGCCGACGCCCGTCTGCATGGCTCGCCGCTGGAACTGGCCCGTTTCGGCCACGCCGTGGCCCACGCCATCGACGCCAGCGCCCCGGCCGTCGACGGCCTGACCAGCGAAGTCGCCGAGCAGGCGCGCCTGCTCGCCGAAACCCTGCTGGCCGCCGAACGGCCGCTGGTGGTATCCGGTACCTCCCTGGGTGAACCGGCGCTGATCGAAGCCGCCGCCAACCTGGCCAAGGCCCTGGCCGCCAAGGGCAAGGCCGGCTCCCTGAGTCTGGTGGTGCCCGAAGCCAACAGCCTGGGCCTGGCGCTCTACGGCGGCGAGTCCGTCGAAGACGCCTTCGCCGCCCTGGAAAATGGCCAGGCCGATGCCCTGGTAGTGCTGGAGAACGACCTCTATCGCCGTGCCCCGGCCCAGCGGGTGGATCAGGCCCTGGCCCGCGCCCAGGTGCTGGTGGTGCTGGATCACCAGCGTACCGCCACCGCCCAGCGCGCCGACCTGGTGCTGCCGGCGGCGAGCTTCGCCGAAGGCGACGGTACCCTGGTCAGCCAGGAAGGTCGCGCCCAGCGCTTCTTCCAGGTCTACGAACCGAGCTATTACGATCCCTCCAGCCTGGTCCGCGAGGGCTGGCGCTGGCTGCACGCCCTGCGCAACACCCTGGACAACCGCCCGGTGGACTGGACCCAACTGGACCATGTCACCGACGCCGTGGCCACCGCCGCACCGCAATTGGACGGCATCCGCGATGCCGCGCCCAACGCCAGCTTCCGGGTGAAGGGCCTCAAGCTCGCTCGTGAACCGCACCGCTACAGTGGCCGTACCTCCATGCGTGCCAACCTCAGCGTGCACGAGCCGCGTGCGCCCCAGGACGCCGACACCGCCTTTGCCTTTTCCATGGAAGGTTATGCCGGCAGCGCCGAGCCGCGTCAGCAGATCCCCTTCGCTTGGTCGCCGGGCTGGAACTCGCCCCAGGCCTGGAATAAGTTCCAGGACGAGGTGGGTGGTCACCTGCGCGCTGGCGATCCGGGCGTACGCCTGATCGAGTCCCAGGGTGATCGCCTGAGCTGGTTCGCCGTGCCGACCGCTGCCGTGCGCGGCGCCGAGTCCGGCTTCCAGGCCGTACCGCTGTACCACCTGTTCGGCAGCGAAGAGACCTCTTCCCGCGCCGAGCCGGTGCGTGAGCGCATCCCGGTGGCCTACGTGGCCCTGGCCAAGGCCGATGCCGACCGCCTGGGCGTCAACGAAGGTGCCCTGCTGCGCCTGCAGGTCGCCGGTCAGGAACTGCGCCTGCCATTGCAGATCAAGGCCGAGCTGTCCGCTGGCTTGGTCGGCCTGCCCGCCGGCTTCGAAGGGATTCCGGTGGACTTCGCCGGCCTTACCGTGGAAGGACTGCAGGAGGCCGCGGCATGACCTGGCTCACCCCTACCCTCATCGCCGTGGTGATCGGCGTCCTCAAGGCCATCGTCATCCTCCTGGCGGTGGTCATCTGCGGGGCGCTGCTGAGCTTTGTCGAACGGCGCCTGCTGGGTCTCTGGCAGGACCGTCATGGTCCCAACCGGGTCGGCCCCTTCGGTGCCTTCCAGCTCGGCGCCGACATGCTGAAGATGTTCTTCAAGGAGGACTGGACGCCGCCGTTCGCCGACAAGATGATCTTCGCCCTGGCACCGGTGATCGCCATGGGCTCGCTGCTGGTGGCCTTCTCGGTCATTCCGATCACCCCCACCTGGGGCGTGGCTGACCTGAACGTCGGCCTGCTTTTCTTCTTCGCCATGGCCGGCGTCAACGTCTATGCCGTGCTCTTCGCCGGCTGGGCGAGCAACAACAAGTTCTCGCTGCTGGGCGCCATGCGCGCCTCGGCCCAGACGCTCTCCTACGAGGTGTTCATGGGTCTGTCGGTGATGGGCATCGTCGCGGTGACCGGTTCCTTCAACATGAGGGACATCGTCGAGGCGCAGCACCAGGGCTGGTGGTTCATCGTTCCCCAGTTCTTCGGCTTCTGTACCTTCTTCATCGCCGGCATCGCCGTCACCCACCGTCACCCCTTCGATCAGCCGGAAGCCGAGCAGGAGCTCGCCGACGGTTACCACATCGAATACGCGGGCATGAAGTGGGGCATGTTCTTCGTCGGCGAGTACATCGGCATCGTGCTGATCTCGGCGCTGCTGGTGACCCTGTTCTTCGGCGGCTGGCACGGTCCCTTCCTGGACACCCTGCCCTGGCTGTCGTTCTTCTGGTTCGCCCTGAAGACCGCCTTCTTCATCATGATCTTCATCCTGCTGCGCGCGTCCATTCCGCGTCCGCGCTACGACCAGGTAATGGCCTTCAGCTGGAAGTTCTGCCTGCCCCTGACCCTGATCAACCTGCTGGTGACCGGCGCGGTGGTGCTTTACACCGCCACGCCGGCCATCGGCCAGTGAGGTATCCGTCATGATCAAGGAAATCCTGCACGTCCTGCATGGCACCTACACCCAGTTGCGCAGCATCGTGATGGTCTTCGGCCACGCCTTCCGCAAGCGCGACACCCTGCAATACCCCGAGGAGCCGGTGTACCTGCCGCCGCGCTATCGCGGCCGCATCGTGCTCACCCGTGACCCTGATGGCCAGGAGCGCTGCGTGGCGTGCAACCTGTGCGCCGTGGCCTGCCCGGTCGGCTGCATCTCCTTGCAGAAGACCGAGGCCGAAGATGGTCGCTGGTATCCGGAGTTCTTCCGCATCAACTTCTCGCGCTGCATCTTCTGCGGCATGTGCGAGGAGGCCTGCCCCACCACCGCCATCCAGCTGACCCCGGACTTCGAGATGTCCGAGTTCAAGCGCCAGGAGCTGGTGTACGAGAAGCAGGACCTGCTGATCTCGGGTCCGGGCAAGTATCCGGAATACAACTTCTACCGCGTGGCCGGCATGGCCATCGCGGGCAAGCCCAAGGGTGCCGCGCAGAGCGAGGCAGAGCCGATCAACGTGAAGAGCCTGCTGCCCTAAGGAGCTGTCGTGGAATTCGCCTTCTATTTCTCCGCCGGGGTGGCCGTATTGGCCACCTTCCGGGTGATCACCAACACCAATCCGGTGCATGCGCTGCTGTACCTGATCATCTCGCTGCTGGCCGTGTCCATGGTGTTCTTCGCCCTGGGCGCGCCCTTCGCCGGCGCCTTGGAGATCATCGTCTATGCGGGCGCCATCATGGTGCTGTTCGTCTTCGTGGTGATGATGCTCAACCTCGGGCCGGTCGTCGCCGACCAGGAACGCAAGTGGCTGACCCCCAAGGTCTGGATCGGTCCCTCGATCCTCGCCGGTGCCCTGCTGGTGGAACTGCTGGTGGTGCTGGCACGCACCCCGGGTGGCGCCACCATCGGTCACACCTCGGTAGAGGCCAAGGCCGTGGGTATCAGTCTGTTCGGACCCTATCTGCTGGCGGTCGAACTGGCCTCCATGCTGCTCTTGGGTGCCCTGGTCGCGGCCTACCACCTGGGCCGCAGCGACGTCAAAGACGGGATCGGCGAGTGAGTCGCCAAGGACTGGAGAACAGCCAATGAACGCCATACCTCTGGAACACGGCCTGGCCCTCGCCGGCGCCCTGTTCGCCCTTGGCCTGGTGGGCCTGATGGTCCGCCGCAACATCCTCTTCGTGCTCATGAGTCTGGAAATCATGATGAACGCCGCCGCCCTGGCCTTCGTGGTCGCGGGTAGCCGTTGGGGCGCTCCCGACGGCCAGGTGATGTTCATCCTGGTGCTGAGTCTGGCCGCCGCCGAGGCCAGTATCGGCCTGGCGATCCTGCTGCAGCTCTATCGCCGCTTCCACACCCTCGACGTCGATGCCGCCAGCGAGATGCACGGATGAACCTGCTACCCCTCACCTTCGCCTTTCCCCTGGTCGGCTACTTCCTGCTGGCCTTCTCCCGCGGTCGGCTGTCGGAGAATCTCTCCGCGCTGATCGGCGTGGGTTCGGTAGGCCTGGCGGCGCTGGTCGCCGCCTGGGTCGGCTGGAACTTCCACGTCACACCGCCCGCTGACGGCCACCTGACCATCGTCCTCTGGCAGTGGATGAACGTGGAGGGCTTCGCGCCCAACATGGCGCTCTACCTGGACGGCCTGTCGCTGACCATGCTCGGCGTGGTCACCGGCGTCGGCTTCCTGATCCACCTGTTCGCCTCCTGGTACATGCGCGGTGAAGAGGGCTATTCGCGCTTCTTCGCCTACACCAACCTGTTCATCTTCAGCATGTTGCTGCTGGTTCTCGGCGACAACCTGCTGCTGCTGTACTTCGGTTGGGAAGGCGTGGGCCTGTGCAGCTACCTGCTGATCGGCTTCTACTATAGCGAGCGCGCCAACGGCAACGCAGCGCTGAAGGCCTTCATCGTCACCCGCGTCGGCGACGTCTTCATGGCCTTCGGTCTGTTCATCCTGTTCATGACCCTGGGCACCCTGGACATCCAGGAGCTGCTGCAGAAGGCCCCTGACGTCTTCGCCAGCGGTGATCCGCTGATCGTACTGGCCACCCTGGCGCTGCTCGGCGGTGCCGTCGGCAAGTCGGCCCAGCTGCCGCTGCAGACCTGGCTGGCGGACGCCATGGCCGGTCCGACCCCGGTCTCGGCGTTGATCCACGCGGCGACCATGGTGACCGCGGGCGTCTACCTGATCGCCCGGACCCACGGCCTGTTCCTGCTGGCGCCGGAGATCCTGCACCTGGTCGGCATCGTCGGTGCCGTGACCCTGGTGCTGGCTGGTTTCGCCGCCCTGGTGCAGACCGACATCAAGCGCATCCTGGCCTATTCGACCATGAGCCAGATCGGCTACATGTTCCTGGCCCTGGGTGTAGGCGCCTGGCAGCCGGCGATCTTCCACCTGATGATCCACGCCTTCTTCAAGGCGCTGCTGTTCCTTGCCTCGGGTTCGGTGATCCTGGCCTGCCACCACGAGCAGAACATCTTCAAGATGGGCGGCCTGTGGAAGAAGATCCCCCTGGCCTACGCCAGCTTCGTGGTGGGCGGTTCGGCCCTGGCGGCACTGCCGCTGGTAACCGCCGGCTTCTACTCCAAGGACGAGATCCTCTGGGAAGCCATGGCCAGCGGTCACACCTACCTGCTCTATGCAGGCTTGGCCGGTGCCTTCCTGACCTCGATCTACACCTTCCGCCTGATCTTCATCACCTTCCATGGCGAGTCGCACACCGAGGCTCATGCCGGCCACGGCATCGCCCACAACCTGCCGCTGGCGGTACTGCTGGTGCTTTCGACCTTCGTCGGCGCGATGATCGTGCCGCCGCTGGCCGGTGTGCTGCCGGAATCCGTCGGCCATGCCGGTGGCGAAGCCAAGCACTCGCTGGAGATCACCTCGGGGGCCATCGCCATCGCCGGCATCCTCCTGGCCGCCCTGCTCTTCCTCGGCAAGCGTTCCTTCGTGAACGGTCTGGCCAAGAGCGCGCCGGGCCGCTTTTTCGGGACCTGGTGGTATCACGCCTGGGGCTTCGACTGGCTGTACGACCTGATCTTCGTCAAGCCGTACCTGCTGCTGACCCGCCTACTGCGTCGCGATCCCTTCGACCAGGCCATCGGCCTGATCCCGATGCTGGCACGCGGTGGCAACCTGGCACTGAGCATCACCGAGAACGGCCGTCTGCGCTGGTACGCGGCTTCCATCGTGGGAGGCGCCGTGCTGTTGCTCGGCGCGCTGCTGCTGGCCTGACCCCCTGACTAAGGATAAGTACACGTCATGCTTCTGCCCTGGCTAATCCTGATCCCCTTCATCGGCGGCCTGCTCTGTTTCCTCACGGAAAAGACCGGCCCGCTGGTGCCCCGCTGGATCGCTCTGTTCACCATGCTGCTGGAGCTGGCGCTCGGCCTCTGGCTGTGGGCCCACGGCGACTACAGCCTGGCGCCGGCCCCTGGTGCCGAAACCGCCTGGACCGCGGAATTCCAGATGGACTGGATTCCGCGCTTCGGCATCAGCCTGCACTTCGGCCTCGACGGCCTGTCGCTGCTGATGATCCTGCTCACCGGCCTGCTCGGTGTGCTGGCGGTGACCTGCTCCTGGCGCGAAGTGCAGCGCCACGTCGGCTTCTTCCACCTCAACCTGCTGTGGATCATCGGCGGCGTGGTGGGGGTGTTCCTGGCGCTGGACCTGTTCCTGTTCTTCTTCTTCTGGGAAATGATGCTGGTGCCGATGTACTTCCTGATCGCGCTGTGGGGCCATAGCTCCGCGGACGGCAAGAAGAGCCGCATCACCGCCGCCACCAAATTCTTCATCTTCACCCAGGCCAGCGGCCTGATCATGCTGGTGGCGATCATCGCCCTGGTACTGGTGAACTACGGTGCGACCGGCGTCCTGACCTTCGACTACGAAGACCTGCTGCAGCTGCAGCTGGACCCCAAGCTGGAGTACCTGCTGATGCTGGGCTTCTTCATCGCCTTCGCGGTGAAGCTGCCGGTGGTGCCGCTGCACTCCTGGCTGCCCGATGCCCACGCCCAGGCGCCAACCGCCGGTTCCGTCGACCTCGCCGGTATCCTGCTCAAGACCGCCGCCTACGGCCTGCTGCGCTTCGCCATCCCGCTGTTCCCCAACGCCTCGGCGGAATTCGCGCCGATCGCCATGTGGTTGGGCATCATCGGCATCTTCTACGGCGCCATCCTGTCGTTCGCCCAGACCGACATCAAGCGCCTGGTGGCCTACTCCAGCGTCTCGCACATGGGCTTCGTGCTGATCGGCATCTACTCCGGCAGCCCCCAGGCGCTGCAGGGCGTGGTGGTGCAGATGATCGCCCACGGTCTTTCCGCCGCCGGCCTGTTCATCCTCTGTGGCCAGCTCTACGAGCGCATGCATACCCGTGACATGCGCGAGATGGGCGGTCTCTGGGCACGCCTGCCCTACCTGCCGGCCCTGAGTCTGTTCTTCGCCTCGGCGTCCCTGGGTCTGCCCGGTACCGGTAACTTCGTCGGCGAGTTCCTGATCCTGCTGGGCGCCTTCCCGGTGGTACCGATGATCACCGTCATCGCCACCTTCGGCCTGGTGTTCGCCTCGGTCTATTCGCTGATCATGATCCACCGTGCCTACTTCGGCCCAGCCAAGGCCGAGGGTGCCCTGCCGGGTCTGAACGCACGGGAACTGTCGATGCTGCTGTTGCTTGGCGTGCTGCTGGTGCTGCTCGGCGTCTACCCGCAGCCGGTGCTGGATACCTCGGCCGCGAGCATGGCCGGTGTCCAGCAGTGGCTCGGCGAAGCCTTCTCCTCTCTCGTTTCCGCCCGGTAAGAGCGCCATGACCTTTACCTACGAACACTTCATCGCCCTCCTGCCGATCAGCATCACCGGCCTCACCGCCGTGGTGGTGATGCTGGGCATCGCCTGGCGGCGGGATCACACCATCATCCCGACCCTGGGCGTGATCGGTCTCAACCTGGCCCTGCTGTCCTGCATCCCGGCCCTGGGCGTCGGCGCCATCGACGTCACCCCGCTGCTGCGCATCGACGGCTTCAGCTGCTTCTACATGGCGCTGATCCTGATCGCCACCCTGGCCTGCATGACCCTGTCGCACGCCTACATGGAAGGCTATCCGGGCAACCGTGAAGAGCTGTACCTGCTGCTGCTGATCTCCGCCACCGGCGGTCTGGTGCTGGTGGCGGCGCAGAACGTCGCCGGCCTGTTCATCGGCCTGGAACTGCTGTCGGTACCGGTCTACGGCCTGGTGGCCTACAGCTACTTCAATCGCCGTTCCCTGGAAGCCGGCATGAAGTACCTGGTGCTGTCCGCCGCCGGCTCGGCCATCCTGCTGTTCGGCATGGCCCTGCTCTACGCCCAGTCCGGCAGCCTGAACTTCGCTGACATCGGCATGCAGATGGACGCCCCGGCCAGCACCGGCCTGCTGATGGAAATCGGCCTCGGCATGCTGATCGTCGGCCTCGGCTTCAAGCTGTCGCTGGTGCCCTTCCACCTCTGGACCCCGGACGTCTACGAGGGCTCGCCGGCTCCGGTCGGTGCCTTCCTGGCCACCGCCAGCAAGGTCGCCGTCTTCGCCGTGCTGGTACGGGTGTTCCAGACCATGCCCATGGCCACCGAAGACGGCTGGCTGCACGATGCCATCGCCTTCATCGCCATCGCCTCCATGCTGGTGGGCAACCTGCTGGCGCTGATGCAGAGCAACCTCAAGCGGCTGCTGGGTTACTCCTCCATCTCCCACTTCGGTTACCTGCTGGTGGCGGTGGCCTCGGGCGAAGGCCTGTCGATGGAAGCCGTGGCGGTCTACCTGGTGACCTATGTCTTCACCAGCCTGGGCGCCTTCGGCGTGATCACCCTGATGTCCAGCCCGAGCAACGGCCAGCGTGACGCCGATGCCCTGTTCGAGTACCGCGGCCTGTTCTGGCGCCGTCCGTACCTGACCGCGGCGCTGACGGTGATGATGCTGTCCCTGGCCGGCATCCCGCTCACCGCCGGCTTCATCGGCAAGTTCTACGTCATCACCGTGGGCGTGGAAGCGGGCATGTGGTGGCAGACCGCGGCCATCGTGCTGGGCAGCGCCATCGGCCTGTTCTACTACCTGCGCGTGATGGTCACCCTGTACCTGACCGAGCAGGGCCTGCAGCGCCACGATGCGCCGATGAACTGGGGTCAGCGCGCCGGTGGCGTGATGCTGATCGCCATTTCCATCGCCACCTTCGTGCTGGGTGTCTATCCGCAGCCGCTGCTGCAACTGGCGCAGCTGACGGTGTTCTGATCCCAGACGCCGCCCACGATCCCCGCTTCGGCGGGGATCGTCGTTTCTGGCCCCGGTGAAACACCCGCCCTTGGCAGGGTCGCACCGTGACCGCTACCCTCGACCCCTACTCTGCCTTCTTCTGCCCTTTTCTGGAGACCGCTTTCTCCCATGCCTGCGTTGAAACCCCTCGCCCTGACCATCGGCCTGCTGCTTGGCAGCCAGGCTTTCGCCGCCCCTGTCTTCGACGTCACCGAACTGGGTGACCCGGCAACCGCCTGTACCGACCTCGACACCTTCGTCAATGCCAAGTGGGTGGCGGCCAACCCCATCCCGCCGGACAAGTCGCGCTGGGGTTCCTTCATGGCCCTGGGGGAAAAATCACTCAACGACCAGCACGCCATCCTGCAACGTGCCGCGCGCTCGGCGGATCGCGCGGAAGCGGGTTCGGTAGAACAGAAGATCGGCTGGCTGTATCGCTCGGGCATGGACGAAGCCGCCATCGAGCGCGCCGGCTATCAGCCGATCCAGGCGCAACTGGCCGCCATCGATGAGCTACGCACCACGGCCGACGTGGTGAAGTACCTGCAACAGAGCTTCGCCCGCGGCGACATGCAGGTGTTCTCCTTCGGTTCCGGCGCCGACTACCAGAATGCCAAGCAGCAGATCGCCTATGCCTACCAGGGCGGCCTGGGCCTGCCCACCCCCGATTACTACACCGAGGCCGACTACGCCAAGCTGCGCCAGGCCTATCTGGGTCACATCGCCCGACTGCTGGTCCTGACCGGGGTACCCAAAGCCCAGGCGGCCGCCCAGGCCGAGCTGGTACTGGCCTTCGAAAGTCGCCTGGCGCGCGCCTCGGTCAAGCCGGTGGAGCTGCGCAATCCGGAGAACCAGTATCATTACCTGAGCTTCGCCGAAGCCAACAAAGTCACGCCGCATTTCGACTGGCAAGCCTTCTTCGCCAGCCAGGGCGTCACTGGCCAGCAGGGCTTTTCCTTGTCCCAGCCCGGCTTCTTCGCCGAATTCGACCGGATGCTGGCCGAGACCCCCATCGAGCAATGGCAGGCCTATCTGCGCGCCCATGTGATCGACGATGCGGCGCCGCTGCTGTCCAAACCCTTCCAGCAGGAGAGCTTCGACTTCAACCAGAAGACCCTGAGCGGCCAGCAGCAACAGAGCGAACGCTGGAAGCGGGTGCTGCGCACGGTCAACGGTGCCATGGGCGAAGGCCTTGGCCAGCTCTATGTGCAAGAGCACTTCTCGCCCCAGGCCAAGGCCCGCGCCCAGGAGCTGGTGGACAACGTGATGCTGGCGCTCAAGGCGCGCATCGAGCAGCTCGACTGGATGAGCCCCGAGACCAAGCAGAAGGCGCTGGCCAAGTGGGACAGCTTCCTGCCCAAGATCGGCTATCCCGAGCGCTGGCGCGACTGGAGCGGCCTGACCCTCAAGCCCCAGGGCTTCTACGCCAACCTGGAAGCCGCCTCGCGCTTCAACTATCGCCATGACCTGGACAAGATCGGCAAGCCCACCGACCGCCAGGAATGGGGCATGTACCCGCAGACGGTGAATGCCTACTATAGCCCCACCGACAACACCATCAACTTCCCGGCCGCCATCCTCCAGCCGCCGTTCTTCTATCCGGACGGCGACGACGCCATCAACTACGGCGGCATCGGCGCGGTGATCGGCCACGAGGCCAGCCATGGTTTCGACGACCAGGGCAGCAAGTTCGACGGCGCCGGCAACCAGGTGGACTGGTGGACCCCGGCCGATCGCAAGGCCTTCGAGGCCCGCACCGGCAAGCTGGTGGAGCAATTCGACAACTATCGTCCGCTGCCGGATCACCCGGACCTGCACGTCAACGGCAAGCTCACTCTGGGCGAGAACATCGGTGATCTCGGCGGCATCAATGCAGCCTACGACGCCCTGCAACTGGCGCTGGCGAAGAAGCCGGAGGAAGCCAACCGCACCCTCGACAGCTACACCCAGCAGCAGCGCTTCTTCCTCAACTGGGCACGGGTCTGGCGCAGCTCCGTGCGTGAGGAACAGCTACGCCTCTCGCTCAACACCGATCCCCATGCGCCCATGAGATTCCGCGCCATCGGCGCGCCGTCCAACATGCCGTCCTTTGCCCAGGCGTTCAGCTGCAAGGTGGGCGATGCCATGGTCCGACCGGACGAGAAACGCGTGGAAATCTGGTGAGGGTCCGGGGGCGTCCGGTGAACGGGTATCGCTTTTGCATCGGCTGTCGCCCCTCCCTGCCGGCGCCCCTTCCATGCCCCTAGAACTCGCCTTTGCCGAAGCCACCGCGACCGGTCCGCGCAAGGAAAACCAGGACGCCTTGCGCAGCGTCCAGCCCAGTGCGGCCCTGGCGGCGACCAAGGGACATCTGTTCGCCCTGGCCGATGGCGTCAGCGGCTGTCCGGACGGTGGCCTGGCCGCGCGCGCGACGCTCCAGGCCCTGGCCCAGGACTACTACTCCACGCCGGAGACCTGGCCGGTGGCCCAGGCCCTGGAACGGCTACTGCTGGCGCAGAATCGCTGGCTGCAGGCCGCCGGCAATGGCCAGCCACTGCTGACGACCCTTACCGCCCTGGTGATCCGCGGGCGGCGCTACACCCTGGCCCATGTCGGCGACTGCCGTGCCTATCGCTGGCATGGCGGTCGGCTGACCTGTCTCACCGTCGACCACGTCTGGCAGCAGGCCGGCATGCAGCATGTGCTGACCCGCGCCCTGGGGCTGGAAAACCACCTGGTGGTGGATTTTCGCGAAGGCGAACTGGAAGCCGGCGAAACCCTGCTGCTGGTGAGCGATGGGGTTTGGGCCGCGCTGGGCGAAGACAGCATGAGGCGCATCCTCGTCGACTGCGTCAGCGATCTGGACGCCACCGCTCAGGCGCTGGTGGCTGGCGCCCTGCATGCCGGCGGCCAGGACAATGCCAGCGCCCTGCTGGTGCGGGTCGATCGCCTGCCGGACATCTCCCTGGCCGATACCCTGGCCAATGCCGACACCTGGCCGCCGCTGCCTGCCTTGAAGCCTGGCCAGGCCTTCGAGGGCTGGACGGTGGTGGAGCGCCTGGCCGAGTCGCGGCAATCGCTGCTCTACCGGGTCACCGACGAGGGTGGCCGCCCCTGGCTGCTCAAGACCCTGCCCGCGGCGCTGCAATTCGACACTCTGGCCGGTCATGCCCTGCTCATGGAGGAGTGGTTCCTGCGGCGCGTCGCCGGCCGCGCCTTCGTCGAGGTGCATCCGCTGCCACGGCGCGCCCATCTCTATTTCGTGCAGCGCGAATATCCGGGGCGCACCCTGGCGCAGCAACTGACCGGCGACGGGCCCCTGGCCCTGGCCGACTGGCTGGACGTCGCCTCGCGCCTGTTGCGTGCGCTCGGCCAGTTGCACAGACGCAACATCCTTCACCGCGACATCAAGCCGGACAATCTGCACCGCGGCCAAGACGGCGAACTGCGCCTGCTGGACTTCGGCCTGGCCTACTGTCCGCAACTGTCCCAGGATCTGCAGGACAGTCCGGGCACCCCCAGCTACCGGGCCCCGGAATCCTTCGAAGGCGCCGAGCCGAGTCCCGCCCAGGACCTCTATGCGGCCGGGGTGACCCTCTATCAACTGCTGACCGATGGTTATCCCTACGGCGAGGTGGAGCCCTTCCAGCGCCCACGCTTCGGCACGCCCGCCAGTGCCCTGCGCCGGCGTCCGGATGTACCGGCCTGGCTCGACGACTGGCTGCAGCGGGCCGTGGCGGTCGACCCCGCCGAGCGCTTCGAAACCGCGGAAGAAGCCCTGCTGCTGCTAGAGCAGGGCGAGCGGCAGCCGGCAGTCCGCGCTCTGCCGCTGCTGCACCGCGATCCGCTGCGCACCTGGCAGGTGGTCGCGACCCTGTCGCTTCTGGCCAACCTGGTGCTCGGGCTGTTGTGGCTCTATCGCCACTGAGGCGTCCCGGTCTGGAGCAGCTTTTGCAGGCCACTGGCCAGCCTCCTGTTCGAGTCTCGCCCCATGTCCGATCGCCAGATGCCCCCTGCCCTGCGTTTCATGCTGGCGGCCCGCCGTTGCGAACTGCAGCAACTGGAGGGTCTTGCCCTGACCTGCGAGCTGGTGGAGGACGCCAGCGCGCTGGTGCATGACCTGCAGCGCGAGCGCGGCTTCAGCAATATCCTGCTGGGGACGGGTAGCGATCGCTATCGCAGCGCCCTGGAACGGCATTCGGCAACGACGCGCTGCAGCGAGACGCGCCTGCGCGAAGGCCTGGACACCTTCGACGCCAGCCTGGCCCAGGATCGCCCGCGCCTGCTCAATCGCATCGCCTGTGTCCTGCACCTGCTCGATGGCCTGCCGGGCCTGAGGCGCGGCGTGCTCGACCGGCGCCTGGGGATGGAAGAGGCCACCGCGGCCTTCTCGCACCTGATCGGTGGCTTGCTGGCGGTCATCTTCGAGGCGGCCGACACGGCGAGCGACCCGGGTCTCAGCCGGGCCCTGGTGGCGCTGTTCAACTTCATGCAGGGCAAGGAACTGGCGGGCCAGGCCCGGGCGACCGGCGTGGTCGGCTTCGCCCAGGGTCATTTCGATGCCGTGCTGCTGGCCCGTCTCGACGACCTGGACAGTGGCCAGGCCCGTTGCTTCGCCGGTTTCCTCGACCATGCCGATCCCCAGGCCCTGGTCCTCTGGCACGGGGTGCAGGAGTGCGCCTCGCGGCAGCAGATCGAACGGCTGCGCGGCGTCGCCCAGCGCACCTCGGCGAGTGCCCAGGTGGAGCCGGCGCTGGCCGAAATCTGGTTCGAACTCAATACCCGCCGCCTGGACGCCATGCAGGAGGTCGCCCAGCACCTGGTCCTGGAGCTCCGCGCGCGCTGTGCGAAGAGCATCGCCCAGGCCCGGGCGGACCTGGACAGCCATCGCAAGCTGTCCCGCCGCCTGGCCGAGCTCGACCGCGAGCCCAGCACGCCACTGCTGTTCAGCCTGACCGCCAATCCGCTGGGTGAAGCCCGGCCAGGCGAAGGTCAGCCCGGCATCCTCGAATTGCTGCACGAGCAGACCCGACGCCTGCATGAGGTGGAGGCGGAGCTTCAGGAAACCCGCCGCTCCCTGGTCGAGCGCAAGCTGCTGGAGCGCGCCAAGCAGCAGCTCATGCAGCAACTGCAACTGCCGGAGGCGGACGCCCACCAGCATCTGCAGCGACTGGCGATGCGCAGTGGCCGACCGCTGCCCGAACTGGTCCGGCAGCTACTCGGCCAGGAGCCCTAGGTCGGTACTATTCATCGATCAGTATTGGCCATCGTACTGCCTGGGCCCGTTCGGCACCTTCCATGCGCCGCCAGGGCGCACCCCGCCAGCGGAACGCCCCCTGACTGTGCGCCCAGGAACCGTAAAAGGCCTGGATCGCCCGGGATTCCGGGCTTGGCACAGTCCCTGCAGAAGCCCTGGCGAGCGCCATGCGCTCCCACAGCAATCCCCGGACGAAGGTGTCCACGCTCGCAGCCCAAGCCTGCCGAGAGTGGATGCCTTTTTTTGTGCCCGCGAAATAAGGAAGGACGATGGACGACAGCTCGCGTAACGATGACCAGGCCGGTCGCGGACTCCCCCGCCGCAGTTTCCTCAAGCAGTCGCTCGGCGTACTGGGCGCTGGCGCCGCGCTCACGCTGCTGCCACCCGGGCTGAGGTCCGCCGCCTGGGCCTCCGGCAGCGATGCCGTGGAGACGACCAAGGCCAAACTGGGCTTCATCGCCCTCACCGATGCGGCGCCGCTGTTCGTCGCCGACGAGCTCGGGCTGTTCGCCAAGTACGGCATGACCGAGGTGGAGGTGCTCAAGCAATCCTCTTGGGGTACCACCCGCGACAACCTGGTGCTGGGCTCGGCGGCCAATGGCATCGACGGCGCCCACATCCTCACCCCCATGGTCTATCACCTGGCCTCCGGCAAGATCACCCCCAACGGCCAGCCGCTGCCCATGGCGCTGCTGGCGCGGCTGAACGTCGACGGCCAAGGCATCTCCCTGTCAAACGACTACAAGGAGCAGAAGGTCGGCCTAGACGCCAGCGGCTTCAAGACCGCCCTGGCCGCGCGCCAGGCCGCTGGCAAGAAGACCTCGGCCGCCATGACCTTCCCGGGCGGCACCCATGATCTGTGGATTCGCTACTGGCTGGCAGCCAACGGTATCGACCCGAACAAGGACATCACCACCCTGGTGGTGCCCCCGGCGCAGATGGTCGCCAACATGAAGGTCGGCAACATGGACACCTTCTGCGTCGGCGAGCCCTGGAACGCCCAGCTGATCAAGCAGAACATCGGCTACAGCGCCCTGACCACCGGCGAGCTCTGGGCCAATCACCCCGAGAAGGCCCTGGCCCTGCGCGGCGACTATGTCCAGGCCAATCCCAAGGCCACCGTGGCGCTGCTCAAGGCGGTACTGGAGGCCCAGCAATACTGCGACGTGGCGGCGAACAAGCCGAAGGTCGCCGAGATCTGCGCCAAGCGGCGCTGGATCGGCGCGCCCGCCGAGGACGTAGTCGGCCGCCTGCAGGGCACCTTCGACTACGGTACCGGCCGGGTGGTGCAGAACAGTCCGCACCTGATGAAGTTCTGGAACGAGCATGCCTCCTTCCCCTACCAGAGCCACGACCTCTGGTTCATCACCGAGAACCAGCGCTGGGGCTATCTACCCGGCGACCTGGATGCCCAGGGCCTGATCGCCAAGGTCAACCGCGCCGATCTCTGGCGCGAAGCGGCGGCGGCCATCGGTGTCCCGGCCGGCGACATTCCCGCCAGCAACTCGCGCGGCAAGGAAAGCTTCTTCGACGGCAAGGTGTTCGACCCCGCCGATCCCAAGGCCTATCTCGCCAGCCTGACGCTCAAGGCCTGACGTCCACCATCCCTCAAGGAGTGCCGCCGATGAACGCCCACACCCGGCCGCCCAAGGCCCTCGCGACCTTTCGTCCGCAAACCCGTCTGCGTCGCTTCGGCCAGCAGGTGCTGCGCAATGGCCTGCCACCGCTGGTGGTGGGCGCCCTGCTGCTGATCGTCTGGCAACTGCTGTGCAGTCGCCCCGGCGCGGCCCTGCCGCCGCCGAGCCAGGTGGTCAACGACACCTGGGAGCTGATCACCCAGCCCTTCTACGACAACGGCGGCAATGACGTGGGCATGGCCTGGCAACTGCTGGCCAGCCTCGAACGCGTCGCCTACGGCTACCTGATGGCCGCCGTGGTGGGTATCGCCCTGGGCGTGCTGGTGGGCCAGTCGGCCTGGGCCATGCGCGGCCTCGATCCACTGTTCCAGGTCCTGCGCACCGTGCCACCGCTGGCCTGGCTGCCGCTGTCCCTGGCCGGCTTCAAGGACAGCCACCCCTCGGCGCTGTTCGTCATCTTCATCACCGCCATCTGGCCGATCATCATCAATACCTCGGTAGGCATCCGCAACATCCCAGAGGACTACCGCAACGTGGCGCGCGTCCTGCGCCTGAATGGCTGGGAATACTTCCAGAAGATCATGCTGCCGGCCGCCGCGCCCTACATCTTCTCCGGCCTGCGCATCGGCGTGGGCCTGTCGTGGCTGGCCATCATCGCCGCCGAGATGCTGATCGGTGGCGTGGGCATCGGCTTCTTCATCTGGGATGCCTGGAACGCCTCGCGCATCAGCGACATCATCCTGGCGCTGGTCTACGTCGGCGTCATCGGCTTCCTGCTCGACCGGCTGGTGGCCCTCATCGGCCGGCTGGTCACCCGCGGCACCGCGAACTAGAGGACTCCCACCATGGCCCAGCCCTACCTGAGCATCGAACACGTCGACAAGAGCTTCACCCGCAACGGCCTGACCTCCACGGTGCTGCGCGACGTCAATCTCAAGATCGAACGCGGCGAGTACATCTCCATCATCGGCCACTCCGGCTGCGGCAAGTCGACGGTGCTCAACATCGTCGCCGGCCTGATCGAACCCACCTCCGGCTCCATCCTGCTGGAGAACCGCGAGGTCCGCGGTCCTGGTCCGGAGCGCAGCCTGGTGTTCCAGAACCACTCGCTGCTGCCCTGGCTGACGGTCTACGAGAACGTCGCCCTGGCGGTGGACAAGGTGTTCAGGGGCGCCAAGAGCAAGGCCGAGCGCCATGCCTGGACGCTGCACAACCTGGAAATGGTCAACATGAGCCATGCCCTGCACAAAAGACCCAGCGAGATTTCCGGTGGCATGAAGCAGCGGGTCGGCATCGCCCGGGCCCTGGCCATGGAGCCCAAGGTGCTGCTGCTGGACGAGCCCTTCGGCGCCCTGGACGCCCTCACCCGGGCGCATCTGCAGGATGAGGTGATGCGCATCCAGAGCGAACTGCGCAACACCGTGATGATGATCACCCACGACGTGGACGAGGCGGTGCTGCTCTCGGATCGCATCGTCATGATGACCAACGGCCCGGCGGCCACCATTGGCGAGATCCTCACCATCGACCTGCCGCGGCCGCGCGATCGCATCACCTTGGTCGACGATCCCCGCTACAACGGCTATCGCCACGCGGTGCTGAGCTTCCTCTACGAGAAGCACAGCCACCCCGGTGCCGTAGCCTGATGATTCGCCCCGTTTCGAGGCAGCACGCCTCGAAACGGGGCGATTTTGCGGTCTCCCGCGCGCACAAACCCGGGATTTGTCTCGCTGGGGCAACTGGCACGAAGCCTGCAAATCCTCAGACAACTTAGGTCTTTCTTCAACGGCGAGGAAAGACCCTCCGGACAAAGGCGTCCCAGCTGCTTGCAGCGGGACGCCTTTTTTTTGCGTTACAGTCGCCACCCTGGATACGAGAGGTCACTACATGAGCGGGAAAGTCTGGTTGATCGGTGCCGGCCCCGGCGATCCCGAATTGCTGACCCTCAAGGCCGTGCGCGCCCTGGGTGAGGCCGAGGTGGTGATGATCGATGACCTGGTCAATCCGGCGGTGCTCGAACACTGTCCGAACGCCCGGGTGATCCGCGTCGGCAAGCGCGGCGGTTGCCGCTCCACGCCCCAGGCCTTCATCCATCGACTGATGCTGCGCTATGCCCGCCAGGGCCGTTGCGTGGCCCGGCTCAAGGGCGGCGATCCCTGCATCTTCGGTCGCGCCGGCGAGGAAGCCGAATGGCTGGCCGCCCGTGGCGTCAGCAGCGAGATCGTCAACGGCATCACCGCCGGCCTGGCCGGCGCCACCGCCTGCGGCATCTCCCTGACCCTGAGAGGCGTAGCCCGAGGCGTGACCCTGGTCACCGCCCACACCCAGGACGACAGTGCGCCCAACTGGCCGGCCCTGGCCGCCACCGGCACCACCCTGGTGGTCTACATGGGCGTGGCCCGCCTGGCCGAGATCCAGCAGGGCCTGCTGGACGGCGGTCTGGCCCTGACCACCCCGGTGGCCATGATCGAGAACGCCTCCCTGCCCAGCCAGCGCGAGTGCCGCTCGACCCTGCAGGATCTGCAGGCGGACGCCGCGCTCTTCCAGCTGCGCAGTCCGGCGATCCTGGTGATCGGCGAGGTGGTCGGCCAGGCCGCCCTGCAACAGGCCCTGAGCTTCGCCGCCCAGGCCTGAGCGGCGAACTCCGGAGCCCAGCCGCCGTTCCTATGGGTAATCCCCCAGCAGAGCGGCGCCCATGGACCTCGTCATCGCCCGCCCGGACGGCCTCTATTGCCCGCCCGGCGACTTCTACATCGATCCCTGGCATCCGGTGGAGCGCTCGGTCATCACCCATGGCCACGGCGACCATGCCCGGGTAGGCAACGGTCACTATCTCGCCACATCGGGCAGTGCCGGCATCCTGCGCGCCCGACTGGGGGCCGACATCAACCTCCAGACCCTGGAATACGGCGAGGTCATCGACCACCACGGGGTCAGGCTGAGCTTCCATCCGGCCGGCCATGTGCTGGGCTCGGCGCAGGTGCGCCTGGAGTATCGCGGGGAGGTCTGGGTGGCCTCGGGCGACTACAAGGTCGAACCCGATGGCACCTGCACCCCCTTCGAGCCGGTGCGCTGCCATACCTTCATCACCGAATCCACCTTTGGCCTGCCGATCTATCGCTGGCGACCCCAGGCCGAGATCTTTGCCGAGGTCAACCAATGGTGGCGCGCCAACCAGGCCCAGGGGCTGGCCAGCGTCCTCTACAGCTATGCCTTCGGCAAGGCGCAACGCCTGCTGCACGGCCTGGATCCGGAGATCGGCCCCATCCTCGCCCATGGCGCGGTGGAGCCGCTCAACCGGGTCTATCGCGAGGCCGGCATCCGCATTCCCGAGACCCACTACGCCGGCGACTTCAAGAAGAGCGATCCCACGTTGCGCCAGGCGCTGATCATCGCCCCGCCCTCGGCCGGGGGCAGTACCTGGATCCGCCGCTTCGGCGAGCACAGCGACGCCTTCGCCAGCGGCTGGATGATGCTGCGCGGCACCCGCCGCCGGCGCGGGGTGGATCGCGGCTTCGTGCTCTCCGACCATGCCGACTGGCCGGGCCTGCTGTGGGCCATCGAGCAGACCGGCGCCGAGCGCGTGATGGTCACCCATGGCTCGGTCGCCACCCTGGTGCGCTACCTGCGCGACCAGGGCCTGGACGCCCAGGGCTTCACCACCGAATACGGTGAGGAAGACGACACCCCAGTCGCCACGGAGGCCCAGGCATGAAGGCCTTCGCCGAACTCTATGGCCGTCTCGACGCCACCACCTCCAGCAACGCCAAGCTGGCCGCCCTGGTGGACTACTTCGGCAGCGCCCCGGCCGCGGATGCCGCCTGGGCGGTGTACTTCCTCGCCGGCGGCCGCCCCCGGCGCCTGGTGCCAACGCGCCAGCTGCGCGAGCTGACCATGGCGCTCTCCGGCCTGCACGAATGGCTGTTCGAGGAGAGCTACCAGGCGGTCGGCGACCTGGCCGAGACCATGGCACTGCTTATCCCCACCGCCGATGCCGCCAATGCCGAAGGCTTGGCCTTCTGGCTGGAGGAATACCTGCTCCCCCTGCGCGGGCTGCCGCCGGAAGAGCTGGCCGAGCGCCTGCCGCCGCTCTGGGGCGAGCTGGATCGCCAGAGTCTGATGGTCTGCATCAAGCTGATCACCGGCGAATTCCGTGTCGGTGTCTCCAAGCTACTGGTGACCCGCGCCCTGGCCACCCTGGCGGACCTGGATCCCAAGCGCGTCGCCCAGCGCCTGGTGGGCTATACCGATCTCTCCCATCGCCCCACCGCCGAGGGCTATGCCCGACTGGTCGCTCCGGAAAGCCCGGATGAGCATGCCCAGCGGGGTGGTCAACCCTATCCGTTCTTTCTCGCCCACGCCCTGCAACTGCCGGTGGAGCAGTTCGAGGCGCAACTGGGCCCGGCCGAAGACTGGCAGGTGGAATGGAAGTGGGACGGCATCCGCGCCCAGTTGGTCAAGCGTGACGGTCGGCTGTGGATCTGGTCGCGAGGCGAAGACCTGGTCACCGATCGCTTTCCCGAACTGCATCCCCTCGCGGAATCGCTGCCCGACGGTACCGTCATCGACGGCGAGATCGTGGTCTGGAAGGAAGACGCCGCCCCCGACACCCTGCTCAGCAGCGAGGAGGTCAGCGAGCACCAGGATGACCAGGATCCGGCCGCGCCCATCCCCTTCGGCGTGCAGCCCTTCGCCCTGCTGCAGCAACGCATCGGCCGCAAGACCCTGGGCAAGAAGATCCTCGAAGACGTACCGGTCATCCTGCTCGCCTACGACCTGCTCGAATGGCAGGGCCACGACCTGCGCAGCCAGTCGCAACGTCAGCGCCGCGCCGAGCTGGAACGGGTGGTGGCGCGCTGCGCCAGTCCGCTGCTGCGCCCCTCGCCGCTGCTGCACGGCAAAGACTGGCAGGATCTCGCCCGTCAGCGCGAGGCCTCCCGCACCCTGGGGGTCGAAGGCATGATGCTCAAGGCCCAGGACTCGCTCTATGGCGTCGGTCGTACCAAGGACATGGGCACCTGGTGGAAATGGAAGGTCGATCCCTTCTCGGTGGATGCGGTGCTCATCTATGCCCAGCGCGGCCATGGGCGGCGTGCCAGTCTCTATTCCGACTACACCTTCGCTGTCTGGGACGGTCCGCCGGAGAGCAGCGAACGTACCCTGGTGCCCTTCGCCAAGGCCTATTCGGGGCTTACCGACGAGGAGATGCGCAAGGTGGATGCCATCGTCCGCCGCACCACGGTGGAGAAGTTCGGCCCGGTACGCAGTGTCGAGCCGACCCTGGTGTTCGAGCTGGGTTTCGAGGGCATCGCCCTGTCCAAGCGCCACAAGAGCGGCGTCGCCGTGCGCTTTCCGCGGATGCTGCGCTGGCGCCACGACAAGCCGGTGGCCGAAGCCGATACCCTCGACATCCTGCAGCAGCTGCTGGCCTAGCGGATGACCGGCCAGGCACCGCCACCGGTAGCCGATGGTGCCATAGGCGCGCCGCAGGAACCCCGCTGGGCCTTGGCGCTCGCCTGCCTGCCGGCCTTGGCGGCGATCCTGCTTGCCGGCTGGTGGACGGGGGCTTGGCTGCCTTGCGTGGTAGCCCTGGGTGGCGCCTATACCGTCGGCTTCGGCGCCTACAAGAGCTTTGCCGCAGAACCCCTGGCGCCCATGCTGGTGGCGGCGCTGGGGATGGCCTTTTCTACCGTGGTTGGCTCCCTGCTGGGCCATCAGCTGCCGGCGCTGGTCATGGCCGGCGCCCTCTGGGCCGCCTGCTGCGCCTGGCTGTTCGCCGTCGGCAACGGCCCCTGGTGGATCACCCAGCAGTGGACGGTGGCCCTGCTGGTCGCTGGTGGCTTTCCCGGTGATCTGCAGCAAGCCTTGCTGCGGGGCGGCCTGCTGCTCGGCGGTGGGCTGCTGCAACTGCTGCTTTTCGCCCTGGTGCAAAAGGCCCTCTACCGCTCCCAGTGGCGGCTGCGCACCGGCTCCCTGAAGGCCCATCTCTGGGAAGTGGTAGCCCTGTTCGCCGACAGGTTACGGCTCGGCCGCTACGGCTTCTATGCGGCCGCCGTGGTCGCCCTCTGCCAGACCCTGACCGGCCTGCTCGACTATGGCCATGGCTACTGGGCGCCAATGACCGCCCTGCTAGTGCTCAAGCCGCGACTGGGCGACACCTGGCGGCGTGGGCTGGGTCGGCTGGGCGGCACCCTGGCAGGCTGCCTGCTGGCGGGCACGGTGGTCTGGTTCGACGATACGCCCGCCGTCCTGGCCGGTGCCTGCCTGCTGTGCGCGGCGGGCGCCTATCTGCTGCAGGACGGGCGCTACTCGCTGCAGACGCTGTTCATCACCGGCACCACGGTGCTGATGGTCGCCCTGGCCGGCGCCCCCGAGGCGAGCATCGCCTGGGAACGGATCGGCAGCACCCTGCTGGGCGGTGCGGTCGCCCTGCTGTTCCTGGCGCTGGAAGCGGGCGTCGAACGAGGACTCGCCCGCCTTCAGCGACGCCGCCAGTCGCGCCAGGCGAACACCAGCAACCCCAACAAGGCGCCCAGGTAGCTGCCATCGTGCATCCAGGCCGCCAGCAGGAAGCCACGGCTGTCCTGCACGCAGGCGGGAACCCGCTGCACGTTGCCCAGCTCCAGGGCGAGCCAGCCCAGGCCCAGGCCCAGAAAGGCGAAGCTCAAGGCTCCGAACAGGACGGCCGCGCTGCCGTGCCAGAGATAGCGCTCCATGGCAGCACGCCCGCGCGCCAGCCAGAGCAGCGCCAGGCCCAGCGGCAGGCCTGCCACCGCACCGGCCTGCAGGCCGACCCCCGCCGCTCGCCAGCGCGTCGTCACATCGGTGTCGAGCAAACCGAACTGCGGAAATTTCAGGCAGTGGAAGTAGTCCGGACCTATGCGGTAGCTGAGCTGGTCATGCAGCGCCCCATAGAGCGCGGCCAGGGCGATCAGCGCCAATAGCCTGCCCAGGCCTCGCGCCACCGGCTAGCCCAGGGCCTTGTGGTAGCTGTGCAACCCCGCTCCCAGCGGTCGCGGCAGATAGCCACAGTGTTGGTAGCCACACCGCTCATAGAAGGCTGCCGCCTGGGCAGTGCGCAGATACGCGACCTGAGCACCCTGGGTGCGTGCCTTGGCTTCCGCCTGCTGCAGGAGTTGCCGACCCAAGCCACGCTGGCGATGCCCCTCATCCACCCAGAGCACCTCGATCTCCAGACCCTGCCAGAACACTCGCCCCAAGAGGCCGGCAATGACTCGGGAATCCTCGATGATGACCAGCTGTAGCGGGACGTCGGCCGACTCATCGGCCAACTGCGGGTGCTGAGCGCTGACAAACGCCTGGAAACCCTGGGCCACCGCTGCCGCCTGATCAACGCTCGCCTGATGAACCCTGGCCAGCTGTACAGCCTTGCCCCGAACAGCCATTGTTTTCGCTCCCGTTTCCTTTACACCCAGCCACGGCGGATGATTGCTACCGAACCGATACGACCGCTCATCGAATCGGCTCTTCTGCTACCTTTCTGCCCACCTTTGGCGCAGGCGTATCTTTTTAGACCCAAAGCGGTGCGTTCGTCCGCCCTGGGCAGGAAAGCCGCGCCTTTCCGGTGCATAATGCGCGCCGCTCGGCTGGGTCGGCTGCGACAGGATGTAACCAACGCGGCAACCGCGTACAGATTTGGGACGATCTTCGCCGACTGGTAAGCTTATTGCTCCCGCGAGGGCACGGGCGTCGTACTGGCGCCATGATTTCATCCACATTCGCACTAGGATCCGACATGAAAAAAAGCTGGCTGACTCTCTCTGCGCTCGCCCTGTGTCTGGCCGCCGGTTCGGCGATGGCCAAGGAATGGAAAGAGATCCGCTTCGGTGTGGACACCACCTACCCGCCTTTCGAATCCCAGGCCGCCGATGGCAGCTTCGTCGGCTTCGACATCGAACTGGGCAACGCCATCTGCGAAAAGCTGGAAGTGAAGTGCAAGTGGGTGGTGAGTGACTTCGACGGCCTGATCCCCGGCCTGCGGGCGCGCAAGTTCGACGGCATCCTGTCCTCGCTGACCAAGACCCCGGCTCGTGCCGAACAGATCGACTTCTCCGACCTGCTGTGGTCGGGTCCCTCCTCCATGGTCGTCAAGGAAGGCTCCAACCTGCAGGCCACTCCGGAAAGCCTGAAGGGCAAGACCGTCGGCGTGCAGCAGGGTACCATCCAGGAAACCTTCGCCAAGCAGAAGCTGGCGCCCAATGGCGTCAACGTGCAGAGCTACCAGAACCAGGATCAGGTCTATGCCGACCTGGTGTCCGGCCGTATCGACGTCGCCATGCAGGACATGCTGCAGGCCGAGGGTGGCTTCATGAAGTCGCCCCAGGGCAAGGGCTACGTCAACACCGCCATCCACGACGAGCTGCTGCCGGCCGATACCGCCGTCGGTATCCGCAAGGGCAATGACGAGTTCAAGACCTTCGTCAACAAGGGCATCGCGGCCATCCACGCCGACGGCACCTACGACAAGATCCAGAAGAAGTACTTCGGCGACCTGAACCTCTACGATCCCAAGTAAGTTCGGTTCGGCAGACGCCCCCGGTGCCACCGGGGGCGTTTTACGTATGACCGTTGGCGCTCACCGTGCTCGCGGCCTCACCAGGCGATTCTCCCAAGACGCATGCAGCAGAATTCCTTCGACTCCTTCTTGCAGTCCATCGGACTGGGCACGCTCAGCCTGCATGGCTACGGCCCGCTGATCCTGGAAGGCACCCTGACGACCCTCAAGCTCGCCGGCTTCGCGCTGGTGGTGGCGGTCATCCTCGGCCTGCTCGGCGCCTCGGCCAAGCTGTCGCGCCTCGCGCCCCTGCGCTTCATTGCCCAGAGCTACACCACCCTGATCCGTGGCGTGCCCGATCTGGTGCTGATGCTGCTGATCTTCTACAGCCTGCAGAACTGGCTGGGCGCCCTCACCGACTACATGGGTTGGGATTACATTGACATCGATCCCATGGCGGCCGGTATCGCCACCCTCGGTTTCATCTACGGCGCCTACTTCACCGAGACCTTTCGCGGCGCCATCCTCGCCGTGCCGCGCGGTCAGGGCGAGGCTGCCGTGGCCTATGGCCTGACCCGCTGGCAGACCTTCACCCTGATCACCTTTCCGCAGATGATGAGATTCGCCCTGCCCGGTATCGGCAACAACTGGCAGGTGTTGCTCAAGGCCACCGCGCTGGTTTCCATCATCGGCCTGGCCGATCTGGTCCGCGCCTCCCAGGAAGCCGGCAAGGGCACCTTCAAGCTGTTCTACTTCCTGATCGTCGCCGGCGTCATCTATCTGCTCATCACCGCCGTGACCAACGCCATCCTCGGGACCCTGGAACGGCGCTATCACGTCGGCGTGCGGGAGGCCAAGCGATGATCGAACTCCTCCAGCAATACTGGAAGCCTCTGCTGTGGACCGATGGCTACCACATCACCGGCCTGGCCATGACCCTCTGGCTGCTGGTGGCCTCGGTGGTGATCGGCTTCGTCGTTTCGGTGCCCCTGTCGGTGGCCCGGGTCTCGGAGCGCCGCTGGCTGCGCTGGCCGATCGGCTTCTACACCTACGTCTTTCGTGGCACCCCGCTCTATCTGCAGCTGCTGATCTGCTACACCGGCATCTACAGCCTGGGCTTCGTGCGTGACCAGCCCATGCTGGGCAGCTTCTTCCGTGACGGCCTGAACTGCACCATCCTGGCCTTCGCCCTGAACACCTGCGCCTACACCACGGAGATCTTCGCGGGGGCCATCCGCAACACGCCCCATGGCGAAGTCGAGGCGGCCAAGGCCTATGGCCTGGACGGCTGGCGGCTGTACGTGCACGTGATCCTGCCTTCGGCGCTGCGCCGCTCGCTGCCCTTCTACAGCAACGAAGTCATCATGATGCTGCACTCCACCACCCTGGCCTTTACCGCCACGGTGCCGGACCTGCTCAAGATCGCCCGCGATGCCAACACCGCCACCTTCCTGACCTTCCAGGCCTTCGGCCTGGCCGCGTTGCTGTACCTGGCGGTGTCCTTCATCCTGATCGGCCTGTTCCGCCTGGCGGAGCGCCGCTGGCTGGCCTTCCTCGGCCCGACCCACTGACCCAAGCGGCCGCGCCTGGCGCGGCCCCGGAGTTGTCATGCGCCATCTCACCCATCCGCTGGTCGCCCCGGTCCCGGGCACCGAGCGCTGCATCCACAGCTTCCACTTCGGCCCCGCCGAGAGTGGCCGCAAGGTCTATATTCAGGCCTCGCTGCATGCCGACGAATTGCCCGGCATGCTCACCGCCTGGCACCTCAAGCAGCGTCTCCGGGCGCTGGAAGCCGCCGATGAGCTGCTGGCGGAGGTGGTGCTGGTGCCGGTGGCCAACCCCATCGGCCAGGACCAGCAGGTCGCCGACGTGCACCTGGGTCGCTACGAACTGGAAACGGGCCAGAACTTCAACCGCCGCTTCCGCGACATGACCGCCCAGGTCGAAGCCGCCATCGCCGAGCGCCTAGGTGACGACGTGGCCGCCAACCAGGCCCTGGTACGCGAGGCCTTCCGCACGGCCCTGGCCGCCGAAACCGCCAGCACCCAGCTCGACAGCCAGCGCCTGACCCTGCAGCGCCTGGCCTGCGACGCCGAGGTGGTGCTCGACCTGCATTGCGATTTCGACGCCGTCGCCCACCTCTACACCACGCCGGAAGCCTGGCCCCAGGTGGAGCCGCTGGCCCGTTACTTCGGTTCCGAGGCCAGCCTGCTCGCCACCGACTCGGGCGGCCAGTCCTTCGACGAATGCTTCACCCTGCTCTGGTGGAATCTCCACCAGCGCTTCGGCGAGCGGCTGCCGCTGGGCAGCCTGTCGGTGACCCTGGAACTGCGCGGCCAGCTGGACGTGCGCGACGAACTCGCCGCGGCGGACGCCGAGGCCATCGTCAACTACCTGCGTCATCAGGGCTTCCTGAGCGGCGTCGCCGCACCGCTGCCGCCCCTGCTGCAACCGGCCACGCCCCTGGCGGCGGTCGAGCCTGTGGCGAGCGCCCAGGGGGGCGTGCTGGTACTCAAGGCCCAGGTAGGCGAGCACATCGAGGTCGGTCAGGTGCTGGCGCAGGTCATCGACCCCATCAGTGATCGCGTGGAGGAGGTCCGCAGCGCCGTCGCTGGCATCCTCTATGCGCGCTCCAATCGCCGCATGGCCACGGCTGGCATGGTGATCGCCCACGTGGCGGGCACCGAGGCCTATCGCAGCGGCTACCTGCTCTCGCCGTGACCCCTACCCCTTTTCAGCTGTGGAATCCCTATCCATGTACAAACTGACCGTCGAAGGCCTGCACAAGCGTTACGGCGACCACGAAGTGCTCAAGGGCGTCTCGCTCAAGGCCAAAACCGGCGATGTGGTCAGCCTGATCGGCGCCAGTGGCTCGGGCAAGAGCACCTTCCTGCGCTGCATCAACTTCCTCGAGCAGCCCAACGCCGTGACCATGACCCTGGACGGCGAGCCCATCCGCATGGCCGAGGATCGCGGCGCCGTCCGGGTGGCCGATGCCGCCCAGTTGCAGAATCTGCGCACGCGCCTGGCCATGGTGTTCCAGCATTTCAATCTCTGGAGTCACCTGAGCGTGCTGGACAACATCACCCTGGCGCCGCGCAAGGCCCTGGGTGTGGGCAAGGCGGAAGCCGAGGACCGTGCACGCACCTATCTGGAGAAGGTCGGTCTACCGGCACGCGTGGCTGACCAATATCCAGCCTTCCTCTCCGGAGGTCAGCAGCAGCGGGTCGCCATCGCCCGCGCCCTGGCGATGGAACCGGAGATCATGTTGTTCGATGAACCCACCTCGGCGCTCGACCCGGAATTGGTTGGCGAGGTGCTCAAGGTCATCCGCGCCCTAGCGGAAGAAGGCCGCACCATGCTCATGGTGACCCACGAGATGGCCTTTGCCCGCGAGGTGTCTTCCCAGGTGCTGTTCCTGCACCAGGGGGTGGTGGAAGAAGAAGGGCCGCCAAGCGAAGTACTGGCGAGTCCGCGGAGCGAACGTCTGCGCCAGTTCCTCAGCGGCAATCTCAAGTAGGCCTCGGGTCCCTGCCTGGGGACCCCGTGCGAACCAGGCGGCGCCAGCCACCCAGGTTCGCACCCGCCGCTGCCGAGGTCGCTTAGCGACGCAGCTGAGCGCGACGCCGTTGGGCAGCCAACTGCTCGCGCTCGCGGCTGGGAATCGGGATGGCCTTCACCAGGCCGAGTCGGGCGAGCAGGTCCAGCATCAGAGCTTGTATACGGTCGTTCATGGAAACTCCTCGAGCCAGCGCTCAGTCAGGGACAGCTACAGCGGGCAGGGCGTGCTGCCCTCCTCCACAATATTGAGTCTTCACCGACCGATTCAATCCACAGGGCTGCGGTTGTTCGTCGCAACAGGGCTGAGCTTTGTCAGAAAGTATGTCTCTAGGCTGCCTGCCAGAGATTTCAGCTAGCAAACGTCACTGATTGGCGAGATGCCGATTGTTATTGGAACCCATAACAAATCTGTCTGTCTTGATCTGCGTGGCGAGTTCAATCCACCTCTCGAAACCTGACGAATGGTGAAAAAACGCTGCCTTCGTTGGTTATCATCCCAGAGTGATAACGGGTTAGCCGCGGTTCCTCATCCAATAACAACGATGTCATCAGGGTGTCCGCACTCCGATGTTTTCCCTGCTTGTTGTTATCTCCATTACTTCTATCAGGCGCGTCACCAGCACGGCAGGAGTGCTTCCATGAACAGATCCTTACCTTTATTTCTCGTCCTCGGACTCCTGGGCAGCCCGGTGATGGCGGCCAGCTGGGGCATGCAGCGCGAGGTGGGGGATTTCGCTCTGAAGATGAGCACGGCGCCGTCCCGCAGCATGGCTCAGGGCCTGGTCGCGCCGAACTCCGCCGGCATGGGCGGCGGCTTCGATCTCACCCATGACAGCGGTCTGTACTTCGGCCAGTGGACGACCAACAACGCCTCGTCCGCAGAAGCGCCCCTGCTGGAGATGGATACCTATGCGGGCTACAAGCATCGCTTCGCGCCCGGCTACGGCTACGAACTGGGTGTGATCAACTACAGCAACCTGATCCAGAACGTCGATCCCAGCCGCGAGCTGTATTCCGGCATGACCGTCTATGGCAAGCGCCTGGGCGCGGCCTTTGCCAATGACCCCGGACGCCAGAACGCCTCGCTCTACGCCGACCTGGGTACCCTGCCGCTGATCAAGACCGGGGTCTCGCTCAAGTACACCAACTATGTGCTGGACATGCCCACCACCCTCGACAGCGGCGGCATGGTACGCAGCTTCAATGACTGGTCGGTGAATCTGAGTCGCAAATGGGTGAACACCCTATTCAACCTGACCTACAGCGGCACCAGCCTGAGAGGCGCCGACTGCTCGGTGTATTCGGGCCACAACACCTATTGCGACAGCGCCCTGATGCTCAAGGCCTCTCACCCCTTCTTCTAAACACCACAGCTGTCCGCTACTGCCGCAATAGACTGCGCCCAAGCCCCACCTGGGGACGTTCCCGCCCCAGTTGCTGCAGGGCCTGCCGCGCCCGCACCTGTTCCCCGGCCTCCAGCTCGACCAGCCAATTGATCTTCGCCCCTATCCGGGTGGCGATGGGTACGCCATCGCGATAGAGCAGGCGATTGCCGGCCACGGCAGGCACCTTGGCGCCCGGCAGCAAGGTGCCGACCAGATTGAGCGGATCCAGCGTCGACACGCATACCCACAGATCCTCCGGCGGCCGCTGGCGCCATTCCCGCAAGGGTGCGATGGCGACCGGATCGGCGAACTGCTCGCCGGACAGGCCGGCGATGAAGCGACCGCCCCGGATCTCGCCACGAGCCTCCAGACGATGGCAGGCGCGCAAGAGATCGCGCCAGGGGGGCAACACCTCGCTCTCACGCTGCAGCAGTTGCCAGCAGAGCACGCCATAGCGGCGCAGCAACAGCCCGACCAGCCGCTCCAGCAGGGCATCCGGCAACCGCTCCTCAGTAGGGACCTCGGCCAGTCGCAAGGCCGCCCAGCGCCCGGCGTCGTCCATGCCGCCATAGAGAGGCATTCGCCCGCGGCGCAGCCCGGTGCGGCTGCCGCGCTTGGCTGCTGGTAGCAACAGGGCGCGCAGACCGGCGAAGCTGTCGGCGTTGATCGCACCCACACCAACCAGCTCACCCAGTGCCGTTTCCAGCTCGCTGCGCAACAGGCGCGCCTCGCCGAGCAGCTCATCGAAGAAGGAGGCACCGCGACGCGTGAGCACCTCCAGCACCCGCTGCCCCTTGGGCGACAGGGCCTCGGCCAGCGGGGGCGCGGTGAGGCTGTTCCAATCGGCCAGGTGGCGCCGGGGCAGCAGGACGATGGGTGACCCCTTGACCGGGCCGCCGCCACCGCGTCCGGGTTGCGGCAGGCGCAGCCAGACGACCCGACCAGCGCGGCAGAGATCATCGAGGTGGGTAAACTGGTAATCCGGCAGTCGACTGGGCAGGACCTCCCCTTCCCAGCCGGCGGCGGCGACCTCGAAGCCCTCCAGCAGGCCGATGACCTGCTCAAGGCCCTCGTTACCTCTCAGGGTCGCCGGACCGGTCAGATGGTGGTGCTCCAACAAGAATCTCAGGTAGTCGGCCAGGGGCACCGGCTCGATGGCCTTGCGCAGTCGCCCCAGGGTATAGCGATGGATCCGCGCCAGGAGATGGCGCTCGCACCACTCCACGGCGCTGCCTGCCTCGGTGAAGCGCCCCTGCAGCACATAGCCTTCGCCCTGCAGGGCCAGCAGGGCCGGCGTGAGACGCGCCGGCGGGAGCCCGAGGCTGGCGGCCAGCAGATCCTGGTCCACCGGACCGAGGGCGGTCAGGCGCGCGCGCAGGAGTTCCACCAGCGCCCCCTCAGGATCCACCGGCGCCTTGAATCCGGGCGGAGGACTGAGCAGCGGCTCCGTGGGGGTATCGGGAAACAGCACCTGAAAGAGCGGCAGGCGCTCGGCCGCGATCCACAGGGTGAGCTCCGGCAGCCGCAGCCGCCCGGCTCGGCCGGCTTTGACCAGCTGGCGGGCCTGGGTCTGGTGTGGTGCCAACTCAGCCTCGGTGAGAAAGCCGACGCCCAACAGGGCTTCATGCAGGTCGTCGGCACTTTCCAGCCGTGGCCAGGCTTCTTCGCGCACCAGGGCGATCGCGGCGGGATCCAGGGCGCCCAACTCGTCGGGCTCGGCGCCGCCGAAGCGGCGATTCTGCACCGCGAGCGTCCGCCGCTCCTCGACCGGGGCATCATCCAGATAGGCATAGGGCTTGGCCGTGAGCACCTCGGCGGCCAGTGGCGACGGCCCGGGCAGGTCGCGGGTGAGCAGGGTCAGCTGGCCAGAGGCGATGCGCGCCAGCAGCGCCAGCCAGCCACGGCTGTCGAGGGACTCGTGGAGGCAGTCGTCGAGGGTCTGGCGGACCAGCGGGTGATCAGGTACCTGGCGCTCGCCGGCGAGATTCTCCAGGCAGGCGACCTGGTCGGGAAAGACCGTGGCCAGGAGATCTTCGCTGCGCATGCGCTGCACCTGGGTCGCCACCTTGCGCCCGGCGCTGAAGCGCGGCAGGGCCAGGGCCGTGGTGGCATTCCAGCGCCAGCGCACAGCGAACAGTGGCGCATCGAGCAGGGCCTGGATCAGCACGGTCTCGGCGGTGGCCGGATGCAGGTAGCGCCAGACCTCGTCGAGGACGAAGCTGTGGCTCGTCGCCAGCGAGAGGATCAGGGCATTCTCCGTGGCCGCCGCCTGCAGCTCCACATTGAAGTTGCGGCAGAATCTCTTGCGCAGGGCCAGGCCCCAGGCGCGGTTGATGCGGCTGCCGAAGGGCGCATGGATGATCAGCTGCATCCCGCCGGCCTGGTCGAAGAAGCGCTCCATCACCAGGGTCTGTTGGGTCGGCAAGGCGCCCAGCGCCTGCCGGGCACGACCCAGATAGTCCACCAATTGGCGGGCCGCGCCCTCCTCCAGCGCATAGGCCGCGCCGATGCGGACGATGGCCGGTTCCGGCGGCTCTTCGGCACCGGGTAGCAGCGATTCGAGCTCCGCCCGCAGCCGCGCCAGGCCTGCAGACAATTCATCGCTGCGCCCCGGGGCCTCGCCGTGCCAGAAAGGGATGTTGGGCGGCTGCCCCTTGGCATCCTCCACCCGCACCTTGCTGCCTTCGATCTTGACGATGCGGTAGGCGGTGTTGCCCAGCTGGAAGACGTCGCCCACCAGGCTTTCGAAGGCGAAATCCTCATTGACGCTGCCCACGGTATGGCCCTGGGGTTCGAGCAGCACACTGAAGTCGCCGCTCTCCGGGATGGTGCCGCCGCTCATCACCGCAGTCGCCTTGCCGCCCCGGCGGCCGCGCAGGAGCCCATTGACCGCATCCCGATGGACGTAGGCCGCCCGCGGACCGCGGCGATCCGTATAGCCCTGGCTAAGCATCTCCACCACGGCTCGGTAGTCGGCTTCGCTCAGCCCGGCATAGGGCTCGGCCTGGCGCAGCACGGCCAGCAGGCCGGCTTCGGACCACTCCTGGCAGGCCACCTCGGCCACCAGCTGCTGCGCCAGGACATCCAGCGGCGCCACGGGGATGTGCAGGGTATCCAGCTCACCACGGCGCACGCAGTCGAGCAGCGCCACGCACTCCACCAGGTCGTCCCGCGAGGTGGGAAACAGCCGGCCCTTGGGCAGGCCACCGACCTGGTGGTTGGCGCGCCCGACCCGTTGCAGAAAGGCGGCGATGGAGCCCGGCGAGCCGATCTGACAGACCAGATCGACATCGCCGATGTCGATGCCCAGTTCCAGGGAGGCGGTCGCCAGCAGCAGGCGCAATTCGCCGCGCTTGAGGCGTTGCTCGGCGTCCAGCCGCTGTTCCTTGGCCAGGCTCCCGTGGTGGGCGGCGACCTGGGCGTTGCCGAGGCGATCCGAGAGCTGGCGCGCCATGCGCTCGGCCAGCCGACGGGTGTTGACGAACACCAGGGTGGTACGGTGTGCCTCGGCCAGTTCGGCCAGGCGGTCGTAGACCAGCTCCCAGGCCTGGGTGGAGAGCATCGCCTCCAGGGGAATGGGCGGCACCTCCAGGGCCAGATCGCGAGCACGCTGGTGGCCGATGTCGATCACCGTACAGGGCCGGGCTTGCCCCTGCGCATCGCGGCCGACCAGAAAGGCAGCCACCGCGGCCAGCGGTTTCTGGGTGGCGGATAGGCCGATGCGTTGCAGCGGACGCCCGGTGAGGGCCTCCAGTCGCGCCAGACTCAGAGTCAGGTGACTGCCGCGCTTGCCATCGGCGATGGCATGGATCTCGTCGACGATGACGCCACGCACGCTGGCCAGCATTCGTCGCCCGGAGTCCGAACCGAGCAGCACATAAAGGGATTCTGGGGTGGTGACCAACAGATGCGGTGGCCGCCGGCGCATGGCCGCCCGCTCCTTTTGTGGCGTGTCTCCGGTGCGCACCGCCGTGCGTAACGCCAGGGGCGGTAGGTTTTGCGCCTCCAGCGCCGCGCTGATGCCAGCCAGGGGGTCTTCGAGATTGAGGCGGATGTCGTTGGACAGGGCCTTGAGCGGCGACACATAGAGCCAGAGGCAGGCCTCGGGCAGGCCACCCTCCTGCAATGCCTCCTGCACCAGGCCATCCAGCACGGCAAAGAAGGCGGTCAGGGTCTTGCCCGAACCGGTAGGGGCCGCCACCAGTACCGAGGCGCCGGCGCGAATGGCCGGCCAGGCCTGCCGTTGCGCCTCGGTCGGGGCGGGAAAGCGCGTCGTGAACCAGCTGCGCGGCGCGTCGTGAAAGTCCGCCAGGACGGCGGCAGGCGAGTTCGAGGTCATGCGCTCAATATGGGAGTGGCCACCGGGGGCCACAACCCAAGCCGACCGGCGGCTCACGCGATGCGATTGCGCAATTCGCCTCCCTGCAACATGGCTTCGAGGTTGGCCAGCATCACCTGTTGCTGCGCCTGTTGGGCCGAGGCGGCGTTGGCCGCGACATGGGGGCTAAGCACCAGGTTGGGCTGCTGACGCAGGCGCTCGGGCACCTCGGGTTCGCGGGCGAAGACATCCAGCGCCGCGCCGGCGATTACCCCCTGCTCCAGAGCGTCGGCCAGGGCCTCTTCGTCGACCACGCTGCCACGAGAGATATTGACCAGGTGGCCGTCGGCGCCGAGTGCGACCAAGACCCCGGTATCCACCGCGCCCACGGTCTCGGCGCTGGCGCGCACCGCCACCACCAGGACATCGCTCCAGCGCGCCAGCTCCAATAGGCTGCCGTGGTAGAGGTAGTCCAGTTCCGCACGGGGCGAGCGATTGAAGTAGCCGATCTCCATGTCGAAAGCCTCGCCACGCCGGGCGATGCGCCGACCGATCTCGCCCAGGCCATAGATGCCCAGTCGCCGCCCGGCCAGGCCCGGCACCTGGGGCATGCGCTCGACGGCGTTGCCCTGCCAGCGGCCGCTGCGGACGAAGGCATCGCCCTGCAACAGGCAACGCGCGCTGGCCAGGATCAGGCCAAAGGTGAATTCCGCCACGGCGGTGGCATTGGCATCGCCGGCGGTGGTCACCGCGATGCCGCGCTCGCGACAGGCGGCCAGCTCCACGCCTTCGTAGCCGGTGCCGTAGCACGCCACCAGGCGCAGCGCCGGCAGAGCGTCCAGCAGGGCGGCACGGGTCGGCAGGCCACCAATGGTCAGCAGCGCAACCGCCTCCTCGGCACCGACGGGCAGCGCCGTAGGATCGTTCGGCGAAAAGGGCCCGAGTACCCGGTAATGAGCTTCTAGCTGGGTTACCAGACCCTGGGGCAATTGCGGGGCCATCAGCAGCGTCGGTTTCATCTTGTAATACTTTCCTTGGCTAAAAAACCCAGCGTCGCCAGCGGAGGGCATGGTCGTCAACCATTCTCTTTAGGCCGCCGCTTGCGCCCCCCTTCACCGTGGCGGTGGAACCGACCCAAGCCCTTGAATGGCTTGGGTTTTCACGCAACTTGTGGACCTGATGCCAGGTCCGATCGGCGTCCGCCAACCACACAGGGATTTTTGGGATGAGTAGAGTTCTCCGCCAGGTCGGTACCGCGTCCTGCCTTGCCTTGCTGGCCGGTCTGCCGCAGAGCGCCGCGGCACTGGAATTCAGTGGCTACGGCCGGGTAGGTGTCGGCGGCTCTGCGGAAGGTGGCAAGCAGAGCTGCTTCCAACTGCCCGGCGCACCGGCCAAGTACCGCCTGGGTAACGAATGCGAGACCTACTGGGAACTCGAATTGCACCAGACGCTGTACAAGGGCGTCGACGGCACCGAACTCAAGGTGCACGGCATGGCCAGCCTCTACAACGTCTACGACCAGACGCCGACCTTCAGCGGCGACAATGGCAACGTGCGCCTGCCGCAGATCTGGACCAGCCTCAGCCTGCCGGCACTCAATGGTGGCGGTCTCTGGGCCGGCCGCCGCTACTACAAGCGTCACGACATCCATATCAACGACTTCTACTACTGGAATCCGAGCGGTACCGGCTTCGGCGTGGAGGACTATGGCCTGGGCGACAGCGGTATGCGGCTGAGCTATGCCTTCAGTCGCGAGGACAACATCGACCAGCCGGACAAGGCCAACCGCCATGACCTCAACCTCGGCGGCATCAAGACCAATCCCGGCGGCGAGATCGAACTGGGGCTGTCCTATATCCAGCGCGCCGGCCAGGTGCAGAACGCCCACAGCGGCTGGTCGGCTACCGCCGAGCACAAGCAGGCGCAGTTCTTCGGCGGGGTCAATGTCTTCACCGTGCAGTACGGTCGCGGCCCGGGCACCGGACTAGGCGCCACCGGCAGCCTGACCGCCGACCAGGATTACGAAAGCCTGCGCGTGCTCGAATCGCCGCGCTGGCAGCTCACCCCGCGCTTCGGCGGCCAGTTGCTGGCGCTCTACCAGCGCGACCGGGCGCCGGGCGATGGTGGCCAGACCTGGTATTCCTTCGGGGTGCGGCCCAGTTACGCCTTCACCCGGCTGTTCAAGCTGCAGGTGGAATTCGGCCACGACCAGATCCACCCCGACAGCGGGGCCACCCGCAAGCTGAACAAGGTCACCGTGGCGCCGACGCTGGCGCTGGGCGGCATGGGGCTGATGGACCGCCCGGAGATCCGCCTCTACTGGACCTACGCCAGCTGGAACCACGGCGCCCAGGACGCTGCGGTGGCCGGCACGGCGCTGTCCGACAGCGGCGCCTTCGGCGATGCCCGCCACGGCAACAACTTCGGCGTGCAGCTGGAAACCTGGTGGTAGAGAGCGGCAAGCGAGACCGCCCGTCCTGAGCGGGCGAACTAAACCCCTGGCGCCCGGTCGGTTTCCTGACAACCAAAGGCCGACCAGGGAGAACGCCATGAATCCTCTCGCCCGCGCGCTGCCCGCAGCGAGTGACACCGCCACCACCCTGCTCGACCGCTACCAGCGCGTGCGCCGGGCCAGCGAGGCGCTCTGCGCCCCGCTCACCGTCGAGGATTACGTGATCCAGAGCATGGCCGACGTCAGTCCGCCGAAATGGCACCTGGCCCACGTCACCTGGTTCTTCGAGGCGTTCATCCTCAAGCCCTTCCTCAAGGGTTACCAGACGCCCGATCCGGCCTACGACTACCTGTTCAACTCCTATTACGAGACCCACGGCAAGCCCTTTCCGCGGGCGGCCCGCGGGCACCTGTCACGGCCCGGCGTGGACGACGTCTATCGTTTCCGGGCGGCGGTGGATGCAGCCATGGCCGAGCTGCTCAGCGCGCCGCCCGCCGAGCACGCCGCCGAGATCGCCCGACGCCTGGAGCTGGGCCTGCACCACGAGCAGCAGCACCAGGAATTGCTGCTCATGGACATCAAGCACATCCTGGCGCAGAACCCGTTGCATCCGGTCTATCGCGCCGACCTGGTCAAGGGCGCCGCAGCTCCGGTGGCGCCCCTGGGCTGGGAAAGCCATCCAGGCGGCGTCCGTCACGTCGGCCATGGTGGCGAAGGCTTCGCCTTCGACTGCGAGACCCCGGTCCATCGGCAATTCGTCGACGACTTCCAGCTGGCCGACCGCCTGGTCACCAATGGCGAGTACCTGGCCTTCATCGAGGACAACGGCTACGGCCGCAGCGATCTCTGGCTGTCCGACGGCGCCGCCGCCATCCGCAGCCTCGGCTGGCAGGCGCCGCTGTACTGGCAGAAGCTCGATGGCGTCTGGCATCACTTCACCCTGGGCGGCCTGACCCCGGTGGATCCGGCGGCACCGGTCTGTCACCTGAGCTTCTATGAAGCCGATGCCTACGCCAGTTGGGCCGGCGCCCGGCTGCCCACCGAGGCGGAATGGGAAACCGTGGCGGCGCGCCAGCCGATCCAGGGCAACTTCGTCGGGCAGGATCACCTGCAACCGGTCGCCGGCGAAGGTCAGGGCATGCGCCAGCTGTTCGGCGATGTCTGGGAATGGACCGGCAGCGCCTTCCGTCCCTACCCCGGTTTCAAGCCGCTGCCGGGCAGTCTGGGCGAGTACAACGGCAAGTTCATGTCCGGGCAGATGGTCCTGCGCGGTGGCTGTTGTGCCACGCCCCAGGACCATGTGCGCGCCACCTATCGCAACTTCTTCTATCCCACCATGCGCTGGCAGTTCTCCGGTCTGCGCCTGGCCAGAGAGGTCTGACCCATGGCTCTAGCGGTGCGCTTCTTCGATCAGCAACCGGTGACCGTCGCCGACAGCTCGCTGCGGGACGACGTGCTCCAGGGCTTTGCCCAGACCCCCAAGGCGCTGTCGCCCAAGTACTTCTACGATCAGCGCGGCTCCGAGTTGTTCGAGGCCATCACCCGCCAGCCCGAGTACTACCCCACCTGCACCGAAGAAGCCATCCTCGCCAAGGCTGCAGCCGAGATCGCCCGCCTGGCCGGCCGTGATGCCGCCCTGGTCGAACTGGGCAGCGGCGCCAGTCGCAAGGTGCGTCTGCTGCTGGAGGCGATGCATCCGGCCGGCTACCTGGGCATCGACATCTCCCGGGAATTCCTGCTCAGCAGCACCCAGCGCCTGGCAGCCGACTACCCCTGGCTGGACGTCAGCGCTGCCTGCGCCGACTTCAGCCGACCCATGACCCTGCCCGACAGTCTCGATGGCTTGCGGCCCATCGCCTTCTTTCCAGGTTCGAGCATAGGCAATTTCACGCCCGAGGAGGCGAGCGTCTTCCTGCGCAATCTGCACCGGATGCTGCCAGCGACCGGTGGCCTGCTGATCGGGGTCGACCTGATCAAGGATCGGGCGCGGCTGGATGCGGCCTACAACGATGCCGCCGGGGTGACCGCCGCCTTCAATCTCAACCTGCTCGAACGCATCCGCCGCGAGCTGGATACCGATCTGGATCCGCAGCGCTTCCAGCACCTGGCCTTCTTCAACGAAGAACAGGCGCGCATCGAGATGCACCTGGTCAGCACCCGCGACCAGACCGTACGTCTCGAAGGCCGCCGATTCACCTTCCATGAAGGCGAACGCCTGCATACCGAGAATTCCTACAAGTACAGCCTGGAGAGTTTTCGCGCGCTGGCCGAAGACGCCGGTTTCAAACAGGTACGGGTGTGGACCGACCCCAAGGCGCTGTTTGCCGTCTTCTACTTCGCGGCCTGAGCCTTTCGACAGATAAATGACGACTGGCAGAGTGTGAGGCGGGTGGTGAGGGAACTCTCGACCCGATCACGCTCTAAGTAGCAATCTGCTACTACAGCGCATCGAGACGTTGCTATGGAGCCTGCTCCACTTACTGCGGCCAATGAACGCCAGCGTCTTGCACTGCTGCGCGATCTCGCCTTGATCGACCGTCCTTCCGACCGTGCCTTTCAGGACCTCACCGCCCTTTGCGCACGGCTGTTCGATGTCCCTTACGCCATGATCTGCTTTCTTGACGGCCAGCAGGTCCATTGCCGGGCCACGGTGGGCTGTGAGCCCTTCACCGTGCCGCGTTCGCAGTCGTTCTGCCAGCATCTGCAGGAGACCGCTCTGCCGCTGCAGGTGGAAGACGCTCGCCACGACGTGCGCTTCGCTGGCCTGAGGGTAGTAAAGGGCGAGCCCAATATCCGCTACTATCTGGGCGCACCGCTGCGTACGGCCGAGGGGCTGATGCTTGGCAGTCTGTGCCTGTTCGATTCGGCGCCGCGGGCCGCCCTGTCGCAAGACCGGCTGCTGGGCCTGCAGCAGCTGGCGGCCCTCGCCAGCCAGCACATCGAACTGCTGCGTACCGAGGCGTTCTGGGATCCGGTCACCCAGTTGCCCAATGGCCAGCGTTTCATCGAAGACGCCGAAGGCCTGATCCGCGCCGGCACCCCGGTGGTGGCCGTGGCGGCCGACCTGTTCGCCCAGAGCTATCTCAACGACTTCATCAAGGCCATGGGCCAGGCCCATTTCGATGGCCTGCAACGCGCCATCAAGCAACACCTGCGCCGCCTGCTGCCGGCTGAACAACCGCTGTATCGCCTGGGGCCGGCACGCTTCGGCTTTCTCTTGCACGATACCGACGAAGCCGCGCAACAGGCGCTGCTCGAACGCCTGCAGCAGGAGTTGACCGGGGTGCTCGACTACAATGGCATTCCCATCCAGACCCGCCTGGGCCTGGGGGTGATGTCCCTGACCGACGATCATCCCACCGACTGGCTACGCGCCTTGATCGCCACCGCCGACGATGCCCGCGCCGAGATGCGCGGCTGCCGGCATTTCGATCCGCAGCACGACGCCGCCTACCGCCGCGCCTTCGCCCTGCTCAGCGCCCTGCCCCAGGCGCTACGCGCCGACGACCAACTCAGCCTGGTCTACCAGCCGCGTATCGACCTGGCCACCGGTCGCTGTCACAGCGTCGAGGCGCTGCTGCGCTGGCAGCATCCGCACCTGGGCGCGATTGGTCCGGCGGAATTCATTCCGCTGGCGGAAAAGACCGCGCTGATCACCGCCCTGAGTCGTTGGGTGATGCAGCAAGCCATCGGCCAGGCCTATGCCTGGCAACGCGAAGGACGAGCGCTGGGGGTGGCGATCAACATCTCGGCCCATGATCTGAACGATCCGGACTTCACCGAGCACACCACCGACCTGCTGCAGCGCTATCCGGTCAATCCCCGGCGCCTGGAACTGGAGGTCACCGAGAATGCCCTGCTGGGCGATGTGGCCCTGATCCATCGGCAATTGGCGGCGCTACGCGAGCTGGGCATCGGCATCGCCATCGACGACTTCGGCACCGGCTACAACAATCTCTCGCACCTGCGCGAGTTGCCGGCCGACACCATCAAGATCGACCGTAGCTTCGTCCGCGAGCTGACCCATCGCACCAAGGATCGGCTGATCGTCAGCTCGCTGATCGAACTGTCCCATCAGCTGGGCTTTCGCATCACCGCCGAGGGCATCGAGACCGCCGAGGCTTTGGCCAGCCTGCTGGCGATGGGCTGTGACGAAGGCCAGGGCTTCTGGATCGGCAAGCCCATGGCGGAACCGGAATTGCAGGCCTGGCTGCTGGTGCAGCAACCCGACCTGCAGCGCCCGGCGCGCCGGGCCCCGGTATTCCAGCTGTTCGATGGCGCGGCCAAGAGCTAACCCTCAGAACCATCCATTTCAAGTTTTTCCATCCTTGATGATCTTAACTGCCCCTATCACGGGATGTTCGTGGAACTTAGGAGCGCAACCTCATCTGGAAAGAAGTCGTTGAGAGATTCGAATAGCAAGCCCTTGGTGCGGTGATGGCGCACCAGGCGTTGGACCGAGCCTTGCCTGTTAGTACACGGTCTTCATGGGCGGCAGAACCTGCCGGGGCTGGCAACTGCGGTAGCTCGACGGCAGCCGGCAGTTACCTTCAGGCCAGCGAGAAACGGCTGGCGCCGTTATGCGGCTTTCGTGGTGCGGCACTGCCGGGGCACGCGCTAGTGATCTACGACGCGGACAGTGCGCTGGTGCGCGACATCGTGGCGTGCGAAGACGCCTATGAGAGCAAGCGCCCCGGCCCTGCTCCTTGCGAAGGCCCAGGACAAGCAGGTGTGGATCGGCGACCGGCACTTCAGCACCCAGGCCATCGTTTAAGGACTGACCGAACGAGGAGCAGGCTGCATCGTGCGCGAGCGTGCGCGCCGCCCCAAGCCGCGACCCACTGCCCCATGGAACGAGCAGATCGACACTTGGACCGGGCACATGCGCGAGCAGCTCATCGAACAGGCCGAGCTCCCTAAAGGCGCCCTGCGGCACTGGCGCCGCATCGAGATCACGCTGCACACGCCCACCGAGTCCGGCGATAAGACCTTCGTGCTATGGAGCAACATGCCCCATGAGATCGAAGCGGCCACCCTCCGCGGCACTGTACCGCAAGCGACGGCGCATCGAAGGCCTGTTCGGGCGCCTAGAGTCGGTGCTTAACAGCGATATGAAGATGCTGGGCCATCCACGTGCCGCCTTGAAGGGCTTCACTGTGGCAGTGTTGGCCTACAACGTGCTAGCCCTACTCAAACAGCTCATCAAGCATGCGCGTCGCCACAGTCATCCGGAGCTGGACGTGTCCACCTACCACATAGCCGTGGACATCGCCGCCGACTACGGGCCAATGCTGCGCCTGCTAGCGCCGCAGAATCAATCGCGCGCAGACGACGCCCCCGGCCAACTCGTCGAGCACTTGCTGCTGGACAAGCGAACCCCAAGCAGTCGGCCACGTCCAAACGAAAACCCAAGGCCGCAGGGCAAAAGCTACGTCGACAGCTCCGTTGCTCGCGCTCATGCGTCCACCGCTCGCGTACTCGAGCAAGGCGCGGCTAAAAAGACCTTGAAGGGGATGCCTTTTAAAGCCCTATTGCTGCAATGAAATGACAAGCGTTACTTCATGAAAAACCTTGACCAAGTCGGCTTCGAGCGAATGCGAGCTGGCGCCACACAAAGCTCACTGCACAGTGTCTGCTGGCCAGTGCTAGTGCTGCAGTTCATCCCATACCTTGGCATAAAGCTCCTGCACCTCTGGTGGGCAAGCCACTGTGTACTCGGCACTGTCCAGCACTGCTTTAGGAATATTCAGTTCCGGCGCGCTTCTAAGTTCCTCTGAAAGGAACATGTCGGCACCTTCAATTCCGGTGTCATAGCCGTGGAAACTCGAATTCAGCGCAGCGTTGCGCGGGGATAGTATGAAGTTCATGAACAGCCTGGCATTTTCCACGTTCCGAGCCTCGGCCAGCAGAACCAGACTGTCGCTGAACACTTGAGTGCCTTCACGCGGTAGTCCGAAGTGAACATGTGGGTTGGCCAGGCGCTGGCGCAAGGCGGCTCCATTCCAGTCGATGCTTGCCTGGAAGTGCCCACTGGCCATCATTTCCACGCTGCCATAGTCCATAGCCTTCCACGTCGGGCGTGCCTTGAGCAAGGTTGTCCGTACTTTGGACATCAACGCCGGCTCTGCATCGCACATGCGCCCGCCATGCAGGCGTACCGCGGCGTAGATCACCTCGTTTGGGTCGGCACCGATGTTGATGGTGCCCTTCAGCGCTTCGGGTGGATCCAGCACCACCGACCAGGTATTGATGTCGCCTTCATAACGGTCGGCGTGCACTGTCACCCCTACTACGCCCCATGCCCAAGGGACTGAATACATACGTTCTGGATCGAAGGGCGGATTGGTCCACGCCTTCTGTACATATCGGTAGTTGGCCAGATCGATGGCGCCACTTGGACGTAGCAGCTTCGCTTCGCGCCAGGCAGGCAGAAAGTTGCTGGCGACCACGGCAAGATCGGCCTGAACTCTGCCATCTCTAATCTCGGATAAAGCCGCTTCGCTGGTGCGGTACTCGATCAGCCGGACCTTGATGTCATAGGCCTGCTCGAAGCTAGCCAGCAGTTCGGGGCTGGTGTAACTCTCCCAGTTGTACAGGGTTAGGGTACCAGCAGAGCTGACCGCCGTGCTCAGCAAAAAGCCGCTCAGACCGACCAGAAGGCTGGTCACCGGTTTCCAGCTCATCAGATGTCTCCTTGCCGAGTTAGGCCAGCGGTAGTAGGACACGTCCCATCGCAACCTGCTTGGAGTGAGTGTCTTGCCCTTCCAGCGCCGAATAGGCAATTGATGCTGAGAACAGCATCAGCAGGACTGAGGCGCAGCGCAGGAATCTGCCGGTATACCTTGACCAGGCTCGGCGCAGGGTTAGGAGGTGGCCCAGGCAGGTCCACAGACTGCCGATTGGAATCAGCACCAGCAGGAAAACACCCATGAACCAGACGAACTGCGGCAGTGACTGGAATGCTGTCAATGGAAATGCGCTGCTGGCGAACAGAAACGCTTTGGGGTTGAGCAAGGTTGCAAGAAACACCTCCAGCCCGCCAGCGCACTGCTGATTGGAGACCAGGCGAGATACGCTACTGCGCCATAGGCGGGTAGCCAGCCATAGCAGGTAGCCCGCGCACAGCCATTTCATGGCAATGAGAAGCCAGGGCCGGTCTGCTCCGTAGGCCAGCAGCAAGCTGCCCCAGGCCAGGATCGATAGGGCGTAGTCTGCCGCCTCTGCACCTACCAGCGGCAAGGCCCGCCACAAGCCGCGTTGCACCCCAGCGGAGAACAACAAGGTATTAGTAGGCCCAGGCACTACGAGGATCAGTGAGGCAAGCAGCGCCAAGGGCAGCACGTGATCCAGTGTCGGCATGTGAAGTCCTCGCAGAGGGGCTCAGGGCGCGGTGAAGGGCAGTGATGTGCGCAACGGTTCGACACTGTCCAGGCCCAGTGCCATGCGGCACAGGCGCTCAATGCCGATGCCGAAGCCCGCGCTGCGTGGTGGAACGCTGCCGTCACGCATCAAGTCGCACATGATCGCGTCCTCAGGACCGAAACTGGCGAGATGGCGAGCTTGGGCCTCGAAGCGTTCCGGATCGTCTTCGTCGGTGTAGCCGTGGACCACTTCCACGCAATCGATGAGGATCTCGAAACGCTCAACGATGGCACCCTGGCCGTCCCGACGCCGGGCGCGCACTTCCGGCAACAGCGGGAAGTCGGTTACCACCATGCAGCGTCCCCGCGATAGCGGCTCGATCTGCTCGGTGATGTAGCGATCAATCAACCACAGGGGCGAGATGTCCGGCTTGTTATACATTTGGCGAAACTTGCGCACCAGGGCCTCACTAGCGCCGGGGTCGCTGAACAGGTCTATGCCTAGGTCTTCGAACAGGTGGCCGGCGAACGACAAGGTCTCGATCTGGCCTTTGTAGAAGGTGCGGACCAGTCGACAGGCTAGTTCGAGCATTTCGCCCAGGCTGGCCTCCTGACGATAGAGATCGAGCATGGTGAATTCGGGTAGGTGGGTGCTATCGAGCTCGTCTGGCCTGAAACAGGCTGCCAGTTCGTAGATCGCCGGTGCGTGCTGCAGGTTGCAACGCAGAGCGAAGGCCGAGGACTCGCGCAGCCACCGGCCGTCGCTCAGTTGCAGGCGAGGACGATCTGCATCGCCGGGGTAGCGGCGTAGAATCGGCGTCATGATCTCCAGGTAGCCTTCGCTGTCGAGCAACCTGCGAATACGCTGCAGCATCCGAGCCTTGTAGATCACGGGATGTATGTCGGGGGCCATGCACACTCCTTGGCGAGTATCTTGACCGGTCGCGGTCGACTCAGGGTTGCGGGTTGATCTTCCACCAGCGAGGCCGAGACGAAGTGAATGAATGGGACGTCGGGCGCAGTGCCTTGTCGCCCTTAGCGTCGAAACAGCCCAGCAGCAGGCCGACAGTGGGCGCGTCGTCAATGGCGCCGAGACTGCTGCCGCAGGTAGGGCAGAACGCACGGCTGGATTGCTTCGAAGAGCGGTACAGCGCCGGCATGCCACCTTCCCCGGTCCATTCGACGTCGGCCTTGTCAAACTCCACCCAGCACAGGGTGAGACTACCCGAGTGGCGTTGGCACATGCTGCACGAGCAGGTATGCGGAAATCGCGGTTCGCCCTTGGCGCTGAACCGAATGCGGCCGCACAGGCAACCACCGGTATGAACAGTGACTTTCATGGGACTAGTCCTTGCCGTCACGCGCGGCGTCGATCAGCGTACTCAGTTCTACCCATTGATCGACGAACGGGGTGAGCATCTGCAGGAAACCGTCGATGACTTGCGGCTGCAGGAAGCCGAACAACTGGGCCTGGCGAATGAAACGAGCAATGCCATCCTGGTGCCCTTGCTCGACCGCCACTTTGCCAGTGGCAGCCTCGTGTTCCTCGTCCAGATGCATGCGGTAATAGTCGGCAGGGCCACCGATACTGAATACTCGTCCTGGCGTCCGATGTGATAAACCGACGCCGGCAGGTACAGCACGTCCCCAGGCTTGAGCAAGAACAGTTTGCCGGTCTTGAGTAAGGCGTCGTATGCGCTGGCACCAGCGAAGGTGGGCGCCCGGCCGCCGGCTAGGGCAATGTATTCATCGCGAGTCCAGCAGTAAAATTCCTTCACGCCGGGGCCCAGATGGCAAAGAAACGCGTGCTCGAAGCCTTCGTGTATACCGAATGCAGTGCCCGCATAATTGCCGCAAAACGCTGCTTGCTCCACGCCACCCACGGGCATGCCGCGAAACGCGAAAAATGAGCGAATGAAGCGACCAAAGGCTGCTGCCAGGCGAGGGCTGATCTGTTCGAGATTGTTGATTACCAGACTGAACCGCGTCCTTGCAGTAAGGCGCTGCATAAATGCGACCAGCGTTTCGCCATTGAGGCGTAGTTGACGGTAGGCCTGCTCAATGAGGTCATCCCGACGCTGTTCACCATCATAAATACGAATACGGCTATCGGTAGTTTTCCTATCAGATTGCTCGGCCAGATCATAAAATGCTTGTTCAACTACTTCAGGGCCGGAAAAACCTTTATGTATCGGCAGAATGGACTCGAATAAGTAGGGTGCTCGCCCCCCTGCGGTCTTTTGATCAAAATCGTCCCATAATTTTGCTTCAAACATATCGAGAAGTTCCTTCGCTAATCGAAAGCAACGCTACTCGCTGTTGAAATGACCGGCCGCTGCAACTCGCAGCGGCCGGCGCTTACCGCACTCAGGCGTCAGGTCGCACGCCTGCCTTCATCGCGTCGGGCCGTACACCCGCCTTCATGGCGTCCGGGCGAACCCCGGCCTTGAGGGCATCCGGTCGCACGCCCGTCTTCAGGGCATCAGGGCGCTCACCTGCTTTCAGCATGTCCATTTCGAAGTTCATGTTGCATTTTCCTTCTAAAATGATTGGCAAAAAGATTTGCCCGCACGCACAGCCACACAATCATTATGAATCGCTGCAATGATCTGAGCAAAGTTGTGTGTCCGCCCGTGCAGACGATGGGTTGAAACACGCCTGGAAGCCTTTTCTTCGGCGCAAGAAAACAATTACCTTCCGCAGAGGATTTTCCAAATCGGAAATGTTTCGAGTTGTATGAATTGGCCTAACAGTTTGATGGAAATTAAAAAAATCGTGTAAAACGAGGGAGCCAAATGTGATTGGCTAACGTGACATGTGACATCTGAAGAGCAATCCAGATGACCGTTTTGTTACTGTGTGCGTTACGGTGTTGGAATCTTTTTCGTAAGGTAAAGAGTGGCATTGTCATAGGTACGTAACGCTGCCGGTTTAGGGCTTCGAAAGGAAAGGAGCTATGCATGTAGCCAATCCCCGTCACTGGCTTGCCCTTGTCGCGATCATGCTCGCTTTCCTACCCGTGGTTCTGGACATGACCATACTTACTGTAGCCATGCCCACCCTGACCCTGGCGCTGGGGGCTTCTGCCGCCGAAGTCCTGTGGATAATGGACATCTATCCATTGCTGATGGCAGGTCTGCTGGTGCCCATGGGAACGCTAGCCGATCGGCTAGGCAACCGTCGTCTGCTCCTGATCGGCTTGGTAGTGTTCGGAGTTGCATCGCTGTTGGCAGCCCTGGCTTCGACCACTACCTGGCTCATCGCTGCCCGCGTGCTTCTGGCTTTTGGTGGCGCGATGATCATGCCATGCGTGCTGGGCATCATTCGCCGCACGTTCGAAGATGAGCAAGAGCGTGCTACGGCGCTGGGTTTGTGGAGTATGGTCGCTGCCGCTGGTGCAGCACTTGGGCCGCTGATTGGTGGCGCGCTGCTGGAGTACTTCTGGTGGGGAGCGGTCTTTCTGGTCAATGTCCCGATCATGCTGGTAGTTGCGCCCCTGGTGTTGCTGCTACTTGACCGAGACCAGCAGACCACTCCTTCCGATTGGGCACCTGGCCAGGCATTGCTCTTGATCGCAGGAATGCTGGCGTTGATTTACGGGGTAAAGGCCGCATTCGGCGCTACTCAACCTCTGGCCCTGGCTGTGCCGATCGCGCTGCTAGGAGTCGCTCTGCTGAGTATCTTCGTGCGGCTGCAATTGCATTCGACCACGCCCATGCTGGAGCTGTCGCTGTTCAACCAGCCTGCAATCGTGGCCGGGATTGCCATGGCGATGGTGACGTACGGCACGCTAACCGGCGTGGAGCTTACGCTTGCACAGGAACTTCAGTACATGCTGGGAAAAACGCCGCTGCAGGCCGCCACCTTCATGATTCCGATCATGGCTGCTGCGGCCTTGGGTGGGCCATTGGCCGGCTATCTTATCAGACTCGGCAGCCTGCGCTGGGTGGCCAGTGCTTCCTTGTGGCTGTGCGCGATGACCATGGCCTTAATGGCCTCGGCTGACCTACACCAACCGGGTTTCTTGGTACCTGCAATACTGGCCTTGCTGGGCCTCACACTTAGTATAGGGCTGACAACTGCCTCTATTGCAATCCTGGGTTCGGTAGAAGCCAGCAAAGGTGCAGCAGCGGGATCATTGGAAGCTACTGCCTATGAGCTGGGGACAGCGCTGGGAATCACTTTTTTCGGTATGTTTATGTCCGTAGTGTTCGCCCATATGCTTGAGCTGCCGGTGGACCTTGCTCAGCCTTTGGCTGACCGTGCGATGCGATCAATCGGCGACAGCTATATCGTAGCCCAGGGTCTGATAGCGCCTCAGAGTGGGGCATTGATTAAGGCTGCCAGCGAGGCCTTTTCGACAACGCATAGCGTGTTGCTGATGACCTGCTCGGCCATGATGGGAAGCCTCGGGGTATTCGTCTTCCTCATGCTAAAAGGGTGCAGGCATTAGGGTTTGTTGAGAATCAAATCCAAACGATCACAAGGTTAGGGAGCAGTAAGCGGATGAGCATGGGCCGCCGGCAGAAGCCGAAGCAATCCACTATCAGCGTCGGCCCAAGCGGCATGACTCACACCAAAGAGCCTCCGGAGTTCCCAAGGCAGTTCATGCTTCTTAGAGCCTGTGCAAAGCATAGCGAGTTAGAGCCAAAGCAGGCCTAGACGGCCTTACGAAAGTAGCTGAAAAAGCGGATCAGACCCGCGCTCGGGTTTACGTGGTAAAGAAGCATTGCGACGGGGCCGCCTAGGCGGGGCTGGCGACCCAGGCTGTTTTCAACACCGTTTGGCCGACGCGCAGCAGACTTTGAACCGGCTCAGCGCGGGATCACTCCTGGGTGCGCTTGCGCGGCGGCGCGAAGCCGTCGGCCGAGGTCGGCACCAGGGCACCGGGGCGACGCTCGGACTTGGCTTTGGCCTTGGTCTTGGCCTTGCCGTCCTTCTTGCCCTCGGTCTTTTTCTTCTTGACGCCCGCCGCCTTGCCGGACGCCTTGAGCTTTTTCGGACCGTTGTAGCTGGCCTTGAGACCCGGCAGGTGACGGCGCTCGAATCTCAGCTTGAGATAGCGCTCGATGCTGGACATCAGATTCCAGTCGCCATGGGTGACGAAGGAGATCGCCGTGCCCGCCTCGCCCGCGCGACCGGTACGGCCGATACGGTGGACGTATTCGTCACCACTGCGCGGCAGGTCGTAGTTGATCACCAGGTCGAGGCCTTCGACGTCCAGGCCACGGGCGGCCACGTCGGTGGCGATCAGCACCTTGACCGCGCCACTCTGCAGGCGCTCCACGGCCAGCTTGCGATCCTTGGTGTCCTTGTCGCCGTGCAGGACGAAGACCTTGAGACCTTCGGCCACCAGGCGGCCGGTCAGGCGATCGGCCTGCACCTTGGTGTTGGTGAAGACGATGGCCTTGCGATAGGTCTCGTTGGCCAGCAGCCACTGCAGCAGGCGCTCCTTGTGCGGCGGCTCGTCGGCCAGGATCACCTGCTGCACCACGGCTTCGTTGAGTTCGCCGGTACGGTCCAGCATGAGGTTCTGCGGCTCGCGCAGGACCTGCTCGACCACCTGACGCAGGCTGTTGCCACCGCTGGTGGCGGAGAACAGCAGGGTCTGACGACCCTCGCGCTCGCAGCTCGCGGCGATCTGCAACACGTCCTCGGAGAAGCCCATGTCGAGCATGCGGTCGGCTTCGTCCAGCACCAGCATCTCGATGTCCTTGAGATCCACGTTGCCGGCGTTGCGCTGCTCCAGCAGCCGCCCCGGGGTGGCCACCAGGATCTCCGGGTTCTTGCGCAGGCCGGCGGCCTGGACGCGGAAGTCCTCGCCACCGATCACCAGGCCGGCCTTGAGAAAGGTGAACTGGCCGAAGCGTTCGATTTCCTTGGCGGTCTGCTGGGCCAACTCGCGGGTCGGCAGCAGAATCAGGGCGCGAGCGCCGGAGCGGGGCTTGGGATCCTTGAGCAGGCGATCCAGCAGCGGCAACAGGAAGGCGGCGGTCTTGCCGCTGCCGGTCCGGGCGGTGACGCGCAGGTCATGGCCTTCCAGGGCCGGGCCCACGGCAGCGGCCTGGACCGGGGTGGGCGTCTTGAAGCCCAGGGTATCGAGGGCCTTGAGCAGGCGCTCGTGCAGAGCGAGTTCGGTAAACACGGGTAGACCTCGGTAAAGAAAGGGCGGCCGCCGCGGGCGACCGCGAGTGATCAGGGGACCAGACGGCTGTGGAACAGCGCCTGGTGCTCGCGGCATTGGGCGGCGGCGAGCAGGAAGACGCCATGGCCGCCACGCTCGAATTCGAGCCAGGTGAAATCGACTTCTGGATAGAGCGCCTCGACGTGGACCTGGCTGTTGCCCACCTCCACGATGAGGATGCCCTGCTCGGTGAGGTGATCGGCGGCCTCGGCCAGCATCCGCCGCACCAGATCCAGGCCGTCCTCGCCACAGGCCAGGCCCAGCGCCGGTTCGTGCTGGTATTCGGCCGGCATGTCGGCGAAGTCCTCGGCGTCCACGTAGGGCGGATTGCTGACGATCAGGTCGAAGCGCTGCCCCGGCAGACCGGCGAAGCCATCGCCCTGCACGGTATAGACGCGATCTTCCAGGCCGTGGCGCTCGATGTTCTGCCAGGCCACTTCGAGGGCGTCGTAGGACAGATCGCCCAGGGCAACTTCGGCCTCGGGAAAGGCATAGGCACAGGCGATGCCGATGCAGCCCGAGCCGGTGCAGAGATCAAGGATGCGCGCCGGCGTGGCCGGTAGCCAGGGGGAGAACTGGCCGTCGATCAGCTCGCCGATGGGCGAGCGCGGCACCAGCACCCGCTCGTCGACGGTGAACGGCAAACCGCAGAACCAGGCCTCGCCAAGCAGATAGGCGGTCGGCACCCGCTCCTGGATGCGCTTGTGCAGCAGCACCCCGAGTGCGTAGCGCTCGTCGTCTTCCAGGGCGCAGTCCAGGTAGCGGTCGGCGGTGTCCCAGGGCAGGTGCACGGCGCCCAGCACCAGGGCACGGGCCTCGTCCCAGGCGTTGTCATGGCCATGGCCGAAGAACAGTTCTTCGGCATGGAAGCGGCTGACGGCCCAGCGGATGTGGTCGCGCAAGGTGCGCAGGCGGGATTCGCTCATGAAAGGCTCCGGATGATCAGCCGCGCATTCTAACCCGCGCCCGGTCCGGCTGCAGGAACTTAACGTCCGGGCCCTTCTTCCTAAGCCTAGACCTTCAACGAGGAGAACATCATGAGCAAGACCGTAGCCGACCATCTCTGGGAGCGACTCGGCCAGTGGAACGTCGAGCGCATCTTTGGTTATCCCGGCGATGGCATCAACGGCATCATGGGCGCCCTGGGTCGGGTGGCCGACCAGTTCGACTACGTGCGGGTGCGTCATGAGGAGATGGCCGCCTTCATGGCCTGCGCCCATGCCAAGTTCACCGGCGAGGTCGGCGTCTGCCTGGCCACCTCCGGGCCCGGCGCCATCCACCTGCTCAACGGCCTGTACGACGCCAAGATGGACCATATGCCGGTGGTCGCTTTGGTGGGCCAGCAAGCGGCCTCCTCGCTTGGCAGCGACTACCAGCAGGAAGTCGACCTGCACACCCTGTTCAAGGACGTTTCCGCCTATGTGGAAACGGTGGTGCATCCCGCCCAGCTGCGCCATGTCATCGACCGCGCCTTCCGCGTGGCCATCGCCGAGCGCCAGGTGGCCACGGTAATCCTTCCCAACGACATCCAGCAGTTGCCGGCGGTGGAAAGTCCGCCGCACCAGCATGCCAACGTGCTCTCCGGCGCTGGCGCTATCCCACCGCGGCCCTACGCCCAGGAAGACGACCTGCAGGCCGCCGCCGACATCCTCAACGCCGGCAAGAAGGTCGCCATGCTGGTAGGCGCTGGCGCCCTGCAGGCGCGTAGCGAGGTCATGGCGGTAGCGGAAAAGCTCAGCGCCGGGGTGGCCAAGGCGCTGCTGGGCAAGGGCGTGGTCTCCGACGAACTGCCCTACGTCACCGGCTCCATCGGCCTGCTCGGGACCGAGGCCAGCGATGTGCTGATGAAGGAATGCGACACCCTGCTGATCGTTGGCTCGACCTTTCCCTATACCGAATTCCTGCCCAAGGAAGGCCAGGCGCGGGCGGTACAGATCGATCTGCATGCGCGCAACATCAGCATGAGGTATCCCATCGAGCAGCCGCTGCTGGGCGATGCCGCCGAGACCCTGCGCCGACTGCTGCCGCTGCTGGAGAGCAAGCCCCACGATGGTTGGCGCACGCGCATCGAAAAGAGCGTGGCCGCTTCCTGGCACTCCATCGAGCAGCGCGCCCTGGCGCCCGCCGAGCCGATCAATCCGCAGCGGGTGTTCCACGAACTTTCCAGCCAGCTGCCGCAGGATGCCATCCTCTGCGGCGACAGCGGCTCCCACACCAACTGGTATGCCCGCGACATCCGCATGCGCGGGCAGATGCTGGGGTCGCTGTCGGGCAAGCTGGCGACCATGGGCTGCGGCATTCCCTATGCCATCGCGGCCAAGTTCGCTCATCCAGATCGTCCGGTGATCGCCCTGGTGGGCGATGGCGCCATGCAGATGAACGGCAACGCCGAACTGGTCACCCTGCAGCAGTACTGGAAGAGATTCAGCAATCCGACCTTCATCGTCATGGTGCTCAACAATGGCGACCTTAACCAGGTGACCTGGGAGCAGCGCGCCCTGGCCGGTGACCCCAAGTTCGCGCCGGCCCAGGACGTGCTCGACTTCCCCTATGCGCGCTATGGCGAGCTGCTGGGCTTCAAGGGCCTGCGCATCCATCGACCGGACGAGGTGGCGGATGCCTGGCAGCAGGCCTTTGAGGCGGATCGCCCGGTCGTGCTGGAATTCGTCACCGATCCCAGCGTGCCACCGTTGCCGCCGCACATCAGCTTCGAACAGGCGCGGGCCTTCCTTGGCTCCATCGCCAGCGGCGATCCGAACGGTTGGGACATGCTCAAGCAGGGTGCGCGGCAGTTGCTGCGCTAGCCCGGGCTTTTCAGGCTCGCCAAGGCACGTCGAGGCGTATACCCTCGGCGGCCTGATAAAAAGCCTAGGGCATGAGCATGCAGTTGCCCGAGCACGACCATTTCGATCCGCCGCCGCTGCGCTTGCGGCGGCCCTTTCTGACCTTCCTGACCGCTGGTGTGGGGACGCTCTCCGCACTCACTGGCCTCGCCGCGTTGCTTGTCGGCACCGTGGCCTGGTTGCAGTTGCCGCAGGTGACGCCTTACCTCCCAATGGCACGCGAGACGGCCCAGGGTTTCCTGGGCGGGGGTGTCCTGTCTTTGTTGATCGGGCTCTGGCTCCGCCGACGCAGCCAGCACCGTGGGCGCTATCGCAACGCCCTGAGCCTGGCTCCGGAACTCAAGCGGCGGCACTGATCAGCGCTGGCGCAGACGCGCCAGCCCACCACCCAGCAAGCCGGTAAGGCAGCCCAGCACTAAGCCGCCGACATGGGCGCCATTGGCGATGGAGCCGAAGCCGAGCAGATCGAAGACGCCGGTCAGGCAGATCACCAGCCAGATCAGCATCATGGCCACCACGCCACGGGGCATGCGATAGGCCGGATTGGGCGCCAGCCACTGGAACAGCCAGCAATGGCCGAGCAGGCCATAGAGCACCCCGGACAGACCGCCGAACAGCGCCGGCCCGGTCCAGGCGTACTGCACCAGGTTGGAGCCGGCGGCGAAGGCCAGGGTCAGGAGCAGCAGCATCAGGCCGCCCTGGCGGAATTCGATGCGCCGACCCAGCTCCCAGTACCAGAGGGCGTTCATCGCCAGGTGCAGCAGACCGAAGTGCAGGAAGATCGGAGTGACCAGCCGCCACCATTCGCCACGGGACAGGCTGACATCGAGATCGAGAAAGGCGATGTGCTCGGCGTCGATCAGGCGGAATTCCTGCAGCGTCAGGTAGTGGATCAACGCCAGGTTGTCGCCCAGTTCGGTGGCCAGGCCCAGCAGCAGGGTAACGGCGAGAAAGACGGCGCTGACCGGACTGGCCTTGAGTTGCGCCAGCAGGCCGAAACCCCGCGGGCTACGGGTAGCCTGGACCTCGCCGCGCGGATCGCCGTCGGGATAGCGTTCATAGAGCATGCGGGTCTCTTCGACCCGCGCCGGGTCCAGCACCCAGAGCACCTGGCTGTCGCCCTCCTCCACCACCCGATGGCGGATCTGCAGGCGCCGCAGCAGGCGGGTGAAGGCCAGCAGGTCGCGGCCCAGGGGCACGCGCAGCACGGGTTGCGGCTGGTTCATCGGCCCTCCTCGCGCTGGACATCGATCCAGACGAACTTGGCCGGGTCGATCTGGCGTTCGTCGTCGAGGCGGTAGGCCACCAGCTTGCCGTACTTGACCGCGCTGTAGTCCAGGCAGGCCAGGTTGGGTCGCAGGGGTTCGGGATGGCCATCGCGCCAGTAGTGGCCGACGAACAGCAGCGGCTCGCTTTCGCCATAGCAGAGCAACCCGGCCTTCTCCTCATCGCTCAGGCGTTCGCAGGCGATTTCCGCCGGCAGGGCATCGGGTTGGAAGACCACGTCGCCATAGGTCTGGGGATCGCGCTCCCAGAACTTGGTGCGAAAGCGCGCCCGCACATAGCCATCGCTGCCGGTGAGGCGCAGGCCATGGGGCAAGGGTAGCGACACGCCATTGAGCAGGCGCGAGGCGACCCGGCTGGCCAGGCTGCCACCGACGATGGACTGGCGGACGAAGTCTTCGTCGATGCAGGCATCCGGATAATGGTGGAGGAATTCGTCGATCAACCGCTGATCCCAGCAGGCGTGCACGATGCGGAAGTGGCCGAAGTCCTTGCACAGCGGCAAGGTGTACAGCCAGCGCAGGTGGTCCTGCCACTCCTGGTGGTGATCGGCGAAGGCCGCCAGGGTCTCCTGGATCAGCTGACGGTGGCGCGGCGTATGCTCGCGCACCCAGGTCTGGCCGGTACCGGGTAGCGCCGGGGTGTGCCAGGCCAGGGCGTTGAGTTCGTGATTGCCGAGGATGCAGTGGGCGTGACCGCCCTCGACCATGGCGCGCACGCGGCGCAGCGAACCGCGGATACGCGGCCCGCGGTCGACCAGGTCACCGAGAAAGATCGCCTGGCGCTCCGGGTGCTGCCAGACGCCGTCCACCTGCTGATAATCGAGACGCTCCAGCAGCAGGTCCAGGGTATGGGCGCAGCCGTGGAGATCGCCGATCAGATCGTAGCCCAGGGGCATTAGTCGTCTCCCAGCCGACTGCCCCAGCCGAGCTTGGTCCGGCAGATCTCGTAGTAGTTGTGATCCAGCGGATGGATCAGCCTGAGCTTGTGGGGCTTCTTCTGAATGGTCACGGTATCGCCGGGTGCGCAGGTGAAATGATTCTGGCCATCACATGAGACCTGCGGATAGATCGTCATGTTCGGCGACACCAGGATCGACAGGGTGCTGTCGCCGGACACCACGATGGGTCGGCTGGACAGGGTATGGGGATACATGGGCACCACCACGATGGCATCCAGCTTGGGATGCATGATGGGGCCGCCGGCCGACAGCGAGTAGGCGGTGGAGCCAGTGGGGGTGGCGACGATCAGGCCGTCGGCGCGCTGGCTGCAGACGAACTGGCCATCGATGTACAGCTCGAACTCGATCATCCGGGTGGACTTACCGGGGTGCAGCACCACGTCGTTGAGCGCATCGCCCTGGCCGATCATCTCGCCGCCGCGCTCGACGAAGGCATCGAGCAGAAAGCGCGTCTCCATCAGGTACTGGCCGTCGAGCACCTCGGCGACCTTGGTCTCCAGCTCGTCGGGACGGATGTCGGTGAGAAAGCCCAGCTTGCCGCGATTGATGCCCAACACCGGCACCCGTGGCCGCACCAGAGCGCGGGCGGCGCCGAGCAGGCTGCCGTCGCCGCCGACCACGATCACCAGGTCGCAGATCTCGCCCATGAGCTTGCGCGACACCGTCTGCAGGCCGTGCCCGGGCAGCACCTCGGCAATGGTGTTTTCCAGGATGACGTTGCGCCCGCGTTGCAGCAGGAAGGTCTTGAGCCGGCGGATGGTGTCCAGCACCTGGGTGCTGCCGAGTCGACCGATGATGCCGATGTTACGAAAGGAGTCCATGACGCGCCGGCGGCCCCGTTGGCTGGAAAGTGCGGAAAGTATGGGCGAAAGCCCGTGGCAGCGGCAAACCGCCCTCATCCGACCACGGGTCGCCGCCGGCGATCCGCAGCGGCCCGGCTTGGCCTATGCTGGCACCATGACGCCCTTCGCCGAGCTGCACGCCCTGCCCCGCCGCCTGAGCCAGCCCCAGGTGCGCGACCTTGCCTGGACCCTGGTCGCCCCGCCGCTGCTGACTGCCGCCGATACCCGCCACCCCCTGGCCGCCAGCGACTGGGCGGGCCACCCCGCAAGACTGGCCGACTGGCTGCGGCAACAGGACGCGGCACCCGCTGAATTGGCCGCGTGGCTTGCCCAGGGCAGCGACCGCCGCCTGGGCCGGCAGTACGAAAGACTCTGGCAATTCGCCCTGGCCCGAGCACCGGGCGTACGGCTGCGCGCTGCCAACCTGCCCCTGCGCGAGGGCGAGCGTACCCTGGGTGAGCTGGACCTGCTGGTAGAGGACGCCGAAGGCGTCCATCACCTGGAACTGGCGGTGAAGTTCTACCTGGGCGAAGGACCAGCGCAGGCACCACGCTGGCTGGGTCCCGGCGGCGAGGATCAGCTGGCGCGCAAGCTCGCCCATCTGCGCCAGCGCCAGCTGCCGCTGTCGGCCACGCCCCTGGCCCGGGCCAATCTGGCCGCGCTGAACATCGCTCCGCCGCAGGCGGCGCTGTGGCTGGGCGGCTATCTGTTCCAGCCCCTCGACCGCCCCCTGCCCTGGCCGACCGGTACCTTGCCGCCCCGGCAACCCCAGCTGTGGTGCGAGCGCGGACAGCTACAGGACGGCCCCTGGGAGGTGCTGCCCAAGGGCCACTGGCTGGCGCCCGCGGTCGCCGACACGCCCTGCCTGCCCTTGCCGGACGGCGAGCCGATCTGGCCGCAGTTGCTGGTGCGTCGCGACGCCCAAGGCGACGAGGACGCCCGACTGTTTCTGGTGCCGTGCGGTTGGCCGATTCAGCCCGCGGCCAACGCCGTCAGCTGAGCCTCCAGGGCGCGGCGGCCCTGCAGGCCGCCGCTGTGGATCAGCACCAGGCGACTACCCGGTGGCAGTGCGCCGCCTTCGATCTCCTGGCGCAAGGCCAGCCAGAGCTTGCCGGTATAGAGCGGCTCCAGGGCGATCCCGGTCTGCGCCTCGAAGTCCGCCATGGCCCGGGCCAGCTCGGCATCGATGCGCCCGAAGCCACCGCGGCTGGCGTCCAGCAAGCGCCAATTCGGGTTGGTGTGCTGCGCGAGCAGCCGGTCCAGGTTGGCTTCGACGCCATGCCCGGGCGGCACCGCCAGCCCACCCACCACCTGCCAGGCGGGATCGGCGGCGCGGATCACGCCGGCCAGAGTGGTGCCAGTGCCGGCGGCCAGCCAGAGTTGCTGGCAATCGGGCCAGCCCAGGGCGGCGAGCCCCTCGCGCAACTCGGTAACGATCGCCATGCAGGACGCGGCGGCCGACTCGTCGCAGCCGCCTTCGGGAACCGGCAGCAGCCCGGGATAACGGGCCTGCCAGGGTTGCCAGAAATCGGCGTCATGGCGGCGGCGATAGCCGCCATAGCCCAGCCAGTGCAGGGTCATGCCATTGGCCTGCACGTCCTCGACGGTGGGCGTCAGGCAGGGCTCGCCACGCAGGAGGCCGACGGTGGCGAAGCCTTCCTCCCGGCCCAGGGCGGCCAGCGCGTGCAGATGATTGGAGTGGGCGCCACCGAGGCTGATGAGCCCACGGCCCGCGCCCCGGGCCAGGCGTTCGCGCCAGGGCTGCAGCTTGTAGCCCTTGTTGCCGTTATGGGCGGCGGGACGCTGATCCAGGCGTAGCACCGCCAGGCGCAGGCCGCGTGCGGCCAGGGCGGCGAGCCGCACCTCCTGGAGTGCGGCGGGGGTAGGAAACGTCATCAGCCGGGGCTCAGAGATTGGCGACGTCACCATCGCTGTCATCGCCGCGGTGCTCGGCGCACAGCGTCGAGTGCTGAGGATCGAACTGGGCCGGATGCTCCACTCGCACCACCGGTCGGCCGCAGCGTTCGCCGTCCACCTCGGCCAGGCACACCGGCTGCTGGTGATGCTCCAGCCAGCGCTGGTACTGATCGCGACTGACCTTGCAGTGCTCGGCGACATACCCTAGCGGATCGGCGCTGAAACGCGGGACATCCTGGCGACTGAGGATCAGATGACCGGCGCCAGGCTGGAAGGTGACGAACAGGATGCCCTGGCGCGCCAGACGTTCCAGCTGGCCTTCGTTGCTGTCGCCGATCAGTTGGGTGCAGCGCTCGCGCAGCTGGCGGATGTCTTCCTGCAACTGGCCGTCCAGCTCGTCGCGGTACTTGAGTTCCACCTCGCGGATGGTCAGCTGATTCTTCAGCTCACCCACCGCCGCGGCCACCCGGGCCTCGCTTTCAGCTTCGGACTGGATGCGCAACGCCTCGATCTTGTAGAGGGCGTTGCGCTCCAGGGTGCGCATCTGTTCGTTGAGTTCTTCACGCTCCCGGCGGGCCAGATCGTGCTGCTGCTCCAGGTGCTGGGCCAGGGCGGCATAGCGCACCTCCAGCTCGGCCTTGGCCGTACGCAATTCGTCGGCATCGCGCTGCAGGCGCGCCAGGTCTTCCTGATGCTGGCGGGTCAGGGTCAGCAGCCGGGTGCGCTGGCCGGCGATCAGCTTGTCCAGCGCCTCCTGGTGTTCCTGGGCGAGGATGCGGCGGACCCGTTCGAGACGGGCCTCGACGTCGATGCCATCGGCGGCGCTGGGATGGTATTCCCCGGCCAGCTCCACCTCGCCATCGCGCGGTGCGACCAGGCCCAGGCAATCGCGGATCGCCTGCCAGTCGTCGTGCTCGGCATCGCTACGCGGATCCCAGAGATCGCCCTGGTGCCAGGAGATTGGACAATGGCTGCGACTGGCCAGGCGGATCGGCCCGGCGCCCAGGTCAGGGCCGACCCCGCCGCGCTCGGCCAGCTCCACCAGCGGCAGGTCCCATTCCGGCAGCGGACTGCCCTGGGCATCGAAGGCCAGCAGGAAAAACACCGTGGCCTTGACCCGGCGATGGTCGTCCAGCAGCAGATAGACGAAGCGATGGCGCCGTCCGGCGCAGTCGAGCAGCGTCTGATCGCCCTGCCAGAGCGCCTGAAAATCGGGAAACAGCAAGGCGCGATTCACACCCTGGTCGCCGAACCCCAGCACCACCGGGGTCAGTACCGCCTCTTCGTTCAACGTCTCTGCCATCTCTCGCCGCGTGCTCTGTCGATCCCACATGAATTCCGAGGCCGGCGTCTCGCCACCGGGCGACCGGACGTGCATCCGCGCCCGACCTCTGGCGGCGACGCCTGTATCTCGCGCCTCCGCCCGACTGCTCCGATGCGCCAGGCCCCCACCCGACGCATCAGGACGGCAGCTTAGCCAATCCTGGTCGGTGGGATGGAACAGAGGCCAGACATTGGGACGAGGATCGGTCCGGATCGGATGTTATGCGGAGTGGATCACAGAAATCATCCCTGATTGCAACGAAGAGTTACAGCTCCGCGGCTAGCCGGGTGGCTTGATCGATGGCGCGCTTGGCGTCGAGTTCGGCCGCGACATCTGCTCCGCCCACCCGATGCACCGCCACGCCGGCGCCGAGCAGCTCGTCTTCCAGCTCGCGCAGGGACTCCTGGCCCGCGCAGAGCACCACGTTGTCCACGTCCAGCACCTGCTCGGCGCCATCGGGCAGGCGCAGGTGCAGGCCGGCATTGTCGATGCACAGGTATTCCACCCCACCGAGCGCCTTGACGCCACGCTGCTGCAGGCGCGCACGGTGGATCCAGCCGGTGGTCTTGCCGAGCCCCTTGCCGGGTTTGCCCGGCTTGCGCTGCAGCAGCCAGACCTCGCGCGGCACGGCCGGCGGCGCGGCCGGTGCCAGCCCGCCGCGGTTGCTGAAACTGGGGTCTATGCCCCACTCGCGATAGAAGGCGGTGATGGGCTCCGCCTCCTGGTGGCCATGGGTGAGGAAATCCGCGACATCGAAGCCGATGCCGCCAGCGCCGATCAGCGCCACCCGCCGCCCCACCGGCTGGCGCTCCAGCAGCACGTCCAGGTAGCCCAGCACCTTGGGATGGTCGACGCCGGGAATCGGCGGCACCCGCGGCGTCACCCCGGTGGCCAGGATCACCGCGGCGAAGCCCTCGGCCTGCAATTCGGCGGCGCTGACGCGATGGTTGAGGCGGACATCCACCGCCAGTCGCTCCAGGCGACGCTGGAAATACCTCAGGGTCTCGCCGAATTCTTCCTTGCCGGGAATGCGCCGGGCCACATTGAACTGGCCGCCGATGCGCTCGCTGGCCTCGAACAGCACCACCTGGTGACCGCGCTCGGCCAGGGTGCAGGCGGCGGCCAGGCCCGCCGGTCCGGCGCCGACCACGGCAAAGCGGCGTGATTCGGCGGCGGGCAGGATCTGCAACTCGGTCTCGTGGCAGGCGCGCGGATTGACCAGGCAGCTGGTCAGCTTGCCGGCGAAGGTGTGGTCCAGGCAGGCCTGGTTGCAGGCGATGCAGGTATTGATCTCGTCGGCGCGGCCGGCGGCGGCCTTGGCGACGAAATCCGCGTCGGCCAGCAGCGGTCGGGCCATGGATACCAGGTCGGCCTGACCGGCGGCGAGGATGGCTTCCGCCACCTCGGGGGTGTTGATGCGGTTGGTGGCGATCAGCGGCACCCGCACCCGGCCCTTGAGCTGGGCGGTGACGGCGGCGAAGGCGCCGCGCGGCACCAGGGTGGCGATGGTGGGGATGCGCGCCTCGTGCCAGCCGATGCCGGTGTTGATCAGGCTGACCCCGGCGTCTTCCAGCCAGAGCGCCAGCTGCAGGCATTCCTCGGGGGTGCTGCCCTGCTCCACCAGATCCAGCAGCGAGAGCCGGAAGATGATCAGGAAGTCCGGGCCAGTCGCAGCGCGGATGCCTGCGACGATGGCCAGCGGCAAGCGGCAGCGCTGGGCGAAGTCGCCGCCCCAACGATCCGTGCGATGGTTGGTCCGCGCGGCGATGAACTGGTTGATGAAGTAGCCCTCGGACCCCATCACCTCGACGCCGTCGTAGCCGGCCTGTTGCGCCAGCGTGGCGCAGCGGATGAAGGCGGCGATCTGCCCCTCCACCTCGGCCTCGTCCAGTTCGCGCGGGGTGAAGGGATTGATCGGTGCCTGCAGCGCCGAGGGCGCCACCAGCTGGGGGTTATAGGCATAGCGACCGGCGTGCAGGATCTGCAGGCAGATACGCCCGCCGGCGGCATGCACCGCCTCGGTCACCGGCCGGTGGTGCTCGGCTTCCTCGGGCGTGGTCAACTTGGCCGCGCCCTTGGCCACCGCGCCCTCTTCGTTTGGCGCGATGCCGCCAGTGACGATCAGGCCGACCCCACCCCGCGCCCGCTCGGCGAAGAAGGCAGCCATCCGCGCGAAACCGCCCGGCCGTTCTTCCAGCCCCGTATGCATGGACCCCATCACCACACGATTGCGCAACATGATCGACCCCACGGGCAGGGGTTCGAGCAGATGCGGATAGCTATTCACAGGGGTGGTATTACGAGGGGCAAACTCGATCATGGCGGTCTCCGGTGGTTGGCCTTTCTGGGAAAGCCTTGCGCCACGATAGGAGCGGCGCGCCCCGGCCTCAATCACCAGAAATGACAACCTCTTTACCCAAATGCACAGCCACCCCTTGGCAGTGGCGGTCTGGTCTCCTACCCTGAGCACCTTCATCTCACCCGGCCACAGGGGCCGGGACCGCTCTGGAGTGCCGATGCGCAAGCTCGTGTTCCTGGTGCTGATCGCCCTGTTCGCCGTGCTGGCGGGCTGGGTGGCCCAGCGGCCAGCCTTCCATTATCTGTCGGACCTGCGCAGCAGCCTGGCGGTGGACCTGACCACCACGCCAGCCGCGGCCACCACCGGCAATCTATTGGGGATCGAGCCCGAGCTGATCGCCCTGGACTACGGCAATCCCGAGCGGCTGCGCCTCAAGCTCGACGCCTCTCTGGCCAACGCCCGCCGACTGGGGCTGATCGGCACCCAGACCATCGTGGTGCTGCCCGAACACCTGGGCACGCCCCTGGCGCTGATGGGCGAGAAACCCGAGGTCTATGCCGCGGCCCGCAGCGAAGAAGCCATCCAGTGGCTGCTGCTGGGCAATCCGCTGCGCGTGGCCCGCGCCTGGTTCCAGACCGAGGGCGACCGGCGCCTGGCCGACAGCCTGTTGCGCATGAAGGCCTGGGACATGGCCAGCGCCTATCAGCAGCTTTTCGCCGGACTCGCCCGCCAGTACGGCGTCACCCTGGTGGCCGGCTCCATCGTTCTGCCCGGCCCGACCCTGGTCGACGGCGAGTTGCGGGTGGGCAGCGGACCGCTGCGCAACGTCACCCTGGTCTTTGGTCCTGACGGCAAGCCCCTGGGCCAGCCCCTGGTGCGACCGCTGACGGCCCAGGCGCACGGCGATGATCTCAGTCCGCCGCTGCTGCGGCTGGAGACGCCGCTGGGTCGCCTGGGCGTCATCCAGGGGAGCGACACCGGTCGCGTCGGCGTGCTCGACGATCCCCAGGTGGACCTGCTGGCGATCCCTGCCCTTGCCTCGGGCACCACCCCCGCACCAGCGCCCTTCGATGTGCAGCGCCTGCGCGCCGCCGGCATTCGCGCCGCCTTGGAAGTGCAGCTGCGCGGCCGTCTCTGGGAATGGCAGGCCGCTGGCGGCAGCCAGGCCTTTACCCCGGATGCGGCAGCGGCCACCGATCCCGCCCGGGCCGGCAGCAAGCTGATCAATCTGCGGCTATGAGTGTGCCGGCGCTGCGCCTGGGCGATCTCTCCACCGGTTTCGTGCTGGCGTTGGCGGCTGCCGTCAGCCAGCGGGGAACCGATGCCGCCGCCCTGCTGGCCCGCTTCGGCCTGACTGCGACGCGGTTGGCCGAACCCGGCGGACGGCTGTCGATCCCTCACTACATGCGCCTGGGCCATGCCGCCTTGGAATTGACCGGTGATCCGGCGCTGGGCCTGGCCATGGGCCAGGCGATGCGCCCGGCCTTGCTCGGCCTTGCCGGCATCACCGTGGGCCAGGCGCCGGACGTGCGGCATGCCGCCGAGACGCTGCTGACCCTGGAGCCGCTCTATGGCCGCAACTACCGGGGCCGATCGCGCTATGCGGCCCAGGGCCGCGACGCCTGGCTGCACTTCTATAGCATCAGCCCCTACAACGGCTACAACCGCTTCGTGGTGGACGTGGTGCTCAGCGCCTGGTTGGCACTGCTGGGCACGGTGGCCGGGCAGGCGCTGCAACCGCGTCGCGTGCTCATCGAATACCCCGCGCCGGCGGATCCGGCACCCTACGCGGCCGCTTTCGGTTGCCCGGTGGAATTCGGCGCCGCCGAGAATGCCCTGCTGCTCGATGCCGCCAGCCTCAGCCTACCCGGCCCCGAACACTGTCCGGCCACCTGGCGCCAGCTGCTGGCCCTGAGCGAAGCCGAGCACGGCCGCCTGACCCGGACCCGCGGCCTCACCGAGCGGGTGGTCGAGGTCATGGGGCCACTGCTGCGCCATGGCGAGCCGACCCTGGAGCAGATCGCCGGTCGACTGCGCCTGCCCCCCTGGACGCTGAGGCGCAAGCTGGCCGAGGAAGGTACCCAGTACCGCACCCTGCTCAACCTGACCCGTCGCGACCTGGCACTCGCCTATATCCGCGACACCGAGGCCAGTTTCGGCGAGATCGCCTACCTGCTCGGTTTCGCCTCTCCCGCGGCCTTCCAGCGCGCCTTCAAGCGCTGGACCGAACAGACGCCCGGCGACTGGCGACGGACCGCGCGCCTGGCCTGACCTGCGCGGTCCCCCGCCACGTGCGACCCAGGCGCTACCAGTCGCTGCCCTGCCCAAGCAGCTCCAGGGCGTGGTGGCGCAATTCCAGCAGCCGGGGATCATCGCGCCGTCGGGGATAGGAGCGATCGACGACGATCTCGGCCAGCACCCGAGCCGGTCGCGCCGAGAACACCAGTACCCGGTCGCACAGCAGCAGGGCCTCTTCGACGTCATGGGTGACCAGCAAGGCGCTGTAGCGCTGGCGCTGCCAGAGACGAATCAGCTCGCTCTGCATGGCGATGCGGGTCAGGGAATCCAGCTTGCCCAGAGGCTCGTCGAGCAGCAGCAGCCGTGGCTCGTTGACCAGTGCCCGCGCCAGAGCCGCACGCTGCGCCATGCCCCCGGACAGCTGTCGCGGATAGGCGTTGCGAAACTCCAGCAGCCCGACCCGGCGCAGGGCCTCGTCCACCCGTTCGCGCTGGGTGGCGAGCAGGCCACGCGCCTGCAGACCGAGGGCGACGTTGTCCCAGACGCGGCGCCAGGGATAAAGGGTGGGATCCTGGAACATCAGGACCCGGGAGTGATGCGGCCCCGGAATGGCGGCGCCATCGGCCAGCAGACTGCCACTCTGCACAGGCTCCAGGCCCGCCACCAGCCGCAGCAGGGTCGACTTGCCACAGCCCGAGGGGCCCAGCAACCCCAGGCTCTCGCCGGCCGCCAGTTGCAGATCCACTCGGTCCAGCACGGGCAGCGGGCCATCCGCCAACTCGAAGGCGTGGCTCAGACCGCGCACCGCAATGACCATCCCCTTGGTTTCCGAGACTATCGAAGTTGCTGCACTCACCATTTCATCGTCCCCTTCTGCCAGGCCAGCACCCGGTCGCGGATAGCGAACAGCAGGGTGATCAACCCCGAACAGAGCAGCGCCATCACCAGCAGTGCCGCATACATGTTGGCGTAGGCTGCCCAGCCCTGGGCCCATTGCAGATACCAGCCGAGACCGGCCTTGACCCCCATCATCTCGGCCACCACCAGCACCGAGAAGGAGGCTCCCAGTCCCATGAACAGCCCGACGAATACCTGTGGCAAGGCCGCCGGGATGGCGACCCGCAGGATCAGGAAGGCATTGCTCGCGCCCAGGGTCCGTGCCACCTCGTAATAGGCGCGATCGACACTGGCAACGCCGGACCAGGTCAGTACGGTGACCGGGAACCAGGTGGCTAGGGCGATAAGAAAGACGCTCGCGCTCCAACTGGTGGGAAAGAAGAAGAAGCAGATTGGCAATAGCGCGGTGGACGGGATGGGACCGAGCAGGCGCAGCACCGGATGCACCCAGTAGCCGATGCGCTGGGACCAACCGATGGCGAGACCAGCGAGAAAACCGCAGAAGGCGCCGGCGGCGACCCCGTTGAGCAACAGCCACAACGAGTGCGCCAGACTCAAGCCCAGCCGCGGCCAGTCGTCGACGAACACCTCGACCAGTGCCTGGGGCGGGGCGAAGAAGGGGACCGGCAGCAGCCGCACCTTGGCGGTCGCCAGGGTCCAAAGCCCCAGCAGCAGGGGTAGCGCGATCAGCCAGGGCCCCGCACGCCGCAGCCTCGCCAGCAGCCGTTCGCTACGCCCGGGCAGCAGTGCCAGCAAGGCCAGGAGTCCGGCGACCACCGTTGCCGCTACGGCCAGTTCGCGGGTGAAAGGCCAGGGCCGCCCGTGCTCGGGATAGAACGGCAGGAACACCGCCAGGGCCAGCCAGGCCGCCGCGGCGAGCAGACCACCCCGCCAGGTGAGAGCGGTCGCCGGGACCGAGTGGATGCGCTCAAGCGAAGACGTCGGCATGGATGCTCTCCGCGAAGGCGAGGGGGTCGGTCCGCGGCCGCAGCACCTCGATCTGCTTGAGGTCGCGAGCGTAGACGGCAATCTCCCTGACGAAGGCCTCGCCCACCGAGTAGTGAGCGTGGGTGTGTTCCCGCAGGATGGCCAGCAACTCCTCGCGGGAGCTGTTCACCGTGAGTGGCAGGAAGCGCTCGGCCACCACTTCGGGATGCTGCGCCGCCCAGGCATGGGCCTGCAGGATGGCATGGGAGATGGCCGCTGCCACCGGCTTGTCCTGGCGCGCCAGGGTGCCGCTGATCCCGATCACGCAGCAGCTGAGGTTGGCGTAATCCTCCACCAAGTTGTTGGACAATTCGACGATGCCAGGCCGCTGCTTGACCCGGTACATCATGGGGTCCGAGCCGCTGGCCGCCTGGATCTCGCCCTTGTCCAGCGCCGGGCCGAGCAGGTCCACCGGATATACTCGCCAGGTGATGTCGCGGCTGGGGTCGACGCCATGGCGTTTGAGCATCAGGGCGAAGAAGTTCTTGTCCGCCGCGGCCATGTCGGTGACGCCGATGGTGGCCCCCTTGAGCGCCGCCAGGTCGCCGGGGCCGCCCTCCCGCGCCAGCAGTCGCAGGCAACCGCCGTGGGTGCCGCTAGTGAGCTGGACGTCGAAGCCCTGCTCCAGCGCCTTGAGCCAGCGCAACGCCATGCCCACTGCGGCGTCGGCCTTGCCGGTGGCCATGGATTCCAGCAGTACTTCAGTGGAGTTGCCGAAGTTGACGAACTCCACGTCCAGGTTGTGCTGTTTGAAGATGCCCTGGGTATCGGCGACGGTCACCGGTGCCAGGCAGACGGCATTGAGATTGACCGCCAGCCGCACCTTGCGCGGCTCCGGCAAGGCCCAGCGCGCGGTGTCCTGCAGGAAATCCACCGGACTGGCCGCAGGGGCCACCCCATGGCCGGCATGCCCTGCATGGACATCGCCCGCCTCGGCAGCGAAGCCCAGCCGGCCGACCAGCGCTGCAGCGGTAGCGGCACCCGCCATGCCGAGCAGGCGGCGGCGATTGAAGGTATGGATGGTCATGAAGCCTCCTGAACGTATCCGGGCAGGCTCCACAGCGTCGGGTGGCGTGCCGATGAAGATGTAAAGAACGGATGAACCGACTTGCGACGGCCGCGGCGAGCCGTCTCCCGTCATGCCCGAGAGGAGTGAATCCACGTGGGGCGCGCATTAGCGCTAAGGCCGGACCAGCGCGATCGAGCCGATTCCGAGTCAGGTATCAGGCGCCCGCTCGCTCCCCCTGCTGCGGACGCTGAGCCTGACCGGGAACCGACGTCAGATACGCCGCGGCGATCCAATAGCGCGACGGTAAAACACAGGCGGATCATTGGTAAAATTCAATTTAGAACTAATCTAATATGCAAAATTTACATTTAAGACCGATTGAATGCAGGACAGGCCATTTCTTGGCGTCGTCATTCGCCAGGGAGTCATCGCGCTGCCTGACGAGTCTATGAGGCCAGACTCGTCTTCCGGTACTGCTCAGGTCTTAACCATGTTCAAAGCCTTGCTCGCCCTGTTGCTGTTGTGCCTGGCATTGCCCCTGCGCGCCGCCGAACCCCCTGCCCAGGCGGCGACCGGCCTCGACCCCCAGCAGGCGCGCCAGGTCGCCGCCCTGCTGCAGGATCCGCAGCGGCGCCAGGAGCTAATCCTGACCTTGCAGGCCATCGCCAGCCAGCCGGCGAGCACGACCGGGACGAAGGCGGCGCCAGCGGCTACGGCAACCGCCGCCACTGCGCCAGCGGCAGCCGCCCCGCCGCCAGGCGAAGAAAAGGCGCTGGTACCGCTGGAAGCCAATGGCCTGATCGCCCAGACCCTCAGTCGCGTCGGACGCTGGGCGGACAACCTGGGCAGCGAGCTGAACCAGATACAGCGGGCCGTGCGTACCCTGCCGGACTGGTCGCGCGCCAGCTTCACCTCCGCAGCGGGTCGCCATGCCCTGCTGCAGGCCCTGCTGACCCTGGCCACCCTCTTTGCCGCCGGCCTGGTGGGCGAGTGGCTGATCCATCGGGCGCTCCGGCGCCCGCGGCAACGGTTGCAGCGCCATGCCGATCTGGCCGACACCCGCGCCCGGCGCCAGGCCCAGCAGCAGGCGGCCCAGCAGTCCCCTGCTGAAGCGTCGGCACCGGCGGTCGAGGAGGCCGCTACCCGCCCGGCTGAAGCCGCGGTGGCCCTGGTCAAGACCCAGCGTGATGGCGTGGATCAACTCGAAGAGGTGCCCATCGCCCCGTCCGACAGCGCGGCGCCCGCGCCAGCCGCGCCGGCGACCGAGTCCGCCGCCACCGATCCCACACCCGCCAACCGCGCCCGACCCAGCGCCGAGGAGCACTGGACCACCCTGCGGCACCTGCCCTTCGCCCTGGGACTGCTGTTGCTGGAAGTGCTACCACTGCTGGCCTTCTGGGCCACGGCGGCGCTGCTGATCCACTATCTGGTGGGGTCGGATGCCAATCAGCGCGAGCTGGTCGGTGGCTTCCTCGGGGCCTATCTCACCACCCGCCTGGCGCTGATCGTCATCCGCCTGCTGATCGATCCTGCCGCCCACGGCATCCGCCTGCTCAAGGTCAAGACGGCCCTCGCCTGCACCCTGTTGCGCTGGCTGCACGCCTTCGTTGCCCTGGTCACCTTCGGCCTGGCGCTGGCCCAGGCCGCGGACATCCTGGGGGCCAACGAAGAGGGCCGTGAAGCCATCGTCAAGCTGGTCTCGCTGCTGGCCCATCTGCTGGTGGTAGGGCTGATCTTCCACATGCGTCGACCGGTGGCCGCGCGGATCGCCGGGCGCCAGGACGGCAATGGTGCCCTGACCGTGCTGCGCGCCTGGCTGGGTCAGGTCTGGGCCGTATTCGCCGCCGTGTTCGTCATGGGTGGCTGGACCATGTGGGCGCTGGACATCGAGAACGGGCTGCCGCGGCTGATGAATTTCGTCGCCCTCTCCGCCGGTATCGTCATCCTCGGACGCCTGGCGGCGGTGTTCCTGCTCGGCTTGCTGGGTCGGCTGTTCCAGCCGGCCACCACCGAAGGCGCCAGCGGCACCGAGCTGCACCTGCAGCGCTACTATCCGCTGGCGCGCTGGCTGGTGGGGGTGATCGTCACCCTGATCACCGTCCTGGCGCTGTTCCAGTCCTGGGGCTGGAGCGTGCTGGACTGGTTCGGCACGGGCAGCATCGGGCGCAGCCTGCTGTCCGCCTTTCTCACCATCCTCATCGCCGCCGTCATCGCCGTAGTGGTCTGGGAAGGCGCCAACACCACGGTAAATCGTCGGCTGAGCAGCTGGAACGAACGCGGCGACACGGTGCGGGCCGCTCGCTTGCGCACCCTGTTGCCCATGCTGCGCACCGGGCTGTTCATCCTGGTCGCGCTGATCGTCGGCCTGACCGCCCTGAGCGAACTGGGCATCAACACCACGCCGCTCCTGGCCAGCGCCAGCATCATCGGGGTGGCCCTCGGCTTCGGCTCGCAGAAGCTGGTGCAGGACTTCATCACCGGTATCTTCCTGCTGCTGGAAAACGCCATGCAGGTAGGCGACTGGGTCACCGTGGCCGGGGTCTCGGGCACCGTGGAATACCTGTCGATCCGCACCGTGCGCCTGCGCGCCGGCGATGGCTCGCTGCACATCGTGCCCTTCAGCTCGGTGTCGGCGGTCAACAACATCAACCGCGGGCTGGGCAATGCCGCCCTGCGCATCAGCGTGGGCTACGGCGAAGACATCGAGCGCGTCATCGCCGAACTCAAGGACATCGGCGCCGGCATGCGTGCCGACGAGGCCTTCAAGGACCTGATCCTCGCCGATCTGGAGATCTGGGGCGTAGATGCCGTCGACGGCGCCATGGTGACCATCGCCGGGCAGATGAGATGCCTAGACAAGGGCCGCTGGGGCGTGCAGCGCGAACTCAACCGACGTATCCTCGAACGCTTCCGCGAGCGCGGCATCGAGATCGCCAATCCGCGCGCCAGTCTGCTGCTGCCTAGCGAAGCCGGTATCGTGCCCTCCTCGCCCATCCAGCCACGGCCTGCGGAGTGAACCCCGTGCAGTATCGCCAAGACGCCTTCAACGGCCTGATCATCGATGCCGCCTCGCTGCCCGCCACCCGCGAGGCCTTCGCCCCGGCGCTGGCCGAGTTGCTCGACAGGGCTCGCCGCGAGGGTCGCAACCTGATCTGGCTGACCCTGCCCCTCGCCCTTGGCGAACTGGTCGGCGTGGCCACCGCCGCCGGTTTCGTCTTTCACAACTGCCTGGAAGAGGAACTGACCCTGGTCTGGCGCGGCACACCGACCGCCTTCGCGCCCTTCGTCCCGACCCACAGCCTGGGTGTCGGCGGCCTGGTGCTGAACAGCCATGGCGAACTCCTGGCGATCCGCGAACGCGGCAGCCAGGGCTACAAGCTGCCGGGCGGCCATGTCGAGCTGGGCGAGGACCTGGGTCCTGCGGTGATCCGCGAGGTCTGGGAGGAAACCGGTATCCGCAGCGCCTTGCGCGGCGTGGTCGGGCTGGTGACCACCCACCCCTATCGCTTCGGCAAGTCCAATCTCTATGTGGTCTGCCGCCTCGACCCCCTGAGTGCGGAGATCGCCATCCAGGATCCGGACGAGATCGAGGATGCCCGCTGGCTGGCGCTGCCCGACTACCTGGCGGACCCGGGCAACAGCGCCTTCAATCGCGAGCTGGTGCGCAGCCTGGCCCATGCCGAAGGGCTGGCGCCCAGCGCCTTGAACAGCGAGCGCTATCCTAAGGCCGAAGTCTTTCTCGCTCAGTCGTCGAAGGACTGATCCATGCTCTCGGCCGGATGGGCGTCGCGCGGACGGCCCACCGGGCGGGCGGGAATGCCCACCACCGTGGTGTGGGGCGCCACCGGGTGCAGGACCACGCTGTTGGCACCGATCTTGGCGCCCTCGCCGATCTCCAGATTGCCGAGGATCTTGACCCCGGCGCCGATCATCACCCCGCGCCGCACCTTGGGATGGCGATCGCCCTGTTCCTTGCCAGTACCGCCCAGGGTCACCTGTTGCAGGATGGAGACGTCGTCTTCCACCACCGCGGTCTCGCCGATGACGATGCCGGTGCCGTGGTCGAGCATGATGCCGCGCCCCAGCCGCGCGGCCGGATGGATGTCGATGGCCAGCAGGCGATTGCAGCGCGCCTGCAGGTGCAGGGCCAGCAGGCGCTCGCCGTTGCGCCAGAGCGCATGGCTCAGGCGCTGGGTCTGCAACGCCAGGAAGCCCTTGGAGAACAGCAGGATCTCCAGCAGGCTGGCATAGGCCGGATCCCGCGCCAGCACGGCTTCCAGGTCCGCGCAGGCGGCCGCGGTCAATTCCGGCCACTCGGCGTGCAGCGCGGCGAAGCGCTCGGCGAGTGCCTCGGCCTGTCGCGGATCTTCCGCCAGGGCCTCGGCGCAGCGCCGCACCAGGACGGCGGCCAGATCCACCGGCTGCAGCAGCGCTCGCGTCAGGCCCTCGGCCAGGGCTGGGGCGTCGCGGCACCCTGCTTCGGCCTGGGCGCGCAGGAGTTGCCAGAGTTCGGTAGCGGAGCGAGGCGGCATGGCAGGAAAGGGTCCTTAACGGGGGGCGCCAAGCTTAGCGGGCGCGACCGCCAACGTCTTGTACATCAGGGTGGTGCTGTCTCGGCGTTCGGGCTGGCGAGCATCCAGGGCATAGCCGGGAATCCGGCCGACCACCTGATAGCCCAGGGACAGATAGAGCGGCTCGGCATGGTCGTCGCTACGGGTGTCCAGGGTCAGCAAGTCCCGCCCCTGGGCCTGGGCGGCCGCCTCCACCGCCTGCATCAGCCGACGCGCCAGCCCCTGGCGACGGCAGTCCGGATGCACCAGCAACTTGACCACCTCGGCGCGGTGCGGCTGATTGGCCGGGGTATCCAGCACCAGTTGCACGCTGCCGACCACCCGGTCGCCCTGCAGCGCGGCGAACAGCAGCCGGGTACCCTGGGCCAGGCCCGGGGCCACGGCCTCGGTCCAGAAGCGCCGATTCACGGCGTCACCCAGCGGCAGGATGAAGCCGATGCTGGCGCCCTGCTCGACACAGGCGGCCAGTAGTTGCTGGAATTCATTCAAATGCCTCGTGAAAGCGGCGGCATCGAGCTGTTCGATACGCAGGGAAGCACTCATGGACACACCTCAGATCATGAACAGGAGATAACGGGCGCCCGCCGGGCCGCTCAGGAAGCGACTGCTACCCCAGAGGCGATAGCGCAGGCAGTCGCCGACGCCCAGCCGATAGGGCTGCTCTTCGATCCACAGCTGCAACTCGCCTTCGAGCAACAGCAGATGGTGTTCGAGCCCGGGACGGGGCGCTGCCTGATAGCGGATATCCACCCCTGGCCCCAGCTGGCTCTCGATGACCTCGCCCGCCAGCGCCTGGGCCGGCGGCGAAACCGAACGACGGGTGAAGGCCTGCTCGGGATCGGCCCAGATCTGCTGCGCCTGGCGCTCGACCTGGGCCGGATAGGCGCTTTCCACGCTATGCAGCAGGCGCGTCAGGGTCAGGCCGTAGGCCGAACAGAGCTGCCCGAGAACCGCCGTGGTCGGGCTGACCTCGGCATTTTCCAGCCGCGACAGCGTGGCGCGACTGACCCCACTGAGGGCCGCCAGTTGGTCCAGCGACAGCCCGCGCTCCAGGCGCAGGGCCCTGAGCCTGGATGCCAAACGTTCATCGAGCATGACCACCTCCCATATTGGGGATTTTTTCTCACAAAAGAGAGAACAGCACAAGCGTCTCGTAGTGGGAGAGCCCCTTGCTTCTAACTTTCGCCCTGACTATCGCCTTAATCTTTATCGGAAAAATTATTAGCTTTTAAATATTGATGACTACAGACATTATCGTCTGCCAACTTTACAAAAGGCTCTGGAAGACACCTTTGCCGAGCTCTTGCAGATCACTGAAAGAACGACCCGTAACAATTACCGCTCAGAAAAAAGCGCCTTGCCAGCGATGATTTCGGCCGTGCAAAAGAACCAGCGTCGAGAAAAATCGTCTCAGCCTCCAGCAGCAGAAAAATCAGCGCTGACGCACCCTGCGACAAAATATTTCAAAAGATTTCACTCTTTTCAGCTGTGCGTAAGAAATTCTGCTAGCGAACCTTCCGGATTCTTTTACAACTCCTGTACAGCCTTTTTACCAAGGGCTCTGGCACGATCATGGTCATCACCAACCTTGTATCCAACCTGAAGTCCGTCGAATAAAACCACCCTCTATCACCACATTCGAACCGCCCTTACAAAACCCTACTCCTAATAGTTGAGCCGCTTGGCCTTTGCGGGTACGGCGTTCGCTTCATCAATAACCGTAATTGGGAGAAGTCCTCATGGCTAACAAGAGCAGCAACCCAGGCAACTTCGCCAATAATCGCGACCGCGCCGCCGAGGCCGGGCGCAAGGGTGGGCGTGCCAGTGGTGGCAATTTCGCCAACAATCCCGCTCGTGCCTCCGAAGCCGGGCGCAAGGGTGGCCAGAACAGTCATGGCACCCGGCGCACAGAAGCAGAGAGCGAAGCGGCCGCGACCTGAAATCCACCGTTTTGCCGGCAGCCTCCTGTCCTCCACGCCAGAAGGCTGCCTCTGTATCCCTGCCAGACCAGTACCCCTCTCCTATTGCGCCTTCCCAAGTGAGCCCCAACTCACATAAATGCATGGCCGTGCTACCGTTATCGGACAGACCGAGTGGCCCTTAGGGCCTACTCCTTTCGCCCTCGTCCGCCTGCACCGGTGCCCATGCTCAACAACATTCGCATCCAGAACAAACTCTTCGCCGGCTTCGCCGCCATCATCGCCCTGGTGGTCCTGCTGCTCTGGCTGACCTATGCCGCCTTGCAGAGCCTGGTCGATGCCAATCGCTGGGACAGGCACACCGCCGAGGTGCTGCTGTCGGTCACGGCGCTGGACAACACCCTGCTCGAAACCCGCGCCAAGTTGCGTACCTACTGGTATTCCGGGACCGCCACCGATGCGGAGACCGCGCGCCAGGCCCTGCCGTCGCTGGCCGCTGCCCTGCGTGTGCCCCAGCAACTGACCCAGGACAATGTCAGTCAGCAACAACGCTTCGCGCGCCTGATCGCCGAGCTCGATAGCTGGCGACAGAACACCTTCGAACCGCTGCTGCGCCTGCGTGCCACGGGTAATCTCAGCGCGGTCCAACTGGCCAACGAGCCGCTGATCGACAACCTCACCAGCCAGGTCGCGGCGATGCGCCAGGAGATCCAGGCTATCGCCGATGAAGAGCGACGCCTGTCCGCGCAACGCGCCGGCCATACCGAGGAGGTACGCAACCAGCTGACTTGGACCCTGGTCGCCGGCGGTGCCCTCTGCGTGCTGCTGGCCGCGCTCATCGCCTGGCTGCTCTCCCGTCATCTGCTGCGCTCGATCCGCCGCCTGACCGCTACCGTGGCGCGCATCTCCGCGGGCGAAAGCGGCGCCCGCGTGGACGTGCAGGGCCGAGACGAACTCGCCCAGGTGGGGCTGGCCTTCAACCAGATGGCCCAACAGATCCAGGACGACCATGCCCGCGAGCAGGTCCTGATGCAGCGCCTGCGCGCCGATGTCGACGATCTGCTGAGCGTGGTCAACCGGGCTGCCGCCGGTGATCTCACCGGACGCACCGCGGTCAGCGGCGATGACGCCATTGGCCAGCTGGCCCGTGGCCTGGGCAAGATGATCGAAGACCTGCGCGGGATGATCGCCAAGGTGCAGCGCGCCGGCATCCAGGTGACCTCCTCCACTACCGAGATCGCCGCCTCGTCGCGCCAGCAGGAAGCCACCAGCATCGAACAGGCACAGACCAGCGTGGAAGTGCTGAGCACCACCCGGGAAATCGCCGCCAACGCCAATGCCCTGGTGCGCACCATGGAGGAAGCCGTGCAGGTGGCGGACGAGACCACCCAGGGCGCGGTGCAGGCGCGCAGCAACCTGGCGAGCATGGACAGCACGATGCAGCGCATGGTGGCGGCGACCGACTCGATCAATGCCAAGCTCGCCGCCCTGTCGGAGAAGTCCAGTCATATCAACAAGGTGCTGACCACCATCACCAAGGTCGCCGACCAGACCAATCTGTTGTCGCTCAACGCCGCCATCGAGGCGGAAAAGGCTGGCGAGGCGGGCCGCGGCTTCTCGGTGGTGGCCACCGAGATCCGCCGGCTGTCGGACCAGACCACCGCCGCCACCGACGACATCGAGCAGATGCTCAAGGACATGAATTCCGCGGTATCCGCCAGCGTCATGGGCATGGACAAGTTCTCCGAAGAGATCCGTCGCAGCGTGCAGGAGGTGGCCAGCGTCAGCGATCAGTTGGCCGGGGTGATCGAGGACGTGCAGAAATTGCCGGCACGCTTCGATATCGTCCTGGAAGGCATGCAGTCCCAGGCGGTTGGCGCCGGCCAGATCGCCGAGACCATCACCCAGCTCAACGACAGCACCCAGCAGACCACCGAGGCGCTCAAGGCCACCAGCGAAGCGGTGCAGTATCTGCAGCAGGCGGCCCAGGACCTGCAGAGCAGCGTCGCCACCTTCTCGGTCACCCGTTGACCATGCAGATCCTGGTCTTCCAGTTGGCCGACGCTGCCGCGGCCCTGCCCACGACGGCGATCCGCCAGGTGCTGCCCTTTCTGCAGCTGACACGGTTTCCCGCCGCGCCACCCGGAGTGGCCGGGCTGATGAATCTGCACGGCGCGGCCATCCCGGTGGTGGACATCACCGCCATGAGCGGCGGACCGGCCGCCCAAGCGCGCCAGGACACCCGCATCCTGCTGGTCGACCATGCCCTGCCCGATGGCACCCGTCGCCCGCTCGGCCTGGTGGTGGAAGGCGTCGCCGGCGTGCGGCGGATCAGCGCCGCCACGCCTCGCCCCGCGGGCATCCGGCTGCCTGACTATCCCTGGCTCGGCGAGGTGCTGGAGACGCCAGAAGGCCTCTGGCTGTGGCTCGATCAGGATCGTTTGCTGTCACCTGCCCTGGCCGCCCTGCTGTTCCAGGAGGCCGCGTGAAGCTCGATCCCCGGCTGGCGCCCCTGGTGCGGGCGCGCACCGGCCTGGCCATCGCCGACGACATGCTCGGCCGCGCCATTCGCCAGCGCCTACGCGAGCGCCAGGAGAGCGATGCCGAGGTCTATATGGCGCGCATCCTCGACGACGAAAGCGAATTCGCCGATCTGCTGGACCTGCTGGTCATTCCCGAGACCTGGTTCTTTCGCGACCCCCAGGCCATCGCCCATGCCGCGCGCTTCGCCCAGGAGCGCCATGCCCGCAGCGGTGCGCCGGTACGCCTGCTCAGCCTGCCCTGCTCCACCGGTGAAGAACCCTACACCCTGGCCATGGCGCTGTTCGATACCGGCCTGCCGGCCCAGGCGTTCCAGGTCACCGCGGTGGACATCAACGAGCCGTCCCTGGAGCGCGCCCGCCGCGGCCTCTATGGGCGCAACTCCTTTCGCGCTCGCGACCTGGCCTTTCGCGAGCGCTATTTCCAGCCCGAAGGCGATCGCCAGCGTCTGACCGAACGGGTGCGCAACCAGGTGCGCTTTCGTCAGGGCAACATCCTGCAGCTGGGCAGCCTGCGCGACGGCGCCCCCTTCGACGTGGTGCTCTGCCGCAACCTGCTGATCTATTTCGACGACCAGACCCAGGGCCGAGCCCTCAGCCACCTGGCCGCGCTCATGCACGACGACGGCCTGCTCTGCGTCGGCAGCTCGGAGATGGTCAGCGCCATGCGCCATGGTTTCGCCAGCCTGGGCGTCGCGCACGCCTCGGCGTTGATCAAGCGCCAGGCGAACATCGCCGATCCGCTACGGCCGCCACCGCCTGCGGCGCCCCGGCGCAAGGCCGCGGTGCGCCCGCCGCCCCCGGCGACGACGCTCCCTACCCGCCTGCGGGCCAGAAGTGCTCCCGCATCGCTACCGACCGCGCCCATCCCGGCCGCCTGCCCGCCCCTGGAAGAAGCCCAGCGGCTGGCCGATGCCGGACGAGGCGCCGAAGCCGAGACATTGTTGCGCACCCTGCTCGATACGGATCGCAGTCAGGCTGGTGCCCATTTCCTGCTGGCGCTCATCCTGCCCGATGCCCGCGCCGCCGAGGCCGAGCGGGCGCTACGCCAGGCGCTCTATCTGGAGCCGGAGCACTATCCGGCCCTGTGCCGCCTGGCGCTGATCTGCGAAAGAGCCGGCCGACTCGACGAAGCCGGACGCCTGCGCGACCGCGCCGCGCGCATCCAGACCCGTGCCGGTGACGACGCATGAGCCTGAACCGCGAACTCAGCGCCCTGGAGCGTGCCGACTGGGCCGAGCGCTATGCCGAACCCCTGGACGATCGCCAGGCGCAGTCGGCCAGTGCGCTGGTCTTTCGCCTCGGCGCGGAATGGCTGGGCTTGCCCGGCGGCTGTCTGGTCACGGCCACCGAACCCACCGCCGTCCATCGGGTGCCCCACCGGCGTTCGCCGCTGCTGCGCGGTATCGTCCCGGTACGGGGTCAGTTGCAGCCCTGCATCGCTCTGCAGCTGCTGCTGGCGGTGGCCCCGGGCGAGCAGACCGGCGGTTTTCCGCGATTGCTGCTGCTGCATATCGGTCGCCGTGACTGGGCCGTGCAGGTGGACGAGGTGCTAGGACTGCAACGCTATGCCCCCAGCGAGGTGCAACCGCCGCCCGCGACCCTGGGCGGCGAGTTGCTCAGCTACCTGAGTGGCGTCTATCGCGAAGGCGCGCATCAGGTCGGGCTGCTCGATCTGCCGCGCCTGGAGCGGGCCCTGGAAGAGGCGCTGCGATGAGTCAGCCACCGCGCGATGTGCGCGAGATGTCCCTCTACGATCTCTTCGCCAGCGAGGTGCAGAGCCATCTGCAGGCGTTGGACAGCGGCTTGTTGCGCCTGGAGCGCGATCCCCACGACACCGGGGTGATCGAGCCGATGATGCGGGCGGCCCATTCCATCAAGGGCGCGGCGCGCATCGTCGACCTCGACGGCCTGGTCGAGCTGGCCCACGCCATGGAGGATTGCCTGGTCGCCGTCCAGGCCGGTCGCCGCCACCTCGGTCCGGCGGACATCGATCAGCTGTTTCGCTGCGTCGACGTCCTCGGTGAGGTCAGCCGCCTGGACGAAGCCGCCAGCCAGCGCTGGCAGCGCGAACAGCGGGATGCCCAGCGGGCGCTGGCACAGGCGCTGAGCGCTGGCGCCGCTGCCCCTGCCCCGATGGCGCCAGCGCCAGCCCGGGAGCTGGCGCCCGCCGTGGCGGAAGACCCGGCCCCCGAAGCCGAGCGCAGCCGTGATCCGCTACGGGTGGACAGCGGCCGCTTCAATCAGATTCTCGCCCTCACCAGCGAGGCCCGGGTGATGGGCCTCGGTCTGCACGGCCTGGTTCAGGGCTTCCAGGGCTATCGCGCGGAATTGCAGGGGCTGTTCGGTCAGGCCAATGCGGTCAGCAGCGACGTGCGCCAGCGCCAGGAAGGCCTGCTCGATCGCTACCAGCAGCAGCTCCAGGCGCTGGAAGCCTACGAACGGCGCCTGCTCGGCGTCTGCCAGGGGCTGCTGGACGAGGTGCTCGGGGTGCGCATGCGGCCACTGCGCGATGCCGTCCAAGGCTTTCCACGGCTGGTGCGTGACCTGGCCCGGGGGCTGGACAAGGAGGCCGTGCTGCAGGTCGAAGGCGCCGATACCCTGATCGACCGCGAGGTGCTGGCGCGGCTGGAAAGTCCGCTCAATCACCTGCTGCGCAACGCCGTGGACCACGGCCTGGAAACCCCGGCCGAACGCCGCGCCCTGGGCAAGCCCGAGTGCGGCCAGATCCGCCTCGAAGCCCGGCATGTCGCCGGGCGCCTGCAGGTCAGCCTGCACGATGACGGCCGCGGCCTGGACCTGGAACGCATCCGCGCCGCGGTCATCGCCCGCCGCCTGAGTCCGCCGCCGGTGGCCGCCGAACTGAGCGCGGCCGAGTTGCTGGAATTCCTGCTGCTGCCCGGCTTCAGTCTCAAGGAGACGGTGACCGAGTTGTCCGGCCGCGGGGTGGGCCTGGACGTGGTGGCCGATGCCATCCGCGCCCTGGATGGCGAAGTCCGCCTGGAAACCCGCCCTGGCCTGGGCTTCACTACCCACCTGCTGGTACCGGTCAGTCGCTCCATCGTCCGCGCCCTGATCGTCGACATCGCCGGCGAGGCCTATGCCCTGCCGGTCAACCGCATCGAACGGGTACTGCGCCTGGATCCCGCCGAGGTCCACGCGCTGGAGGGCAAGGCCTTCTTCCTGCTCGGCGAGGATCGCCTGGGCCTGGTCGCCGCCCATCAATTGCTGGAGCTGGAAGGCGCGCCGCCCAGCGGCGACCTGGCGGTGCTGGTGATCGGCAGCGGGGCGCGCCGCTATGGGCTGGTGGTGGATCGCCTGCGCGGCGAGCAGGGCCTGGCGCTCAAGCCGCTGGACGAGATCTTCGGCAAGCTACGTTCGGTCACCGCCGGGGCCCTGCTCGACGACGGCAGCCCGGTGCTGCTGCTGGACGTCGCCGATCTGCTCACCGGTATCGAGCGCCTGCTCGGCGAGGGGCAGCTGCGTCAGGTGCAGGGCGGTGCCGCCGTCGCCACCCGACGGGTCAAGCGCATCCTCGTGGTGGACGACTCCCTCACCGTGCGCGAGATGGAGCGCAAGCTCCTGGAAGGCCAGGGCTATCAGGTGGAGGTCGCGGTGGATGGCATGGACGGCTGGAACGCGGTGCGCGGCGGCGAATTCGACATGCTGCTGTCGGACATCGACATGCCGCGCATGAATGGCATCGAACTGGTGGAACTGGTGCGCCGCGATCCGCGTCTGCATGCCCTGCCGGTGATGATCGTGTCCTACAAGGATCGCCCCGAAGACCGCCTCAAGGGCATGCAAGCCGGCGCCGACTACTATCTGACCAAGGGCAGCTTCCACGACGATGCCCTCATCACCGCCGTACAGGACCTCATCGGAGCGCCATGAGAATCGCCATCGTCAACGATCTGCTACTGGCCACCGAAGCCCTGCGCCGCCTGCTGGCCAGCGATGGGCGCCATACGGTCGCCTGGATCGCCCACGACGGCGAGGAAGCGGTGGCCCGTTGCGCCGAGGACCGCCCCGACCTGATTCTCATGGACCTGCAGATGCCGCGGCTGGACGGCATCGAGGCGACGCGCCGGATCATGGCGCAGTCGCCCTGCGCCATCCTCATGGTCACCGCCACCCCCGACGATTGCGAGGGGGTGTTTCGGGCCATGGGCGCCGGTGCCCTGGACGTGACCGCCACCCCGGCACTCAGCGGCGGTGCCGATGGCGGTGCCCTGCTGCGCAAGATCGCCCGCATCGAGCCCCTGGTGCGCCTGCCGGAACGCGCCGCCCGCCCGCAGCTGGTCAGTGCCACCGCACCGACCGAGCACGCTCAAGCGACGCCGGACACCCTGGTCGCCATCGGCGCCTCCACCGGTGGGCCGGCGGCCCTGGTGAGTCTGTTCGAAACCTGGACGCCGACCCCCGAGGCGAGCGTGGTGCTGGTGCAGCACATCGATCGGCGTTTCGCCCCTAGTTTCATCGGCTGGCTCGGGACCCAGATCGCCTGGCCGGTCACGGCGGCCATGCCCGGCGCCCTGCCGCAGCCCGGTCAGGTCTCGGTGGCCCTGGGCGACGATCACCTGCTGCTGGATGCACGTGGCCGCTTCGCCTATACCGTCGAGCCGGCCGATTATCCCTATCGTCCCTCGGTGGACGTGTTCTTCGCCAACCTCGCCAGCCACCCGCGCCGGGTCGGCAAGGCCCTGGGCATCCTGCTGACCGGCATGGGACGGGACGGCGCCAGTGGCCTCTACGCCCTGCGCCAGAGCGGTTGCCCCACCCTGGCCCAGGACGAGGCCAGTTGTGCCGTATACGGCATGCCCGCTGCTGCGGTTAGAATGGGCGCCGCGGAACGTGTTCTCAGCCCCACGCAGATCGGTGCCTGGCTGCAACGGCGCTTCGGCAACAGCTCGCGTAGCATGACATGACCGGTCGCCAACAGGAGCGTTGGACGGCGCAGTGGCAGGGATTGGCCAAGGTGAGACGCGGGATGCCTGACCCCGCCCGCACAAGGACTCGCAGTAATGGCCACGAATGAGGGCAGCACTCTGGACAGCCTGACCGCACCCAAGGTACGCCTGCTGCTGGTAGACGATCAGTTGATCATCATCGAAGCCCTGCGGCGGATGATCGCGGATCAGCCCGATATCGAGCTGCATTACTGCCTGGATGCCCACCAGGCGGTCAACATGGCCCTGCAACTCAAGCCCACGGTGGTCTTGCAGGACCTGATCATGCCCGAGATCGACGGCCTGGAAACGGTCCGACGGTTCCGTGCCGAGCCGGGGCTGCGCGACGTGCCCATCGTGGTGCTCTCCTCCAAGGAAGATCCCCAGGTCAAGGCGCAGAGTTTCGCCACCGGCGCCAACGACTATCTGGTCAAGCTACCCGACAAGCTGGAGCTGCTGGCGCGGGTGCGCTACCACTCCGAGGCCCATGTCCTGCGCGCCCAGCGCGACGAGGCCTTTCGCTTCCTGCGCGAGAGCCAGCGCCAGCTCGCCGAGGCCAATATCCAGCTGCAGAAGCTGGTGGCCATCGACAGCCTCACCGGCATCAACAACCGGCGTCATTTCGACCAGACCTACGAAGGCGAATGGCTGCGTGCCCGGCGCAATCGCCAGCCGCTCGCCCTGCTGCTGTGCGACGTCGACCACTTCAAGCGCTACAACGACACCTATGGTCATCTCAGCGGCGATCTCTGCCTGAAGAAGGTGGCGGCGGTGCTCACCGAACAGCTCAAGCGCCCGGCCGACCTGGTGGCCCGCTACGGTGGCGAAGAATTCGCCATGGTATTGCCGGAAACCGATGCCGAGGGCGCACGCAAGGTCGCCGAAGGCTGTCGCGCAGGGGTCGAGCGGCTACAGGTCGCCCACTCCGGCAGCGACCTGGGCTTCGTCACCATCTCCATTGGCGTCGGCAGCATCCAGCCGCAAAGCGGCGACGATCATGAAGCCTTTATCGAACGTACCGACCAGGCGCTGTACCAGGCCAAGGCCGAAGGCCGCAACCGGGTGCATCTGGTCGAGGGCAGCGGCAAGGACCTTCCAGCCTAGGGACGCGGCGGCACCGACCTAGAAGCTGCGACTGACCAGGCGATCACGCCCCTCTGCCTTGGCCTGATAGAGCAGGTCGTCGGCGGCCTTGAGTAGACCGTTCGGGGTCTGCTCGGGGGTCGGATTGCAGCAGGCCAGGCCCATGCTCATGGTCAACCAGAGGCGATCCTCGGCCAGCGGATGGGCGATGCGCAGTTCGGCGATGCCCTGCCGACAGCGTTCCAGCACCGCTTCCGCGGCCGTGCGCGAGGCGCCGGGTAGCAAGAGCACGAATTCCTCGCCGCCGTAGCGCGCCAGGCAATCGCGCTCGCGGATGCGCTGCTCCAGCACCTGGGCGACCCGCGCCAAGGCCTGATCCCCGGCGCCATGGCCATGGGTATCGTTGTACTGCTTGAAGTAGTCGATATCGAGCATGGCGATGGCCAAGGCGCCGCGCCGGCTGACCGCCAGCTGCCACTCGATGGTCAGCTGCTCGTCGAAGCGACGGCGATTGCCCACGGCGGTCAGCGGATCCATGTGCGCCAGCTGTTCGAGCAGCCGCCGCTGGCGGGCCAGTTGCAGGTGCAGCCGCACCCGCGCCAGCACCGCCAGCGGATTGAAGGGTTTCTGGATGAAGTCGCTGGCGCCCAGTTCGAAACACTCCACCTCGCGATGCAGGTCGTTGGCCGCGGTGATGAAGATCACCGGGATGGCGCTGGTCTCGGCGCGGCGCTTGAACAGCTGGATCAGCTGCAGGCCGTCGATGCCGGGCATCACCACGTCCAGCAGGATCAGATCGGGGTGTTCGCGGGCGGCCTTGGTCAGGGCCTGGACCCCGCTCTTGGCCAGCATGATGCGCGCCTCATCGCGCAGCAGGTCGCCGAGGACACGCAGGTTGCTCTTCTGATCGTCGACGATGAGGATCAATGGCAGGTCGGGACGACGCCCCTCCATGGGCAGTTATCCCGACCGTTGTCCGGCCTGCCGCACCCGCCGCAGCAGATCCGCGGTGGCATCGGCGGCATGCTCGAACTCGACGTCATTGACCCACTCACGGATGCGCACCAGATCGGCGCTGTGGGGGGTGCTCACGCAGGCGCGCAGCAAGAGGTCGAGCAGTTCCTCGGCGGCGAAGTCCGACGTCTGCAGCAGTCCGACCAGGCGTTCGAGCAGGGCCTCCAGTTCCTCGACGGTGGCTTCCTCGTCACCCGCGACCTCGACCAGGATCTCGTCGAGGGACGCCAGGCAGCGCTCGGCTTCGGCGTGCAGGCGGCGCACGTCCTCGCCGATGGGCTGGGCCAGGCGGATCCGGTTGGTCAGGCGTTGCGCTGCTTCCTGCAGGGCGATGGCACCGACATAGGCGGCGGTGGCCTGCAGGCCATGGGCGCACTCGAACAACGCGGTGACATCGTCCGCTGCCCGCCAGGCAGCGATCCGCCCCGGCAGTTCGGCCTGTTGCACGCGGAAATCCCGCATCAACTGCTCATAGAGTTCGGCGCTGCCACGCAGCAGGCGCAACGCCGACTCGGGTTCGAGCGCCGCACTGGCACGGGCACGCGCCAGCACGCCGGCCTCCTTGATCTCGACCACCTCCTCCACCGCCTTGCGCTCGGCGCGCTGCAGCTGTTCGAGGTTGGCCCAGGCGGCAATGATGCAAAACAGCTCGGCGGGATCGAGCGGCTTCACCAGGTGATCGTTCATGCCGGCCTCCAGGCAGCGCTCCCGATCGCCCGGCAGGCCGTTGGCGGTCATGGCGATGACCGGCAGCCCGGCCAGCGCCGGGCGGGTGCGCAATTCGCGGGTGGCCGACAGGCCGTCCAGGCGCGGCATATGGACGTCCATCAGCACCAGGTCATAGCGCTGCCGTTCCAGCTGGTCCAGCGCGGCCTGGCCGTCTTCGGCCACCTCGATGAGGATGCCGCTGCCCTGCAGGAAGCCGATGACCACCTGGCGATTGATGGCGTTGTCGTCCACCAGCAGCAGGCGAATGCCCTGCAGATCCACCACGCTCTGGCCCATCGTCGGGGTGGCGACCGGCGCCAGTCCCAGACCGGCCAGCAACCGCTGCACAGCGGGACCGGTGACGGGTTTGTCGAGGAGTTCCAGGCCGCCCAGGTCTTCGCCCAGGCTGCGCACCTCTTCCGCCTCATAGGGCGAGGCCAGTAGGGTCAACGCCAGCTCCGGCTGCCGGGCCCGCAGCTGACGCGCCAAGGCCAGACCGTCTTCGGCGCCCAGGCGCCAGTCGACGATGGCCAGCTCGAAGACCGACGTGGCCATGGCCGCCAGGGCCTGCTGGGTGGATTCCGCCTCCACCACCTGCATGCCCAGTTCGCGCAGGCGCTGCCCCAGGGTCCGCCGGGCCAGACCGTGGTCGTCCACCAGCAGGACCTGCCGGGAGGTCTGGCTGAGCGGCCGCTCGGGCTCGCCCACCACCGGCAGGGTCAGACGCAGGGTGAAACAGGAGCCCCGCCCGGCTTCGCTGTGGACCTCCAGGGTGCCACCCATGAGCTCGGTGAGCTGGCGGGAGATCGCCAGGCCCAGACCGGTACCGCCGTAGCGGCGGCTGATGGAGCCATCCGCTTGGGTGAAGGGTTGGAAGAGTTGCGCCTGCTGGGCTTCGGTCAGACCGATGCCGGTGTCTTCCACCGCCAGGCTGAAATGGGCGCGACCGGCTTCGCAGACGGCACCGACGCGAATCAGCACATGGCCCCGCTCGGTGAACTTGACCGCATTGCTCAGCAGATTGACCAATACCTGCTGCAGGCGCAGCGGATCGCCTTCCAGCGCCAGGGGAATGTCCGGACCGCAATCCAGCACCAGCTCGACGCCCTTCTCGTGGGCCTTGAGCGCACAGAGGTTGAGGGTACGTTCGAGCACCTTGGCCAGGTTGAAGCCCAGCTGTTCGAGTTGGGTACCGCCGGCCTCGTTGCGCGAATAGTCGAGGACGTCATTGATCACGCCCAGCAGGGTCTCGCCGGAGTCGAGGATCTTGCCGACGTGACCACGCTGTTCGCTGGACAGCCGCGTGCCCAGGGTCAGGCGACTGAGGCCGATCACCGCGTTGAGCGGGGTGCGGATCTCGTGGCTCATGGTCGCCAGGAACAGCGACTTGGCCGCCGCCGCCTCCTCGGCGCGAATGCGCGCCTGGTCCAGCTCGCGGGTGCGTTCGCCGACGCGCTGCTCCAGGGTCTCGTAGATCTGCGCGTGCTCCAGGGAGATCGCCGCCTGGGTGGCCAGGATCCCCAGCACCTGCAGGCGACCCGGGGTGAAGGCCTGGGCCAGCAGGTTGTTTTCCAGATAGAGGATGCCGATCAGGCGCCCCTGGCGCAGGATCGGCAGGCAGCAGACCGAACGCGGCCGGCGCGCGCGGATATAGGCGTCGCGGACGAAGCGGCCGGCGCGGGCGGCGTCATCGAGAATCACCGGTTCGCGCTGCCGGATCACCTGGGACACCAGGGTCAGGGGCACCAGGCTTTCGCCGGACTCCTGTTCGTTAAGGGACAGCGGCAGGCTCTGCAATACCTGAGGCTCGGCCGCGCCGCTGCAGACCGAGGCCTGCACCAGCCAGCGACCGCCTTCGGGCAACAGCAGCAAACCGTGCTGGGCACCGCCCTCCTCCAGGATGATGCGCATCATCCGCGCCAGCAGCTGGTCCAGCGCCAGTTCGTTGGAGATGGTCTGCAGCGACTTGAGCACCGACAGCCAGTCCAGCCGCATCATCTCGCTGGTGGATTGGCCCTGAGTGCGCTGCACGGTCAGGGCATTGGTCTCGGCGGCGCGCAGCCAGTGCGGGAATTCGTTTTCCAGCGCCTGGGCCTTGGCCACGGCGCCCCAGTGCAGATAGCTGCGCTGGGCATCCTGCAGATAGGTCCGGGCGATCCGCGGACGCTGTTGTTCCAGCCAGAACCGCCCATAGAGTTCCTCGACCAGCGCCGCGCCCTGGCGGAAGCCATGCAGCCGCGCGGATTCCAGGGCCTGCTCGTAGAGGTCCATGGCGGCCTCGACGCGGCCCTCGCGGCGCGCGCGCTCGGCCGCCACCAGATCGCGCTTGTGGGCGAAATTTTCCGGGCAGTGCGCCGCCCAGCCGCTCAACCGCTCCTGGGCGGCCTCGATCTTGGCCAGCGCCTCGCCCGCCAGTTCGCCCTCGGCGAGCAGGATCAACGCCTGGTAGAAGGCGTGCTCGGCGATGCTGAACCAGCCAAAGCTCGCCGCCAGCGAAGCCTCCATGGCCTCGGCGTGCTGCCGTGCCTGGGGCAGTCGGCGAAACAGCAGCGCCGCCTGCATCTTGTTGAAGTCGTAGTAGTTCAGACAGAGGACATGACCGCTGTCCTGCATCTGCCGCACCAGCACCGCTTCGTCCTGGCCCTCCTCGTCCCAGGTCGCCTGACCCGGGGTGAGGCCCTGCAGCAGGCGCAGCGACTGGCGCAGGATGGTGAAGATCTCCAGGGTATTGGGATCGCCGACCCCCAACAGGATCCGCTCGATCTCCGCGGTTTCCCCCAGGATGTCGTCGAGCGGCGCGCCGGCGTGCTGCAGGTGCTTGAGAATGTGGAAGGCGCTGTAGGCGGTGAAGATGACGTCGCCGGTACGCTGACCGGCCGCCAGGGCCTCGCGCAGCAGGGCGACGTTGTCCGCGATGGGGGTCGACCAGGGACTGTTGGTCACCGCGAACATGGTGTAGACCTTGCACTTGAGCGGCAGATTGCCGGTGCGATCCACCAGGTCGACGGCCAGCCGCCCGACCTGGTAACCCAGTTCGTAGCGGCCATGGAAGGCTGACAGCAACGAGCCGTAGTTGGCGTAGCCGAAGGGCGAGAGATCGCCATTGCCGTACTGGATCGACAGCTTGACGATACGCATGACCGCCAGCAGGCTCATGGGCAGGTCGACGTTGATCGCCGGGCCCCAGAGCAGGCCCAACAGGCGGATCAGCAACTGGGCACGCGGGTCTTCCATGCGCGGCAGGTCGAGCAGCGCCGCGGGATGGCGCTCGGCGAGCCAGGCCTCGACCTCGGCGCTGTCGCTGCCGATGGCCTGATTGATATCGTCCGGTGCCTCTGGCCAGGGCTCGCCCAGCACCTGGATGCCGGCCTTGGCCACGGCCAGGGCTTCGGTGAAACGCCCGAGGCCGCTGTAGAGGTCGATCTGCAGGGCGCGGACCCCGGCTTCTTCGAAGGTGGTGCGGGCGCGTGGCAGCAGCAGTTCGCAGATGCGCAGGGCTTCGTTGGCATCGCCACAGAGGTGCGCAACCTCGGCCCATTCCCGATGCAGCTGGAACAGCAGCACATGGCGGGTCTCCCAGGCGCCGGCGTCGATCAGCGCGACCGCCGTGCGCAAAAAGGCCTGGGCGGCCGGATAGGCGTTGGCCTGGCGCGCCTTGCGCGCGGCGTCCAGATTGAGCTCCAGCAGCTGCAGCCGCTCGGCGGGCGTCTCGATCAGCGCCAGGGCCAGATTGAGGTGACTGACCGCGTCCAGCCGCGCGGTGCTGCCTTCGGCGAGGTACAGCTGACCGGCGCGCAGGTGGACCCGCTCGCGCTCGGCAGGCGCCAGCAACGAGTGGGCGGCATGACGCACCTGATCGTGCAGGAAGCTGTAGTGCGTGGGCGTGTGCTCGCCCACCTGGCCGCCTTCGGGTTCGGTGAGCAGCCCCTCCTGCACCAGCGCCTGGCAAAGTCGGCGGATATCCGCAGGGGATTCCGCCATCAGCGCGGCGAGGCGGTCGCTGGAGAAATGAGTGCCCAGGCAGGCTGCCCATTGCAGCAACTGCGAGGTGGCGGTCGGCAGGTCCTTGAGCTTGCCGACCATGAAATCGACGACGTTGTCGTAGACGTCCAGTGCCTGGAGCCGGGCCAGTTCCCAATGCCACTGGCCGGTCTCGCCATCGAATTCCAGCAGGCCTTCCTGTTGCAGACTGCGCAGCAGCTGTTCGATGAAGAAAGGATTGCCGAGGGTCTTGTCCAGACAGAGCCCGGCCAGGGCCGCCTGGTCCGCGGCCGGCGCCGGCAGCAGTTCGGCGATCAGCCGCTCGATCTCCACCCGCGACAGGGGACCCAGCGACAGGGTGCGGATCAGGGCCGCGCCCAGCAGCCGCTCCAGGCCGCTGCCGGACAGTTGCTCTTCCCGCAGGGTCGCCACCAGCAGCAACGGACCCTGGTCGGCCCGGGCCAGCAGGCGCTCGATCAGTCGCAGCGACGCACTGTCGGCCCATTGCAGATCGTCCAGCCACAGCAGCAGCGGACGGGTATCCGCGGCAAAGGCCAGCAGCAGCGCGATCACGGCTTCGTCGAAGCGCTGCTCGGCCTGCTGCGGCGGCAATTCGGCCACTGGCGACTGGGGACCGAGCCAGGCGGCCAGCTCCGGGGACACTTCGGTCAGCACCCCGGCGTTGCCGCCCAGGGCCTCGACCAGGCGAGCGGCGAAGGGCTCCCCCAGGGTCTGGCCGATTTCCACCAGTTCGCGCAGCGCCTGGCGCAGGGCGCCATAGGGCACGCCGCTGCCAAGGGTCTCGAACTTGCCATGGGCGAGCATCACCCGCTCGCCCTGGCGGCGGACGAAGGCCTGCACCAGCGCCGACTTGCCCACCCCAGAAGGGCCGCTGACGAAGACGGCTTCGATCCGGCCCAGGGTCGCCCGTGCCAGCGCCTCTTCCAGCAGCCGCAGGGGGGCTCCGCGGCCCTGTAGGGTGCGTACCGGTACCAGTCGCGCGGGCGGATCCTGCTCGCCCAGGGCGAAGGGGCTGCGTTCACCCGCCTGATGGGCCGCCTGGCAGCGCTGCAGATCGCGCAGGATGCCGAAGCAGCCCTGATAGCGCTCTTCGGCGGCCTTGGCCATGAGCTTGTCCACTAGCGCCGCCAGCATGGGCGGTACCGTCGGCACCCGCTCGACCAGCGAGGGCGCGCGCATCGCCAGGTGCGCGTGCACCAGTTCCAGGGGGTCCTGGGCGCGAAACGGCGGCTCGCCCGCGAGCATCTCGTAGAAGGTCACGCCTAGGGCATAGAAGTCGCTGCGATAGTCCTGGTGACGTCCGGTCCGGCCGCTCTGCTCCGGCGCCAGATAGGTCAGCGAGCCCTCCAGGCGGGCGTCGCCGCCCTTGACGGCACCAAAGACGGTGGCGATGCCCAGATCGGTCAGGCGCAGACTGCCCGTGGTGCAGTTGCAGACGATGTTGCGCGGATTGAGGTCGTTGTGGGCGATGCGCAGCCGGTGCAGCCGGGCCAGGGCGCGGACGATGGCCAGCGCCCAGTCGAAGAAGTCGTCCAGCGCCAGCGGCCCGGCGGCGAGCAACTCGGCCAGGTCGGTACCGCCGATGTCTTCGAGTACCAGTACCTGGCGGCCCTGGAACTCCAGCAGTTCCAGGGCCGCGCTCACCGCGCCGCTGGCGCTGGCGCGCCGGGTCAGGTCGAACTCATGGCGCAACCCGGCCTGGGCCTGGGGCGTCGGATAGTCGGCGGCCAGCTGCTTGAGGATCACCGGCTGACCGTCGGCCAGGCGCGTGCCGCGGTAGATCAGGGCATGGCGACTTTCGCTCACCTGCGTCTTGCAGCTATAGCCTGGAATCCTCAACACCGCGCTCGCCTCGATCCTCGGCCAACCGGGCACACCGGGTCAGCACCTCAACTATTTCCGTTGCCTTGCTAAAGTCCCAAGGGAACTTTTCGATAAAGTGATATTACCTTAGCCATCACTTGGCATTCGTCCACTGGTGCAACAATTTGCACACTTCGGAGCAATAGGCATGGAAGCTATCCCTTCTGTCCGCAAGATCGCCATTCTGGGTGGCGGCGTGTCCGCCGTCACCGCCGCCTTTCGTATTACGAGCGAGCCCAACTGGCAGGAACGCTATCAGCTCACCCTCTACCAGCAGGGCTGGCGACTCGGCGGCAAGGGCGCCAGCGGGCGCAACGCCGAAGACCACCAGCGCATCGAGGAACACGGCATCCATGTCTGGTTCGGCTTCTACTACAACGCCTTCCATAGCCTGAGGCAGTGTTACGAGGAGCTGGACCGCCCTGCCGGCGCGCCCCTGGCGACCCTCGACCAGGCCTTCTTCCCGCATTCCCATACCGCCTTCGCCGACGACTTCCAGGATCAATGGACCACCTGGCCCATCGACACCCTGGCCCTGCCCGGCAAGCCCGGCGAAGGCTGGAACCCCAAGCCGTTCATGGGCGCCCTCGGCGATCTGCTGGAGTGGCTGCTGCGCCTGGGCGAGGTGGACGATAACCCGCCGACCGCCGCGCCGACCGGCCTGTTCGCACGCCTGCGTGCGCACTGCCGCGAGGAATTGCAGGAGCTGGCCCTGGACGAAGCCGAGCGGCACCTGCAGCGCGCACGCACGGAATTGCCCGACGGCGTCGATCATCCGTTGCTGCTGTGGCTGCTGCGCAAGGCACGCAGCCTCCTAGGCGAGATCCTGCACGAACGCAGCCAGACCCAGGTCGGCGCTCACCGGTTGTGGCTGCTGATGGATTTCGGCCTGACGGTACTTATCGGCATGCTCGCCGACGAGGTCTATTCCAAGGGCTTCGAGATGCTCAACGCGGAAACCTTCCAGGCCTGGCTGAGCCGCCATGGCGCCAGCGCCGCGACCCTGGACGGCGCCGTGCTCAAGTCGCTGCATGGCGGCATCTTCGACTATCGCGACGGCGATCTCGCCCAACCCGATGTCGAGGCCGGCACCGTGCTGCGGGCGGCGCTGCTGGCCCTGACCACGTCGAAGGGCTCCTTCATCTGGCGCATGCAGGCAGGCATGGGCGACGTGGTCTTCGCGCCCTACTACGAGGTGCTGGCCAAGCGAGGCGTGAACTTCAAGTTCTTCCATCAGGTGACCGGTATCGAGGCCGCCAACGAGGGCCAGGGACCGCGGGTGACCCGCCTGCAGATCCAGCGCCAGGTATCACTCAAGCAGGAGCCCTACCAGCCCCTGGTGGACGTCAAGGGCCTGCCCTGCTGGCCTTCGGCGCCGCTGTGCGCGCAGATCTCCGACGACGTCGCCCAGCGGTTGCAGGAGCAGCACATCAATCTGGAGTCCAACTGGAGCGGCTGGTCGGGCGTTGAACAACTGGAACTGCAGGTCGACCGCGACTTCGACGAGGTGATCCTGGGTATTTCCGTCGCCGGTCTGGCCGATCTCTCCCCCAGCCTCTGCGCCCTGGATCCGGCCTTCGCCCAGATGACCCGGGCCGTCGCTACCGTGGCTACCCAGGCGGTGCAGCTCTGGCAGGATCGCGACGTCTGGCAACTGGGCTGGACCGGCTCGCCCCAAGGCGGCCAGGCGCCGGAACTGCTCGGCTTCGCCGCCCAGGCGATGGATTCCTGGGCCGACGTCAGCTATCTAGTGGCGCGCGAAGACTGGTCGAGCGGCACCCCGCCCCAGGACATCAGCTACTTCTGCGGCGTCTTCGCTGCCGACGCCGCGCCCCCCATCGGCACGCAAAACGACTATCCCGCGCGCCAGGCGGCCCGGGTGCACCAGGCCTTCATCGACTTCATGAACGGCAACCTGCGCGACTACTGGCCGGACGCCGGGACCGACCAGGGTTATCGCTGGGAATACCTGCTGGCTCCCGCCACGGTCAGCGGCGTGGCGCGCTTCGACTATCAATACTGGCGCGCCAACGTCGACCCCAGCGAACGCTATGTGCAGAGCGTGGCCGGCAGCAGTCGCTATCGCCTGGCGACCGACGGCAGCGTCTGCCGCAACCTCTATCTGACCGGTGACTGGATCCACAACGGCTTCAACATGGGCTGCGTGGAATCGGCGACCCTATCCGGCCTGCAGACCGCTCGTGCCGTCCTCGGCCACCGCGAGATCCTGCCCGGCGAGGACGCCTTCCAGTGACGCCACCGCCTGGGCCGTCGCGTAGACAGCGCAGCGGTCCACGGCGGGCGGATAGGCGGGTTGGTCGCCATCCAGGTAGTTCAACAGCTCGGGGGCCTGATTCCACTCGGCGGCCTCTCGGTACAGCTTGCGCAATTCCAGGCGAATCCAGCCATCCATGAGACGCACGCCCAGCTCCTCAATGCCCAGGCCATGTCCTTCGATCACCTCGCGATCGGCCTCGGTGAGGGGATAGTGCGGCGGATAGAAGTCGGCCAGGCTGACCAGCAACTTGACCGAGAAGCCACGCGGATCGGCCAGCAGCGCGCCCAGCTCGGCGAACAGCGTCGCCTCCTCCACCAGCGCCTGGGCGAACATCAGCCGATACAGGGTGATGTTGAGAAACAGCTGACCCACCGCGTTTTCCGCGCGGGCGTCCTCCTGATGCAGGGCGAAACCGGCCAGGATGGAGGCATTGTGCGCCCGGTACCAATGGCGCGGCGTGGGATCGGCGATAAAGGTCAGCCAGCAGCGCGTCGGATAGGGCGCCTGGTCGCCTGGCAGCTGATGAGTCGCCAGGCAGCCCGCCAACTCGGACAGGTAGATGAAGTGCAGATTGACGTTGCGCCACCAGGCGCTGCCCGTCACCGGATCCAGGACGCCAGCCTGGATTTCCCAGTCGAGAAAGGCCAGTTCCGAGTCGCCATAACTCAGACCATCGTTATCGGCGTCGCCGAAGCTCCTGTAGAAATCTTCACGGACCGCCCGCCGCCTGGCGGGCAGATTCTCGATCTGGCTACAGAGTTCGGTGGTCGCGGCGACGGCGTCTTCGTAGGTATACATGGCGTCCTTGCTCTGATTGTCGACATCCTGCGCGATCATGGCGTAATGGCATCGTCGGCTTCCACGCGCAATAGGCTGAACGCACTAGAAGAGCGCTCCAGCGGACGCCCCTCCAGACGCCAGTCCCCCTTGAGCGGATCACCGCTGCGGGCGATGACCACCACCGGTCGCACCTGGCGATAGTCGGACAGCTTGCGTTGGGGCAGCATGGCATCGCCGTCATCCAAGCGCACCCGGCGGGGCAGATCGGCGACCCGCAGCCGCCGTACCGCCAGCGGCGGACCGGGCTGATCCACCGCCAGCGCCAGCACGAAGACACTGTCCTCGGGCCGCACACGCTGCGCCACCGCGGGCGCCAGACTGACCTCCACCTCCAGCCCCGGCGTGGTCAGCACCTGACCAGCGGCCCGCGCCGCGCGCTCCGCCCGGGTGACCCCTTCGGCCAGGGTGCCGCGCAGGGGATCGGCCGGCGGCAGCACGGCGACTAGGCGCTGCCAGTAGCCTGCCGCATCGGCGTAGGCGCCCCGCTCGTAGGCGGCCATGCCCAGCAGTCCCAGGGTGGTGGGCTCGCCGGGATTGGCGGCCAGGGCTTCGTCGGCCAGGGCCTGGGTGCGGGCATCCAGCTGGCGCCCCGCGGCGAAGAAACGGGCCTGGGCCAGTTGGCCGAGGACCTCCGCCCGCCGGCCATCACGCGAGATGACCTGCTCGAAGGCCGCTACCGCGGCCTGGTAGCGGCCCAGGCCGGCATAGGCGCGCGCCAGCAGATACCAGTTGTCGGCCGCCTGGGGTTGCAGTCGCGTCGCCGCTTCCAGATCGGCCAGCAGCGCCTGGGGCGACGCTGGCGGCGTAGCGAGGCGCTGGCTCAGCTGCAGCGCCGGCCAGGCGCCAAGCAGCAGATAGAGCCCCAGGGCCAGGACCGGGCCGCCCAGGGCGACCGCGACACCCAGGCGCCGGCCCTGGCGCAGCGGCGAAGAACCCTCGGCAGGACTGTCGGCGAGCAGGCTGCGGCCCGCCTCGGCTTCGGCCAGCGCCAGGGCCTGGATGTCCAGCTCCCCCCGTGCGGCCCGCGCCCGGGCATCGGCCAGGCGTTCCTGATAGAGGGTACGATTGAGCACCGCCCGCTGATCCGCCATGACACGTCCACCGCGCAGCAGCGGCACCAGCAGGATCAGCACCGCCAGGATCAGCAGCAATCCCGCCAGCCCCCAGAAGGTCAGTATCACGGCTCCTCCTCCGCCTGCAGCTGCGCCAGTCGCTGGCGTTCGGCGTCACTCAGCGTCTGCTCCGGGCGGCGGCGCCGCGTCAGGACCAACAACAGCCCGGCCCCAGCCAGCAGTGCCAAGCCCGGCAGCAGCCAGAGCAGCAGGGTGCGGCCCTCGAAGGGCGGCCGGTAGCGGATGAATTCGCCGTAGCGCTGCTCCAGGTGGGCGATGATCTCCTCATCGCTCCGCCCGGCCGCCATCAGGCGCTGGATCTCGCGACGCAGATCGCCGGCGATGGGCGCATTGGAATCGGCCAGGTCCTGGTTCTGGCACTTGGGACAGCGCAGTTCGCGGGTCAGCGCCTGGAAGCGCGCGCGTTCGGCGTCGTCGCGAAAGCCATAGGGGTCGATGGCCGCCTGGCTCAGGGTCGACCAGACCAGCAACAGGAGCAGCCAGCCGACCCTCATGGCGTCGCCACCAGGGCTCGGTAGCGCGGCCCGAGGTCTGCGTCCCAGACGCGCTGATCGACCACCCCGACATGGCGATAGCGCACCACGCCGCGGGCATCGATGAGAAAGGTCTCGGGCGCGCCATAGACGCCCAAGTCCAGGCCCAGCCGGCCTTCGTCGTCGCGGATATCGAGCTGGTAGGGATCGTGGAATTCCGCCAGCCAGCGCCGAGCGCTGGCATTGTCGTCCTTGTAGTTGATGCCGTGGATCACCACGCCCTCGGCCTTGAGTCGAGTGAGCACCGGGTGCTCTTCCCGGCAGGCCACGCACCAGGTGCCCCAGACATTGACCAGCGCCGGGCGGCCGAGCAGATCCTGCCGGGTGAACAGTCGCTCATCCTGCACGCCCGGCAAGGAAAACGCCGGAAAGGGCTGGCCGACCAGCGCCGAAGGCAGCGCCTGGGGATCGCGATGGAGCCCGCGAAAGAGCAAGCCGGCCAGCACCAGAAAGGCCAGCAGTGGCAGGCAGAGCAACAGGCGACGGCGCATCAGGCGGACTCCGTGGCAGCGACAGGGGAAGACGAGCGCCGGCGGCGATAGCGCGGATCGGCCACGGCCAGCAGGCCACCCAAGGCGGTGAGCAGGCCGCCGAGCCAGATCAGCCGGACGAAGGGCTTGATTTGCAGGCGCACGGCCCAGACGCCCTCCCCCAGCGGCTCGCCGAGGGCCACATAGAGATCGCGGGTCAGGCCGGCATCGATGGCCGCTTCGGTCATGACCGCGCCACTGGCCAGATAGCGGCGCTTCTCCGGGGTCAGCAGGGCGATCACCCGCCCCTCACGCTCGACCTGCAGCAGCGCACGCTCGGCGGTGAAGTTCGGCCCTTGGTAATGCTGGGTCCCGGCGAAGCCGAAGCGATAGCCCTGCAGCTCGACATGCTCGCCCGGCGCCAGGCGCAGATCGCGTTGCACATCCAGCTGGCTGGCCAGCACCACGCCCAGGGCCAGCACCGCCAGGCCCAGGTGCGCCAGGTGCATGCCCCAGTAGCTGCGCGGCTGGCTGCGCAGGCCACGGCGCCAGCCCAGCGCCAGCACCTTGCCCAGCACATCGCGCAGCGCGGTCAGCAGGATCCAGGCCGCCAGCGCCAGCACCGCCAGGATCCCCGCCCTGGGCTGGTCCAGCCACCAACCGGCGAGTCCGGCGAGCACGGCGCAAGCCAGCAGGATGGGCGCCAGCAAGCGGGCCAGCCAGCGCCCCGGGCTGCTTTTCCAGCGCACCAGCACCCCGACGCCCAGCGCCAGCATCAGCAGCGCCATCAGCGGCACGAACAGCAGGTCGAAATAGGGCGGCCCCACCGACAGCTTGGCACCCGTCAGGCTGTCGATGATCAGCGGATAGAGGGTGCCGAGCAGCACCATGGCAGCGGCGGTTACCAGGATCAGGTTGTTGATCAACAGCAAGGCCTCCCGGGAGGCCAGGCCAAAGGACGCCGAGCCGCCGAGCGCCGGTGCGCGCCAGGCGAACAGCGCCAGCGAACCGCCGACCACCAGCAGCAGGAAGGCCAGGATGAAGACGCCGCGAGTGGGATCGCTGGCGAAGGCGTGCACCGAGGTCAGCACCCCCGAGCGCACCAGAAAGGTCCCCAGCAGGCTGAGGGAAAAGGCAGCGATGGCCAGGAGCACCGTCCAGCCCTTGAACAGGCCGCGCTTCTCGGTCACCGCCAGGGAATGCAGGAGCGCCGTCCCTACCAGCCAGGGCATGAAGGAGGCGTTTTCCACCGGATCCCAGAACCACCAGCCCCCCCAGCCCAGTTCGTAATAGGCCCACCAGGAGCCCAACACGATGCCGCAGCCGAGAAAGGCCCAGGCCAGCAGCGTCCAGGGCCTGGCCCAGCGCGCCCAGGCAGCGTCCAGCCGACCTTCCAGCAGCGCTGCCACGGCGAAGGCGAAGGACACCGAAAAGCCCACATAACCCATGTAGAGCAGGGGCGGATGCAGGATGAGACCCGGGTCCTGCAATAGCGGATTGAGATCGTTGCCCTCCCGCGGAAATTGCGGCAGCAGGCGCGCGAAGGGATTGGAGGTGGCGACCAGAAAGGCCAGGAACCCCGTGGCCACCAGCCCGAGGATACCCAGCACCCGCGCCAGCAGGGCCTGGGGCAACTGGCGCGAGCAGACGGCCACCGCCAGGCTCCAGCCCGCCAGGATCAGCGCCCAGAGCAGCAGTGAGCCCTCGTGGGCGCCCCAGGTGGCGCTGACCTTGTAGTACCAGGGCAGGCGACTGTTGGAGTTGGCCGCCACATAGGCCACCGAGAAGTCGTCCTGGAGAAAGGCCCAGATCAGGGCCGCAAAGGCCAGCGCCAGGAACAGCCACTGGCCAAAGGCGGCCGGGCGCGCCAGCCGCATCCAGTCGACCTGACCGCGCCAGGCGCCCAGCAGCGGCAAGGTGCCCTGCACCAGGGCCATGGCCAGCGCCAGCAGCAGACAGAGTTGCCCCAGTTCCGGGATCATGGCGCCGGCCTCGCGTCGTCCAGTGGCCGCCCGGCCTGGCGCAGTGCCTGGCTCACTTCGGGCGGCATGTATTTCTCGTCGTGCTTGGCGAGGATCTGGTCGGCCACCAGGCGGCCTTGGTCGTCGAGTCGGCCCAGGGCCACCACGCCCTGACCTTCGCGGAACAGATCCGGCAGGATGCCGGCATAGCTCACCCGCACCTCGCGCTGGAAGTCGGTGATGACGAAGCTCACCGCGAGGGAATCCGCGGCGCGCACCAGGCTGCCCTGCTCCACCATGCCGCCGGCACGGATGCGGGTGTCCCGCGGTGCCTCACCCTGGGCGATCTGGCTCGGGGTATAGAAGAGGTTGATGTTCTGCTGCAGGGCGCTGAGGGCCAGCGCCACTGCGCCCCCCACCCCCAGCAACAGCAGCAGGATCCACAGCAGCCGGCGACGACGAAGCGGATTCATGGCCGCCGCTCCCGTAGCCAGCGCTGGCGCAGTTCCCGCTGCAGCCGGCGACGCGCCCGCCAGCCGTGCAGCAGCAGGCCGCCGAGGATGACCAGGGTCAGGCCGAAGGCCGGCCAGACATAGAGGCCATGACGCCCCATGCCAAGGGTTTGCGCCCAGTCCACGCCGCTCACGCGCCCTCCTCGCCCAGTTCCAGGCGTACCCAGCGACTGCGCCATTCGCGCCTGAGCACCTCCAGGCGCATGCGCTGCAGCAACACGCCGGCAAAGAACAGATAGAACGCCAGCACCATCACCAACAGCGGCAGCCACATGGCCGCGGGCATCGGTGGACGCTCCACCAGGCTGAAGGTGGCCGGCTGATGCAGGGTGCTCCACCACTCCACCGAATACTTGATGATCGGCAGATTGACCGAGCCCACCAGCGCCAGGATGGCGCAGGCCCGGGCGGCGCTCTCGCGATGGTCGATGGCCTGCCCCAGGGCGATCACGCCCAGATAGAGAAACAGCAGCACCAGCATTGAGGTGAGCCGGGCGTCCCAGATCCACCAGGTGCCCCAGGTGGGAATGCCCCACAGCGACCCGGTAGCCAGGGCGATCACCGTCATCCAGGCGCCGATCGGCGCGGCCGCGCGCAGGGCCACGTCGGCCAGCTTGAGGCGCCAGACCAGGCCGACGGCTCCGGCGACCGCCAGCAGCAGATAGCAGGACTGCGCCAGAAAGGCGGCCGGCACATGCACATAGAGGATGCGAAAGCTGTCGCCCTGCTGGTAGTCCGGCGGCGCCAGGAACAGCCCCCACACCAAACCGACGGCCAGCAGCAGTCCGGCCAGCGCCAGGCAGGGCCGCTGCAGCCGACCGGCCAGGCGATAGAAGATGGCGGGAGAGCCCAGGCGGTGCAGCCAGGTCCAGTTCATGTCGTCCTCGTCATTGGGCCGCGCCGATGCGCAAGCCGGCGGCGACCGCCAGGGGCGCCAGGGTCAGGGCCAGCAGGGTCAGGCAGCCCAGCCAGAGCAGCAAGCCGGTCACCGGCAGACCCAGGCGCGCCGCGTCCAGGGTGCTGGCGCCCAGGATCAGCACCGGGATCTGCAGCGGCAGGTTGAGCAGCGCCAGCAGCAGCCCGCCACGAGCCAGGCCCACGGTCAGGGCCGCGCCGATGGCGCCGATCAGCGTGAGGGCCAGACTGCCCAGGGTCAGGGCCGCCAGGGTCGCCGGCAGGGCCGCGGCGGGCAGCCCCAGCATCAGCGCCAGCAGCGGCGTCAGGGCCACCAGGCCAAGGCCGGCGAAGCACCAGTGCACCAGCAGCTTGAGCAGTACCAGCAGCGGCAAGGGCTGGGGCGCCAGCAGCCAGAGTTCCAGGGAGCCGTCCTGCCATTCGCTGCGAAACAGGGCCTCCTGGCCCAGCAGCAAGGCCAGCAGCAAGGCGATCCACAGCAGTCCCGGCGCCAGGGCGGCCAGCTGCCGGCTATCGGGACCCAGCGCCAGGGGAAACAGGGTCACCACCAGGGCATGGAAGGCCAGGGGCGTGAGCCACAGCGCCGGACGGCGACAGGCCAGGCGCCCTTCGCGCCCGAGGATGGCCAGCCAGGCGCCGCTCATCGGCCACCGTCCAGCCAGAGCAGGCGATGCCCCTCGGGCAGGACCTCCAGCTCGCGATGACTGGTCAGCACCAGGGCGCCACCCGCGGCGCAATGCGCGCGCAAGCGCTCTTCCAGCTGGGTGCAGCTGGCGGCGTCGAGGGCGGTGAAGGGTTCGTCCAGCAACCAGAGTCGCGGCGGCGCGGGCAGGTGGAGACGGGCCAGGGCGACGCGGCGGCGCTGACCGGCCGAGAGCTGCCTGCAGGGCTCGTCCGCCCAGTCGGCCAGACCCAGCGCCGCGAGGGCAGCCAGGCAGGCGGCCGGCGTGGTCGGGCGCCAGAGACTGGCCAGGCTGTGAAGATTTTCCAGCGCGGTCAGCCCCTCGGCGATCCCGGGTGCATGACCCAGCCAGAGCAGTTCCTCCGCCGCGGGTCGGCGCACCTCGCCCGCATCCGCCGGCAACAGTCCCGCCAGGATGCGCAGCAGGCTGGTCTTGCCGCTGCCGTTGACGCCACCGATCTGCAGCGACTCGCCTGCCGCCAGGCCCAGGCTCAGGTCGTCGAACAGCAGGCGACCGCCCCGTTCGCAACGGAGCGCGACGGCGTCGAGCAGGGGCTGATTCAAGACAGGCGATCTCACGGCACTAAAGTCGGTCGGGCGCTGGCCGTTAACCCGGCACACGCCCTTGAAGGCGCGCCATTATACACAGGCGATTCCACCGGACCTGCCCGATGACCCCCATCTCCGCGATTCCACCCAGCGTCGGCGTCACGCCCGCCCTGCCCGTCCGGGCCGCGGCGGCGCAGGCGTCGGATGCCGGCGCGCAGATCCTGCAGGCCCTGCAATCCCTCGATGACCTGATACCGCCCGGCAGCACGGCCACCGCCGAGGTGCTCGCCACCCGGCCAGCCGGCCAGAATTTCCAGTTCCTGCTGCAGCTGCAGCTGGCCCAGGGCGGCAGCGTCCTGCTCACCACCCAGAGTCCGACCAATAACCTGCCGGTGGGCAGCCAGCTGCTGGTGAGCACCCTGGGCTCCACCCAGCTGGCGGTGCTGCTGCAGAGCCTGGAAGGCGACGCCCCGCCACCACCGCTGCAGCAACTGGACCTGCGCCAGCTGCCGGTGGGGACCACCCTGCAGTTACGGGTGCTGAGCAGCCTGCTGCAACAGCAGCCCGACGCAGCACCCACCTACGAGGTGATCGCCAAGGCGCTGAGCGCCAACCTCGAAGGCCGCCAGCTCAAGCTGGAATCGCCCCGTCCGGTGCCGGTGGGCAGCCTGTTGACCGTGGTGATCAAGGACCGCCAGGAGGTCACGGTGCTGCCCATGGCGCAGCGCCTCGACCAGCTCGACATCGACCGCCAGCTGCAGGGCCAGGGCCAACGCCAGCTGTCGATGAACGCCCTGCTGCAATGGCTGGAGGACGTCCCCGAGGCGGAGCTGCCACCGTCGGTGGGGGCCGCGCTCAAGGCGCTGCTGGCCAATCTGGAGCACACCGAGACGCTCACCACCGCCCAGGGCTGGACCCGCGCCCTGGCCCGTAGCGGCTTGCAACTGGAGCAGCAACTGCTGGAGCGCGGCGGTCCCGATCTCCAGGAAGACTTCAAGGCCAACCTGCTGCGCCTGGTGGATCGACTGCTGGCCAGCGTACCGGGCGATGCCCTGCGCAATCCCCAGGTCGCGGCCCAGGCCGCCCAGCAGAATCTCCCCGACGCCCTGCGCCGGGCCCTAGGCGGCGCCGCCACTGCCAGTCGCCAACCCACCGCCCTGGACTTTCCCCTGGGCGAACGCGACGGTCGCGGCCTCAGCGCCGCCAACGCCGAACTCGACGAATTGCTGCAACTGGCCACCGGCGTCATCGCCCGCCTGCAGACCCACCAGCTCGCCAGCCTGGCCCAGACCCAGGTCCTGCCGGACGGCTACTACCTCTCCACCTGGCAGACCGAGATTCCCTGGCGCGATGGCGAGCGCCTCGGTGCGGTGCAGGTGCGCTTCCAGGAAGAACGGCCGCCGCCGGATACCCGCGGCGAAGCCCGCGACAGCCTGTGGAAGGTGGAACTGGCCTTCGACCTGGCACCGCTCGGCCCGCTGCAGGTACGGGCACAGCTGGCCAGCGGCCGGCTGTCGAGCGAGTTCTGGGCGGAAAAAGGCGCCACCGCGACGCTGATCGATACCGAATTGCCCCATCTGCGCGACCGCCTGCTGGCCGCCGGCTTCGTGGTCGGCGACCTCAGCAGCCGCCAGGGCCGCCCTGCGCGCCATCCGCGCACCTCTCTCGAACAACGTTGGATCGACGATACCGCATGAGCACGTCCGCCCCCCGCCAGGCCATCGCGTTGTCCTATGACGGCAGCAGTGCACCCATCCTGTCCGCCAAGGGCGACGCCGAACTGGCCGAACTCATCCTGGCCACAGCCCGGGAGCACGAGGTGCCCATTTACGAGAACGCTGATCTGGTGCGGATCCTGGCGCGCCTGGAGCTGGGCGCGGAAATCCCCGAGGCGCTCTACCGCACCCTGGCCGAAATCATCGCCTTCGCCTGGCACCTCAAGGGCAAGTGCCCGGCCCACCTGGCCGACCAACCGGACCTGTCCTACGGCTGGGAGCGGATGCCGTAGGTTGCGGTTGAGCGCAGCGAAGTCCAACAGCCGGGCTTGGACGACACGTCGAAACCCGTCCAGATCTCGGCAGCGTTGGGCTTCGCTATGCTCAGCACCAACCTACGCCCGGTTTCAGCGACCCTGCAACGAATGCCCGACGACGCCCTTCTCTTCCACCTTGGCGGCGTCCCAGAACGCGTCCATCTCCTCCAGGCTGGCTTCCTGCGGCGTGCGCCCCTGGGCTTTCAGCGCCTCTTCTATATAGCGGAAGCGTCGCTCGAACTTGGCGTTAGCCTGGCGCAGGGCGTCTTCCGCATCGACCTGCAGGTGCCTCGCCAGATTGACCATTACGAATAGCAGATCGCCCACCTCTTCCGCCACCTGGGTGGCCTGGCCGTTGGCCATGGCCTCGCGTACCTCGTCCAGTTCCTCCTGGATCTTGGCCACCACCGGCGTGGCATCGGCCCAGTCGAAGCCGACATTGGCGGCGCGCTTCTGCAGCTTGGCCGCCCGACTCAGGGCCGGCAGCGAAGCCGGCACGTCATCCAGCAGCGACAGCTGCTCGGGCGCCGCGGCCTTCTCCGCACGCTCCTCGGCCTTGATCTCTTCCCAGCGCCGCTTGATGGTCGCCTCGTCCAGCCGTGGCAAGTCCAGGGGGCCATGCAGGTCGCCATCGGGAAAGACATGGGGATGACGCCGCACCAGCTTGCGGGTGATGCCGTCCACCACCTGGGCAAAGTCGAAATGGCCATCCTCACGCCCCAACTGGCTGTAGTAGACGACCTGGAACAGCAGATCGCCCAACTCGTCGCGCAGCTGGGGAAAATCCCGCTTGGCGATGGCGTCGGCGACCTCGTAGGCCTCTTCCAGGGTGTGGGGCACAATGCTGGCGTAGTCCTGGCGCAAATCCCAGGGGCAGCCGTGCCGGGGATCGCGCAACCGGGCCATGAGGTGCAGCAGGTCGTCGAGCTGGTACATGAGTGAATCCTATCGCTGGAAAAAGCACGAGGCGCCAGAGGCGCCTCGTGGGGTCGTCGCCACACCGCTCAGGCAGTGCGATTACGCCGGGCTTCGATGATATTGGGCAGCTGGGAAATGCGCCCGAGCAGGCGGCCGAGGGCGTCCAGGCCGGGGATCTCGATGGTCAGCAGCATGTTGGCGGTGTTTTCCTCGCGATTGGAGCGGGTGTTCACCGCCAGCACGTTGATCCGCTCGTTGAGCAGGATCTGCGAGACGTCGCGCAGCAGACCGGAGCGGTCGAAGGCCTTGATCACGATATCGACCGGATAGGTCTGCACCGGCACCGGGCCCCAGCTCACCTGGATGGTCCGCTCCGGCTCGCGACTGGCCAGCTGCAGGGCATTGGCGCAATCCTGCCGGTGGATAGTCACGCCGCGGCCGAGGGTGATGTAGCCGACGATGGCGTCACCCGGTACCGGCTGGCAGCACCCAGCGATCTGGGTCAGCAGATTGCCCACCCCCTGGATCTGTACATCGCCGCGCTTGCCCGGCTTGTTGGTGGGCTTGCGCGGGAGGAGATCGAGGGTATCGAGGCCCTTGTCCGGCTCCACCAGCTGCTGAGCGGCGTGCATCACATGGGCCAGGCGCAGATCGCCGGCGCCCAGGGCCGCGAGCATGTCCTCGGCGCCCTTGTAGTTGACCTTCTCGGCCAGGATGTTGAAGTCCACCGGCGGCAACGCCAGGCGTGACAGCTCGCGCTCGACCATGGCCTTGCCGGCGGCGACGTTCTGGTCGCGCGCCTGGAATTTGAACCAGTGGACGATCTTGGCCCGGGCCCGCGAGGTGTTGACGTAGCCGAGGTTGGGGTTGAGCCAGTCGCGGCTGGGCGAACCCTGCTTGCCGGTGATGATCTCCACCTGCTCGCCGGTCTGCAGCTGGTAGTTCAGCGGCACGATGCGGCCGTTGATCTTGGCGCCGCGGCAGTTGTGGCCGATCTCGGTGTGCACCCGATAGGCGAAGTCCAGCGGCGTCGCACCCTTGGGCAGGTCGATGGCGTGACCGTCGGGGGTGAAGACGTAGACCCGGTCCGGCTCGATGTCGACCCGCAGCTGATCGGCCAGGCCGCCGATGTCGCCCAGCTCCTCGTGCCATTCCAGCACCTGGCGCAGCCAGGAGATCTTTTCTTCGTAGTGGTTGGAGGCCGATTTGACGTCGGTCCCCTTGTAGCGCCAGTGCGCGCAGACCCCCAGCTCCGCCTCTTCGTGCATGGCGTGGGTACGGATCTGCACCTCCAGCACCTTGCCTTCCGGGCCGATCACCGCGGTATGCAGGGAACGGTAGCCGTTCTCCTTGGGATTGGCGATATAGTCGTCGAACTCGCGGGGAATGTGCCGCCAAAGGGTATGCACGATACCCAGCGCGGTATAGCAGTCACGCATCTCGGGCACCAGTACCCGCACCGCCCTCACGTCGTAGATCTGGCTGAATTCCAGACCCTTGCGCTGCATCTTCCGCCAGATGGAATAGATGTGCTTGGCCCGACCGCTGAGGTCGGACTTGATGCCGGTGGCGGTGAGTTCGTCCCGCAGCTGCTGCATGACGTCGGCGATGTACTGCTCGCGATCCAGCCGCCGTTCGTGCAGCAGGGTCGCGATCTGCTTGTACTGCTGCGGCTCCAGATAGCGGAAGGACAGGTCCTCCAGCTCCCACTTGATATGGCCGATGCCCAGGCGATGGGCCAGGGGCGCATAGATGTCGGCCACCTCGCGAGCCACCCGGTTGCGGCGCTCTTCGGTGGCGTTCTTGACCGCGCGGATGGCACAGGTGCGCTCGGCCAGCTTGATCAGGGCCACGCGGACGTCGTCGACCATGGCCACCAGCATGCGCCGCAGGTTGTCGACCTGGGTCTGGCTGCCCAGCACCATGGACTTGCGCGGATTGAGACTCTCGCTGATCGCCGCCATGCGCAGCACGCCTTCGATCAGCTTGGCCACCACCGGGCCGAAATGCTCGGTCGCCGATTCCAGGGTCGCCTTGCCCTCGCGCACCGCTCGATAGACGATGGCCGCGATCAGGCTGTCCTGATCCAGCTTGAGGTCGGCCAGGATCTCGGCCATCTCCAGCCCGGTGTGGAAGCTGGAGGTACCCTCCGCCCAGGTGTGCTCGACCTGACCGGAATTCTCTTCCGCCGTGCGGGCGAAGCCGCAGGCATCCAGCAAGGCCTCGCGATCGAGATTCGGATCCACGCTCTGGATATGATCCAGCCAGGCGTGGAGGTTGATGCTGCCATCGACGTTGACTGGCTGATGCGCTCTGACCTGTACCATCTACCCCTTCCTCACGGCGTAGCCTTCTCGCCGGATTGGCTCGCATCGGTTGGCGAGCCGTCGTTACCCGGGCATCCTGCCCGCTTCGAACAGCACCATGGCTTCCACATGGGCGGTCTGCGGGAACATGTCGAGAATGCCCGCCCTTGTCATGCGATAGCCCTGTCGGACCAGCTCTCCCGCATCCCGCGCCAAGGTGGCCGGGTTGCAGGAAACATAGACCAGTCGCCCGATGCCGAGCCCTCTGAGCTGCCGGACCACCTCCAGCGCACCGTCGCGCGGCGGATCCAGCAAGGCCAGCGAATGGCTGCCCAGATCGGCGGGTAGCGGGTTCGACAGGTCCACCTGTAGAAAGTGCGCGTTGCCGATGCCGTTGTCACGCGCATTTTGTATTGCCCGGGATGTCATCGCCGCGACCCCTTCGATCCCGGTGACCGCCGCTGCCTGCCGCGCCAGTGGCAGGGCGAAATTGCCCAGGCCGGAGAAGAGATCGAGCACCCGGTCGTCAGCGGTGGGCGCCAGCCAGTCCAGCGCCTGGGCGACCATGGCCTCGTTGATGGCAGCGTTGACCTGGACGAAATCGCCCGGCTGATAGGCCAGCGTCAGGTCCCAGGGCGCCAATCGATAGCCCAGCCTGGCGTCGGTCTGATCCGGCTGCGGCTCGCCCTTGCCCTGCCACCAGAGCTGGACGCCAGCGGCCGCGCAGAAGTCGCGCAGACGGGCCTGGTCGCCTGGCAGCAGCGCCTGGGTATGGCGCACCAGCAGGGCCGTGGCCGTACCCTGGAAGAGCTCGACATGACCGATCGCCTGGGGCCGCTCCAGCCCGCTCAGCACGTCAGGTAGCGCCCGCAGCAGCGGCTGCAGTTCCGGTACCAGTACCAGGCAGTCGTCGGGGGTGACGATGTCCTGGCTGGCCTCGGCGCGAAAACCCACCTCCAGGCGCCCTTGGCGTTCGTCCCAGCGCACCGCGACGCGGGCGCGCCGGCGATAGCCGAATTCGGGACCGACCATGGGCGCGGCCCAGGCCAGCGGTTGCACCCCGGCCAGCCGGCGGAATTGCTCGGCGAGGGCGTCTTGCTTGAGGGTCAGTTGATCGGCATGGGGCAGGTGCTGCAGGGTGCAACCACCGCAGCGGTCGGCCACGCTGCAGGGCGGTGTGCGCCGCAGCGGATTGGCTTCCAGCACCCTGAGGGTACGGGCCTCGACCACCTGGCTACGAGCACCGAGCACCCGCGCCTCGACCTGCTCGCCCGGCAGGGCACCGGCGACGAACCAGGTCCGCCCGCCTTCGCGGGCGACGCCGCGGCCGTCATGGGACAGCCGCTCGATGGCCAGCAGCTGCCGCTTGCCAGTCGGCACCGCCGCCGCCCGGGCGCCACCGGCGGGTTGGAAGCGCAGCCCGCCGCCGCCTCGCTTAGCGCGGGTCATAGACGCCGGTCGACAGGTAGCGATCGCCTCGGTCACAGATGATCGCGACGATCACCGCATTGTCCACTTCCCGGGCGATGCGCAGGGCGCCCGCCACCGAACCGCCGGACGACACACCGCAGAAGATGCCTTCTTCCCGGGCCAGGCGGCGCATAGTGTCCTCGGCTTCCTGCTGGCCCATGTCGATGATGCGATCCACGCGACTGGATTCGTAGATCTTCGGCAGGTAGGCCTCCGGCCAGCGGCGGATACCGGGAATGGCCGCGCCCTCCTCCGGTTGCAGACCCACGATCTGCACCTTGGGATTCTGCTCCTTGAGGTAGCGCGAGGTACCCATGATGGTCCCGGTGGTCCCCATGGAACTGACGAAATGGGTGATGCTGCCGTGGGTCTGGCGCCAGATTTCCGGACCGGTGCCCAGGTAGTGGGCGACCGGGTTGTCGCCATTGCCGAACTGGTCGAGCACCTTGCCGCGGTCCTCGGCCTGCATGCGGGTGGCCAGATCCCGCGCGCCTTCCATGCCCTCTTCCTTGCTGACCAGGATCAGCTCGGCGCCGTAGGCGGTCATGGCCGCCTTGCGTTCGGCGCTGGAGTTGTCGGGCATGATCAGGATCATGCGATAGCCCATGATCGCGGCGGCCATGGCCAGGGCGATCCCGGTGTTGCCGGAGGTGGCCTCGATCAGGGTATCCCCAGGCAGGATGTCGCCACGGGCCTCGGCCTGGCGGATCATCGACAGCGCCGGGCGGTCCTTGACCGAACCCGCCGGGTTGTTGCCTTCCAGCTTGAGCAGCACGGTACTGCGGGTGTCGCCGGCCAGGCGCTGCAGGCGCACCAGCGGCGTGTTACCGATGCAATCGGCGATGGTGGGATAGTGCAGACTCATGAATCAGCTCGTTCCGCCAGGGGTGAAAGCCTTCCATGATACTCCCAAAGCACCGCTGACCCTACCCATCCGGCGCCTGGCTAAGGCCGCGGCGTGGCGGCGCCGTCGCTGGCCACCTCCAGGGCGGCGGGCAGGCTCAGCGACAGGATGCCCTCCGGCCCTAGGTTGGGCCGCACCTGCGGCGTCACCTGCAGCCCCGGCAACCCGGCCAGCCGTTCGGCCAGCCGCTTGGCGGCCTCGGGCGCGACCTTGCGGGTGAGGTCCTCGGTACCGGAGTACAGCCACAGCTGCACCGGACGGGCACCCCCCACACCCTGGAATTCCTGCGCCCGCTTGAGGATGAAACCCTGCTGCCAGCCAAAGGCGACATCGCTCGCCACATAGCGCTGGAAAGCCTGGGGCTGCCGATAAAGGGTATCGAGCACGAACAGCCCGCCGTAGCCATGGCCCCAGAGGGTCTGGCGGTTGGGGTCCACCGGTACGCTCTGGGTCAGCAGCGGCTTGATGCGTTGTTCGATCAGATCGAGAAACGCCCGCGAGCCCCCTGCTGGCCAGTCCTTGCGCACGTCGTCATGATTGCGCCCACTGCCGATCGCCGGGGTGTAGTCGTAGGTGCGTTCCTGCATGGCGTCCGCGGCATCGGCGTACCCGATGGCCACCAGCACCGGCGGACTCTTCAGTTTATGCGGGGACAGCCAGACATCCTGCAGCTGTGCCAGGGCGGCATCGCCATCGAGCAGAAAGAGCGCGGGATAGCCCATCATCGGCGCCGGTTGCTTGGGGATGCCGATATAGACCCGATAGCGGCGCTTGCCATCCGCCGAGTCGAGCAGGTGCGTCTCGAAGCTGTAGTACATCGACCCCCGCTCCACCAGGGTGGTCTTCTTGGGCTCCTGGGCCTGGGTCGGCACCATCCAGCCGGTCCCCAGCAACAGGGCACCCGCCAGCATCAGACTGCAACTCTTCTTCAAAGGATCTCCTCGAACGCAACCGTACCGGAACGACCGGCAGTCCCTACCAGACCGCCGACGGGGTCAATGGTTGTGCACCTCGGCCAGAAGCCGTGGCAGCCTTCGCGGATTTTCTCGAATCAGCGCGCCAAGGGGTGCGACCCCTTTCGCAAAGACTCTCTTTACATTTGGTAAAGGGGTTAGACTCGCCATTTTCCTCGGGGGACGTGCAGTGCTGGACGAATTGGGACTCAAGGGGCGCATCTTGCTGTTGAGCGTCCTCCCGACCTGCTGCATGGCGGCGCTGCTGGGGGTCTATTTCAGCTGGGTGCAGCTGTCCGACATGCGCAACCAGCTCATCGAGCACGGTCAGCTGGTGGCCCAGCAGATGGCCCCGCTCATTGCCCCGGCCATGCGTACCGGCGACAACGACCAGCTCAACCGTATCGCCCAGCGCGCCCTCGACCAGGCCGATGTCCGGGCCATCACCTTCCTGGATGACGATGGCAACGTCCTCGCCCATGCGGGCCCCTCGATGACGGTGGCGCTCACCGGGCGGGACTACCAGACCATCAGCATGAGGTCTGGCCTCGACATCACCCACTTCAATCTGCCGGTGCAGACCCACGACCTGCGCCTGACCCGCAGCGACGGCAACCCGGCCACGCCCCAGACCCTGGGCTGGATCCAGCTCGAACTCTCCCATCACGCCACCCTGCTGCGCGGCTATCGCAACCTGGTGGCCGGCCTCCTGCTGATCCTGCTCGGCCTGGCCTTCACCGCCTTCATCGCCGTGCGCATGGGCCGGCGCATCAACCGGCCGCTGCAGGTGATCGCCCAGGGCGTCAGCCAGCTGCAGGAGGGGCGCCTGGAGACACGCCTGCCGACCCAGCTCGGCAGCCCCGAATTCGACGAACTGGCCACCGGCATCAACCGCATGGCCGAAGCCATGGAAAATGCCCAGTTCGAGATGCAGAACAACATCGATCAGGCCACCGAGGACGTGCGCCAGAACCTGGAAACCATCGAGATCCAGAACATCGAGCTGGATCTGGCGCGCAAGGCGGCGCTGGAGGCCAGCCGCATCAAGTCGGAATTCCTGGCCAACATGAGCCACGAGATCCGCACCCCGCTCAACGGCATCATCGGCTTCACCAATCTGATGCAGAAGAGCGAGCTGACCCCGCGCCAGCAGGATTACCTGAGCACCATCCAGAATTCCGCCGAGAGCCTCCTGGGCATCATCAACGAGATCCTCGACTTCTCGAAGATCGAAGCCGGCAAGCTGGTGCTGGAGAATCTGCCGTTCAATCTGCGCGACATGATCCAGGACACCCTGACCATCCTGGCGCCGTCGGCCCATGAAAAGCACCTGGAGCTGGTCTGCCTGGTCTACCGCGACACCCCGACCCACCTGGTCGGCGATCCGCAGCGCCTGCGCCAGGTGCTCACCAACCTGGTGAGCAATGCCATCAAGTTCACCCACTCCGGCACCATCGCCGTGCGCGCCATGGTCGAGGAAGAGACCGACGACCACGCCCAGTTGCGCATCAGCGTCCAGGACACCGGGGTCGGCCTGACCGACGAAGACCGCCAGATGCTGTTCCAGGCCTTCTCCCAGGCCGACAACTCCCTGACCCGCCAGGCCGGCGGAACCGGTCTCGGCCTGGTCATCTCCAAACGCCTGATCGAGCAGATGGGTGGCGAGATCGGCCTGGAGAGCATTCCCGGCGAGGGCTCGGAATTCTGGATCACCCTCAACCTGCCCAAGGCCCACGGCAGCGTCGAGAGCCACAAGCGCATCGCCCTGGCCGGCCGTCGCGTCGGCCTGGTCGAGCCCCACCCCCTCACCCGCCAGGCGCTGCAGCATCAGCTGGAAGAATGCGGCCTGAGCGTGGAGCCGTTCGAGACCCTGGAACAGCTCAGCGAAGCCGTCGCCCATCCGGCCTCCGGCAAACTACCGGTCAGCCTGGCGGTGCTGGGCGTCAGCGCGCGCAGCATTCCGCCGGACCTGCTCACCGAACGCATCTGGGAACTGGGTCGCCAGGACTGCAATACCCTGGTCTACTGCCCCACCACCGACCAGGCGGTGTTCCATGCCTCGCTGCCCGACGTCCATTGCCAACTGCACTCCAAGCCGGCCTGCAGCCGCAAGCTGGAACAGGCCGTGGCGGAATTGCTCAACCAGCGTCCGCAACGCAATGAAAGTGGCGGCCTGGGCATCACCGACAGACCACCGCGCCTGCTCTGCGTCGACGACAATCCGGCCAACCTGCTGCTGGTGGAGACCCTGCTGACCGATCTCGGCGCCCAGGTCACCGCGGTGGAGAGCGGCTATGCGGCGGTGGAAGCCGTCCAGCAGGAGCGCTTCGACCTGGTGTTCATGGACGTGCAGATGCCCGGCATGGATGGCCGCCAGGCCACCGAGGCGATCCGTGACTGGGAAGCCAGCGAAGGCGGCACCCCAGTGCCCATCGTCGCCCTTACCGCCCACGCCATGGCCAACGAGAAACGCGCCCTGCTGCAAAGCGGCATGGACGACTACCTCACCAAGCCCATCAGCGATCGGCAACTGGCCCAGGTCATTCTCAAATGGACCGGCCTGCGCCTGCTGCACAGCTCGGCGCCCGAGGTCACCAGCCTCAACAGCGGCGGCCAGGACATTTCCACGCTGGCGGTGATGGATGCGGACGAAGGCCTGCGCCTGGCGGCCAACAAGCCGGACCTGGCCAAGGACCTGCTGAGCATGCTGCTCGCCTCCCTGGCCGCGGACCGTCAGGCCATTCGCCAGGCCCGCGAAGACGGTGACCGCATCGCCCTCATCGAGCGCGTCCACCGCCTGCATGGCGCTACCCGCTATTGCGGCGTGCCCCAGCTGCGCGCTGCCTGCCAGCACAGCGAAACCCTGCTCAAGCAGGGCGCCCCGACCTCCAGCCCGGCGCTGGAAGAACTGGACGCGGCCATCGTCAATCTGTCCACCCAGGCCAAGAGCCCGCTCTAGCGGGCTAGTCCTCGAACAGCCGCAACTGCAGCGCCGCCTCGCGCAGATCGGTCAGGCGCACGCCCACGCCGAGCAGGCGCACCGGTCGATTGCCCCGCCGATAGGCCTGCTCCAGCAGCCGCCGATAGCTGTCGAGATCGCGCCCGGCGCCCTGCTGTTCCAGGGTGGTCTGGGTGAAGTCGTGGAACTTGACCTTGATGAAGGGCCGCTCCGGACGATAGCGGTCGGCCAGGCGCGTCAACCGCTCTTCGAGCTTGGCCAGCAACTCGGGCAACTCCTTGGCACAGGCGGCGGCATCGGGCAGGTCGCGGTCATAGGTGCGCTCGACGCTGGCCGATTGCCGCTGGCTGTCCACCTTGACCTGGCGCTCGTCGATACCATGGGCCAGTGCCCAGAGGCGCTCGCCGAAGCTGCCGAATTCACGCAGCAGATCGAAGCGCGACCAGGTCTGCAGATCGCTGCACAGGACGATGCCACGGCGCTTTAGCTTGTCGGCGGTGACTTTGCCGACGCCATGCAGCTTGGCCACCGGCAGCACGGCGACGAAGTCGTCCACCTCATGGGGCGCGATGACGAACAAGCCGTTGGGCTTTTTCCAGTCACTGGCGATCTTGGCGAGAAACTTGTTCGGCGCGACGCCCGCCGACACCGTGATGTTCAGCTCTTGCCAGACCCGGCGGCGGATGTCGCGGGCGATCAGGGTGGCGCTGCCATTGAACAGCTCGCACTGGGTGACATCCAGGTAGGCCTCATCGAGGGACAGCGGCTCGATCAGCTCGGTGTAGTCCTGGAAGATGGCGTGGATCTGCCGCGACACCTCCTTGTAGACGTCGAAGCGCGGCTTGACGAAAACCAGGTCGGGACAGAGCTTTTGCGCCTGATGGGACGACATGGCGGAGCGCACGCCAAAGGCCCGCGCCTCGTAGTTGCAGGTGGCGACCACCCCACGGCGATCAGGGGTTCCGCCTACCGCCAGCGGCTTGTTGCCCAGGCGCGGATCATCGCGCATCTCGATGGACGCATAGAAGCAGTCACAGTCGACATGGATGATCTTGCGCTGGCGCTTGGGTGGGAGCTGGGCGGGGGAATTGTCCGGAGCCATGGAGAAAGATGCCGGGCCGGGCACTGCGGCTGATTATCCGTACAGTAAGCCAAGACCGCCCGGATTTGTCCATGGCGGACGACGAATCGCCGGTTAACCGACGTCCTGCAGCAGGCGCTGCCGATGCACGACCTCTTCGCGCAGCTCGTCGACCACCGCCTTGAGATCATGGGCATGGTGCAACTGATCGTAATAGAGGTGGCGTTCGGCGATGACACCATCCGGGGTGGTGATCATCAGGCGCGCGAAATGCTCACTGCGCTCGAAGAACTCGATACGCCCCAGACCCTGGAGATGCTGAAGCAAGGTTTCCAGCAGGAGATTCATGGCGACCCCTTGGACTTTCCTGGTCAAACGGTTCAGTCGCGTTGCCCATCGTCGAAAGGTGCACTCTCGTCGTCGGCGATGACGATCCGCTCTTCGAAATGGCCGGATCGAACATGGCGGGACGTGGTGTCCAGCAGCGCCTGCGCGGAAACGCGCAGCGTCTTCATGTCGTCGACGAGCAATTCGACTTTTTCCACGACTTGAAGTGCCATGTCGGCGGCGCCATTGGCACTACTGCCGGTCAGCGCCAGCGAAAGATTGCACAACTGGGCGACGAGCGTCGCGATGTCGTGCTCCATCACGCGCATGATGCGCTGGTCCAGACCACTCGAATCCTGAGAAGGGTGCATGAGGTTCTCCATAACACCCAGCGAGGATAGCATATGGCCACCACCCGCCTGAGCGACCACGCGGCGTTTTGCTATCACCGTCTCACTTGTCAGCGCGGTGGACTCTCATCGGCTTTTCGGACTCTTTGCCGTCCTCATAGGTCGACTGAGGACGTACATCCAGGAGACCACCCATGAAACGCCCTCTATTGTTATCCTCCGCCCTGCTCGTCACCCTGGCGCTCGGTGGTTGTTTCGATCGCGATCAATCGGATCAGCAGAATCGCTCCAGTGGTGAAAAGGCTTCGGTCCAGATGCAGAAGAGCGACGGGGACAAGTGACCTCGACCCTGCCTGACTAAATAAGCCTTTGAAGAATATTAAATTTTTCCTTGACGAATTTTTTCTTGGCCCTATACTGAGCCACATCGGACGCGGGATGGAGCAGTCTGGTAGCTCGTCGGGCTCATAACCCGAAGGTCGTTGGTTCAAATCCAGCTCCCGCAACCAAATTCGAAAAAACCACTCTCTTGAGTGGTTTTTTTTTGCGCTGAATTTGACCGGGGTCAGATCCCAGCGGTGCGAACTCTGTAGCTACGCGAGCTACAAAGGTTGGTATAGAGCTTTTTTATCTGTACAAGGCTTGGCAAACCGCGCGCGACCAGTAATCTGACGCGCGTTCCTGTCTAGAGGAGTTTGCATGACTGCACCTGATCCAGCCAAAGAGGTCTCCTCGAAGCCGGCATCCCCTGCGGACCATCCTGTTTCGCCCCCTCAAGCACTGCCCTGGCGCCTGCTGGAGCGGTTGACGGCCTATCGACAACCCATCGAATTGGGTGTGACCCTGGTGTTGTTCGCCGCCGCGCTGGTGGTCTGCTGGCATCTGCTGAGCAGCATCGACGGCGAGGCGCTCCACGATGCCCTTCACGATATCCCACATTCATCCCTGATCGGCGCCCTGATCGCCGCCGCGGCCGGCTTCACCATCCTGCTCGGTTACGAGTGGTCGGCCATGCGCTTCGCCGACGTCAAGCTGCCGGCCCGCGCCTGGACCATGGGCGGCCTCACCGCCTTCGCCATCGGCAACGCGGTCGGGCTCTCCATGTTGTCCGGCGGCTCGGTACGCTATCGCCTCTATGCCCGCCAGGGCCTCAGCGCCCTGGAAGTGGCGCGGATGACGGTGTTTTCCAGTCTGGCGCTGGGCACCGCCCTGCCGCCACTGGCCGCCATCGCCGCGCTGACCAACCTGCCCGCCTCCACCCAGGCCCTGCGCGTACCGGAAGCGGTGATCGTTACCGCGTCCGCCGTGATCCTGATCGGCTATGCGATCGGCATCCTGGCGCTGCGTCGCTGGCGAGCACCTGAGCAGCCCTGCGCCCATGCCCTGCATTTCCGCATCGGCAAACGCGCCCTGCGCCTGCCGACCCTGCGGCTGTCCGCGCTGCAACTGGTGATCACCATCCTCGACGTGACCGCCGCCTCGATGGTGCTCTATCTGCTGCTGCCGACGGCTCCGCCCTTCGGTGCCTTCCTGCTGGTCTATCTGCTGGCGCTGGCCGCGGGCGTGCTCAGCCACGTCCCGGGCGGCGTCGGCGTGTTCGAAGCGGTGCTGCTGGCAGCCTTCGCCAACGAACTGGGTGCGGCTCAGCTCGCCGCGGCGCTGGTGGTCTACCGGCTGTTCTATGTGCTGCTGCCGTTCGTGATCGCCTGTCTGGTGCTGCTGTTCAGCGAAGGCCGGCGCCTGCTGTCGAACAGTCCTGCGGTACGGGTCGCCTCGGGACTCGCGGCACCCATCCTCGCCATCCTGGTTTTTTTTTCTGGGGTGGTCCTGCTTTTTTCTGGGGTCACCCCTGAAATAGACACCCGTCTGGAGGGCATGGATTTCCTGCTGCCCCAGCGGTTGATCGATGCCTCCCACCTGGGCGCGAGCCTGATCGGCGTCGTCTGTCTATTGCTGGCGCAGGGATTGCGCCGGCGCCTGTCCGCGGCTTGGGCGGTGACCTTGGTCTTGCTGCTGCTCGGTTCCCTGCTGTCCCTGTTGAAAGGTTTCGACTGGGAGGAAGCCTCCATCCTGGCGCTGACGGCGGCGCTGCTCGCCACCTTCCGCAAATCCTTCTATCGCCGCAGCCGGCTGATGGAGCAACCCTTCTCGCCGCTGTACGTGACCGCCAGCATCTGCGTGGTCGCGGCCTCGGTGTGGTTGCTGCTGTTCGCCTACCAGGACGTGCCCTACGATACCCGTCTCTGGTGGCAATTCGCCCTGGACGCCGATGCGCCACGCGGCCTGCGTGCCGCCCTGGGCAGTTCGGTCCTGCTGCTGATCATTGCCCTGGGCTGGCTGCTGCGCGCCGCGCCGCCGCCCATCGAAGCCCCGACCAACGCCGAGCTCGAGCGCGCCTTCGGTATCGTGCGCAAATCCAGTCAGCCGGATGGCGGTCTGGTGATGACCGGTGACAAAGCCCTGCTCTTCCATGAAAGCGACGATGCCTTCCTGATGTACGGACGGCGGGGCCGCAGCCTGATCGCCCTCTTCGATCCCATCGGCCGCTCCCAGCCGCGCGCCGAGCTGATCTGGAAGTTTCGTGATCTCTGCGACCTGCACCATGCCCGACCGGTGTTCTATCAGGTGCGCGCCGAAAATCTACCCTTCTATATGGACATCGGACTCACCGCGCTCAAGCTCGGCGAAGAGGCGCGCGTGGACCTGCACGCCTTCGATCTCGACAGCAAGGGCAAGAAGGACCTGAGATACACTTGGAATCGTGGCCAGCGCGATGGCCTGGCCATCGAATTCCATGCCCCGGGCGAGGCGCCACTGGACGAACTCAAGGCGATCTCCGACGTCTGGCTGGAAAGCAAGCAGGTGCGCGAGAAAGGCTTTTCCCTGGGTCGTTTCGACCCCGCCTATCTCCAGCACTTCCGCATCGCCGTGGTGCGCTTCCAGAGCAAGGCGGTGGCCTTCGCCAACCTGCTGGAAACCGAACGCCCGGATCTGGCCAGCATCGACCTGATGCGGGTCACCGCGGATGCGCCCAAGCAGACCATGGAATTCCTCATGCTCGGGCTGATCCTGCACTTCAAGACCGCCGGCTTCGCCCGCTTCTCGCTGGGCATGGTCCCGCTGGCCGGCCTGCATCCCCGCCGTGGCGCCCCCATCACCCAACGCCTGGGCGCCATGGTGTTCAGACGCGGTGAACAGTTCTATAACTTCCAGGGCCTGCGCCGCTTCAAGGACAAGTTCGATCCGGAGTGGGAGCCGCGCTACATGGCGGTACCCGCCGGCCTGGACCCCCTGGTCGCTTTCGCCGATACCGCCGCCCTAATCGCCGGGGGTTACACCGGTCTGGTCAAACGTTGAGACTCCTATGCTGAAACGTGCACTCGCAGTACTGCTCGTCATCCTGCTGATCGCGGGGGGCCTGGGCTGGTGGTGGCTCCATCGTTGGCCGTCGGCGCCCCAGGTCAAGGTCCTGGAGCAGCCGGATGGTCGGCTGCTGACCATGGCCGCGCCCAAGGGCGAGCCCCATGCCCACGTGGTGCTGGCCACGCCGTCGGACCTGCAGCTGGCGGATGCCGATCTGCTGGGCCTGGCCACCAACACCGGCGCCGAAATCGTCCAGTACGAGGTCAGGGTATCCAATGGCTGCCAGGCGCAGAGCGATGACTTCGCCAACGCGGCCAAGCAGCTGAGTGGCGCGCCGACCTTTGTCGGCGGCATCGGCCCAGGCGCCGCCCGCGCCTGGCGCTGGCTGACCACACAGGACAATCCGAAGGCCGCGGCCCTGAGCGTCGGCTTCAACCTGGAAACCCTGGATTGCCCGGATGCCCTGCCGGCCAAGGCAGCCGCGGGTCAATGGCACATCGCCTGGAACGATCATCCGACCGACGATTCGGCTATCTTCGTGCGCCAGCAGAGCAACGCCGATCTGACCATCGCCGACTACGGCACCGCCCTGCCGGTGGTCCTGCGCACCCAGCTCAAGAATCGTCTGCTGGGCCAGCACAACGACATCCCGACCATCGAGATGCCGGCCGATCCAGACGTCAAGCCAGGCCACCCCGACGTGGTGACCATCTTCTATTCCGGTGACGGCGGCTGGCGCGACATCGACCGTCTCTCGGCCCAGGCCATGAACGAAGCGGGTTATCCGGTCGTCGGCGTGGATTCCCTGCGCTACTTCTGGCAGCACAAGAGTCCCGAGCAGGTCGCCGCCGACCTCGCCAACCTGATGCAGGAATACCGCGAGAAGTGGAACGCCAAGCACTTCGTCCTGGCCGGCTACTCCTTTGGCGCCGACATCCTGCCAGCGGTCTACAACCGCCTGCCCAAGGCCGATCAGGACCAGGTGACCTCGCTGCTGCTGCTGGCCTTCAGCCGCAAGAGCAACTTCGAGATCGCCGTGGAAGGCTGGCTCGGCAAACCGGGCGACGAGGCCGATACCCTGCCGGAAACCAGCAGAATTCCCGCCGCCAAGCTGTTCTGTGTCTATGGCGAGGAAGAGAAGGACGACAGTGGTTGCACCCAGCCGGGTCAACCGGGTGAGAAGCTGGCCCGCCCGGGCGGTCATCACTTCGACGAGAACTACGACAAGCTGGCCGACTTCATGGTCAAGGCCATCGAGGCCCGTACGCCGCAATAGCCACCAGATAGACCGGGCTTGAAGCCTGTTCAAAGTCTAGCGAGCTAGAGCTAAGCAAGGCGAAGATGGCTGAGGAAGCGGAGTTTACGATTGGTAAATGAGCATTCCGAAGCCATCTTCAACGCCGCTTAGCCGACGCGCAGCAGACTTTGGACTGGCTTGGGTCCCGGACGAACGGCCGGAACAAGGGGGCGGTCTCCAACGGTCTATGGCTGCAACAGCCACGGAGACCTCTGTCATGAGCACACCGCTTTCCGCCGACGCCGCCAGCAAGATCCTGGTGGATGCCTTCCAACCCCTCGGCTGCGTGGTATCGTCCGGCGCGGATGGACATGACCTGGCGCTGGGCGTGGTGGATGCCCAGGGCAAGACGCTCTATACCGAGGAACAACTCAGCGAGACGGACTACAGCGATCCGCTGCGCCTGGCTGGCTACATAGGCAAGGTGCGCAGCGAGCTGGAAGGCCGCGGCCAGACCCTCGACAGCTGGCAGATGCCCTTCATCACCGACCCTGACGCCCTGCCCCCGCCGGTATTCAACTAGGCAAAGAAAAGGCCCCTGCTGGGGCCTTTGTTCTTTCTGCGCTCGACTAGATCTCGACCTGGGTGCCCAACTCGATCACCCGGTTCACCGGCAGCTTGAAGAATCTCAGGTTGCCGTTGGCGTTCTTCATCAGGAAGACGAAGAGATTCTCGCGCCAGGGCGCCATGCCCAGGCGCTTGGAAGCGATCACCGTTTCCCGGCTGAGGAAGTAGGTGGTGCGCATCGGGGTGAAATCCAGGCCTGGATAAGGGCAGTGGCTCAAGGCCAGGGGGATGTCCGGCTCGTCCATGAAACCGTAGTGCAGCACCACCCGATAGAAGCCGTCGCCGAAGTCCTCGACCTCCATGCGTTCGCCACGCGATACCCGCGGGCGATCCTCGTAGCGTACCGTGAGCAGCACCACCTGCTCGTGCAGCACCTGGTTGTGCAGCAGATTGTGCAGCATGGCATGGGGGACCACGTCGGTCCGGGCGGTGAGGAACACCGCGGTGCCCTTGGCGCGGAATGGCGGTTGGGCACGGATGCTACTGATAAAGATCGGCAATGGCAGCGCGCCGTCGTCCAGGCGCTCCACCACCAGTTGCCGGCCCCGCTTCCAGGTGGTCAGCAGGATGAAGATGACGATACCGGCGATCACCGGGAAGGAGCCGCCGGAAAAGATCTTCGGCGCATTGGCTGAGAAGTACAGGACGTCCACCAGCAGGAAGCCGATCAGCAGCGGCACCATGATCCAGCGCGGCCATTTCCACAGCAAGAGGATCACCGCCGACACCAGGCAGCTGGTGATCAGCATGGTGCCGGTCACGGCCACGCCATAGGCCTCGGCCAGGTTGGCCGAAGACTGGAAGGTCAGGATCAGGAAGATCACCCCCAGCATCAGCGCCCAGTTCATCAGCGGGATGTAGATCTGCCCCTGCTCCTGGCTGGAGGTGTGCTGGATCTGCATGCGCGGAATATAGCCCAGCTGGATGGCCTGGCGGGTCATGGAGAAGGCGCCGGTGATCACCGCCTGGGAGGCGATGACGGTGGCCAGGGTCGACAGCCCGATCATCGGCAGCAGCAGCCATTCCGGGGCCAGCAGATAGAAGGGATTACGGACCGCCGAGGGATCGGCGAGCAGCAGTGCGCCCTGACCGAAGTAGTTGAGCACCAGCCCCGGCAGCACCAGCAGCAGCCAGGCCCGGGCGATGGGTTTGCGCCCGAAGTGGCCCATGTCGGCATAGAGTGCCTCGGCCCCGGTCAGGGCCAGCACGGCCGCGCCCAGGACGATGAAACCCTTCACCGGATTGGCGGCAAAGAACTCCACTGCCCAATAGGGATTGAAGGCCTTGAGCACCTCGGGCTGCTGAACGATGCCATAGACGCCCAGGGCGCCCAGGGTGGTGAACCAGAGCACCATCACCGGGCCGAAGAACTTGCCGATGGTGGCGGTGCCGCGCTTCTGGATGGCGAAGATGCCGACCAGGATCACCAGGGCGATGGGCACGACCCAGGCTTCCAGACCGTCGAAGGCCAGCTCCAGCCCCTCCACCGCCGACAACACCGAGACCGCCGGGGTGATCATGCTGTCGCCATAGAAGAGCGCGGCGCCGAACAGGCCGAGCAACACCAGGGTGGTGGCCAGGCGCGGCGAGCCCTGAGCGGCGCGACGGGCCAGGGCGGTGAGAGCCATGATGCCGCCCTCGCCCTGGTTGTCGGCGCGCATGACGAAGGTGATGTACTTGAGGGTGACGACCCAGATGAGCGACCAGAAGATCAGCGACAGGATGCCGAGCACGCTGTCGTGGTTCAGCGCCAGGCCATAGTGCGGCGAGAAGACTTCCTTGAGGGTATAGAGAGGACTGGTACCGATGTCGCCGTATACCACGCCGGTGGCGAGCACGATCATTCCCAAGGCCGAAGGGGCTTTACCACCGTGCTCGTGTTCCGGACGGCTCATGCAGGGCTCCTAGAGTCTAAAATCGGCGCATCCTGCGCCGAAGCGGCGTCAGGATCAAGTTGAAAAGGCCGGTAGCGTGGCGCGGGCAACCTCTCGGCGCAGCGCTTCAAGGACCATAGACTCTCTGGTCGGCAAAAAGCTCTGTGCGGTCGCCAGGACCGGCGTACCCCTTCCAAGCAGCGGCAGAGATGGCTAGAATCGCGCGTTTTTTGATCAAGGCGCCTCCTGAGCGCCCGCCGAGGTTAGCCCATGTCCATCCAAACGTCCGCCCCCAAGGTCGGTTTCGTCAGCCTCGGCTGTCCCAAGGCCACCGTCGACTCCGAACGCATCCTTACCCAGCTGCGCATGGAAGGCTACGAGATCGTGCCGACCTATGAAGACGCCGACGTGGTGGTGGTCAACACCTGCGGTTTCATCGACAGCGCCAAGGCCGAATCCCTCGACGCCATCGGCGAGGCCATCGCCGAGAACGGCAAGGTGATCGTCACCGGGTGCATGGGCGTCGACGAGGGCAACATCCGCGGCGTGCACCCCAGCGTGCTGGCGGTGACCGGTCCGCAGCAGTACGAGCAGGTGGTCAGCGCCGTCCACGAGGTGGTGCCGCCGCAGTTGGAGCACAATCCGTTGATCGACCTGGTCCCGCCCCAGGGCATCAAGCTGACCCCGCGCCACTATGCCTATCTGAAGATCTCCGAGGGCTGCAACCACAGCTGCAGCTTCTGCATCATCCCCTCCATGCGCGGCAGGCTGGTCAGCCGCCCGGTGGGTGACGTGCTGTCCGAGGCCGAGCGGCTGGTCAAGGCGGGCGTGAAGGAGCTGCTGGTGATCTCCCAAGACACCAGCGCCTACGGCGTCGATCTCAAGTACAAACTGGACTTCTGGAACGGCCAACCGGTCAAGACGCGCATGCTGGAACTCTGCGAGGCGCTGTCGGGCATGGGGGTCTGGGTGCGCCTGCACTATGTCTACCCCTACCCCAACGTCGACGACGTCATTCCGCTGATGGCCGCCGGCAAGCTGCTGCCCTATCTGGACATCCCCTTCCAGCACGCCAGCCCCAAGGTGCTCAAGTCCATGAAGCGCCCGGCGTTCGAGGACAAGACCCTGGCGCGCATCAAGCGCTGGCGGGAGATCTGCCCGGAGCTGACCATCCGCTCCACCTTCATCGTCGGCTTCCCCGGCGAGACCGAGGAAGACTTCCAGTACCTGCTGGACTGGCTCACCGAAGCCCAGCTGGATCGCGTCGGCTGCTTCCAGTATTCGCCGGTCGAGGGCGCGCCGGCCAACGAGCTGGGTCTGGAAGCCGTTCCGGACGAGGTCAAGCAGGAGCGTTGGGAGCGTTTCATGGCGCACCAACAGGCCATCTCCGCCGCGCGCCTGCAGCTCAAGATCGGTCGCGAGATCGAGGTGCTGATCGACGAGGTGGACGAGCAAGGCGCCATTGGCCGCTCCTACGCCGATGCCCCGGAAATCGACGGCAACGTCTATGTCGACAGCGCCAATCCCCTCAAGCCAGGCGACAAGGTCTGGGTGCGGGTCACCGACGCCGACGAGTACGACCTCTGGGCAGAGGCGCTCTGATCCCTAGCTAGTCATGCAGACGGTGGGTGCCGGGCACATGGGCGTGCCCGGCCGCACTGCAGCTGGCGGTGGTCGCCGATGGCGCCGCCGGCTGACCGAGTTCGCGCAGGATGCCGCAACGGTCGCCTTCGCCTTCCCCCTGGCACTGCCGTCTCAGGGTCACCAGCTGTTCGCGCAGCTGATTCAACTCGCGAATGCGCACCTCGACATGATGCAGATGGGCGCCGATCAGGGCGTCCACCTGGGCGCACCCCGGCGTGGCGGTATCCCGTAGCGCCAGCAGCGCCCGGATCTCTTCCAGGGTCATGTCCAGGGAACGGCAATGACGCACGAAGATCAGGCGCTCGACCTGATCCTCGTCATAGCTGCGGTAGTTGCTGCTGCTACGCGCCGCCGGACGCAGCAGGCCTTCACGCTCGTAGTAGCGGATGGTCTCGACCGCGCAGTCGGTGCGCCGGGCCAATTCGCCAATCTTCATCGTGCCTTTCTCGCTCCGCTGACATCCGGACAGCCTGCCGCGCTCGCGGCCCTGGGGCAAGGGTTCTGGAACTACCGGCAGGCGGAGGGAAGAGACGTTGGCGACGCTCAGCCGGTGCGGACGTGCAGGAAGACAAAACGACGCCCCGGCGATGAGTGGATCGCCGGGGCGTCGCGACAAACATCAGACTAGTTGGCGTTGTTCTGGTACAGCGCGGAAGCACGGGCGGGATGTTCCGACTGGAATTGCGCTTGGGCATTGGCCCGGATCGACTTGCTGGACAGGTCGCGACTGGCCGCGGATGCGGTACCCGACAGCAGACCCATGAACAGGACGGCAACGAGCGCTTGGATACCCAGGACTTTCATAGCGAATACCTCTTGGTTGTGCTTTTTCGATAGACACAGCATACTCCCAGTACTAATCCGCCAAAAAGTCGCGTTTCCGTGAGTGATATTTACCTATTAGGCAAATATCACCAGGGAACGTCTTGATACTGCCTCGGACATTCGCTCATCGACCAGGCGCGCTGCCCTGCCTATTGCAACTCGCTCAGCTGTTTTTCCAGGCCCATGGCCTGGCCTGCCCCGACACTGGTCAGGTGGAACAAGCCATAGGCCTCCAGATAGGTCCAGCGACTCAAAGGACCATTGCCTGAGATGCCATGTCGGCATTCGAGAGTCTTGGCCCTGCCACTCAAGGTAGCCAGCACCTTGCGCGCCTCACCCTCGCCCACTACCTTGCAGGACAGCTTGATCTCCCGCTGCTCCGCGCCCTTCAGATTGCCGGTCAGGGTCTGCCGGGCCTGGTAGCCGACCTGGCTGCCCACCGCGAGCCTCCGCCAGTCGCCGCTGAAGCTCAGTCGATCCAGGCTGGCGAGTTCTTCCACCGGCAGATTGCCGTTGTCGAGGCGGGTGCGGCGTACCAGGTCGATCAGCCCGCGCCAATTGAGCGAGTCGACCCGTGCCGCCCTGCCCTGGGCGCTGAAGCGCAACAAGCCTGGCTGCGCGCCAGGGCTGACCCGGACCTCTTCGCGATAGGCCTGGGTCTGGCCTTCGTAACGGCTCTCGCCCGCCTCCACGAAGCGCTGCACGGCCATGGCTGGCGCGGGCAACGCCAGCGCCTTGAGCGCCTGCAGAGGCTGAGCCTGGGCCGCGGGCAACTCGCCAGCGGGCGACGGTGCAGCCGGCGTTGTCGCGGCGGCCTTGATCCCGCCCAGGCGTGGCGTGGCCAGTAAGGCATCCCGGCGGTCACAGGCGGCTTCCAGCAGGGTGCGCCGCTCGACGGGAGCGGCAGCGAAGGTCTCTTGCCCCTGGGCGCCTGGCTGGCTGTCAGTTATCCGCCCGGCGTCGTCCAGGCCGTAACGCGCCAGCAGCAGATAACGGCGCGCGGTACAGTCGGCGGCCAGGGATTCGCGCCACTGGCGCACCGGAGCGCCATAGCGCGGCGTCTGCAGCTGGACGGGCAACTGTTGGCCTCCCCAGAAGCGGCGCACCCCGTTGGCGTCCACCAGGCTGTTGCGGTCGATGACCAGGGTGTCGCCACCGGCGCCGCTGGCGAGGACACGCCAATCCGCACTGGCCGGCTGGGCGCAGAGCGCAGCCACGTCTGGACGCTGCTTGAGCGCCTCGACCTTGGCGGCGCTCAGCGCCAAGGGCACGGCATAGCCATTCACCCGTCCGGGATAGACGCGCTGATCGCCCTCCAGAAAGAGCAATTCGGCCTGTTCATCCACGCAATCCAAGGCCACCAACGCGGCGCCGCCATCCGCCAGGGCCAGCGCTAGTTGCAGGCGAGAGCCCTGGCGCAGGACGCTTTCAGCCATAACGGGCCGGGTGAAGAGCTCCTCGGCATCGGTCACCGGTTCGGCAGGCGGCTGCTGGGTGCTGCAACCAGCCAGCAGCGACAGCAGGCAGAAGGCGTAAATACGGTTGGAGATCATGGTTCCTCTCGGCTGAAAACCGCGATGGATGTCGCGAACAGCAAATTGACCTGAACGAAATGCGTCTGGCGCGGATCAATAAGGGAAGCATGCCGCTTGGCATGACCTCTCCCGTTTCCCAACACGAGGTGCATTCATGAATACCGATCAGATCATAGGCAATGCCAAGGACGCTACCGGCAAGGTCCAGGACAGCTTCGGCGCCGCGACCGGCAATGCCGATTGGCAAGCCGAGGGCAAGGCCCGTCAACTGGAAGGCAAGCTGCAGGAGCAATATGGCCAGGCCATCGACTGCGCACGCAACGTGACCGCCGACAAACCCTTCACTGCCCTGGCCATCGCCGGCGGTGTCGGTTTCGTTCTGGGCGTACTGCTGTCGCGCTCCTGATCGGAGACGCGGGGCTGGCCGATGCGCCAGCCCCAAAACGAAAAGGCCTGCTCAGACAGGCCTTTTTGTTTTGGGACTCGCTCAGGATTCCAGCGCAACGAGGTGCTTGCGCACCGTGTCCACGATATCGCCGATGTTGAAGGGCTTCTGGAACACGGCATCGAACAGCTCAGCGCTTTCCTGGGCCAGGTGCGCCTGGGCACCGCTCATCAGGATGATGGGCAGGTGTTGTAGGCCCTGGCGTTCGCGCAGGGCCTCCGCCAATTCGCGGCCATTCATCACCGGCATCATGAAGTCGGTGATGACCAGCGACGGTAGTTCTCGATCGAAGACATCAAGCGCTCGGCGGCCGTTGCTCGCCTTGACCACCATGTAGCCTTCGTCTTCAAGAGCGAAGGCCAGGATGTCCGCTATCAGAAATTCGTCATCGACTACCAGTATCGTCGTCATGTGGAGACTCTCCCAGCCGACGCGATCATGGTTGTATTGAGGGCATGGCTGAACCGGAAAGCACCTTCACCATGTCTTTGAACGCCTTTTTCAGTTCGATTCCCGAGTTGTCTATCACCATCTCGCGTAGCGAGGGGTCATAAAGGCTATCCCGCACCTTGAGGATGGACAGAACTCTTTTGATCTCCGCCTCGGCCTCGACGAATCGCAGCAAAATCAGATTGTCCACCATGCTGGAAAGTTCGGGAGCCGGCGCTGCTATATCCGCGCCAAACATGTCCCGTAGTTCCCAGGTAGCTAGAACTGTGACGCCCTGGGTACGCAGCTCGTTCAGTAATGCACTGAAGTATTCGATGAGCCGCCCCTGGGGCAAGGCGAAGCGGGCAATGGCGCCCAGACTGTCGATCACCAGCCGTTTGATGCCGTGCTGCTGGACCAGCGCAAGCAGCTTCAGACCCACTTCATCAAGGCGCAACTCGGTCGTGGGCTGCCAGTGCATGTGCAGTGCGCCCTGATCGATACGGCCGGCCAGATCGAGCCCCAGGGCGTCGGCCTTGAGCTGCAGCCGCTCCGGCGGTTCATAGAAGCTGAACATCAGACCGGGGGCCTCGGACGTGCAGGCGGCCAGGAAATTCAGCGAGATGGACGTCTTGCCGGCACCCGAGGGCCCCATGAGCAAGGTGGTCGAGCTTTCCGGTAGCCCGTTCTCGATCATCGCATCCAGCGAAGCCACGCCGCTGGTTACGCGCTGGTTCCCAATGCGATAGGTCGCGCCCACCGAGGGATCGCGATAGAGAGTTTCCAACCGTGGAAACACGGTGATGCCGGCATCGGAGATGGTGAATTCGTGGAAGCCCGGCAACGCGCCGCTACCGCGAGTCTTGCGCAGTGCCAGACGGCGGATGGTGCGACTGCCGATCTCTTCCTCGTGCAGATCCAGCACGCCATCGACCATGGTGTGCTCCGGGCTACCGTCTTCGAGACGCGCGCTGGTGAGAAAGATCACCGTGCAACCGGCAAAGGCCGCATGCCCCTGCAACTCGGCGATGAACTTCTTGGTGTCTATGGGCGTTTCCGCACGCGACCGAGCGTTCAGCAGACCATCCACCACCAGCAGACTAGCCTTTTGCCGGCTGATTTCCCGCCGCAGGAGACGCACGACCTCATCCAGCCCCTCGCCTTCCATGGTATCGAAGGCGCTCAGGTACTGGACCTGATCCCCGATGCAGGAGCGGTCGAAGAAATCCAGCGTGGAAAAGAACTGGAACATCCGCTCATGGGTTTCCGACAGCATGGTTGCGAACAGCACCCGGCCACCGCCGCGCACATGGTTGAAGGCGATCTGATTGGCCATGATCGATTTGCCGGAGCCCGGACGGCCCTGGATGACATAGGACGCGCCTGCAACCAGGCCTCCCTTCAAGATCTCATCCAGCCCCTGGATACCGGTTACGACGCGCTCGAGTCGATTCAAGAACGATGCCTCAAACTAATGATGTGTCTGGGACGCCTAACTAGGCGGCCGGTGCTTCGCAGGCAAGAGCCTATAAGGGTGCTACCGAAATAGCCAGCTAGAGGGCTTGGTCTCAGCCGCGTTTGCGAATCAGTCCTTCCTGGGCCACCGAGGCCACCAGCTGTCCCGCGCGGTTGTAGATGCTGCCGCGGCACAGACCGCGAGCCCCGCCGGCCCAGGGACTGTCGATGGCGTAGAGCAACCAGTCGTCCAGGCGGAAATCGCGGTGGAACCAGACCGCATGGTCGAGGCTGGCGATCTGCAGCGAGCGATCCCAGAAACTGGTGCCGTGGGGCAGCAGCGAGCTGGGCAGCAGATTGAAGTCCGAGGCATAGGCCAGCAGATAGCGATGCAGCGCCGGCTGGTCCGGCAGATCGCCGGTGGCGCGGAACCAGACGTGGCGAACCGGCTCGGTGGGCTCCGGCTTGAAGGGGTCGGTAAAGACCACCGGGCGCATCTCGATCGGCCGCGGCCCGAGCAGCTTGTCGCGCAAGGGCGCAGGAATCAGCTCGGCGTACTTTTGCGCGTGGGCGATCTCCGATTGCAGCGTCTCGGGCGCGGGCACGTCCGGCATGGTGGTCTGATGCTCGAAGCCCGGCTCTTCGATATGGAAGGAAGCGCTGCAGAAAAAGATCGGCTGTTCACCCTGGAAGGCAGTGACCCGGCGGGTGGAAAAGCTGCCCCCGTCGCGGATGCGATCCACCTGGTAGGTCACCGCCTCCACGGCCGAACCGGCGCGCAGGAAATAGCCATGCAGGGAGTGCACCTGGCGCGCCTCGGGCACGGTCTGGCTGGCCGCTGACAGCGCCTGCCCCAGCACCTGCCCACCAAAGAGCTGGGGAAAGCCGAGATCCTGGCTGCCGCCGCGATACAGATCGGGGGCCAGGGATTCGAGGGTCAGCAGTTCGACCAGGTTGTCCAGCACCTTGCTCATGGGAAGGGTTCCTTGACAGAGAGCGATCATCATACGCAAAACCGGTCAAATCCTGTGCGTTCGCCGTGCTTCCAGACACATTACTCATCGTATGACGATAACTGGTGGAGCTTGTGGCCCCATAAGCGGTCACAATGAGGGTACCGCTGTCCGCTCGCAGGCTTCCTCCCCATGACCGAAACCGCCAACGCCTCGTCTCCCCATCCGTCCGCGGCCAAGATCGCGGAGCTGGGCAAGGGTCTCGGGCACGACGACATCTTCTTTGCCGCCGTGAAAAAGACCCGGATGCCGATGATCGTGACGGATCCGCACCAGCCGGATAATCCGATCATCTTCGCCAACGAGTCCTTCCTGCGCACCACGGGCTACGCGCTGGACGAGGTCATGGGCCGTAACTGCCGCTTCCTGCAGGGCCCGGACACGCGCCCGGAACACATCGCTGAAATCCGCAGCGCGCTGCGCGAGCAACGGGATTGCGACATTGAATTGCTGAACTACCGCAAGGATGGTTCGACCTTCTGGAACGCGCTGTTCATCTCCCCGGTGCTCGATCCCCAGGGCCAGCTGCTCTACTACTTCGCCTCGCAGCTGGACGTCTCCCGCCGCCGCGACGCCGAGGACGCCCTGCGGCAGGCGCAGAAGATGGAAGCCCTCGGCCAGCTCACCGGGGGCATCGCCCACGACTTCAACAACCTGCTGCAGGTGATGGTCGGCTACCTGGACATCCTGAGGATCAATCTGGATCGTCCGGAACTGGACAAGGACAAGGCCAAGCGCCATGTCGACAACACCCGTGACGCGGTGAATCGGGCAGCCACCCTGACCCAGCAGTTGCTGGCCTTTGCCCGCAAGCAGCGCCTGACCGGGCGCGCGGTGGACCTGAACAAACTCATTGAGGCCCGTCAGGGGCGCCTGTCCCAGGCGCTGGGCGGGCCCTTCCGCTTCATCTTCCGGCCGGCACCGGCCTTGTGGAATTGCCGGCTCGATCCGATCCAGCTAGAGACGGCGCTGCTCAATATCGTCGATAACGCCCGCCTGGCCATGCAGGAGCGAGGTACCGGCACCCTGACCCTGGAGACCCTCAACGTCGAGGTCAATGGCCAGGATCTGGCTCACGGCGGCCTGGCCCAGGGGCACTATGTTTGCATCGCCCTGACCGACACCGGCTGCGGCATGTCCACCGACGTGCTCGGTCGGGCCCTGGATCCTTTCTTCACCACCCGTGACGAAGGCCAGGGCAGCGGCTTGGGCCTGTCCATGGTCTATGGCTTTCTCAAGCAGTCGGGCGGCTTGGTCAGGCTATATTCGGAAGTCGGCATAGGCACCTCGGTGCGTCTCTACTTCCCGGTCTCCGAAGAGGAGGCGCGCGACCATCCGGCGCCCCTGCCGACCCCGCACGAGGACGGCGGCGGTTCCGAGACCATCCTGGTGGTGGACGATCGCCCGGACGTGGCGGCCCTGGCCCAGGCCATTCTGGAAGAGACCGGCTACCAGGTGCTGGTCGCCCACAATGGCCAGCAGGCGCTGGACATCCTTGCCCGCGAACCCGCCATCGACCTGCTATTCAGCGACCTGATCATGCCCGGCGGCATGAATGGCGTGATGTTGGCCAAGGAGGCGCAGCGGCGCCAACCCGAGCTGCGCATCCTGCTCACCACGGGCTATGCCAACAACGCCCTGGAACTGGAGGAAGGCAACGGCGAGCGCTTCCCCATTCTCAACAAGCCCTATGGCCGCCAGGATTTGACCCGCTGGATCCGCCGCATGCTGGACAGCGCCCAGCCATGAAGAACGAAGCCCTGGAGCGCGAGCCCGCCAGCTGCGACACCGGGCAGGATGGCCCGGTGGACCTCCAGAGCTTTCTGGCCTGTCTGGAGCGGGTGGGCAACAGCCCCAGCCAGGTCTCGGTGCAGCACCTGATCGATGCCATCGGCAGTCGCTCCTTTGGTCCCATGATCCTCTTGCCAGGGGTACTGGCGATCTCGCCGCTGACCGGCATTCCCGGCATCGCCACCGCCATCGCCGTCTTCGTCATGCTGGTGAGCGGCCAGTTGCTGATGGGGCGTGACCACTTCTGGCTGCCGCGCTGGGTGCTGCAGCGCTCGATCTCGCGCGGCAAATTGCGCAAGTCGCTGCGCCTGCTGCAGCGGCCGGCGCGCTGGGTGGACAAGGTGGTCAAGTCGCGCCTGCGGGTACTCACCTCGCGGCCCGCGCACTTCGTCACCGCCCTGCTCTGCATTCTCATCGCCGCGACCATGCCGGTGCTGGATCTGGTGCCCTTCGCCAACACCACGGCCGGGCTGGCGCTGACCTCTTTCGCCCTGTCGCTGATCGCCCGTGACGGCCTGCTGTTCCTCCTGGCGCTGGGTTTCTGCACCGGTATCCTCTGGTTCATCCTGGAGCTCCTGGTGTTTTGAGCGCCCGCCTGCCGCTGGTCTACCACGAGGACTACAGTCCGTCCTTCCCCGCCGGCCATCGCTTTCCGATGGAGAAATTCCGTCTGCTGCACGAGCACCTGAGTGCCAGCGGCATCCTGGGCGCCGATAACTGGCGGCGCCCCGAACCCTGCCCGGACGAGTTGCTGACGCTGGCCCATGCACCGGACTACATCCGGGCCTTCCAGGCCGGAGAGTTGGCACCGCCGCTGCAGCGCCAGCTGGGCCTGCCCTGGAGCGAAGCCCTGGTGCGCCGCACCATCCGCGCCGTGGGCGGCTCCCTGCTCACCCTGGAATTGGCGCTGCGTCATGGCCTGGCCTGTCACCTCGCCGGGGGTACCCATCATGCGCATCACGACTATCCGGCCGGCTTCTGCATCTTCAACGACCTGGCGATCCTGGCGCTGTCGCTGCTGGAAAGCGGGCGCGCCGGACGGGTGCTGATCCTGGACTGCGACGTCCACCAGGGCGATGGCACGGCACGCATCCTCGCCGAGGTGCCGGACGCCGTCACCGTCTCCCTGCACTGCGCCACCAACTATCCGGCGCGCAAGGCGCAGAGCGACTGGGACATCCCCCTGCCGCGCGGGCTGGACGACGCCGGCTACCTGCGGGTGCTCGACGACGCCCTGGGCTACCTGCTGCCGCTCCATCAGCCCGACGTGGTGCTCTACGACGCCGGGGTGGACGTCCATCGCGACGATGCCCTCGGCTATCTGGACCTGACCGACGCCGGCCTCGCCGCCCGCGACGGCCTGGTCTTGCGGCGCTGCCTGGCGGCGGATATACCGGTGGTAGGGGTCATCGGCGGCGGCTATTCGGCCGATCGCCTGGCCCTCGCCCGCCGCCACGGCATCCTCCATCACACCGCGACCCAGGTCTGGCAGGAGCTGGGTCTGAACTGAACGGGAGTTTTCATGAGCAAGACCGCCAAGACACCCGAATCCAGCCAGGCGCGCCTGGCCGTGCTGATCGACGCCGACAATGCCCCCGCGGCCATCGTCGATGGCCTCATGGCCGAGATCGCCCGCTTCGGCGTGGCCAGCGTCAAGCGCATCTACGGTGACTGGACCCAGCCGCAGCTCAACAGCTGGAAGAAGGTGCTGCTCGACCACTCCATCCAGCCGGTGCAGCAATTCGGCTACACCAAGGGCAAGAACGCCACCGACAGCGCTCTGATCATCGACGCCATGGACCTGCTCTACACCCGCCGCTTCGACGGCTTCTGCCTGGTCTCCAGCGACAGCGACTTCACCCGCCTGGCGGCGCGGCTGCGCGAGGAAGGACTGACGGTCTACGGCTTCGGCGAGGAGAAGACGCCGGACCCCTTCGTGTCGGCCTGCGACAGATTCATCTACACCGAGATCCTCAGGTCCAAGCCACGGGAGGAATCTCGCGAGACCGCCAGCACGAGCGACAAGCCCGCCACCACCAACCGTGGCAAGCCCAAGCTGAGCACCATTCTCAAGCTCATCGAGCAGGCGGTGGAAGACGCCTCCGACGAAGGCGGCTGGGCCAATCTGGGCATGGTCGGCGCCAACCTGGGCAAGGTGCGTCCCGATTTCGACGCCCGCCTCTATGGGCATCGCAAATTCAGCGGCCTGGTCAAGGCCCATGGCGATCGTTTCGAGGTCCAGGAACGCGATCCCGCCGACGGCAGCGCCGGCAAGGCCGTCTATATCCGCAACCGCTGACACCGCTGCGCCTGCCCGGCTCTGGCCCGGGCAATAGCGGCGAAAAGTCGCGAACTGTCGCTATCAGATCGCCATACCATCGGTCCGACCTCGCGGAACCGCTCGGCTTGCGGCGGCCTCCACCCTAGGTGCTTACCGCCCTACGGAGACCGCCATGCGAGCCTTGACCTACCACGGTGCCCACGATGTCCGCGTCGATACCGTTCCCGATCCGACCATCCAGGACGCCGACGACATCGTCCTGCGGGTGACGGCCACGGCCATCTGCGGTTCGGACCTGCACCTCTACCGCGGCAAGATCCCCACCGTCGAACACGGCGATATCTTCGGCCACGAATTCATGGGCATCGTCGAGGAAACCGGCCCGGCCGTCACCGCCGTGCAGAAGGGCGATCGGGTGGTGATTCCCTTCGTCATCGCCTGTGGCAGCTGCTTCTTCTGCAACCAGGATCTCTACGCCGCCTGCGAGACCACCAACACCGGCCGCGGCGCCATCCTCAACAAGAAACAGATCCCGCCGGGGGCGGCGCTGTTCGGCTTCAGTCACCTCTATGGCGGCGTACCGGGCGGCCAGGCCGAATACGTGCGCGTGCCCAAGGCCAACACCGGTCCCTTCAAGGTGCCCGGCACCCTGGCTGACGAAAAGGTGCTGTTCCTGTCCGACATCCTGCCCACCGCCTGGCAGGCCGTGCTCAACACCGGCATCGGTCAAGGATCGAGCATCGCCATCTATGGCGCCGGCCCGGTGGGCCTGCTGTCCGCGGCCTGTGCGCGGATGCTGGGCGCCGAGCGCATCTTCATGGTCGATCACCACCCCTATCGCCTGGCCTATGCCCAGCAGACCTATGGCGTCATCCCGATCAACTTCGACGAGGACGACGATCCGGCGGCCACCATCATCGAGCAGACGCCCGGCAAGCGGGGTGTGGATGGAGTCGTGGATGCCGTGGGCTTCGAGGCCAAGGGCAGCACCACCGAGACCATCCTCGCCAACCTCAAGCTGGAAGGCAGCAGCGGCAAGGCCCTGCGCCAGTGCATCGCGGCCGTGCGGCGCGGTGGCACCGTGAGCGTGCCCGGGGTCTATGCCGGCTTCATCCACGGCTTCCTGTTCGGTGACGCCTTCGACAAGGGCCTGACCTTCAAGATGGGCCAGACCCACGTGCAGCGTTATCTGCCGGAGCTGCTCGAACACATCGAGCGCGGTGACCTGGCGCCGGAGGCCATCATCACCCACCGGATGTCCCTGGAGCAGGCGGTCGAGGGCTACAAGATCTTCGACAAGAAGCAGGAGGACTGCCGCAAGGTGATCCTGACGCCCGGACGCAGCGAGCCGCTGATTCCCGAGCGGCTGGAAGAACCCCTGGCAGCGCCCCTGGGCCAAGCCGGCGTGGTCTAGTCGCGTCGCGTACAATGGCGGTTTTTCTCAGCTCCTGGATGCCGCCATGTCTCTCCTCTCCGCCACGCCCGCCGTCGCTGTCATAGGGGGTGGCCCCGCCGGGCTGATGGCGGCCGAGACCCTGGCCGCCACGGGCGTCCCTGTGGATCTCTTCGATGCGATGCCTTCCGTGGGCCGCAAGTTTTTGCTGGCCGGCGTGGGTGGCATGAACATTACCCATGCCGAGGAGCAGGCCGCCTTTCGCCAGCGTTATCGCGAGCGCGAGAGCGGAGTCAGCCCCTGGCTCGACAGCTTCGACAGCGATGCCCTGCGCGCCTGGATCCATGAGCTGGGCATCGAGACCTTTGTCGGCACCTCGGGCCGGGTATTTCCCGCCGACATGAAGGCCGCGCCCCTGCTGCGTGCCTGGCTGCATCGGCTGCGCGACCAGGGCGTGCGCATCCACACCCGCAGTCGCTGGCTGGGCTGGGACGCCGAGGGCCGGTTGCGCCTGGCCACCCCGGAGGGCGAGCGTCTGCTGCAGCCCCAGGCCACGGTGCTGGCACTGGGCGGGGGCAGCTGGCCGCGGCTCGGCTCGGATGGGGCCTGGCAGGCGCTGCTGGCGGCGCGGGGGATCAGACTGCGCCCGTTGGAACCGGCCAATTGCGGTTTCGAGGTGGCTGGCTGGAGTGACTTCCTCAAGACCCGCCACGCCGGCGCGCCGATCAAGCCCGCCGCCCTGGCCCTTCCGGGTCAGCCGCCACGCCAGGGCGAATTCGTGCTGACCGACACAGGGATCGAGGGCAGCCTGGTCTATGCGCTGTCCGCCGAGATCCGCACGGCCATCGAACGGGATGGCCAGGCGACCCTGACCCTGGATCTGGCGCCGCAGCGTGACCTGGCCGAACTCGGCCGGGCCCTGGCCAAGTCCCGCGGTAGCCAGTCCCTGGCCAACCACCTGCGGCGCCATGCCGGGATCGACGGCGCCCGGGCCGCCCTGCTCCGCGAGTTGGCTCCGCCGGAGACCTTCCAGGACATGGGCCGATTGGCTCAGGCCTGCAAGGCCGTGCCCCTCACCGTGGTCAGGCCACGGCCCCTGGCGGAAGCGATCAGCAGCGCGGGCGGCGTGCCCCTGGAAGCGCTGGACGCTGGCCTGATGCTGCGGCAATTGCCGGGCGTCTTCTGCGCCGGCGAGATGCTCGACTGGGAAGCACCCACCGGCGGCTATCTGCTCACGGCCTGCTTCGCCAGCGGCCGGGCAGCGGGCCAGGGGGTGCTGCGCTGGCTGGCCGCTGGCGGCAGCTCGGCCTGAGCGGTCCGGTCGCGATGCGCCTCTGCCGTTCGCGGCCGGCCCCTGTGCTGCCAGACGGCGCTCGGGCGCGGTAGCATAGGCAGCGACCACGGCACTCATCATGGATCCATGCCCCCTTCCCAGGCGTTGTCGGAATTCAGGCAGTTGTTGCGCGATCTGGCAGGCGATCTCCGCCAGTTCGGCCGCGACCGGCGCCGTCTGGTCGACGAACTGGAGACCCTGACCTCGGTCTTTCTGGCGATCCTGCTCGGCCACCTGGCCGGGGTTCAGCATGCCGGTTGGGCGGCGTTCAGCGGCTACATCGTGATGAGGTCAGATGTCCGCGACAGTTTCTCGCGCGGCTGCCTGCGGGTGCTGGGTACCGGTATCGGCGCCGCCGGTGCCCTGTTGGTCCTGCGCCACCTGCAGCTGAACCCCTACGAGCAGGCCATCCTGCTGGGCACGGTGGGCAGCGTCACCCTCTATCTGACACTGGTGGGCCGCTATGGCTATGCCTGGTTGCTGGGCGGCCTCACCTACGCCATGGTGGTCCTGGCGAGCCTCCAGGCGCCCGATCAGCTCGAGCGATACGCCCTGTCACGGCTGTTGGAGGTGGCGCTCGGCACCTCGGCCTGCGTGCTGGTGAGCGCGCTGTCCACCTACGGCGTCCGTGCGCGCCTGTGGCCCAGGACGCCAACCACGGTGGCCTCGACGCCGCGGACCCTGGGTGTCTGGCAGCCCCTGGCGTTGCGCCATGCACTGCAGGGAGGTCTGGCCCTGGCCCTGCTGTCCCTGGGCGCGACGGCAGAGGTCGGGGTGGATGTCAGCCAGGCGGCCATCACCATCCTGGCGGTCATGGTGGTTCCCTTCGACGGCCTGAGCAGCGCCGGCAAGGCGGTCTCCAGAAGGCTGTTGCATCGAATGCTCGGCTGCCTGCTCGGGGGTGGCCTGGCGGCCCTCCTGCTGCTGGTCAGCCAGGAAAGCCTCTGGCTGACGCTGGCGGGCGTTGCGCTCGGTGTGCTGATTGGCAGACACCTCGAGAACGGTCCGCTCGGTATCGGCTATCTCGGCATGCAGTTCGCGCTGGCGTTTCTGGTGGTGATGGTGCCTGACCACTATGACCATATCGACCCGGTGGCGGGCCTGGCCCGGCTGGGCGGTATCCTGCTGGGCTTTCTGGTGCTGGAGCCGGTGTACTGGCTCTCGACCTGGCTGATCAGGCGCCTGTCACCCGGAAGGCCCTAAGGCACGGCGGCGCCGAGCTCAGCCCGGGCGCTCGACGAACTCGGTGGCCGGCGAGCCATCGGCATTGTGCTGACGGATCACCGCCGGGCGCCCTTCCGCGTCCAGCAGCACCTGGCCGATGCCGGCACCGTTCCAAAGTCGCTCGCCGGCCTCGCGGCGATCCGGCAGGCGCGGTTGCAGCTCCCAGCGGCGGCGCTTGGTGAAGCCGTTGAGCGGCGACCAGGGCGCATAGAGCCAGCGATTGAGCCGGTCCAGGGTGGCCAGCAGGCGCGGCGGGAATTCGTTCTTGATGCCGCTGCTGGTGATCTGCCAGAGCCGCGGCTCACCGCGTCGGTCCCGGATGCGGATGTCGTAGACGAAGGAATAGTGCACGTCGCCGGAGAGCACCACGTAGTTGCCCGGGGTGCGGCGGTGGCGAAAGATGTTGAGCATGGTCTTGGCCGCCCCGGGGTGGGCCATCCAGTTCTCGGCATCCACCATCAGCGGCTGGCCGAACCAGGTGAAGATGCGCTGCACCGCCTCGATCAGCTTGACGCCGAACATGGGCGCGGCCGAGACGATCACCGCCGAGGGATGGTCCAGCAGGTCCTGCTGCAATTCGCAGAGGGCTTCCCAGTCCATCAGCCCCGAGGGGTGCTCCAGGCGTCGCTCGCTGCGCCAGCGACGGGTCCGGGTGTCCAGCACGATCAGCGGCGGGCTGGTCTTGAGCACGTAGTGCCAGCCCTGGAAGCGCAGCAGGTCGTCGATGCAGGCGTTCTGCGTCGCACATTCCAGCTTGCCGTCGTCCCCCGCCGTGTCCAGCAGCCGGGCCGTGGCGGCCAGGGGTTCGGCCACGGCTTCCGGGGCGTTGCCCCAGGCCTGGCAGAGCAGATAGGCCAGCAACGCATTGCCGAGGATGCGCCGGGAAAAGGGATGGCCGTAGGCGGTCTCCTCCCAGCGCGCGGAGAGGTTCCAGTCGTCGGTGACGTCGTGGTCGTCGAAGATCATCAGCGTCGGCACCCCGGCCAGGGCCCGCGCCGCCTGGGGCAGGGTCGCGACGAAGCCCTCGATGCAGCGCGACTCGGTGGCGTAGCGCTCACCGTCCTTGGCGTCGAGCGCCGGTGGCACGACCTCGATCAGGGTCCAGGGCGTCGGCGACCAGCAGAGCAGATAGAGCGCCAGCACCTCGCTCAGGGTCACCAGGTGGTTGTGGGCATTGGTGGAGGTGAAGATGGGTTTCTCCACCCCGCCGAAGAATTTCTCGCGTAGCGCCCGGTTGGACTTGAAAGCCGGTAGCAGGTCCTCGCGGTGATAGAGGTTGGCGGCATGGGCCATCAGCGCCTCGCTGTCCGCCACCACCGCACCTTCGAGGTCTTCGCCATAGAGCCCGAGGCGGCGGATCAGCGCCTGCACCGCCAGCAGCATCGGCCCGGCGACGTCATCGGCATAGACCTGATCGCCCGTGAGCAGCAAGGCCGCGGGCCGCTCCTCGGGCGTCGTGCAGGCCTGCAGCAGGCGATCCACGGCGAGCAGGCCATCGGCCGAGGCATGGTGGGGCTTGCGGCAGGAGCCGTGCAGCAGATGATCGAAACGCGCGCGCAGGACGAAGCGCGGCAATTCACCCTCGGCGGAGAGCAGATGCGGCGCCCAGTCGCGGATTCCGCCGGCGCTCAGCTGCAGGTCGTAGTGGAGGAAGGCGTCCGTGGGCAACTCGGTGTCCGGTCGGACCTCGATCAGCTGCAGATAGGCCTGCTCGCCCAGGCGCAGGCACTGGGTCTCCCCCTGCACGCCGAGCTCGGTCGCCCCTTGCCACAGCCGCGGCACGGGCGTCTCGGCCGAGCGGGTCACCAGCCACAGCAGCAACCGGGACGCTTCGGTGCGCCGCAGCAGCGGACCGGCCAGCACCGGGGGCAAGGTAGGGGTAGCGCTCATGGGGTCTCCTGTAGCCACGCAACTGACCACTATGCCGTGCCGGGATTCCGGCTGCAGCCGCCGCCTGGCTACAAAGTTTGAGCGCGCTTCACAGTCGGCCTAGAATTCGCTCCCTTTTCGACGCCATCCGGGCCTGTCATGACCTTTGCCGACCTCGGCCTCATAGATCCGCTGCTGCAGGCGCTCACCGCCCTGGAGCACAGCTCCCCCACGCCCATCCAGCGCCAGGCCATCCCGGCGGTGCTGGCCGGTCGCGACCTGCTGGCCGCCGCCCAGACCGGTACCGGCAAGACCGGCGCCTTCGGACTGCCGCTCCTGCAGCGACTGGTGCAGGAAGGCCCGGCGGTAGCGCCCAACCATATTCGCGCCCTGATCCTCACCCCCACCCGCGAGCTGGCCGAGCAGGTTCATGCCAGTCTGCGTGACTATGCCCAGCACCTGCCCCTGCGTACCGCCGTGGCCTACGGTGGCGTGAGCATCAATCCGCAGATGATGAAGCTGCGCAAGGGCGTGGACGTGCTGGTGGCGACCCCCGGGCGCCTGCTCGACCTGTTCAACCAGAACGCCGTGCGCTTCGACCAGGTACAGCTGCTGGTGCTGGACGAAGCCGATCGCATGCTCGACCTGGGCTTTTCCCGGCAACTGGGCGAGCTGTTCGTCATGCTGCCGCGCAAGCGCCAGACCCTGCTGTTCTCGGCGACCTTCTCCGACGCCGTGCGTCAGCTGGCCGCCCCGGTGCTGCGCGATCCCCAGACTATCGACGTCAGTCCGCGCAACACCGCCGCGGTCACCGTCAAGCAGTGGGTGGTGCCGGTCGACAAGAAGCGCAAGACCGAACTCTTCCTGCACCTTTATCGCAGCGGTCGCCAGGGCCAGGTGCTGGTGTTCGCCAAGACCCGCAAGGGTGTGGAACAACTGGTGGAGGCGCTGCAGGCCGAGGGGCTGGCGGCGGAATCCATCCATGGCGACAAGCCCCAGCCCGCGCGACTGCGCTCCCTAGCCCGCTTCAAGGCCGGCGAGGCCGACATCCTGGTCGCTACCGACGTGGCCGCCCGTGGCCTGGACATCCAGGACCTGCCGCTGGTGGTCAACCTGGACCTGCCCATCGTCGCCGAGGACTATGTCCACCGCATCGGCCGGACGGGCCGCGCCGGCAACCAGGGCCAGGCGGTTTCGCTGGTCTGCGCCGATGAAGTCGAGCAACTGGCGGCCATCGAGACGCTGATCGGCCAGATCCTCGTGCGCCGCGACGAGCCGGATTTCATCCCCGACCACCGCGTTCCCCAGACCGGTCCGGGCGGACTGGTCATGAAGAAGCCCAAGAAGCCGAAGAAACCCAAGGTGGGTGGACCGGTATCCGACAAGCCCCTGGGTCGCTGGGTGGAAGACGGCAAACCCAAGGTCAAGTCGGTGCGCAAGTCGCCCGGCTTCGGCAAGCCACGCAAGTAACCGTAAGGCTTAGCGCGGTGGAATGGCGGTAGACGGTTGATTGCGGCCATGACCGTAACAGACCCTAGGTTGGGCTGAGCGTAGCGAAGCCCAACAGGTCTTGCTTGGAGCTGGTTGTTGGGCTTCGACGATAAAGCCGTCTCAACCCAACCTACGGAAACAGCGCCAGCCCGTAGGAAAGGCCATTAGGTTGGGTTACGCGCAGCGAAGCCAAACGGGTCTTGCCCAGAGCCCGCACTGTTGGGCTTCGACGATGGAGCCGTCTCAATCCAACCTACGAAAACAGCGCCAGCCCGTAGGAACGGCCATTAGGTTGGGCTGCGCGCTGCGAAGCCAAACGGGTCTTGCCCAGAGCCCGCACTGTTGGGCTTCGACGATGGAGCCGTCTCAACCTAACCTACGGCGGCCCGGCCCCGTAGGAGCGGCCGCATCGGCGGACCGCCATGGCCGCGATATGCTAGGCGTCGCTTACTCCGCCAGGCGCCAGGTGGTGCCGCCCTTGCCGTCTTCCAGTACCACGCCCAGAGCGGTGAGCTGGTCGCGGATGCGGTCGGATTCCGCCCAGTTCTTTTCCGCGCGCGCAGTCAGCCGGGCCTGGATCAGCGCCTCGACCTCGGCGGCATCCACCCGCCCCGCCGCATCAGCGCGCAGGAAGGCTTCCGGCTCCAGCTGCAGCACGCCCAGTACATCACCCAGTTCGCGCAGACGCCCGGCCAGGCCAGCCGCCGCGGCAGGATCGCTCTCGCGCAGGCGGTTGATCTCGCGGGCCAGCTCGAACAGCACGCCGCAGGCACCAGCGGTGTTGAAGTCGTCGTCCATGCACTGGGCGAAGCGCTCGGCGTAGCTTTCGCCGCCTTGCGCCGGTGCTTGCGGCAGGCCCTTGAGCGAGTGATAGAAGCGCTCCAGAGCACCCTTGGCTTCGCGCAGGTTGTCTTCCGAGTAGTTGATCGGGCTGCGGTAGTGGCTGGCGATCAGCAGGTAGCGCACCACTTCCGGGTGATACTTCTCCAGCACCTCGCGCAGGGTGAAGAAGTTGCCCAGGGACTTGGACATCTTCTCGCCATTGATGGTGATCATCCCGCAGTGCAGCCAGGCGTTGGCGTAGGTCTTGCCGGTGGCCGCCTCGCTCTGAGCGATCTCGTTCTCGTGGTGCGGGAATTCCAGATCGTTGCCGCCACCATGGATGTCGAAGGTCTCGCCCAGGCAGCAGGTGGACATCACCGAGCACTCGATGTGCCAGCCCGGTCGCCCGGCGCCCCAGGGCGACGGCCAGCTCGGCTCGCCCGGCTTGGCGGCCTTCCACAGCACGAAGTCCAGCGGATCTTCCTTGGCCTCGCCCGGCTCGATGCGCGCGCCGATGCGCAAGTCCTCGACGCGCCGCCGCGACAGCTTGCCATAGCCAGCGAAGCGGTTGACCCGGTAGTAGACGTCGCCGTTACCCGGGGCATAGGCATAGCCCTTGTCGATCAAGGTCTGAATCATGGCGTGCATGCCATCGATGTGATCGGTGGCGCGTGGCTCCTGGTCGGGCTTGCGGATATTCAGCCGCGCCTCGTCCTCGTGCATCGCCTCGATCATCCGCGCCACCAGGTCGGTGAAGGGCTCACCGTTGGCATTGGCGCGCTTAATGATCTTGTCGTCGATGTCGGTGATGTTGCGCACGTAGGTCAGCTCATAGCCGCTATGGCGCAACCAGCGGGTGATGACGTCGAAGGCCACCATGCTGCGACCATGCCCCAGGTGGCAGTAGTCATAGACGGTCATGCCGCAGACGTACATGCGCACCTGCCCTGGTACCAGCGGCGTGAAGGCTTCCTTGGTCTTGGTCAGAGTGTTGTAGAGGTGCAGCGCCATCATTGCCCCCAGGAATCGCGCAGGGTCACGGTACGATTGAACACCGGCTTGCCGGGTGCCGAGTCCTTCAGATCGACGCAGAAGTAGCCTTCGCGCTCGAACTGGAAGCGGTCTTCCGGTTGGGCCTGGGCCAACGACGGCTCGGCACGGCAACCCTTGAGCACCACCAGGGATTCGGGATTGATGTTGTCGAGGAAGCTGCCACCCTCCTCGCTCTTCTCCGGCTGCGCCGAACGGAACAGGCGATCGTAGAGGCGCACCTCGCACTCCACGCTACCTTCGGCCGGCACCCAGTGGATCACGCCCTTGACCTTACGGCCCTCGGGATTCTTGCCCAGGGTGTCCGGGTCGTAGCTGCAACGCAGTTCGACCACGTTGCCGTCGGCATCCTTGATGGCCTCATCGGCACGGATCACGTAGCTGCCGCGCAGGCGCACCTCGCCACCCGGCTCCAGGCGCTTGTAGCCCTTGGGCGGATTCTCTTCGTAGTCGCCCTGGTCGATGTACAGCTCGCGGGTGAAGGGCAGCTGGCGCACGCCCAGATCCTGCTTGGGATGCCGTGCCAGCTCCAGATTCTCTACCTGGCCCTCGGGGTAGTTGGTGATCACCACCTTGAGGGGCTTGAGCACGCACATGGCGCGCGGAGCGTTCTGGTCCAGGTCCTCGCGGATGGCGAATTCCAGCATGGCCACGTCGACCACGCCATTGGAACGGGTCACGCCGATCATCTCGCAGAAGTTGCGGATGGCGGCCGGGGTGTAGCCACGGCGGCGATAGCCCGACAGGGTGGACATGCGCGGGTCGTCCCAGCCGTGCACATGGGCCTCGTCCACCAGTTGCTTGAGCTTGCGCTTGCTGGTGACGGTGTAGTTCAGGTTGAGGCGGGCGAATTCGTACTGGCGCGGCTGGGCCGGCACCGGCAGCTTGGCCAGGAACCACTCGTACAGCGGACGGTGGTCCTCGAACTCCAGGGTGCAGATGGAGTGAGTCACGCCTTCCAGGGCATCGGACTGGCCATGGGTGAAGTCATAGCTCGGATAGATGCACCAGGCATCGCCGGTCTGGTGATGATGGGCGTGACGGATGCGATAGAGGATGGGATCGCGCAGGTTCATATTGGGCGAGGCCATGTCGATCTTGGCGCGCAGCACCTTCTCGCCGTCCTTGAACTCGCCGGCCTTCATGCGGGCGAAGAGGTCCAGGTTCTCGGCCACCGAACGGTCGCGGAAGGGGCTGTTGCGACCCGGCTCGGTGAGGCTGCCGCGGTATTCGCGAGCCTGCTCGGGCGTCAGGTCGCAGACATAGGCCAGGCCCTGCTCGATCAGGTTCACCGCCCAGGCGTAGAGCTGGTCGAAGTAGGCGGAGGCATAGCGCACCTCGCCGGCCCAGTCGAAGCCCAGCCAGTGCACGTCGCTCTTGATGGCGTCGATGTATTCCTGGTCTTCCTTGGCCGGGTTGGTGTCGTCGAAGCGCAGATGGCAGTCGCCGCCGAATTCCTTGGCCAGGCCGAAGTTCACGCAGATCGACTTGGCGTGGCCGATGTGCAGGTAGCCATTGGGCTCCGGGGGAAAACGGGTGACGATCTTGGCCTGCTTGCCGGCGTCCAGGTCAGCCTGGACGATCTGCCGCAGGAAATGCGCGGGGGCGGCTTTGGCGGCGGTGGACGAGTCGGAAGTCGGCTTGCTCATGGGATCCTTAACTGGGCAGACGCACGGCCAGGGTAGGCCGGGCAAAGGTAAACCCGTATCATAGCCCAACCCGTCAAGTCCCGGCGAAACCCTTGAGGCCCTCGCCGGGTCTGGATGCTGTCCCCCTTAGCTACGGATTCGCTGCCATGATCAAGCTGCACACCAACCACGGCGTCATCACCCTGGAACTCTTCGAGGACAAGGCGCCGGAAACCGCGGCCAACTTCAAGGAATACGTCAAGAGCGGTCACTACGACGGCACCATCTTCCACCGCGTGATCAGCAACTTCATGGTCCAGGGCGGTGGTTTCGAGCCGGGCATGAAGCAGAAGCCGACCCGCGCCCCGATCAAGAACGAAGCCAATAACGGCGTCTCCAACGCGATCGGCACCGTCGCCATGGCCCGCACCATGGATCCGCACTCCGCCTCGGCGCAGTTCTTCATCAACGTCTCCGACAACACCTTCCTCAACCACACCGCGCCCACCAGCCAGGGCTGGGGCTATGCGGTGTTCGGCAAGGTGGTCGAGGGCATGGACGTGGTCAACGCCATCAAAGGCGTCGCCACTACCAGCAAGGCCGGTCACCAGGACGTGCCGAGCGAAGACGTGATCATCGAGAAGGCCGAGATCGTCGAGTGATTCTACTGGTCTCCGACCTGCATCTCGAACCGCAACGCCCGGACCTGGTCCGGGCGTTTTTGCATTTCCTCGAAACCCGTGCCCGCGGTGCCGAGGCGCTGTACATCCTTGGGGATCTGTTCGAAGCCTGGATCGGCGATGACGCCATGGGGCCCTTCGAGCAGGAGATCGCCACCGCCCTGCGCCAGCTGGCCGACAGCGGCACGGCCGTCTATCTGATGCATGGCAATCGCGACTTCCTGATCGGCAAGGCCTTCTGCCGCCAGGCGGGTTGCCGCTTGCTGCCGGATCGCCATATCGCCGACTTCCCGGGTCGCCGCGTGCTGCTCATGCATGGCGATACCCTCTGCACCCGCGACGAGGGCTACCAGAAGCTGCGTCGCATCCTGCGCCATCCCCTCACCCTCTTCGTCCTGCGCCACCTGCCGCTGGCCAGCCGCCAGAAGCTGGCGCGCAAGCTGCGCAGCGAGAGTCGCCAGCAGACCCGCGCCAAGGCCATGGACATCACCGATGTCACCGAGGCCGAAGTCGAGCGCGAACTGCGCGCCGCCCGGGTGACGACGCTGATCCACGGTCATACCCACAGACCCGCCCACCATGAGCTGCTGCTCGATGGCCAGCCGGCCGAGCGTATCGTGCTGGGGGACTGGGACCGCCGAGGCTGGGTGCTGGAAGCCAGCGAAGCGGGCCTGACCCAGGTCGATTTCGCTCTCGACGAACGGTAATAGCGCGGCCAGGCATGCCTGGCTTTCTTGCAGCAATTACCTGATCAGCAAAGCAATTTTGCTTGGCTACCCGGTCGCGGCCACTCCGGCTGCGACCGATCGTCACATGACCGCTACAGAAATCCGCGCAGGCGACCGATGACGAGGGTGTAAGGAGATGTAACCCTTTTCCGCGGAGACGCCCATGCAACTCGACACCCTCTTTGCCCAGCTGCACAACCTGCCCAACGTCCCCGAAGTGGCGCAGGTCCTGATCCAGCAGTTCGACGACCCCAACACCAGCATCGAAACCCTGTCGCGCACCGTGGCGCGCGATCCAGTCATCGCCGCCAAGGTGCTGCGCCTGGCCAACTCGGCGCGCTTCCGCGGCGCCCGTGAATCCACCAGCATCGAAGACGCCGCCCTGCGCCTGGGCTTCAACACCCTGCGCACCCTGGTACTGGCCTCGGCCTTCGCTGGCGGCTTCAAGGCCGCGCCCGGCTTCGATCTGCAGGCCTTCTGGTACAACAGCTTTCTGGTCGCCAGCCTGTGCAAGCCACTGGCCAAGCAGGCCGGCCTAGACCAGGAAACCGCCTTTACCTGCGGCATGCTCCACGACATCGGCGAATTGCTGATCCAGAGCGGCGCCCCCGAACTGGCACCGAGCCTGGCCGGTCGCGCCACCGCCAGCAGCCATCGCGCCGCCGACGAGACCCTGCAACTGGGCTTCGGCTATCCGGAAGTGGGTGCCGAACTGGCCCGCCGCTGGCAGCTGCCCCAGGTCCTGCGCGACGCCATTGGCTACCAGGCCCGCCCGCTGCAGGCACCGGAAGGCAACGGCTATGCGCTGATCGTGGCCCAGGCGGTCGCCGTGGCCGAGGTGCTGCAGGAGAATGTTGGTGACAGCAAGGTGCAGGACCTGAGCGGTCCGCTGTTCGCCAGCATCGACCTGGAACAGCTGACGGCCGTGCTGCCCAACGCCCGGGATACCGCCGCGACCTTCGCCCAGGCGGCCTGATCCACCGAAGCCTGGCCGAATCGCAGGCAAGAAAAAACCCCTGGAGCTGGGCTCTCAGGGGTTCTCTCAGATCTGGCGGTGAGGGAGGGATTCGAACCCTCGATAAGATTTCTCCTATACACACTTTCCAGGCGTGCTCCTTCAACCGCTCGGACACCTCACCAGATTTGCTCGGCGGCTGCATCTGCATCACCGAGGCGCGCAACTATAGGCAAAGGCGATTTCGATGGCAAGCTTTTTCTTCAATCGATTCATACATTTGCACGCAGGGCTGGGAAAGTCCGCTGCTCTGCGCCGTTCACGGGATGACCGGTCAGTCGCTTCTCTGCCCTGCGTTACCTTCTATACCTCCGACCAACGGTAGCGTCGCAAGCATTTTTCCAATTGCCTGAAAGCAAAGGAGAAATCGTCTAGTGCGACATTTTTGATAACCGGCTGGCCGGTCATCGCCACAAAACTGAAATTTATGTTCTATAGCTACTGGATAGTGCTCAAGCCTGCGGGTATCAGTAACTGCATGCCGCTGTCGCGCAAGCGCTTCCCGCTGAAGACGTAAAGGCTTCAAACAGCTAACAATAAAGGCCCCAAGTCATGTTCAAGAATCCCGTCCCCAAGTGGCGTCAGGCGAGTTTCGTGCTCATCGTCACCACCGTCGTACTGGTCATCCCCAATCTTTCCCGGTTCTTTGGCTGATCCCTAGCGCCAATAATCCGCTGGTGCTGCCGGCAAGGCTGCCAGCAAGTCACGCAGCCCCTCTCCCCAGCCTTTACGCAAGGCCTGGAAGTAGGGATCGTGCTCGTCGATCCGATGGCTGCTGACCTGCGCCAGCGCATCGCGCGGATAGACCACCAGATCCAGCGGCAGCCCCACCGATAGATTGCTGCGAATGGTGGCGTCGTAGGACAGCAGCGCGCAGCGCAGGGCTTCTTCCAGCGGCGTTGCGAAGGTCAGCGCCCGATCCAGGATGGGCTTGCCGTACTTGCTCTCGCCGATCTGGAAACAGGGCGTGTCCTCGGTGGCACCGATGAAATTGCCGTGGGGATAGAGGTTGAACAACTCCGGCTCCGCGCCGCGGATCTGCCCGCCCAGGAGAAAGGAACAGCTCAGATCCAGGCCATGACCGCTGGGGGCATCCTCGGCATCGCGCTGCAGGACCTCGCGCAAGGTCTGCCCTAGCAAGCGGGCGGCCTCATACAGAGTGGGCACTCCGTGCAGGTTGTCCTGTTCGCTGTCCAGGCGCTGCCGCAACAGGCTGATGACCGCCTGGGAGGTAGCCAGGTTGCCTGCCGACTGGATGGCGATCAGGCGCTCGCCAGGAATCCGGAACAGATGCAGTTTGCGAAAGGTGGCGATGTTGTCGACTCCGGCATTGGTGCGGGAATCGGCGACGAACACCAGGCCGTCGTGCAGTTTCATGGCGACGCAATAGGTCATGCGAACCTCGGGTATCGAGACGATTTTTGCCGCAGCGGCGAGGAAAAAGAAAGACGGCCCCTGGCCGTCTCTTCGTACGCTGCCGGCAGTGCTGATTATTGCTGTTGCTGCACCTGCTGCAACGGCTCGACCAGCACCTTGGCCTCCATGTGCTCCACCCCACCACCGCGGCGCATGCCGCGTACCGGGCAGGCATCCAGGTAGTCCAGGCCGATGGCCAGCCGCAGGTGGCGCTCCGGTCGGGTCAGGCGATTGGTTACGTCATAGCTGTACCAGGCGCCGTCATGCCAGGCTTCCGCCCAGGCATGGCTGGAGAGGTGCGCGCTGTCGTCGGTGCACAGATAGCCGGACACGTAGCGCGCCGGGATGCCCAGGCTGCGGGCGCAGGCCAGGAAGGCATGGGCATGATCCTGGCAGACCCCGGCGCCCTTGGCGAAGGCCTGGGCGGCATTGCCGTCCACCTCGGTGGAGCCGGGTACATAGATCATGCGCTCGTGCAGGCGCTCCATCAGCTGGATCAGGCTGTCGCGATCCTGGCGCCCGTCGCAGACCTCGCGGGCGAAGGCGGTCAGCGCTTCGTCGGCCTCGGTCAGCCGGGTCTGACGCAGGAAGGGAAAGGGTGAGGCCTGGCAGGGCTCGGATTCGAAGCCCTCGTCGATTTCCACCTGACCACTGGCGGTGATGGTGATGGCGTCATGCGGGGTGTCCAGGGTCAGCACATGGAGGATGTTGCCGAAGGGATCGCGTTGCGCCCGCGCCGGCCGTGGCAAGGCCAGCTCCCAGCCAAGGATCTTCTGGCGTGCATCGTCCTGAGGCGTGAGGCGCAGGTACTGGATGCTGGCGCGGACCTGATCGGCATAGCGATAAAGCGTTTCGTGATGGATCGCGAGCCTCATACGGCCTCCAGGTAAGCGGTGTTGATGGCGCTGGCGAGCTGGCGGACATGGACGATGAAATCACCGATCCAGGCGTGCAGGCCTTCGTCCAGCACCTCGTCGATGCTGGTGTAGCGCAGCCGCGCCTCGAGACCCGCGGCCAGACGCTTGGCCTCGCGGCCATTCTCCCCGGGCAGACTGACCAGCACCCGGTGCAGCTCGATCACGCAGGCCAGCAGCGAGCGCGGCAGGTCTTCCTGCAACAGCAGCAGCTCGGCGCCGTTGCGCACGTTGAGGGCATCGCGATAGAGCTCGGTGTAGGCCTCGAAGGCGCTCAGGGCGCGCAGCAAGGCGCTCCACTGATAGAAGCCGCGGGCGGAGGCATCGCTGATGGCTTCCGCTTCCTCTTCGCCGAGCACCTGGTAGCGGGCGTCGAGCATGCGCAGGGTATTGTCGGCGCGTTCGACGAAGGTACCCAGGCGGATGAAGCGATAGGCGTCGTTTCTCATGATGGTGCCGACGGTGGCGCCGCGGAACAGATGGGAACGCTCCTTGACCCACTCGCAGAAACGGCTGATGCCGAAGCGGATCAGGCCGGTAACGGCGATCTCGCGCATCTCCAGCCAGGTGGAGTTGACGTTCTCCCACATGTCGGCGGTGATGCGCCCACGCACCGCGTGGGCATTGCTGCGCGCAGCCTGCAGACAGCAATAGATGCTGCCGGGGTTGCGCTCGTCCAAGGCGAAGAAATGCAGCAGGCGCTCGGGGTGCAGGGCGCCGTGCTTTTCCCGGTAGTCATCCAGGGTGCCGGTGATGAGCAACGGCATGGCCAGCTCGTCCAGGCCTCCGCCCTGCCCGCTCTGCGGCATCATCGACAGCGAATAGCTGACGTCCAGCATCCGCGCGAGATTCTCGGCGCGCTCCAGGTTGCGGGACATCCAGTACAGATCGGCAGCGGTACGACTCAGCATGGTGGGGTCGCCTTTCAAAGGTCCTTGCGAGGCCGCCGTAGCGGCCACTGTTTCTTGGCGATCTAGTCCTGGACCACCCAGGTGTCCTTGGTGCCGCCGCCCTGGGAGGAATTCACCACCAGCGAGCCTTCGCGCAGGGCGACCCGGGTGAGGCCCCCGGGCACCAGGCGCGTCTTGCGCCCGGACAGCACGAAGGGCCGCAGATCGATGTGCCGCGGTGCGATACCGCTCTCGACGAAGGTCGGGCAGGTGGACAGCGACAGGGTCGGCTGGGCGATGTAGGCGCTGGGATTGGCCTTGAGCCGCGCGCGGAAGGCTTCGATCTCCAAGCTGCTGGCGGTAGGGCCGACCAGCATGCCGTAGCCGCCGGAGCCATGGACCTCCTTGACCACCAGCTCGGGCAGATTGGCCAGCACATGGGACAGCTCGTCCGGCTTGCGGCACTGCCAGGTGGGTACGTTGTAGAGGATGGGTTCTTCGCTGAGGTAGAAGCGGATCATCTCCGGCACATAGGGATAGATCGACTTGTCGTCGGCCACCCCGGTGCCGATGGCGTTGGCCAGGATGACGTTACCGGCGCGATAGGCGGCCAGCAGGCCGGGTACGCCCAGCAGGGAGTCCGGATTGAAGGCCAGGGGATCGAGGAAGGCGTCGTCGAGACGGCGGTAGATGACATCGACCTTGCGGAAGCCCGAGGTGGTGCGCATGAACACCTGTTCGTCGCGCACCAGCAGGTCGGCCCCCTCCACCAGCTCCACGCCCATCTCCCTCGCCAGGAAGGCGTGCTCGAAGTAGGCGCTGTTGAACCGGCCCGGGGTGAGCACCACCACCGTGGGGTTGTTGACCGGGGTGGAGCTGCGCAGGGTATCGAGCAGGATGTTCGGGTAGTGGTCGATGGGCGCGATGCGCTCCAGGGTGAACAGCTCGGGAAACAACCGCATCATCATCTTGCGGTTCTCGAGCATGTAGGACACCCCACTGGGAGTGCGCAGGTTGTCTTCGAGTACGTAGTAGGCGCCGTCGCCATCGCGCACCAGGTCGACCCCGGCGATGTGCGCATAGATGCCATTGGGCAGGTCCAGCCCCTGCATGGCCAGCTGGTACTGGTCATTGGCCAGCACCTGCTCGGCGGGTATGACCCCGGCCTTGATGATGCGCTGGTCGTGATAGAGGTCGTGGAGAAAGAGATTCAGCGCCTGGACGCGCTGAATGCAGCCGCGCTCGATGATCTGCCATTCGCTGGCGGGGATGGCTCGCGGCAGGGCGTCGAAGGGAATCAGGCGCTCCGTGCCCTGCTCGTCGCCATAGAGGGTAAAGGTGATACCGGCGCGATGGAACAGCAGGTCGGCTTCGCGACGACGCTGGGCCAGGAGTTCCGGGGGTGTCTCACTCAGCCATTGCGCATAGCGACCGTAGTGCGGTCGACAGTGCGCCTGGGCGTCATACATCTCGTTATACAGTTGGCGGCTCATGCCGATCTCCTTGTCACCCACGGTGCAGCTTCGCAAGCCGCGTGCCAGCACCAGAGCCTTGTGGATCAAGCTCTTGCGAGGCGGCGGGTCGCGCGGTGCACCAAAGCCAGGCACGTAAGCGTGCGCATGCACCGCAACGTTTCCGTCATGAGCCTAAGACGGTGCGCCTGGCGGAAAGTGCGATGATTGAGCGGCGGAGTGATTACAGAGAATGAGACAGGCATCCCCTTCGGGATGCCGCCTCGACAGGCCAGGGATCAGGCGGAGCTGCGGCTGACTTCCTGGGTGACGCCCCAGCCATCGAGTTGGCCGCCCAGAGGCACCACCACCGCCTCGAGATCGCTTTCGAAATCGTCGATGGTGGCGTGGGTGGCGAACATCACCTTGCTGACCTGCAGATGCCAGCCCCCCTCTTCGTGGGGCATCACCTGGGTGTTGAGGGACTCGCCGTGAAACTGGTCCGCAGCGATGCGGGCCTTGCCTTCGTCGGCGAAGATGGCGAAGAAGTCGATGGGATGGAAGCGGGCGAAGTCGAAGCCGCCCTCCTTCATCCGCTGCAGCAGGTTCAAGCTCACATCATCGGCAAACGACAAGGACATAGGACAACCCTCCTCTGGTTCGGATGATCTTCTCGCCGAGCCGTCGCTACCGACGCCCGGCGAGTTGCGGCTGAGCACTCGAACGGTGCCGCAACCGTCAGGGCTTACGCCTTGCCGATGGCCTCCAGCACGTATCGAGGTAGAGCAAAGGCGGCGGCATGCAGCTCCGGGGTGTAGTAACGGGTCTGGATGCCGGTATCACTGTAGCGTTGCGCCAGGGTTTCGGCACCTTGCCGACGCAAGGTCACGTCCTTGCTGCCCCAGGCCAGGGTCATCACGCCCCCTATGTAGGTAGGCACCGCTGACAGATAAAAGTGCCAGTCGGCGAACAGCCCGGACATCCGGCTGGCGGTGGTCTTGACCTCGTCCAGCTGCAGGAAGGGGGTGCCATTCTGGGCCACCATCACGCCGCCGTCGTTCAGGCAACGATGGCAGGCCTGGTAGAAGTTCTCCGAGAACAGCACCTCGGCCGGACCGATGGGATCGGTGGAGTCGGAGATGATGACGTCATAGCGCTCGGTGGTGTTGGCGACGAAATTCATGCCGTCGTCGATCACCAGATTCAGCCGCGGATCCTCGAAGGCGCCAGCCGAATGACCGGGAAAGTGCTCCTTGCACATCTCCACCACCGAACCGTCGATCTCGACCATGGTGATGTGCTCGACACCCCGGTGCTTGGCCACTTCCCGCAGGATACCGCCGTCGCCACCGCCGATGATGAGCACCCGCTTCGGCGCCGGATGGGCGAGCAGCGGCACCTGGGTGAGCATCTCGTGATAGATGAATTCGTCGGCCTCGGTGGTCTGGATGACGCCATCCAGGGCCATTACCTTGCCCAGCACGGCGTTCTGGAAGATCACCAGGTGCTGATGCTCGGTACGCACCTCGTGGAGCAGGCGCTCGACGGTGAATCTCTGGCCATAGCCGTCGTAGAGGGTTTCCAGGTAGTCGCTCATGTCGATCTCCGCAGGTGGCGGGCCGAGACAGACAATGCCCGGCCAAAAGCCGGGCATTGTAAGAGCTGGATGTGACAGGCTCCAGCGTTGTGCTGGTTAGCCTTTATGGGTAGGCGCGGTGGCCGAGCGATTGCCGCGCGGACCGGCGGCGGCCCAGGCGATCAGACCGATCACCGGCAGCACGATGATGAGCACGGTCCAGCCGATCTTGGCATTGCTGGTGCTGTCACTGCGGATGACGTTGACGATGGCCCAGATGTCGAGCAGGAAGACGATGAAGCCCAGTACACCGCCGATGGTGGAATTGATCATGTCGCGACTCCCGTTGCGAGGACACAGGTCTCGTCACTTGGGACTGGCGATGAGGGCGTGGAGTTCGGCCGGCTCGCTTGGCAGCGACGCCGGCCATGGGCCTCAACCGAAGGCGGTGAGATCGATGTCAGCAAAGGACGCCACGCACGGATGGTCGCCCAGCTGGCCACCGGCACGCACCAGGCCGCAGGTCGGCAGACCGGCCTGGCGCGCGGCATCCAGCTCTTCCACCACATCGGAAAGGAACAGCAGTTCCGCCGGCGCATGGGTGGTCGCCGAGGCGATGCGGGCATAGGACGCAGCTTCACGCTTGCCGCCGGTCAGGGTATCGAAATACCCGGAAAACAAAGGCGTGAGATCGCCATGCTCGGAGCAACCGAAGATCAGCTTCTGCGCCTGGATCGAGCCCGAGGAATAGACGTACAGCGGCAGTCCGGCGGCATGCCACTGGCGCAGGGCCTGGACGGCGTCGGGATAGACGTGCCCCCGGAGGGTGCCGGCACGATAGCCCTGCTCCCACACCTGTCCCTGCAGCGCCTTGAGCGGCGTGGCCTTGCGGTCGGTGGCGATCCACTCCAGCAGGATGGCGATCACCCGCTCCACGTCGGCGTCCAGCTCGCCGGCTTCGGCACGCACGGCATCGAGTTGCTCGGCCACCGCCGGCTCTCCGGCATGGGCGCGCACATGGGCCGGCAGGTGCGCGCGGGCATAGGGGAAGAGCACGTCGAAGACGAAGCTGACGGCGCTGGTGGTGCCTTCGATATCGGTGAGGATGGCCTTGATCGTCACGCCTCGACCTCCAGGCGCGGAAAGCGCTGGGCGATGTCCACGCCGGTGAAGTGGGCGACCCAGCCGTCGGGATTGTCGAACAGGCGGATGGCGACAAAGGACGGCGACTCGCTCATGTCGAACCAGTGCGGCGTACCGGCCGGCACCGAGATAAGGTCGTCCTTCTCGCAGAGCACGGCATAGACCTGGTCGTCGATGTGCAGGGTGAAAAGGCCCTGGCCGGCGACGAAGAAGCGCACCTCGTCTTCATTGTGGCGATGTTCTTCGAGGAACTTGGCGCGCAGCGCCTCCTTCTGCGGATGCTCGGGATGCATGCTGATGACGTCGACGGTCTGGTAGCCGCGCTCCTGGATGAGGCGATCGATCTCCGGTCGGTAGGCGGCGATCACCTCCTCCTGGCTGGCGCCGGGCGCCACCGGGGCGGTGGCCTGCCAGCGCTCGAAACGCACCCCAACCTCGGCCAGGGTGGCGGCGATGTGCTCGCCATCGCTGATCACCTTCAGCGGCTGGCGGGGTTCGGCATCGTGGTAGACGGTCAGTCGGCTCATGGACGCAGGCTCCGGGTCTTGAGTTCGCATTCGAAGAGGAATTCGAAGGCTTCCACGTGGCGCAAGGCATCGGCCATGCGCGGGCCCCAAGTATAGAGGCCGTGCCCGCGGATCAGGTACCCCACGCAGTCGGGATGCACGTTCAGCCAGGTCTGCACCTTGTCGGCCAGGCGCGGGATGTCCTGGTCGTTGTCGAACACCGGGATCTCCACCCGCACGTCGTGGGTGGTGACGCCATGCAGGGCCTTCTGCAATTCGTAGCCGTCCAGCACCAAGCGATCGCCTTCGAGCTGGCGCGAGAGCACCGTCGAGTTCACCGAGTGGGTGTGCAGCACGGCGCCGATCTCCGGCTGCCAGCGATAGAGCTGGGTGTGCAGCGCGGTCTCCGCGGAAGGCTTCTTGGCCTCCAGCGGGGTGCCGTCGAGGTCGGTGGCGAGGATATCGTCCAGCTCCAGCTGACCTTTGTGCTTGCCGGAGACGGTCAACAGCAGGCGACTGTCGGACAGCCGTACCGAATAGTTGCTGCTGGTGGCCGGCGACCAGCCGCGGCCATAGAGAAAGCGACCGGCGTCGATGATTTCCCGGGCCAGTTGCTCACGCTGCTGGATCATGGAGGGTTCTCCTTGGTTCTGTACGAAAAGTCGCCGAGCGACGGTCAGGCGAGGCGCAACGACCAACGGGAGTAACAGCCAACGGCTGGCCCAGAGGGTGAGCGCCAGCGAATCAAAACGCTGAGGAAGCGGAGTTTACGAGAGGTAAATGAGCATTGCGACCGGGCTGGCGATCCAGGTGTTTTTCAACGAAGCCTCACCGAGCGCAGGCACTTTTCGTACTGGACCTAACGGACAAGAGGATTAGGAAGGCCCCCGCCAGCGCCGCCAGGGAGGCGCCGGCAAAGGCGGCAAGGGCACCGGACACCTGCCAGGCATAGCCAGCATACAGCGCGCCCAGCGCCCCGCCAGCCCCGGAAAGTGCCGCGTAGAGCGATTGGGCCTGGCCCTGGCGGCGGCGGTCGAAATGGGACTGGACGAACTGGATGGCGGCGGCGTGGAAGCAGGCGAAGGTGGCCGCATGCAGGAGCTGGGCGAACAACAGCACTGGCAACTGGTCGGCCAGGGCGCCTAGCAGCAGCCAGCGCCCGGCGGCGATCAGAAAGGCGCCGACCAGCAGGGTAGTCAGAGCGATCCGCGCCAGCAGTTGCGGCATCACCAGGAAGATCAGCACCTCGGCGACCACGCCCAGCGACCAGAGCTGACCGATGACGCCGCGGCCATAACCGAGTTCTTCCAGATGCAGGGTGAAGACCGTGTAGTAAGGGCCGTGGGACAGCTGCATCAGTGCCGCGGCGATGAAGAAGGCCAGCACCCGCGGCTGGCGCAGGGTGGTCAGGAAGGGCTCGGCCGGCGCCTCGGGCCGCTGGCCGGGGTCGACCTTGACCCCCGGCACCGCCAGCGAGGCCAGCAGGATGATCGCCATCACCAGCAGCAGATAGGCCGGATAGAGATCCAGGCTGACGTACTCGAAGGCCCAGCCCAGCCCCGCCACCGCGGCGATGAAGCCGATGGAGCCCCAGAGGCGGATGCGCGCATAGCGCTGCGGCTGATCGCGCAGATGAGCCAGGGTGATGGCTTCGAACTGGGGCAGCACCGCGTGCCAGAAGAAGGCATGACCGGCCATGATCAGCGCCAGCCAGGCGAAGCCCTGGCCGAGGTAGATGCCGGAGAAGCACAGCAGGGTGCAGGCGGCGCCGAGGCGGACGATGCTCAGCCGGCGGCCGGTGCGATCGGCCAGCCAGCCCCAGAGGTTGGGTGCCAGCACCCGCATCAGCATGGGGATGGCCACCAGTTGACCGATGGCGGTGCCGGAAAAGCCCAGGTGGTGGAAATACAGCCCCAGGTAGGGCGCCGTGGCCCCCAGCAGCGCGAAGTAGGCGAAGTAGAAGCCCGACAGCCGCCAATAGGGAACCGGCATCGTCCGTCCGCGGATCAGAGCTGGGGCAGGACGGGCGTGTGCACTTTCACCTCGGCGTTCTGCGCGCGGTGGCGCAGGAGGTGATCCATCAGCACCAGGGCCATCATGGCTTCGGCGATGGGGGTGGCGCGGATGCCCACGCAGGGATCGTGGCGGCCCTTGGTGATGATATCCACCGGATTGCCATGGACGTCGATGGAGCGCCCCGGAGTGGTGATGCTGGACGTGGCCTTCAGCGCCAGGTGGGCGACGAGGGGCTGACCAGACGAGATGCCGCCCAGCACGCCACCGGCGTTGTTGGACAGGAAGCCCTCCGGGGTCAGCTCGTCACGGTGCTCGGTGCCGCGCTGAGCGACGCTGGCGAAGCCGGCGCCGATCTCGACGCCCTTCACCGCGTTGATGCTCATCAGCGCATAGGCCAGTTCGGCGTCGAGGCGGTCGAAGATCGGCTCGCCCAGACCCGGCGGCACGCCGTCGGCGACCACGGTGATGCGCGCGCCTACCGAATCCTGATCGCGACGCAGCTGGTCCATGTAGGCTTCCAGCTCCGGCACCCGGTCCGGATCGGGGCTGAAGAAGGCGTTTTCTTCCACGCTGTCCCAGGTCTTGAAGGGGATCTCGATGGGGCCCAGCTGGCTCATGTAGCCGCGCACCCGGATGCCCTGGGTCGCCAGGTACTTCTTGGCGATGGCACCGGCCGCCACGCGCATGGCGGTTTCCCGCGCCGAGCTGCGACCGCCGCCGCGGTAGTCGCGCAGGCCGTACTTGTGGTGATAGGCGTAGTCGGCATGGGCTGGGCGGAACAGGTCCTTGATCGCCGAGTAGTCCTTGGACTTCTGGTCGGTGTTGCGGATCAGCAGGCCGATGGGGGTACCGGTGGTGACGCCCTCGAAGACCCCGGACAGGATCTCGACCTCGTCCGCTTCCTGGCGCTGGGTGGTGTGGCGGCTGGTGCCGGGCTTGCGCCGATCCAGGTCGCGCTGCAGGTCGGCGATGTCCAGGGGCAGTCCGGGCGGGCAACCGTCGACGATGGCGACCAGCGCCGGGCCATGGCTTTCGCCGGCGGTGGTGACGGTGAACAGCGTGCCGAGGGTATTGCCGGACATGCGAGGGCTCCGCGCTACGGGTGAAAGGTATGGATGCAAAATGGGAATGGGCGATTTTACACGCGCCGTGGTCTTTTACACGGATTGTGTGCGGGATAGGCCCTCACACCCCAGCCCTCCGGTGCCCTCTTCGTCATGCGTCTGCTGTTCTCCCTGCTGCTGTGCCTCGCCCTGCCCGCCCTCGCCACCGCGGCCGACCCCGTGCTCTATCGCCCCGTCCAGCTTGACACCGGCAGCGGCGTGCTCAAGGGCAGCCTGATCCTGCCGCGCAGCGAGCGGCCGCAACCCGTGGTGCTCTTCGTCTCCGGCTCCGGGCCCCTTGACCGCAACGGCAACGGACCCGGCGCGCGCAACGCGGCCTTGCAGCGACTGGCCGAGGCCCTGGGCCGGCAGCGGATCGCCAGCGTGCGCTTCGACAAGCGCGGGGTGGCCGAGAGTCGCGGCGCCGAGCCGGACGAGAGTCGTCTCAGCGTGGAGCGCTATGTCGACGACCTGGTTGGCTGGATCCGCCTGCTGCGCGCCGATCCACGCTTTTCCAAGGTGATCCTGCTCGGTCACAGCGAAGGCGCCCTGATCGCCAGCCTGGCCGCCGACCGGGTGCCGGTCGCCGGGGTGGTGACCCTGGCCGGCAGCGGCCGTCCCATCGACGTGGTGCTGCGCGAGCAACTGGCCGGCAAGCTGTCGCCCGCCGGTCTGGCCAGCGCCCAGTGGATCATCGACCAGTTGCTGCGCGGCACGCCGGTGCCCGAGGTGCCGAAGGAGTTGCTGGTGCTGTTCCGCCCCAGCGTCCAGCCCTATCTCATCTCGCTGTTCCGCCAGGATCCGGCCAAGGCCTTCGCCGGCATCCACGCCCCGGCGCTGATTATCCAGGGCACCCATGACGTCCAGGTGGAGGTGGACGATGCCCGCGCCCTGCAGCGGGCCAAGCCGGATGCGGAACTGGCCATCATTGCCGGCATGAACCATGTGCTGCGTATCGCCCCGGCGGACTTCCAGGCGCAACTGCCCACCTACGACAACCCTAACCTGCCCCTGGCCCGCGCGCTGGTCGAGCGCGTGACCGCCTTCGTCGCGCGCTCAGGTTCCCCGCCCACTGGCCGATAAGCCGGCAAAGGCGCCCAGGAGGCGCACAGCTGGAGCCTGCCCGTGGAAACCCCTGACCAAGCATCGCCGGCCGTCGAAGCCGCGCCCCATGAACCCCATCCCTGGGCCAGCCTGCCGCCGGAGCGCTTTCAGCTGCTGCGACTGATGCCCCAGCCCGCGGATCGACGGGTCGGGGCACGCCCCCTGCGCTTCGTGCAACTCGGCCTGGTCGAGCGCCATGGCGACGAGGAGAGCCTGCTGCGACTGACGGTGCAGATTCCTGGTCAGCTGCTGCACCGCGAGGTGAACGTGCTGGAGGTCTGGGTCGACCATCGCCAGGGCCAGATCCGCCTGGGGCCCGAACGCGGCTTGCAGATTGAGCCGGAAGAACGTGGCCTGGGCCGCTTCCTGCTGGCCCGGGCCGCCGCCTGGGCGCGCCTGCGCTGGAGCCACTACGGGGTGCAGGACCTGCCCCTGGCGCGCCGCGACGCCCTCGACGAAGACAGCCGCAAACGCCGCGACCACGTGCTCGGCGCCCAGGGTTTCACCATCGAAACCGCAACGGACGACGAACGTCAGCAGCTCTGCCGGGCAGCGCGGGTCAGCCAGCTGCGCGAGGACTGGAACGCCGACAAGGTCCAGCTGCTGTCGCTGCTGGACGGCGCCACCCTGCTGGAGCAGTGCGACCGGGTGATCGACGAGCGCGATGCCAGCCTGCGCCAACTGGAGGACCGCATCGCCCTCTATCGCCGTGACGACATCTCCCTGCGTTTCGCCATCGGCTGCCTGGCGGTGTTCTGCCTGTTCCAGGCCGCCCTGCTGATCTGGATGGCGCTGCGCTAGACGTCGCTGCAGACGACCTGTCGGCAGCGCCCAGGCGCCACCCCTCGCCCGAGGCTTGCTCCCCCGGCGGACCCTGCTAACGTAGCCACCCGTTCGCATCCATCCGCCCGGAGTGTCCGCTGTTCATGGTCTCGCCTCTGCTGTTTCGCCCGCGTGCGCCTCTGCGCCTCGCTACCCTCGGCCTGCTGACCGCCCTTGCCGGCTGCCAGTATTTCGGCGAAGAGCAGCCGACCCACAGCCAACCGCAAGTCAAGGGCAGCCTGCCGCTGCGCGGCCTGGCGCAGACCGCCTCGGTGCGCCGCAACGCCGACGGCCAGCCGCTGATCGAGACCACCACCTTCCACGATGCCCTCTTCGCCCTCGGCTATGTCCACGCCAGCGAGCGCCTGGCGCAGATGGTCGAGCTGCGCCTGCTGGCCCAGGGTCGACTGGCCGAGGCCTACGGTGACAGCCGCCTGGACAGCGACCGTTTCATGCGCACCGTGGATCTGCGCAAGGCTGCCCAGGTGGCCTACGGCAATGCCTCGCCGCGTCTGAAGACCTTCTTCGAAGTCTATGCCCGGGGCGTCAACGCCTATCTCTATCGCGCCGGCGAGCGAGTCGAGCTGGATGGCCACGACTACCGCGCCGAATACTGGAAAGCCGAAGACAGCGCCCTGCTCTTCGAGCTGCTGAACTTCGCCCAGGCGGTGGACCTGCGCAAGGAGACCGCGGCGCTGGCCCTGGCCACTCAGGTCGGCCCCGAGCGCCTGGCCTGGCTCTTGCCCACCTACCCGGACGAACCCCTGCCGGAAGAGGAGACCGCCAAGCTGCGCGGCCTGAATCTGGGTGGCCAGTTGCCCGGCCTCGACGCCCTGCTGGACGTCCAGCGCCAGCTGGCTCAGCTCGCCCCTTTCGGCGGCCCCACCGGCACCGCCTGGGCGGCGACACCGGGTCATACCCGCAGTGGGCGCAGCCTGCTCGCGGTGGACAAGGTCAGCGCCTTCAACGGCCAGTCGCCCTTTACCCTGGTGACCCTGAGGGCGCCGCGCTTCGAGGCCGTGGGCACCACCCTGCCCGGCCTGCCGCTGCTGCTCGACGGCTACAACGGCAAGCTGGCCTGGGGCGCCGCGACCCTGATGGGCGACAGCCAGGACCTCTACCTCGAGCGCCTGCAACGCCAGGGCGGTCGTCTCCAGGTGCAGAGCGGCGGTCAGTGGCAACCCGCCGGCGAGCGGGTGGAAACCTTTTTCGTCCGCGGTGAAAAACCGCGCCGCGAGACCCTTTACACCAGCCCACGCGGCCCTCTGCTGAACCTGGCCCTGGCGCCGGGCGCCAACGGCTATGGCCTGGCCCTGCGCAGCAGCCGCCTGGAAGCCGACAAGAGCCTGGACGCCCTCTTCGACCTCACCCGCGCCAAGGACGTGGAGCGCGCCTTCGAACTGGCCCGCGAGCTGCGCGCCAGTGACTGGAATCTGGTGTTCGCCGATGCCGAGCACGTCGGCTGGCAGGTGACCGGGCGCTATCCCAATCGCCGCAGCGGTCTGGGGCTGCTGCCCTCGCCCGGTTGGGACGAGCGCTACGCCTGGGATGGCTACGCCGATCCCATGCTGCACCCTTACGACCAGGATCCGGCCCAGGGCTGGCTGGGCGCCGCCAACCAGCGCGTGGTACCGCGCGGCTACGGCATGCAGCTGTCCAGCAACTGGTCGGGCCCCGAGCGCCAGGAGCGCCTGGCGCAACTGGCCGGGCGCTCCGCGCGCCTCGATACCCGCGATGCCATGGCCCTGCAGCAGGACCAGACCACCACCCTGGCGGCCAAGCTCAAGACGCAGCTCGACGCCCCCGGCTTCGCCGCGCCACTGCGCCAGGCCATCGCCGCCCTGCCGGCCACCCAGCGCCAGCAGGCGGAAGAAGCCCTGCGCCGTCTGCAGGGCTTCGACGGTCGCCTGGCCGCCGGCTCCGCGGATGCGGCGCTCTACGAGGCCTTCCTGCAGGCCCTGGCCGAAAAGACCTTCGCCGATGAATTGGGGGGCACCAGGAGCCCGGCCTGGCAGGCCTTCACCACCCTCAGCGATACCGGCTACAACGCCATCGTCGATCATCTCCTGGCCCGTGACGACAGCCCCTATTGGGATGACGTCAGCACGCCTACCCGTGAAGACAAGCCGGCGATCTTCGCCCGCGCGCTGGCCGGAGCCGTCGAAACTTGCGAGGCCAAGCTGGGCAGCGATCGCGCCGCCTGGCAGTGGGGCCGCTTGCACCGCCTGGATGGCAACGCCAGTAGCGGCGACGGCTCGACCCTCGACCTGACCGCCAGCCACTGGGGCGGCGATGACCAGGCCTGGCTGGCGCCGGCGCTGCGCCTGGTGGTGGACTTCGGCCTGGCCGAGCCCCTACAGGCGAGTCAGGCCGGCACTCCGGGCAAGGGTTGGGCGAAGGGGCAGTACCAGAGTCTGCCGCTGCAGCCGCAGAATCTGGAGCGCGTCTATGGGCGCGACCGCCTGCTGCTGATTCCGCAACGGTAGCCTTCTCCGCTGGCAGCCCGCGACTTGGCGCGGGTTTTGCCGGTCTCCTGGCAAACCTTAGCCGGGCTGCCTCTTTAGGCCGTGTTGCGGACCGCTGCGGAGGCGCTTTCCCGCAGGCGCCCTGACCGCGAAGGCGCCCGGTGATGGTGCCGTGTCTGTCACCATAATGGTGCAGGCCCCAGTCGAGACGTCCATGGCGGTGCACAGAGAGGTGCCCTGGCGTCCGTTAGTTGCCGGAGACCCCATGCCTGCCCTGTCTTCCCCTCATGCCGCGAATCTTTGGGTCGCGGGTTCGGATGCCCCGGAAAAGCCCGAACTCAATCTGGGCTTCCTGCCCCTGAGCGACGCCGCCTCGCTGATCGTGGCGGCGACTCAGGGTTTCGGCGAACCCCATGGCCTGACGCTGAATCTGCATCGCCAGCCCTCCTGGTCGGCCCTGCGCGACAACCTGCTCAATGGCCAGCTCGACGCCGCCCATTGTCTCTATGGCCTGGTCTATGGCGCGCATCTGGGCCTGGGCGGCACCGCCGCTACGCCGATGGCGGTGCTCATGGGGCTGGCGCAAAATGGCCAGAGCCTCAATCTGGCGCGCAGCCTGGCCCGGGAAGGCGTGCAGGATACCGCCTCCCTGGTCGAGCGGATCCGCCAACCGGACGCCAGGCCCTTGACCTTGGCGCACACCTTTCCTACCGGCACCCATATCTTCTGGCTCTACTACTGGCTGGCCGCCCAGGGCATCCATCCCCTGCGCGATGTGCGCACTGCCCTGGTGCCGCCCCCACAGATGCCCGAGCACCTGGCCGCTGGCCGGGTCGACGGTTTCTGTGTCGGCGAACCCTGGGGCGCTGCTGCCGTGGCCCGCGGCCAGGGCTTCACCCTGACCACCACCCAGGCCATCTGGCCGGACCACCCGGAAAAGGTGCTGGCCTGCACCGGCCGCTTCGCCGAGCGCTATCCCAACACCGCCCGGGCGCTGATCCGCACCCTGCTCGACGCCAGTCGTTTCATCGAGGAGAGTCGCGAGAATCGTCTGGGCACCGCCCAGCTGATCAGCGGCGCCGACTATGTGAACACCGACCCGGCGCTGCTCGCCCAGCGCTTTCTCGGTCACTACGAAGACGGCCGCGATGGCCGCTGGGAAGACCAGCACCCGCTGGCCTTCCATCGCCAGGGTGAGGTCAATCCGCCCTATCTGTCCGACGGCCTCTGGTTTCTCACCCAGTTCCGTCGTTGGGGCTTGCTGCGCGAGGATCCGGATTACCTGGACATCGCCGAGGCGGTGCAGTGCACCGAGCTGTACCGGCAGGCGGCCATCGACGCCGGCCTGGCGATTCCGCCCACCCGGCGCAGCAGCACCCTGTTCGACGGGCGCACCTGGGACGGCAGCGACCCAGCCGGCTATGTCCGCAGCTTCGCCATCCACGCGCTCAGCGATCACTAGGGAGAACGACCTTGCGCATTCTGCTCATCGACGACACCCCCAAGCAGGTCGGCCGCCTCAAGGCCGCGCTGATCGAGGCCGGTTTCGAAGTCATCGAGGAATCCGGCCTGACCATCGACCTGCCCGCGCGCATCGAGGCGCTGCGCCCGGACGTTATCCTGTTCGACACCCAATCACCCGGACGCGACGTCATGGAGCAGGTCTGCCTGGTGACCCGCGATCTGCCGCGCCCCATCGTCATGTTCACCGACGAGCACGACCCGGCGGTGATGCGCCGGGCCATCCAGTCGGGGGTCAGCGCCTACATCGTCGAGGGCATCCAGACCAGTCGCCTGCAGGCCATCATCGACGTCGCCCGCGCCCGCTTCGAGACCGACCAGGCGCTACGCGCCGAACTCCAGGCCCGTGAGCAGCAGTTGCTGGAGCGCAAGAAGGTCGACCAGGCCAAGGGTCTGCTGATGAAGATGCGTGGCTGCAGCGAAGACGAGGCCTACACCCTGATGCGCCGCCAGGCCATGAGCAAGCAACAGAAGCTGATCCAGGTAGCCGACCAGATCATCGCCATGAGCGAATTGCTGGGCTGACACACCTTGTAACATTCTTGCAATTGGGACAGCCGAAACTGGAGCTCAACCTTTCCGGGAGCTCTAGCATGCGCCTTACCCTACTGCCCCTCGTTTGTGGACTCCTGCTCACCCCCCTGGCCCAGGCGGCCAGCACTCAGCCACAGACCTTTCTCGCCAACCTGGAACAGGCGGGCGAGCAAGGTGCCTTCGCCCAACTGGAACAACGCCAGCGGGAATTGCTGGTGCAGCGCCTGCGCCAGGCCGCCCAGCCCTTCGATCAGCCGGGTATCGAACGGGTCAAGCAGGGCACGCCCCTGGCCGACCAGGCCTGGCTGACCGCCCAGCACTACGACTTCGCCAAGGAAGGCTTGCAACAGGCCGATATCCAGGTCCTCGAAGGCTTCCGCCAATTGCCCGCCAGCCTGCTGACCGCGAGTACCGCCACCGTCGCCCGGATCAACCACGACGCCTCACCGGCCTTGCAGGATCGCGCGCTGCTCGATGCCGAGGGGATCGCCTTCCTGTATTTCACCGCCGATGCCCTGGGCCCGCGCCTGGGCCAGGCGTTTCTCGACGCCTACGAAAGAGGTGAATTGGGCAAGGCGGCCGCCCTGATCAAGGCCTCGGAAGTCAGCACGGCACCGGCGAAGAAACACTTCGACTATCCCCGGCCCTTCCTGCGCCCCGAGCACCCGGTGACCCTGGTCCAGGACCGGGTCGTGCTCGGCAACCACCAGCCCTACCTGGCCTCGGCGGGCGCCTTCCCCAGCGGCCATAGCACCGTGGGTTACACCGACACCCTGCTGCTCGCCGCCATGCTGCCCGAGCGCGCCACGGCGATCCTGGCGCGCGGTGCCGGCTATGGCTACTCACGCCAGGTGCTGGGGGTGCACTACCCGCTGGACGTCATCGGCGGCCGGATGATCGCCCAGTACAACGTCGCCCACTACCTGGCCGATCCGGCCTATCGCCGCCTGTTCGACGAGGCGCGCGAGCAGTTGCGCACGGCGCTGACCAAGGCCTGTGGGATGACGCTGGCCCAGTGCGCGGCAGGTAGCGCCGCCGACCAGGACCCCTGGAACAGTCAGGCGGCGGTGGCCTTCCAGCACTACACCCTGAGTTATGGCCTACCTGCTGTCGCGGGTTCCGCCGGGCGGCCGGTCCAGGTCCCGGAAGGGGCGCCAGCGCTGCTCCAGGCCATGGCCCCCACGCTATCCCTTGCGACGGCCCAGACCCGTCTGGCCAAGTCCCATGGCGTCGCCGAACTGGGCCTGGACCCCGCCCATGAGCAGTGGCAACGCCTGGATCTGCTGGATGCCATCCGTCAGCCCTGAGTGACCTGAACGCGGCGCGGCAACCCGCCAGCTGGGACGCCGGTTCGCCCTGGGATGGCGCGGGAAGCAGTGGCCACCCGGATCGTAACGGCGCGGCCATCCCTGCCGGCACTCCGGGTCGGCAACGGTCCATAGTGGGTGCCAGCCAATACCGGCGCTGGCGCCAGCGGCACAGTTGGATGCAGCCGCCACCTGGCGGATCGCGGTGCGGTACAGCGCCCCGCCGTGGAGCACCTCGATCGAAGCTGGTGCAGCGCGCGGCGGCGGCGATCACGAGAGAGACGGACTGGCCGCGTTCCTGGCTCTCTGGCAAAGGTATTGCTTGGTCGAGGAACCCGCTCAACCGCTCTAGCGCGGTCGCCCCTGGATGCCGCCCCTACTGGAGTCGTCATGACCGCACCCTCCTTTGCCAGCGCCTCGTCCACCGCTCTCGATCGGCGTCCACCCTCCGCTACCGCCCTGCCTTCAAGGCTCGCCATGGGCCTGGGGGGTGGCATGCTGTTGGCGACCCTGTCGACCCTGCTGGCAGGCAACGCGCAGACCAGCGCCGCGGTCGGCAGCCTTGGGCTGTTGCTGCTGCTGGCTTGGCGCTTCCACCTGGCGCTGCACCAGCATCACCGTCAACAGTGCTTCTGGCACGCCGAACTTGCCCGGCTGCTCGAGACACCGGCCGACATCGATCCTGCCGCCCTGCTGGTCGCCGCGGCCGAACGGCTGGAACGTAGCGAGCGCATCCGCAGCGAGACGGACTACGCCGGTCAGGCCCTGGGCCAGCTGAGCGAAGAGTCACGCCGTCAGGGCGACGAGCAGGCGCGCGGCATCGCCATGATCGCCGCCGCGGCCGAGGAAATCGAACGTACCCTGGCCAGCATTCGCGGCCTCGCCGAGGCCGCCGGCGAGGCCTTCGCTGACAGCCACGAACAAAGCCTCGCCGGCCATGCCAGTGCCGGCCAGCTGGGTGAGGGCATGGCCTCCATCCGCCACAGCCTGGACGCCACTGCGACCACCGTAGGCACCCTGCTCAGCGGCACCCAGCACGTGGAACAGGCCGTGGTGGCCATCCAGCAACTGGCCCGGCAAACCCAGTTGCTGGCGCTCAACGCCTCTATCGAGGCCGCACGGGCGGGCGAGCAGGGCCGCGGCTTCGCGGTGGTCGCCGAGGAGGTGCGGCATCTCGCCCAGGCCACTGATCAGGCGACCCGCAGCATCACCGACGTCACCGGCACCATCGTCGCCGCCATCCGCCAGGTCGCCAGCCAGGTCGACGAGCACGAGGGTCTGCTGGGTCAACAGCAGCACCGCTGCGCAGGTCTGGCCAAGGAGCTGGATGCCATTGCCCAGCGCAGTCACCGCAATCTCGAACAACTGGGCCAGATGCGCCAGGCGCTGGCCGAACATGGCCAGGCCAACCATGCGCTGAGCGAACAATTGCACCAGCTGCATCTCGGCGCCCAGGCCTACGCCGAACAGCGCGAAGCCCTGCATGGCCTCACCGCCTATCTGCGCAAGCTGACCAGGCGAGTGCAGCCATGACGATGCTGGGTACGCTGCTCACCGCTGCCACTCTGTCCGCCGGATGGGTGGTCGGCTGGAACCTGCTCGAACGCCGGCGAGACCAGGACGCCAGCCAGGAATTGATTCTGGGTCTGTAGGTAGGCCTCGATCTGCTGCAGGGCATCCAGCAACACCGCGGACTTGGGGGCCAGACCAGCCGTGAGGCGCAGCAGCGCCGCACGGCCCTGCACCAGCGCCTGGAGCCGCTGTGGCAGCTATGGGACGACGACGGTCAGTACCGGCGCTGGCAGGAGGTGCGTCAGGCACCGACCGATCTGGAGGCCCACTGCCAACTGATCGAAAACCTGCTGCAGCGCTGGCGGCTGCTGGAACTGCGCCTGAGAGCGCTGCATCCCCAGCGGCCGTCACTGGTCGAGCACTGCCAGGCCATCGAGAATCTGGGGCTGATCCGCGGCATCGGCGTAAGAGCGGCCGGGCATTCGCGCTGCCCCCTGGCGTTGCGGGTACGCCTGCAATACCTCTGCGAGCAATTGCTCAACGGCCCGCTGGAACCCGCGCTGGCCCAGGCCCTGGAGCGGCTGAACAAGGAGGTGCTGGACACGCCCCAGGTCAGGCTCAGCCCGGAAGGCTGCTATGCCCTGCTCACACCCCTGATCGACGCCCGGCTGGAGGCGCTGCGGCCCCTGGTGCGTCTGGAGCGGACAAAGTCCTCGACAAGCGCAGCGGCCTGCGGCTAATGTCCGCTGCAGGTCACCTCCCGTGACCCACGTCGCTCGGACGGTTCCGGGCGCTTACGTACTTCGAGGAACGCATGACTGATTCCAGTCCCGTGCGCCGCTTTGCGCGCATCGATCGCCTGCCCCCCTACGTCTTCAACATCACCGCCGAACTCAAGATGGCCGCACGCCGTCGGGGCGAGGACATCATCGACCTGTCCATGGGCAATCCCGACGGCCCTACCCCGCCGCACATCGTCGAGAAGCTCTGCCAGGTCGCCCAGCGCGAAGACACCCACGGCTATTCCAGCTCCAAGGGCATTCCCCGCCTGCGTCGCGCCATCTCCCACTGGTATCGCGACCGCTATCAGGTGGAAATCGACGCCGACAGCGAAGCCATCGTCACCATTGGCTCCAAGGAAGGCCTGGCGCACCTGATGCTGGCCACACTGGATGCCGGCGACACCGTACTGGTGCCCAACCCCAGCTACCCGATCCACATTTATGGCGCGGTGATCGCCGGCGCCCAGGTGCGCTCGGTGCCCCTGGTGCAGGGCATGGATTTCTTCGCCGAGCTGGAGCGGGCCATTCGCGAGAGCATTCCCAAGCCGAAGATGATGATCCTCGGCTTTCCTTCCAACCCCACCGCCCAGTGCGTGGAGCTGGACTTCTTCGAGCGCGTGGTGGAACTGGCCAAGCGCTACAACGTGCTGGTGGTGCACGACCTGGCCTATGCCGACATCGTCTTCGACGGCTGGCAGGCGCCTTCCATCATGCAGGTGCCCGGGGCCAAGGACATCGCGGTGGAGTTCTTCACCCTGTCCAAGAGCTACAACATGGCCGGCTGGCGGATCGGCTTCATGGTCGGCAACCCCGAGCTGGTCGCCGCCCTGGCGCGCATCAAGAGCTATCACGACTACGGCACCTTCACCCCGCTGCAGGTGGCGGCCATCGCCGCCCTGGAAGGCGACCAGCATTGCGTGCGCGACATCGCTCAGCAATACCAGCAGCGCCGCGATGTCCTGGTGCGCGGCCTGCACGAGGCCGGTTGGATGGTGGAGAATCCCAAGGCCTCCATGTATGTCTGGGCCAAGATTCCCGAGCCCTACGCCCAGCTGGGTTCGCTGGAGTTCGCCAAGAAGCTCCTCGCCGAGGCCAAGGTCTGCGTCTCGCCGGGCCTGGGCTTTGGCGACTATGGCGACGACCATGTGCGCTTCGCCCTGATCGAGAACCAGGACCGCATCCGCCAGGCGGTGCGCGGCATCAAGCAGATGTTCCGCGCCGACGGCCTGCTGCCCAAGGCAGCCACGCGTAGAACCGGGGTCGAACCGGCCTGAGCCCGCGCCGCGCCGTCGACCGGCGGCGCGGCGAATCCTTGCCGGTTCTGGTGTTCCAAGCTATAAGCGCCTAGTGCACCCTCGGGATATCGTCATGCTGAAAGGCCTGTTCAACCTGCTCAAATCGCCCTCGGCGGACGATCTCAAGCTGGCCGCGAGCATCAACAACTCCTACAAGTCCATGCGCGTGGTCGGCCGCGGCACCCTGCGCATCGATCCGGCGGAGGTCTTCGACTCCCCCGAATTCAAGGAAGACCTGGACCGCGCCCGGCGGCTCATCACCCGCTGATGTTCCTGCTGCTGCTCCTGCCGATCCTGGTCAGCGGATTTCTCGTCTGCCACAAGCATCCGTTGTACTTCTATCGCCTGCACCGCTACGAGGGCCAGTACCTCTATCTGCAGAGCGCCCGCTTCGGTCTGTTCTGCACCCTGCTCGCCGTGGTCCTGCACCTGGGCATCGCCCAATTGCTGCAGGGACGTAGCTGGTCGCTGGGCGGGTGGACCTTCTCCCTCGACTACTTCACCGGTCTCGCCGAGCTGTTGCGCCGCACCGGTACCCTGGACGATCCGCTGCAGGCCGCCTGGATCCTGCTGGTAACGGTGACGGCCCTGCTCATCCCCACGGCCTGGGCCGCACTGGCGCGCTGGACCATCAAGCGCAAGTACGGCCTCACCGAGGATAACTACCGCACCTTCATCCTGGCCGGCATCCTCAAGGACAGTCCGCTGGACGATCTGCTGATGACCGCCTCGATCAACCGGGAGACGCTGATGCTGACCCTGGAAGAGCGCAAGGTGTACGTCGGCCGCATCACCACCCTGGGCGAACCGAGCGAAACGCAAGGGGCCGACCAGGACGTCTGCATCAAGCCGATCATGAGCGGCTACCGCGACAAGGACAAACTCTGGGTGACCTTCACCACCCACTATGCGGACAAGGGCAAGGACATCTACCTGACCCTGAAACAGAGCCAGATCGTCTCGGCGACGCGCTTCGATTTCGACGCCTACGAAGCGTTTCGCTCAAGCGTAAGCCGCACCTGATGTGGCTTCGTATCGTTTTCCAGGGAACGTATGACTTTTTAGGCAGGTCCCATTTTGCAGGCGCCTTCACTGCCCTGCGGTGATGCCCTTCCCTAACTGCCCAAGAAAATCAGGAGCACGTCCATGACGCCCATGCTGAAGAAAGCCTCCAGCCTGTCCCTCGCCATCCTGCTGGCTGCCGGTGCCGGTCTGGCCCAGGCCGCTGACAAGCTGTCTCCGGCCGAATTCGTCGACGACGCCTCGGCCAAGGGCATCGCCGAGATCGAAGCAGGCAAGCTGGCCCTGGAAAAGAGCAAGTCCCAGGACATCAAGACCTTCGCCCAGAGCATGATCGACGACCACACCAAGGCCAACGAGCAACTCAAGAGCCTGGCCCAGGAGAAGAAGCTGAAGGTCTCCACCGACGCCGAGCTGATGGACAAGGCCAAGGCCATGATCCTGCAGGTGCGTGACGACTCCTTCGATCGCTCCTACGCCAACAATCAGGTCGTGGCCCACGAGCAGACCATCGAGATCTTCCGTAACGAAGCCAAGACCGGCGATGACGCCGCGCTCAAGGCCTTCGCCGAGAAAACCCTGCCGAAGCTGGAGCACCACCTCCAGGAAGCCAAGGCGCTGCAGACCAAGTACGCCAAGTAACAGCGGCGGATCGTAGGTTGGGTTGAGACGACGCTATCGTCGAAGCCCAACCTACATCGACGGTCGCGACCATGGCACGGCGCTGTAGAGCGCCAATAAAGGGCGAAGGTCTGGAGCAGCGCCCAATCTTTGGGCGGCAACCTACCCCTGATACCCACCCCCGATCCTCCCAGGCGCGATCTGGCCAGGGCTCGGACGACTTGGCTTCGCTCTTGCAAAGACCCGGATAGCGGTGGCCAACGGCGGTCACCTTACCGACAAAGGCGTCAGTTCACCTCCCGGCAACGGGCAAGGGGGACTGGCGCCTTTTTCATGCCCGTGACGTGCCCGAGGTGCCTCCATGAGTCCCAGTTTCTGGAAAGCCGGCCATGCGCCGACCCTGTTCGCCGCCTTTCTCTACTTCGACCTGAGCTTCATGGTCTGGTACGTGCTCGGCCCCATGGCCGTGCAGATCGCCACCGACCTGCAACTGACCACCCAGCAGCGCAGCATGATGGTTGCCACCCCCATCCTCGCAGGCGCGGTCCTGCGGCTGATCCTGGGCTTCGTCGCCGATCGGCTGTCGCCCAAGACCGCCGGCATCATCGGCCAGGTGGTGGTGATTCTCGCCCTGCTGGTGGCCTGGCTGCATGGCGTGCACAGTTATGAGCAGACCCTGCTGCTGGGGCTGTTCCTCGGTTTCGCCGGGGCCTCCTTCGCCGTGGCCCTGCCGCTGGCGTCGCAGTGGTATCCGCCGCAGCATCAGGGCAAGGCGCTGGGCATCGCCGGTGCCGGCAACTCCGGCACGGTGTTCGCCGCCCTTTTCGCCCCGGCGCTGGCCAAGGCCTTTGGCTGGACCAACGTGTTCGGCTTCGCGCTGATCCCGTTGATCCTGACCTTGGTGGTCTTCGTGCTCTGCGCCCGCAACGCGCCGGAACGTCCGGCGCCGAAGAAGCTGGCGGACTACGGTCGCGCTCTGAACGACCGGGACAGCTGGTGGTTCATGTTCTTCTACAGCGTGACCTTTGGTGGCTTCCTCGGCCTCGCCAGCACCCTGCCCGGCTATTTCCATGACCAGTACAGTCTGGATCCGCTGATGGCTGGCTACTACACCGCCGCCTGCGTCTTCGGTGGCAGCCTGATGCGGCCCCTGGGCGGCGCCCTGGCCGACCGTATCGGCGGTATCCGCGCCCTGCTCGGCATGTACACCGTGGCGGCCATCTGCATCGCCGCGGTGGGCTTCCACCTGCCCAGCGCCATGGCCGCCCTGGCCCTGTTCGTGGTGGCCATGCTCAGCCTGGGCGCCGGCAACGGCGCGGTATTCCAACTGGTGCCCCAGCGCTTCCGCAAGGAAATCGGCGTCATGACCGGGCTGATCGGCATGGCTGGCGGCATCGGTGGCTTCGCCCTCACCGCCGGCCTGGGCGCGGTCAAGCAGGCCACCGGCGACTATCAGCTGGGCCTCTGGCTGTTCGCCGCCCTCGGCGTACTCGCCTGGTTCGGCCTGCTCAGCGTCAAGCGCCGCTGGCGCACCACCTGGGGCTCGGCGGCGGTCACCGCGGCACGCGTCTGAACCAGGACCCGGCGGATCGATCCGCCGGGTTTCGTCGTTCAGGGGGCGGGACGCACATAGCTGGTCAGCACGTGATCCCGCCAGACCCCGTCGATCTCCAGGTAGCGCCGCGCCAGGCCTTCGCGATCGAAGCCAAGGCTCTGGAGCAGATGAGCGCTGCGCAGGTTGTCCGGCAGATGGTTGGCCATGATGCGATTCAGGCCCAGCTCGGCGATGACGAAATCGCGGCCCAGGCGGACGGCATTGCGCATCAGCCCGCGTCCCTGCCAGGCTTCATCCAGGCCGTAGCCCAGGTAGCAGGCCTGGAAACCACCCCGGAATATCTGACTGAAATTAACCGTACCGATGACCAGCGGCCCTGCCCGCAGGACCAGGCGCAAATCGCTCAGGCCCGGTCCACCGGCACGATAGGCGGCCGCCTGGCCCTGCCACTGGGCCAGGGTATAGAAGCCATCGGAGCGCCGTGGCATCGACTGGGCCAGGTGCTGGCGATTGCGCCGATAGTAGTCGGCTACCGCGGCGGGATCGGCGAGGGTCAGGTCGATCAGCTCCACCGCCTCGGTCACGGTGAAGCGAGGTGGATACTGCAGCGGAATGCTCAGAGCGGTCATCGCTTCGTCTCCGGCGGCAATTCGTAGACCCAGGTGGCGCAGCGCTGCCCGTCCGGACCTTGCCGATCGTTTTCCAGCACCCGCACGCGCCGGAAACCCACCCGTTCGGCGAGCCGTTGGCTGGAGTCGTTGGCGGCCGAGGTGGTGAGATAGAGCCCCACTTCGCCGCGCTGTTCGACGAAGTAGCGCAGCGCGGTGGTCATCAGGCCCTGGCCGGTATGCAGACTGTGCAGCCAGTAGCCGATCTCGTAGCGCCGCCCGCCGTCCAGTGGCGTGAGCCCCAGGCAGCCGAGCAACGCGTGACCGCGCACCAGGAAGTAGCGTTTCTCGCCCTGGGCCAGGGTGAAGGCACCGCGCGCGGCGAGCAGGCTGTCGCGGGCCTGGGCGACCGTGGTGTGTTCCCGGGCCCAGCCGAGGAAGCGGCGATGCTCGGCATAGCTCCAGTTCAGCGCCTCGGCGAAAGCCTCGGCCAGGCGCGGTTGCGGCCAGACCAGCGCGAAGTCGGCCAGGGCGATGCGCGGTGGAAAATTCATGGCGGGGTCCCGAAATCCAGGCGCGGCACGGCGGCCAGCAGGCGTTGGGTCATGGCGTGAGCGGGCGCACGCAGCACCCGTTCGGCGCTGCCCTGTTCGACGATGTGGCCGCCGTCCATCACCGCGATGCGATCGGCCAGGTACTCGACCACGCCGAAATTGTGGGTGATGAACAGATAGGCCAGCCCCCGCTCCGCCTGGAGCTCGCGCAGAAGATCGAGGATCTGCGCCTGCACCGAGACGTCCAGTGCCGAGGTGGGTTCGTCGCATACCAGCACCTGCGGCTCGACGATCAGCGCCCGGGCGATGGCGATGCGCTGCCGCTGGCCGCCGGAAAATTCGTGGGCGAAGCGCTGCAGGGTGTCGCCGGGCAGCCCGACCCGCTCCACCAGGGCCGCGGCGCGGCGCTGGCGCTCGGCGTCATCCAGCTCGGGACGCAGCGCCAGCAAGCCCTGCTCCAGGGTGGCGCCGATGCGCATGCGCGGATCCAGCGAGGCGAAGGGATCCTGGAAGACGATCTGGATCTGCCGCCGTAGCCGCTGCAGGGTGCGCCGGTCGGCCGTGAGCAGGTCCTCGCCGCCCAGCTGGGCGCTGCCGCTGATGCGCGGTCCATCGAGCAGCCGCAGCAGCGCCTTGCCGGTGGTGGTCTTGCCGCAGCCGGATTCGCCCAGCAGCGCCAGGGTCTCGCCGGCGTGCAGGTCGAAGCTCACGCCGTCCACCGCCTTGACCCAGTCGCGGGTCCGGCCCCAGGCGCCGCGGCGGATCGGATAGTGCACGGCCAGGTCGCGCACCTCCAGCAAGCGGTCGCCCGGCTGGCGCTCGGGCAGGGTGCGTGGGCTACCGGTCAAGGTCTGGCCGCGTTTGGCGAAGGTGGGAATGGCGGCGAACAGCTCGCGGGCATAGGGATGCCGGGGCGCCTGGAAGAATTCCGCCGCCGGGGCGCTCTCGACGATCGCGCCATGGCGCATCAGGGCCACATGATCGGCCACCTGGCGCACCACCGCCAGGTCATGGGTGATCAGCAGGATGGCCATGCCCAGCTCGCGTTGGATGTCGGCCAGCAGGGTGAGAATCTGCGTCTGGACGGTGACGTCCAGCGCCGTGGTGGGCTCGTCGGCGATCAGCAGGTCCGGCTCGGCGGCCAGCGCCAGGGCGATCATGATGCGCTGCTTCTGGCCACCGGAGAACTGGAAGGGATAGTCGTCGATACGCCGCTCCGGCTCGGGAATGCCGACCCGGCGCAGCCAATCCACCACCCGGGCGCGCGCAGCGCCGCCGCGCAGCGGGGTATGGGCGCGCAGGGTCTCTTCGATCTGCTCGCCGATGCGCATGACCGGATTCAGGCTGGTGGCGGGTTCCTGGAAGATGGTGCCGACGCGCCCCCCGCGCAATTCGCGCAGGCGCCGCTCCGGCAGCCGATGCAGATCGGTGCCGGCCAGCAGCGCCACGCCGCGGGTGATGCCCAGCGAGGGCGGCAACAGGCGCAGCAGGGACAGCGCGGTGACGCTCTTGCCGCTGCCCGATTCTCCGACCAGGGCGAAGGTCTGGCCACGGGCGATGGCCAGCCCCAGCTGCTTGACCGCCTGGCGCGTGCCCTCCTCGCCTTCGACCAGGATCTCCAGGTCGCGGATTTCCAGCACCGGCGTCATGGCTGCACCTCGCCCTGGCCGGGTCGGCGTCTGCGCCAGGCGGACCTCAGCCGGCGACTGCGTGGATCGAAGGCGTCGCGCACGGCATCGGCGAACAGATTGGCGGCCAGCACCAGGGCCAGCATGAAGGCGAAGGCGCTGAGCAGATTCCACCAGATCATGGGGGTCCGGGACATCTCGGTGCGGGCGTCGTTGATCATGGAGCCAAAGGAATTCATGGTCGGGTCCACGCCGATCCCCAGGTAGGACAGCACCGCCTCGTAGAGCACCAGGCTGGAGAATTCCAGGGTCAGGGTGATGAGCACCAGGTAGAAGACATTGGGCAGCAGGTGCCGACGCAGAATGGTGAAATGGGAGACGCCGAAGGCGCGCGCCGCCTGGACGTATTCCAGCTCGCGTAGCTTGAGCGCCTCGGCGCGCAGCAGCCGACAGAGCCCGGCCCAACCGGTGAGGCCGAGGATCAGGCAGAGCATGAACAACCGGAGGTCGGCGCGCGCCGCACCAGTGTCGAACAGCTCCGGGTGGCGGTCGATGAACACCTGCATCATCAGCACACAGGCCGCCACCAGCAGCACCCCGGGAATGGAGGTCAGGGTGGTATAGAGATAGGTGATGACGTCGTCCACCCGGCCCTTGAAGTAGCCGGCGGCCAGGCCGAAAACGATCGCCGGCGGCAGCATGGCCAGGGTGGTCAGGCTGCCGATGACGAAGGCGGTGCGGATGCTCTTGAGCGACTGGTAGAGGACGTCGTTGCCGGTACTGTCGGTGCCCAGCACGTGATAGCCGCTGGCCAGGGCGATCACGCTGCCGGCCACCAGGCAGACGCCCAGCCAGGTCAGCAGGATGGCGCGCCAGGGGGTGGCGGTATGGCCGCGCAGGATGAGTCCGGTACGCGCGGCGAAGCTGCCCCCTTCGCGCAGCCGCGCCGCCACCAGGGCCGCGGTGGCCAGGGCCAACCCCAGACCACCGAGCAGGCCCAGCCCCAGGCGCCGGAGCACGTCGCCACGCCATTCGCGGGCGGGATCGCCCAGGGTGGTGCCGGCGTGCTTGAGGCGCGGGAAGTCGCGCAGCGGCGTGCCCTCGGCGCTGGTGCCCAAGGTTTCCTTGGTGAACTGGTGGGTGGCCAGGGGTGCGGAATAGGTCTTTTCGCGCTGGGTCAGGCTGGTGTCGGCCAGCAGGCCATCGAAGGCGGAGAGCACCGTGGGCGAATAGATCGGCGCCGTGGCACCGGGCGCGGCCGGCAACTGCGGCCGGTAGTGCACCGAATCCAGCAGGGCAATGGTGACGAAGCTGGCCAGCACCACGGCCGCGCTCATCGCCGGGGCATCCTGCAGCACCCGTCGCCAACTGGCGCGCAGCGCCGGCTGGCGACGCGCACGCCAGGCATAGAACAGGCTGCCGGCCACCAGCAGGTAGAGGGCGAGGTCGGTCCAGAGCAAGACGAATTTCGGCATGGCGGCTACCTGAAGCGAACGCGCGGATCGGCGAGGGTGTAGGACAGGTCCGCCAGGATCAGGCCGACGATGTAGAGCACCGACCCCAGGAACACCATGGTGCGGACCACGGCGAAGTCCTGGCCGTTGATGGCGTCGATGGTGTAGCTGCCCAGGCCCGGGATGCCAAAGAAGGATTCGGCGATCAGGCTGCCCATGATCAGCAGCGGAATGGCCGAGACCACCCCGGTAAGGATCGGCAGCGCCGCATTGCGCAGTACATGGCGCAGGAGCACCTGGCGCTCGGCCAGGCCCTTGGCGCGGGCGGTGCGCACATAGTCCTTGCCGATCTCTTCGAGAAACAGCGCGCGATAGAAGCGCGCCTGGCTGCCCAGGCCGGAAATCACCGCCACCACCACCGGCAGCGCCAGGAAGCGCAACAGGTTCCAGCCCTCTTCATAGCCCGAATAGGGCACCAGCCGCAGGATCTTCGCGAACAGCCACTGGCCGGCGATGATGTAGAACAGCGAGGAGATCGACAGCAGCACCACACAGAGCACCACGCCCCAGAAGTCCAGCCGGGTGGCGCGAAAGAACACCAGCAGCAGGGCGAAACCGACGCTGGCCAGCAGACCGAGGACAAAGGTCGGCAGCGCCAGCGCCAGACTCGGTCCGGCGCGCTCGGCGATCTCCCGGCCGATGTCGCGTCCGTTGTCGGCGGTGCCGAAATCGAACACCAGCAGACTGACCGACCGTTCGAAGAAGAGCGTATCGGTGAATCGCTCGACGCCTTCACGGGTGGTATTAATCAGCAGTGGCTTGTCGTAGCCGTGCTCCGCCTTCCAGTCCTCGATGGCGTCGGCGGTGACGTACTTGCCGCCGATGGCCAGGCGCGCCATGTCGTCCGGGGTATTGACGGTGAAGAACAGCACGAAGGTCAGCAGATTCACCCCGATGAGGATCAGCACGCCATAGGCCAGGCGTCGCAGCAGATAGCCGATCATGGCCGCTCCTCCCCTGCCGAGTCGCCAAAGGCGGTCTGCCGCTCGCGGCGCTTGAGGATGCGCCAGGCCGGCCAGACCAGCAGCAGGGCCACGCCCAGCAGCAACCACAGCGGCCAGAGCACCGGCTGGTTCCATTCCAGCACCTTGCGCTCGCGCAGGGCCGGGTCCAGGCGCAGGTAGCGCAGCTGGTCACGCACCATCTGGGTCGGCTTGGCGTTGTAGACCCACTGGTGGTAGGCGCCACCAGACAGGGGATTCCAGCCGAACAGCCAGGGCGCGTCCTGTTGCACGATGGTGACCATGCGCCGGATCAACGCCACCTTTTCCGGGCCGTCGTCGAGACTCTTCATCTGCTCGAACAGCCGGTCGAATTCGGGATTGCTGTAGTTGCCGGCATTCTCGCCCCCATGCTTGGCCTTGCCCTGGGGACCGTAGAAGAGAAAGAGAAAGTTCTCGGCATCGGGATAGTCGGCGTTCCAGCCCCAGAAGAAGATCTGCGCCGCACCCTTGCGCATCTTGTCCTGGAATCTGTTGTAGTCCGAGCCGCGCAGCTCCAGCTGGATGCCCAGCTTGGCGGTCTGCTGGCGCATCCAGTCGAACATGGCGCTGTCGCCACTGCTCTGGGCATCGTATTGCAGGATCAGCGGTCGCCCGCTCTGGACGTCGCGACCGTCGGGGTAGCCGGCTTCGGCGAGCAACCGCTTGGCTTCCTCGATGGGCCGCCGCTCGGGCTTGCCGTCCACCAACCGATAGACCACGGGGTTGGTGCCGGCCGGCGGCGGCTCATAGCCCAGCACGCCCGGCGGCAGCGGGCCGGTGGCGACCAGGCCGTTGCCGTTGAGAAAGACGGTGATGTAGCTCTCCCAGTCGAAGGCGATGGACAGCGCCTGGCGCAACTTGCGATTGCGCGCCTGCTGTTCGGGCGTGGCACCCTGCCCCACCACCGGATCCAGCCAGTTGAAACCTAGGTACCAGTTGGAGGCCTCCACCGCGGTGGGCAACTTTAGGCCACGTTCGCGATAGAGCTCGGCGGAGTCGAGCGAGTCGCCGGCGCGGGTGCGCAAGGCCACGCCGTATTCGCCGCGCTCGATCTGCGGCGCGTCGTAATAGCCCTGGATGAACTTGCCCATCAGCGGCACCCCTTCCTTTTCCAGGCTGAACACCGCCCGATCGATCAGTGGCATGGGCTTGCCGCAGTCGTCCAGCCGGCCCTGCTCGCGATCCTCGGCCTCGCCCTCGCAGGGATAGGGATCGGCGCGGTAGTTGGGATTGCGCTCCAGCACATGGCGGCGATTGGGGATGGATTCGGCGAGGCGATAGGGCCCGCTGCCCACCGGCCAACTGTTCAGGCTGAGATTGTGTTCGGCCATACCCGACTGGCTGTAGAAGCGCTCCGCCTCCCAGGGCACCGGCGCGGCGAAGGTCATGGCCAGCCAGTAGTTGAACTGGGGGTACTTGCCGATCACCCGCAGCCGCAGGGTGTGGTCGTCCAGTACCTCGACCCCGGGCAGCTCGCCCTGACGCAGGTCGAGCCAGGGTAGCGGTGCGTCCTTGGGCAGGCTGGCGCGCAGGGCCTTGTCGGCGGCGCGCAGGCCATCGCCAAAGGCCTGCATCCCTACCAGGTGCTCGGCGAAGATCGCGTAGCTGGGCGACACCAGCCGCGGACTGGCCAGGCGGCGCAGGCCATAGGCGTAGTCGGCGGCGGTGACGGCGCGGCTGCCGGTCTCGGGAAAGTCGGGAATCTGGTAGCGGTCGGCCAGGTCCTCGGGCGTGATCGGGAAATAGCGGTAGTGGCCCTGGGCATCGCGGGCAAAGGCCGGATGGGGCGCATAGCGGGCGTCGCGGCGGATGGGGATGTCATAGACGCTCTGGGCGATCTGCGCCGGCGGCGCATCGTCCGGCAGGCGCCGGCCCTGAGCGTCCAGGTAATAGGGTGCGACCACCCGCTCCGCGCCGCGGGGGATCAACTCATAGGGCCGCTTGAAATAGTGATAGCCATAGAGCGGCTCATAGATGTTGTAGGTGAAATTGGTCTCGTCGCCGGAATAGGAGCTGGCGGGATCCAAGTATTTCGGCGAGCGGGTGGTAAAGGCGGTATAGAGGGTATTCTGGCCCTCCGCCCCGGCGCGATAGGGGCTGTTGATCGGCGTATCAGCGGGTGAGCACCCCCCGAGCAGCACGAGGGTCGACAGCGCGAGAAGGTGTCTGGACAGTCTGGGCATCGCGTTCCGCTACCGAAAGAGATCTGGGCGGTGATGTCCGCCTAAACGACCAAGCTTGAGCTATTTTCCCGCGAGGCGCAGCACCCCATGCAATCCCGGAAAGATTTCGACAAGATCGTCCACTGGTCCCAGCTCCAGGCCCCCGACGGCCCGGGCTATCCCGGCAGTGACGAGCGCTTTTCCCTGGGCGCCGCCTTCGGCCGCCACTTCGGCTTCGCCCGCCTGGGCATCCACCATGAATGGCTGCCACCTGGCCGGCGTACCTCAAGGCCCCATGCCGAGGCCACCGAGGACGAATTCATCTATGTGATCGCCGGCCACCCCACCGCCTGGATCGACGGTCACGCCCACCGGCTCAAGCCGGGTGACGGCGTGGGCTTCAAGGCCGGCGACGGCGTCGCCCATACCTTCATCAACGAGACCGCGGAGCCGGTGGAGCTGCTGGTGGTGGGCGATACCAGCCGGGCGGACAATCGGCTGCATTATCCGCTGCATCCGGAATTCACCGCGAGTCTTGGGGATAAGCAGTGGCGGGACTGCCCTGAGCGGGAGTTGGGGCCGCATTTGGGTAGGGCGCAGGCGTCCGATGAATAGCGGCACCCGTTGGCGGCCTGTTTTCGTAGGTTGGGCTGAGCGCAGCGAAGCCCAACATGGCCTGCTCCCAAACACCTGGGTGTCGATGGTTATCCACGCCTGTTGGGCTTCGGCGATAGAACCGCCTCAGCCCAACCTACGGGAGCTCCCCTCTACTCGAGGAAGAGGGCCAGGGGTTCACTACCGCCTGGCCTGGGCCGCGCTCACCGCCGCGCGCAGCGCCAGCAGGTAGCTGTCCACGCCGAAGCCGGCGATCTGCCCCAGGACGATCTCGGCGAATACCGAGTGATGCCGGAAGCCTTCCCGCGCGTGGATGTTGGACATGTGCAGCTCCACCACCGGCACGGTGAGGATCGCCAGGGCGTCGCGGATGCCGTAGCTGTAGTGGGTCCAGGCGCCGGCGTTGATCAGTACCGCGTCGACGCCCTCCTCATAGCCCCGATGGATGCGCTCCACCATCGCCCCTTCGTGGTTGCTCTGGAAGCTTTCCACCTCGACGCCCAGTTCAGCACCCAGGGCCGTTAGCCTGGCGTCGATCTCCGTCAGGGTCACGGTGCCGTACTGCAGCGGATCGCGCTTGCCGAACATGTTGTGGTTGATACCGTGCAGCATCAGGATCTTCATGGGTTCGCTCAGGTCAGGGGAAGGGTCAGCTGGTCGATGACCGGCCGGGTCTCGGGGCGCACGCCGCGCCACCAGGCGAAGGCTTCGGCGGCCTGTTCCACCAGCATGCCCACGCCGTCCGCCAGCTGCGCCACGCCTTGCTCGCGGGCGAGACGCAGGAAAGGCGTCAGCCCCTTGCCATAGGCCAGCTCGTAGGCCAGCGCGGCCTGGGCGAAGACGCCGGCCGGCACCGACGGCAGTTCGCCGACCAGACTGGCGGAGGTGGCATTGATCACCAGATCGAATGTCTCCCCTTCCAACGCTGCGTAGCTCTTTAGGCTGAGCAGCGGATGGTCGATTTCCTGGGCGAGCGCCGTCGCCTTTTGCCCGTCGCGATTGACCAGCACCAGCTCCGTCGGCTTCGCCGCGAGCAAGGGCAATAAGGCGCCACGCACCGCACCACCGGCGCCCAGCAACAGCACCCGCTTGCCAGCCAGGGGCTGGCCGAGGTTGACCTCGATGTCGCGCAGCAGGCCGATGCCATCGAAGTTCTCCGCCAGCACCTGCTCGCCCTCGAACTTCAGCGCATTGGCCGCCCGGGCCAGACGTGCCCTCTCGCTGGACTCGGTGGCCAGCTGGAAGGCCTGCAGCTTGAACGGCGCGGTCACGTTCAGGCCCTGCCCGCCCTGGGCGCGAAAGCGCTGCACGTCGCCGGCGAAGTCCTCCGGCGAGCCCTCGATGGCGCCGTATTCCAGGTCTTGCCCGGTGGTGGCGGCGAACAGGCCATGGATCAGCGGCGACTTGGTGTGGTTGATCGGGCGGCCGATCACCGCGTAGTGGTCGGTCATGCCCAGGGCTCCTGGCTGAACAGCACGCCATCGGCCTGCAGCCGGGCGATCTCTTCCGCGCTGTAGCCCAGGCTCTGGGCGACGGCAGCGTTGTGCTCGCCGAGATCCGGTGCCACCTGCTGGATGGTGGTGTCGCACCCGGAAAAGCGGAATGGCAGATTGGGCATGCGCAGGGTGCCGAAGCGCGGGTGCTGCTGTTCCTGGATCATGCCGCGCGCCTTGATCTGGGGATCCTCGATCACCTCGTCGATGCGCTGCACCTTGGCACAGGGCACGTCGATCTCATCGAGCAGGGCCAGCAGCCGTGCGACCGGATTGGCCGCCACCCAGGCCTTGACGATGGGCAGGATGGCTTCGCGATGGGCGTTGCGGCCGGTGGAGGTGTGGAAGCGCAGGTCGCTGCCGAAACCGGGCTGGCCCGCGTCCTGCTCCACCAGCGCGGCGAAGCGCTTCCAGGAGTCGTCCACCTGGGCGGCGATCACCAGGTCGCCGTCTCGGGCGCGAAACACGCCATAGAGGGTCGAGGTGGGCATGTCGTGGCCGGTCTGCTGCGGCAGGATCTCGCCACCGGACAGGGTATAGCACTGCACGGCGTACTCGTGCATCGATACCAGGGTGTCATACAGCGCCATGTCGATGTGCTGGCCGCGCCCGCTGGTGACCCGGCCCAGCAGCGCCGCATTGATGGCGGCCACCGCATGGGCGCCGGTGTACATGTCGCCCAGGGAGATGCGCAGCAGCGGCGGCGCCTCGCCCGGCGTGCCGACCATCTGCATGATGCCGCTCTTGGCCTCGGCGATCAGCCCGAAACCGGCGCGGTGCGCGTCGGGCCCGGTGTGGCCATAGGCGGAAATCGAGCAATACACCAGTCGCGGATTGCGCGCAGACAACTCCGCATAGCCCAGGCCGAGCCTGTCCAGGGCGCCGGGCCGGTAGTTCTCGATGAAGACGTCGGCGCTGTCGCACAGCTGCTGCATGAAGGCCTTGCCGCGCGGGTTCTTCATATTGACGCTGACGCCCTGCTTGCCCATGTTGAGTTGCAGGAAATAGCCACTCTGCTGGTCATCCAGGACGAAGGCGTGCTGGCGACCGGCATCGCCGCTGCCAGGGCGCTCCACCTTGATCACCTCGGCGCCCAAGGCCGCCAGGCAGCGCCCCACATAGGGGCCGGCGAGGAAGTGGCTGTAATCGATGACCCTCAGGCCTTGCAGTGGCAATGGCTGGCTCATACCACGCCCTCCCGCCGCGGCACCATCAGCCGGTGTTCGCCGCACTGAACCACTTCCCCCTTCTGGTTGATCAGCTCCGAGGGCAGCACCACGATGCCCCAGCCCGGCTTGCTCTTGCTCGGGCGCATGGCGCCCACGCGCAGCCTGACGTGCAGTTCGTCGCCGACGCGGATCGGCAGCAGGAAGTCCCAGGTCCAGCCCAGCGACACCCCTGGCAGGAAGCGGTAGTCGCATTGGGTCTTGAGGCCGTCGGCGATGGACAATCCCATCAGCCCGTGGGCAACCAGGCCGCCGAAGTGACTGGCATTGGCATAGGCCTCGTCGACGTGAACCGGGGTGTGGTCGCCGGTGAGGTCGGCATAGGCCAGGATGCGTTCCTTGGTGACCTGGTAGGTCGGCGTGATCGCCTCGTCACCTTCGCGGGCATCCTCGAAGTATCTTTCTGGTACGGTCATGGTCGCTTTCACTCGGCTTGACGGGCGTTGACGGCCAGGGCGTCGTGCACGGCGCGGGCCGGCACGGCCTGGATGAATTCCAGCGCCAGGCCATCGGGCAGGCGCAGCCAGTTAGGGCCCTGGGGCAGTTGCTCCACGCCCTCGAAGCGCCGGGCCGCGGCCAGGGCGGCGTCGAGGTCCTCGCACATCAGCCCCAGATGGCCCAGGCGTCCTTCCGGGCCGGCGAAGTCCGGCTTGCTCATGAACTGCATGCCGCCCAGCGTCCAGTACTGGCTGGGCGCCTCGACCGGGCCCTGCACCTCGCGCAGGGTCATGCCGAACACCTCATGGAAGAAGCGGATGTGCCAGTGGATGTCCTTCACCCAGATGGCCACGTGTTCCAGATAGGCCTTGGGAATGCTCATGGTTTGGCGTCCTCTTGTTGTCGATCGGCCAGGGCGCGCTCGATGCCCTTGATGCAGGCGACCAGGGTGGCGTTGACCGGCGTGGGCACGCGGTACTGCTGGCCGAGCCGCACCACCGCGCCGTTGATGAAGTCGATTTCGGTGATGGAGCCCTTCTGCAAGCTCTGCAGCAGGGAGGTCTTGAAGGACGGCGGCAAGCCTTCGCGCGCCAGCTCCCAGGCCGCCTGCGGCTCGCGCAGGCCGAGCTCGACGCCGGCCGCGCGCGCCACCGCGATGGCCTCGGCGACCGCCTGCAAGGCGGTGTCGCGCAGCTGCGGCTCGCTGTAGAGCTGGCCATAGGTGAGTTGGGTGATGCCGGTCAGGGCACCGGTGGCGACGTTGACCAGCAACTTGTCCCAGAGGGTGCCGCGGATGTTGCTGCTGACCGTGGTGGCCAGCCCGGCGTCCTCGAAGACGGCGGCAACGGCCTGGACGCGTGCCGAGAGCTGACCGTCGAGTTCGCCGATGAGCGTGCGCTTGCCCGCCACCCCGCTACGGATCCGCCCGGGGCCGAGCAGCACGCCGCCGACATAGGTCTTGCCGGCGATCACCCGCTCCTGGCCGACGATCTCGGCCAACAATTCTTCATGGCCGAGGCCGTTCTGCAGCGACAGCACCAGGGTGTGGGGACCGACCAGCGCCTGGGCCTGGCTCATGGCCGCGGTGGTGGCGAAGGACTTGACCAACACCACCACCAGATCCACTACCCCGACCGCCTCGGCACTGACCGCTGCCCGAACCTGAACCCGGCGCCTGCCAGCGGCGGTCTCGATGTCCAGGCCGTCGCGGATGACCGTCTCGATATGGGCATTGGGGCGGTTGAGCAGCCAGGTCTCATGCCCCGCCTCGCTCAACCAGGCGCCAAAGGTGCTGCCCAGCGCACCGGCCCCGAGGATGCAGATCTTCATGGGAGAGGACTCCTTGTTTCCGCCCTAACCCTAGGCCCACGGCCCCTATTGAGCTATACAAAGACCTCAATCCACCCATCAGGAATTCTGATAATGCTGCCTACGGACGGCCTGCCCGAACCCAAGCTGTTGATGCTGTTCGAGGTGCTCTATCGCACCCGCAGCGTGACCCGGGCCGCCGAGCAACTGGGCCAGAGCCAGCCCACCATCAGCCTCTGGCTCGGCAAGCTGCGGCAGCAATTGCGTGATCCGCTGTTCGTGCGCACACCGGGCGGCATGAAGCCCACGCCGCAAGCCGAAGCCCTGATCACGCCCTGTCGGGAAGTGCTCGAATCCCTGCGTCGGCTGGTGGCCTGGGAGGTTGCCTTCGAGCCCGCCACCGCCCAGCGGCTGTTCCGCCTCTGCCTGAGCGATGCCAGCCACATCACCCTGCTGCCACGGATATTGGCGCAGCTGCGGGAGGTGGCGCCCGGGGTACGCCTGGAGGTCGCACGGATCGACGGCAATACCGAACAGGCCCTGGAGATCGGCGAAGCCGACCTGGCGATCGGCTTCATTCCCTGGCTGGGCGGCAGCCTCTATCAGCAACTGCTGTTTCCCCAGGACTGGGTCTGCCTGGTCAGCGCCCGCCATTCACGCCTCGGCGAGCGCTTGACGGCCGCGGCCTACGCCGAGGAGGGCCATGTGCTGGTCAGTGCCGGCACCGGGCAGAAGCTGCTGGAAGCAGGCCTGGTCAGAGCCGGGGTGCAGCGCCGCATCGTGCTGGAGCTACCGGGCTTTCTGGGGGTTGGCGCGGTGGTGGGCAGCTCCGACCTCATCGTCACCCTGCCCCGGCATATCGGCACCACTCTGGCGGCCACCTACGGTCTCAAGGTCCATGAGTGCCCGGTGCCGATCGAGGGTTTCGCGGTCAGGCAGCACTGGCATGCGCGCTATCACCAGGAGGCCGGCAACCGCTGGTTGCGTGGGGTGCTGCTGGAGCTCTTCGGTCACAGCCGCTAGCGCAGCGGCCAGAAACGAAAAAGCCCCAGCTCAGGGCTGGGGCTTTAGGGCAGGACGCCTGGACGATCAGTTGTCCAGGGCCGGGCGCTGGCCGGAGATGGCGATGCGCTTGGGCTTGGCTTCTTCCGGGATCACCCGCACCAGCTCGATGCTCAGCAGGCCGTGCTTGAGATCGGCACCCTTCACCTCGATATGGTCGGCGAGGCGGAAGGACAGCTTGAAGGCGCGCTGGGCGATGCCCTGATGCAGGAAGGTCACGCTCTCGGCGCTGTTTTCGCGCCGGCCACCCTTGACGGTGAGCACGCCACGCTCGACTTCGATGTCCAGGTCATCTTCCTGGAGACCGGCGGCGGCGATCACGATGCGATACTGGTCGTCACCGTGCTTCTCGACGTTGTAGGGCGGATAGGAGCTGCCAGCGTCGTTGCGCAGCGCGGATTCGAACAGGTCGTTGAACCGGTCGAAGCCAACGGAATGACGGAACAGCGGGGCCAGGGACAGTACATTGCTCATGGTGAATCTCCTGATAGGTTCAGCAAGTTTCGTTGTTGCCTGCGGGACCCGACTTCGGCATCCCGCACGAACCTAGATAGGAATTCCCCAAAAAATTTCAAGGGCCAATCCCGACGAACGGTAGTGCCGCTATTTCTTCTTCGGCTTGCGCTTTTTCTTCTTGGCTGCGGCCAGCGGCAGGGCCTGCTCGAAGGCCGAGCGCACCTCCTGCAGGCGACGCTCCTTGAGGTCGTGGATGCGCTTGCCGCGCTCGGTGGTGAAGTCGATGAGATTGCTGTCGTCGCTCATGGGGCTATCCGGCGAAAGGTGAGATTCAGCCGCACCCCGCTGGCTTTGCGGGTCTTGGCGATCTGGTGCTGCCAATGATGCTGGGTCGCGCCGCCCATGACCAGCAGGCTGCCGTGACCGAGTTCCAGGGAATGGCCGATGCGGCTGCTGCCCTTGCGGCGGAAATCGAAACGTCGCGCAGCGCCCAGGTTGAGCGAGGCGATAAGCGGATTGGCGCCGAGACTGGCCTCGTCATCGCTGTGCCAGCCCATGGAATCCTGGCCGTCGCGATAGCGGTTGAGCAGCACGCCGTTGAAGGCCTGACCACAGGCCGCCGCGACGGCGTCGCGAATCCGCTGCAACAGCGGCGTCCAGGGCAAGGCGGCATGATCCAGGCCCGCATAGCCGTAGACCACGCCGGGATCGGCGTACCAGGCCACCTGCCGCGGCACCGGGTGCCAGCGCCCGAAGACCCGCACCTGCGGCTGGCTCCAGGGGGTTTCGTCCTCCAGCTGCTGCAACCAGGCGTCGGCTTGTTCCAGAGGTAGCCACTGCGGGTAGAAGGCCAGCTCGGCGTCTTGCAGCTCCAGGTGCTCGACCATGGGCTAGACCCGCAGGTCCACCTGGACGCCCACCTGCTCCGGCTCTTCCAGGGCCTGGGCACGTTCGGCGCCGAGGCCCTGGCGCAGGGCCTCGCGCTGCCGGCGACGACGACGCGCCTCGCGATCCAGAGTGGCTTCGTCCTCCAGGGGCGCATGGGCCGTCTCGGCCGCCGGTTCCACGGGCGCCACCGGGGCCACGGGTGGGCGTACCGGGGCCGGGTCCAACTGGTTCGGTGGGGTCACGCCAAGGGGTGGAATGATGGGGATCATGACGGGCACCTCGAATTTAGCGGCCTGCGGCAAACAGCAGGTTGGGCTTATGACTCCGCTTTGGCTAAAATAGCCGGCTTTTTGATAGCAGGGGAGAGGCTTCTACATGGCGTCACATCAACCGGGACAACGCTGGATCAGTGACAGCGAGGCCGAACTGGGCCTGGGAACCATCCTGGCCCTGGACGGCCGCCTGCTCACGGTGCTCTATCCAGCCACCGGTGAGACGCGCCAGTATGCTCAGCGTAATGCGCCCCTGACCCGGGTGCGCTTCGCGCCGGGCGACGAGGTGACCCATTTCGAGGGCTGGAAGCTCACCGTGCGCGAGGTCTCCGAAGCGGATGGCCTGCTGACCTATCACGGCTTCACCGCCGAGCGCGAGGCACGCAGCGTGCCCGAGGCCCAGCTGTCGAACTTCATCCAGTTCCGCCTGGCCAGCGACCGCCTGTTCGCCGGGCAGATCGATCCCCTGCCCTGGTTCGGCCTGCGCTACCACACCCACGAGCACCGCAACCGTCTGCTGCAGTCCAGCCTCTGGGGCCTCGGCGGCACCCGCGCCCAGCCGATCCCGCACCAGCTGCACATCGCCCGCAGCGTGGCCGACCGCGTCGCGCCGCGCGTCCTGCTGGCTGACGAGGTGGGCCTGGGCAAGACCATCGAAGCCGGCCTGGTGATCCATCGCCAGCTGCTCAGCGGTCGCGCCAGCCGGGTGCTGATCCTGGTCCCGGAAAATCTCCAGCACCAGTGGCTGGTGGAGATGCGCCGCCGCTTCAACCTGGAAGTCGCGCTGTTCGACGCCGAGCGCTTCATGGCCAGCGAAGACGGCAATCCGTTCGAGGATGCCCAGCTCGCCCTGGTCTCCCTGGACTGGCTGGTACGCGACGAAAAGGCCCAGGATGCCGCCTTCGCCGCCGGCTGGGACCTGCTGGTGGTCGACGAAGCCCATCACCTGGTCTGGCACCCCGAGGGCGCCAGCCGCGAATACAGCCTGGTCGAACAACTGGGCGAGGTCATTCCCGGCGTGCTGCTGCTGACCGCGACCCCCGAACAACTGGGCCAGGACAGCCACTTCGCCCGTCTACGCCTGCTCGACCCCAGCCGCTTCCATGACTTCGCCGCCTTCCAGCAGGAGTCCCAGCACTACCGCCCGGTGGCCGAAGCGGTACAGGAACTGCTCGATGCCGGCGCCCTGAGCCCGGCTGCCCAGGACGCCATCGGTGGCTTCCTCGGCCAGGAAGGCGAGACCCTGCTGGGGGCGGCTGCAGCCGGCGATGCCGAGGCCCGCGCCCGCCTGGTGCGCGAGCTGCTGGATCGCCACGGCACCGGTCGCGTGCTGTTCCGCAACACCCGCGCCGCGGTCAAGGGTTTCCCCGAGCGCGAGCTGCACGCCCATGCCCTGCCCTTCCCGGATGCCTACCTGGACGAGGGCGTCATGCCCGGCCAGTCGCTGCAACCGGAAACCGAATTCGCCCCGGAAGACGACAACGACCGCTGGTGGCGCCACGACGGCCGCGTCGAATGGCTGATCGACACCCTCAAGGCGCTCAAGCCGCACAAGGTGCTGGTCATCTGCGCGCGCATGGAAACCGCTCTGGATCTGGAAGACGCCCTGCGCCTCAAGTCCGGCATCCCGACCACGGTGTTCCACGAGGGCATGAGCATCCTCGAACGCGACCGCGCCGCCGCCTACTTCGCCGACGAGGAATTCGGTGCCCAGGTGCTGATCTGCTCCGAGATCGGCAGTGAAGGCCGCAACTTCCAGTTCGCCCATCACCTGGTGCTGTTCGACCTGCCGGCCCACCCGGACCTGTTGGAGCAGCGCATCGGCCGCCTGGACCGGATCGGCCAGCGCCACACCATCCAGCTGCACGTGCCCTACCTCGAAGGCAGCCGCCAGGAACGCCAGTTCCAGTGGTACCACCAGGCACTGAACGCCTTCCTGGCCACCTCGCCCACCGGCAGCGCCCTGCAGGCGCGCTTCGCCAGCGAACTGGAAGAGCAATTGGCCGGCGGCGATGACGCCACCTGGCAGGCGCTGCTGGAACAGGGCGCCCAGGCGCGCGCGGCGCTGGAAACCGAGCTGCACAACGGCCGTGACCGCCTGCTGGAGCTCAATTCCTCCGGCGCCGGTGCCGGCGAGCAGCTGGTCGAGGACATCCTCGAGCAGGACGATCAGTTCGCCCTGCCCATGTACATGGAAGAGCTGTTCAACGCCTTCGGCATCGACAGCGAGGACCACTCCGACAACGCCCTGATCCTCAAGCCCAGCGAGAAGATGCTCGACGCCGGCTTCCCCCTCGGCGACGACGAAGGCGTGACCATCACCTACGATCGCAACGTGGCCCTGGTTCGCGAGGACATGCAATTCCTGACCTGGGAACACCCCATGGCCCAGGGCGGCATGGACCTGGTGATGTCCGGCTCCATGGGCAACACCGCCGTGGCGCTGATCAAGAACAAGGCGCTCAAGCCGGGCACCGTACTGCTGGAACTGATCTACATCAGCGAGGCGGTGGCGCCGCGCGCCCTGCAACTGGGTCGCTACCTGCCGCCGCTGGCGATCCGCTGCCTGCTGGACGCCAACGGCAACGACCTGGCCGCCCGGGTGGCCTTCGAGACCCTCAACGACCAGCTGGAAAGCGTGCCACGCACCAGCGCCAACAAGTTCGTCCAGGCCCAGCGCGACTCCCTGGCCAAGCTGATCGGCGGCGGCGAAGGCAAGGCCCTGCCGCGCCACGAGGAACGCGTGGCCAAGGCACGCCAGGCGTACCTCTCGGGCATGGACGAGGAAATCGCCCGCCTGGAAGCCCTGCGCGCGGTCAACTCCAGTGTCCGCCAGGACGAGATCGACCGCCTGCGCCAGCAGCGCGAGGAAGGCCTGACCTACCTGGACAAGGCCTCGCTGCGCCTGGAAGCCATTCGGGTGCTGGTGGCGGGCTAAGCCCGCCGCAATGTTGGGCTTCGCTGACGCTCAACCCAACCTACGGGTCCATCGCCTCGGCGTCATCCCGTAGGTTGGGTTGAGACAGCTCCACCGTCGAAGCCCAACACAGGCGGTCGCTGGATAACTCCTGTTGGGCTTCGCTAGCGCTCAACCCAACCTACGGGTCTATCGCCTTGGCTTCACCCCGTAGGTTGGGCTGAGACAGTCTCATCGTCGAAGCCCAACACAGGCGGGCGCCGGATAACGCCTGTTGGGCTTCGCTAGCGCTCAACCCAACCTACGGATCTATCGCCTTGGCTTCACCCCCGTAGATACCATCTCTCCCATCAATCACAACAGGTCCTCTAAAGGGCCTGTCGTGGTTGATAAGGTCGCTGCGTCTTGAGCACGCCATAGGCGATCTGCAGCAGTTTGCGCATGGCAGCGCCCAAGGCGCTCATTCGGGCTTTGCCGCGTGCCAGTAGTCGTTCATACAGCG